>FUHX01000003.1 GCA_900163555.1 Actinomycetales bacterium JB111 | reverse complement strand
GGTACCGACCCGGGTACCGACCCGGGAACTGACCCGGGTACCGACCCCGGTACCGACCCGGGCACCGACCCGGGCACCGACCCCGGCACGGACCCGGGCACCGACCCCGGTACCGACCCGGGCACGGACCCGGGCACCGACCCCGGAACTGACCCGGGCACGGACCCCGGTACCGACCCGGGCACGGACCCCGGTACCGACCCGGGTACCGACCCCGGCACCGATCCGGGTACCGACCCCGGCACGGACCCGGGCACGGACCCCGGTACCGACCCCGGCACGGACCCCGGTACCGACCCCGGTACCGACCCCGGCACGGACCCCGGTACCGACCCCGGCACGGACCCGGGCGATGGTGAGCTCGGGATCCACGTCGAGCGCCCCGTTCTTCACCGCGGGGAGCTGCAGACCACGATCGGCACTGGCTTCCAGCCGGGCGAGCTTGTGAGCGCGGTCCAGTACTCCGACCCGTACCCGGTGGGTACGCAGACGGCCGACGTCAACGGCACGGTCACCTTCACCTGGGTGATCCCGGCCGACGCCGACCTCGCGGAGCACACCATCACGCTCACCGGCGAGGAGTCCGGTGACATCAGCGGCACCTTCCGCGTGGTCGCCACGGCGACCGACGGTGGGACCGATGGAGGCACCGACGGGGGCACCGACGGCAGCTCCGGGGGCGGCAACGGCTCCGGTGGCGGCCGCGGCGGCTCCGGCGGTGGCTACAACGGCGGTTCCGGCGGCTCTGGTGGCGGGTACCTGCCCAACACCGGTGTCGAGCTGGGATCGGCACTTCCCATGGGGCTCCTGCTCCTGGGCGCCGGAGCGGCGCTGTTCGCCACTTCGCGCAAGTTCGCCGTGAAGTCGACCAACTAGGTCGAACGTGCATCCAGCGGCGCCCGAGACAGTCTCGATCTGTCTCGGGCGCCGTTGGTGCCGCATGAAGGACGAGCTCGGCCGATCGGCCGTGCGACGATCTGTCCGTCGTGACAGATGACCGGATCAGGGGAGAACGCACACGATGCGATCAAGGTCGGCGGGAGTCCTCGAGGACTTCGCCAATGCACGAGAAGGGGGCAGGCGCCGGTGAGCGTCTCGCAGAAGCCGGCGACGGCCCCGCGCGCCGCCCGGGTGACGGCGGGGATCGCCATCGCGGTGGCGGCGGTCCACATCTTCCTCACGGCGGTCTTCAACCTGCCGTACCAGTCGGTGAAGTACGGGGCGCTGCCCGGCGAGCTCGCCGACAGCTACGTCAACCCGTACCTCTCGCAGGACTACCGCATCTTCGCCCCGGACCCCGCCAACGCGGACCGCAACCTCTGGGTGCGTGCGTGGGTCGAGACCCCCGACGGCGAACGGGTCGTCTCCCAGTGGGTCGACACCACGGCCGTGGAGCTGGCGGAGCCGTACCGGCGCGTGCTGCGCAAGCAGCTCACCGTGCTCGGTGCCGAGCGCCTCATGGGCGCCTACCGCTCGCTCACGGGCGCCCAGCGCGAGGTCGCCGCGGGCAACTACCACAACGCCGAAGATCTCAACCCCTTGCTGGACGCGTTGCGAGGCACGGGGGAGGACAACGTCGCCGGCGTCAACGACTTCGTCCGGGCGACCAACTACGTCACCAGCTACGGGACCCAGGTCGCCCTCGCGATGTGGGGCGACGAGGGCGAGATCCTCGCGATCCAGACCCGGTCGGTCTACTCGCCGATCGTGCGCTGGGAGAACCGCCACGACGAGAACGCCGTCGCCCCGCCGGACACCTACACGGACCTGGGCTGGCGACCGGTGATGGAGTGGCCCGAGCAGGACCGGGAGGCCTTTTCCCGCACCTTCCTCGCCTGGGCGGAGGACGCGGGCCTGTCCCTCGACCTCGAGCCGCGGGGGGCCACGACCGACGACCAGCTGCCGGAGGCCGACCTCAGCGCCACGGCGCCCGACGCGCCGACCGCGCCTGCGACCACGGGAGCCGACGATGACTGACCGACTCATGCGGGTGTGGGACCGCGCCGTCACCTGGATGCTCGACGGCCGCCACTTCACCTACGCGTTCTCTGCCATGCGCATCGGCTTCGGCGCGATGACCCTCATCATCCTGGCGCTCTACCTGCCGAACTACTCCTACTCGTTCGGCGAGGGGTCGAGGTGGGGAGAGGCCTACCTCCACCTGTCCGCCACCAACGACTACGCGTTCGGGATCTCCTCGATCTTCTCGCGCACCGACCCCGACTGGCTGACCTCCATCAAGCTCGCGTGCTTCGCGGCGGTGACGGTCGCCTACACGATCGGCTGGCGGATGCGGATCATCTCGCCGCTGTTCGTCGTGCTCTGGCTCGGCTACACGAGCGTGAACTCGATGGTCCTCAACACGGGCCACTACCAGACGTTCCGCGTGCTCATCATCTTCCTGCTGTTCGCCGACCTCTCCCGGCACTGGTCGCTCGACGCGCGACGGCGGTCCCGCTCCGGCGAGGACCGGGCGCTCAGCGTCGGCAGGGCGTCCCTGCCGTCCTGGGTGCCGGTGCTCGCGAACAACTTCGCGGTCGTCCTCGTCATGGCGCAGCTGTGCATCATCTACGTCTCGAGCGCGCTGTGGAAGCTGCAGGGGACGATGTGGGAGTCCGGGGAGGCCATCTACTACCCGCTCCGGCTGGAGCAGTTCGCGCTCGTCCCCGGCCTCAACGACCTGGTCTGGCAGGTGACGCCCGCCGTCTACCTCGGCTCGTGGCTGAGCGTCTACATGCAGCTGCTCTTCCCGCTGGCGCTGCTGTTCCGTTGGCCGCGGCGGGTCGGCTGGGTGATCATCACCGGGATGCACGCCTCGATCGCGATCTTCCTGTCGCTGCCGTGGTTCTCGCTCGTCATGATCCTCGGGGACTTCATCTTCATCCGGGACAGCACGTGGCGGCGCGTGCTCGACTGGCTCAAGGTCCGGCTCACGGCGCTCGGACAACGGATCGGCCATCGCTTCGGGCGCGGCGGACCCACGGCCCGTCGGGCGCGACGCGACGGCCGCCCGCACTCCCCGGCCCCGAACGCGGGCCCGGGCCAGGAGACCGACCCGTCCCTCGCGGAGGACACGCCGGACGAGTCCGGTCACGCGCCGGACCTCTCCCGGCAGGCCACGATCGACGCATGAGCAGGGAGACCACCGACGTCGTCGTCATCGGCTCCGGCCCCAACGGGCTGTCGGCGGCCGTGACGATGGCGCGGGCAGGGCTCGAGGTCGTCGTGCTCGAGGCGCAGGAGACCCCCGGCGGCGGGGCGCGCACGCTCGACCTCGGTCTTGCCACCGGCATCCGCCACGACCTGTGCTCCGCGGTCCACCCGATGGCGCTGGCCAGTCCCTTCTTCCGGGACTTCGACCTCGCCGCGCGGGGTGTCGAGCTCGTCTCGCCCGAGATCTCCTACGCCCAGCCCCTCGACGGCGGCACGTCGGCCGTCGCGTACCGGGACCTCGGGCGCACGGCCGAGGCTCTCGGCGCCGACCGGAACGCCTGGCTCGACCTCTTCGAGCCCCTGGTCGAGCACGCGCCCATGCTCACCGAGCTCATCCTCGGCAACCGCCGCGAGCTTCCCGGCGGGCTCGCCTCGCTCGCGGGCGTGGGCGGGCTCGCGGCGGCCGCCGCGCGCATGATCGAGCAGGGCACGACCCGCTGGAACCGCCGGTTCGCGACCACCGAGGCGGCTGCGCTCCTCACCGGCGTCGCCGCGCACGCGATCGCGCCGCTGCCGAGCCTCGCCGCCGCAGGCACCTCGATCCTCCTGGCCACCCACGCGCACATCGCCGGCTGGCCGATCCCCGTGGGCGGCTCCGGCGCCATCACGGCCGCGCTCATCGAGGACCTCGATCGGCACGGCGGCCGGATCCGCACCGCCACGCCCGTGACGAGCTGGCGGCAGCTCCCGCGGGCGCGGGCCTACCTCGCGGACATCACCCCGCGGGCGCTCGTCTCCATCTGGGGCGAGCGCATGAACCCGCGCATCCGTCGGTCTCTCGCCCGCTTCCGCTACGGGAACGCCGCCGCCAAGGTCGACCTCGTCCTCGACGGACCCGTTCCGTGGGCCGACGAGGCCATGGCGGAGGCGGGAACCGTGCATCTCGCGGGGACGCGGGAGGAGATGGCCCGCGCGGAGGCGGACGTGGCGGCCGGACGTGTCCCTCAGTCCCCGGTGGTCCTCTTCTCCGACCCCGCGATTCACGATCCCTCGCGCGAGGCGGGCGGGCTGCGGCCCGGCTGGGCGTACGCACACGTGCCGGCGGGGTGCCCGATCGACCCCACCGAGATGATCACCCGGCAGCTCGAACGCTTCGCCCCGGGATTCACGGACCGCGTCGTCGCCGCGCGCGGTATCCCCGCGAGCCGCATGTCCGAGCACAATGCGAACTACGTCGGTGGGGACATCGCCGCGGGCGCCATCTCGGTCGCCGGCATGGCCGCGCGGCCGCGCCCGTCCGTCAACCCGTACGAGGTGGGCATTCCGGGGGTCTACCTCTGCTCCCAGTCCACGCCGCCGGGCCCGAGCGTCCACGGCATGAGCGGGTGGCACGCCGCCCGCCTCGCGCTGAGAGCACGATTCGGCCTGCCCGCGCCGTCCCTGGCGCCTACCGCCTGACGACGACCGCGCCTGGCCCCGGCAGCCTGACCGCGCCGTCGGCCACCGAGGACTCCTGGTGCCAGGCAAACAGCATCTCGCCGGAGTCCTCCGGCCCGCCCTCGCCGAGCGGGACCTCCACCGGGCCGTCGGCGCGGGAGACGACCACGACGACGCCGCCGCGCGTCATGCGCACCCAGCCGGCGTCGTCGTCGGTCGCGACCGAGGTGGTCGACCTGTCTGGGCTCGACAGGTCGTCCTCCGCGCCGCGCAGGGCGATGAGCCTCCGGTAGGCGTCGAGGATCCGCCGGCCACGCGTCGAGTGGGCCTCCGCCCGGTCGAGCACGGAACGGTCGCGGGTGGCGGGGTCCTGCGGGTCCGGCACGTCCTCCTTCGCCCAGCCGAAGTCCGCGAACTCGGAGCGGCGGCCGTCGCTGACCGCCTGCCCGAGCGCGGCATCGACGTGGTCGGTGAAGTACATGAACGGCGTGGTCGACCCCCACTCCTCGCCCATGAACAGCATCGGGGTGAAGCCGCTGAGCAGGACGAGCGCCGCCTCGGCGATCAGCGTGCCGTCGGGGAGGGACGCGCTCGGCCGGTCGCCGGTCGCGCGGTTGCCGACCTGGTCGTGGTTCTGGGCGAACACGACGAACTGGTCCGCGCCGCGGGTGGCGCCCACGGGCCGGCCCCAGTCCGTGTCTCGGAAGGTGGAGAATCCGCCGTCGTGCACGAAGACGGAGGTCAGGGCCCGGGCGAGGACCTCGCCGGGGCCGAAGTCGACGTAGTAGCCCTGCCTCTCGCCGGTGGCCCAGGCGTGTACGGCGTGGTGGACGTCGTCGTCCCACTGGGCATCCATGCCCCGGCCGCCGGACGCGGTGGGCGTGACCATGCGGTCGTCGTTGAGGTCGGACTCCGCCACCAGCGTGCGCGGCAGCCCGAGCTCGGCCCCGAGCGCGTGGACCCGGTCGGCGAGCTCCGCCAGGAGGTGGGTGCGGGAGTCGTCGCGGATCTCGTGGACGGCGTCCAGACGCAGGGCGTCGATCCGGAAGTCGCGCATCCAGCGCAGCGCGTTGCCGATGACGAACTCCCGGACCTCGTGGGAGTCCGGTCCGTCCGCGTTCAGCCCGTGGCCCCACGGCGTGTGGTGCCGGTCGGTGAAGTAGTCCGCGAAGGTGCCGAGGTAGTTGCCGTCCGGTCCGAGGTGGTTGTAGACGACGTCGAGGCAGACCCCGAGACCGTGGCCGTGGGCCGCGTCGACGAACCGCTGCAGGGCCGCGGGCCCGCCGTACGCGTCGTGGACGGCGTACAGCGCGACGCCGTCGTAGCCCCAGCCGTTCGTGCCGGGGAAGGCCGCCAGCGGCATGAGCTCGACCATCGTCACGCCGAGGTCCCGCAGGTCGCCGAGGTGCGCGGCGGCGGCGTCGAGGGTGCCGGCCACCGTGAACGTGCCGACGTGCAGCTCGTAGATGACGGATCCCCTCAGTCCCGCGCCCGCGAAGGCGTCGTCCGACCAGGTGAAGTCGCGGGGGTCGAAGATCCGGGACGGTCCGTGGACGCCGTCCGGCTGGTGCGCGGACCGCGGGTCGGGCGCCGGGTCCCGGCCGTCCCGGGAGAACAGGTAGTCCGTCCCGACGGCGAGCCGGTCCGGGGCGATCCACCAGCCGCCCTCCGCGGCGGACATGGGGATCCGTGTCCCGTCCGCGGCGAGTACGAGGTCCATGGAGGTCGCCGAGGGCGACCACACGGACGGGGTGCGCGGGTCCGACGTCGGGCCGGTGGCAGGGGCGCTCATCGCGCACGCTCCAGGACGACGGCCGGGCAGTCGTCCGTCAGGTCGGCGAGCCGCACAGGCCCGCCGGCGTAGGTCGCGTCGGTGACGACGTCTCGCCACTCGCCCTCGGGGAGCACGACCGTGTGCTCGCCGAACCCGCCGAGGGCGGCGAGGCCGGCGGCCAGGCGCGTCCCGACGACTGCCACGTCCTCCGTGCCCTCGAGCGTCCGGGCGAAGGCCACCGCGTGGTGCGTGGTCACCGGGAGCGGGACGTAACCGGCGTGCTCGCCGACGAAGGTCTCGGGGCGGCGCGCACGCAGGCGGAGGATCGCCGCCGTCAGCCGCAGCTTCTCCTCGGACAGGTTGTCCGGGTTCTTGCCCTCGTCCAGCGCGGCAAGCGTGGCGGCGATGGCCGCATGGTCCACCGGCCGCCGGTTGTCGGGGTCCACGAGGGAGTCCATGAGGATCTCCGACCCTTGGTACACGTCCGCGACGCCGGGCGACGTCAGCTGGAGCGCCTTCGTCGTGAGGATCGAAGTGCGCCGCGAGACCTCGGTCGTGCGCGCCCACTCGGCCATGGCCTCCTCGACGACGGGATCGACGAGCAGCCCCCGCATCCAGTCGATGAGCGCGGCCTCGCCGTCGGTGTCCTGGTCGGTCCACGTGGTCCAGGTCTTCTGCTCGCGGGCGGCCTTGAGGATGTAGCCCTCGAGCCGGTCGGCGGAGATCGGGCCACCCACGTCCCACGTGCCGGCGAGGGTCTGCCACAGGAGGTTCTCGGTGCGGCCGTCGAGCTGGGGCGGCCGCTCGGCGGCCGTGTGCTCGCGCAGGGCGTCCACGAGCCGCGTCCAGTCCTCCGCGTGCTCCGACAGCACGCCGATGCGGGCGCGCACGTCCTCGCTGCGCTTGGTGTCGTGGGTGGAGCCGTTCGTCATCGTCACCGGCCAGTCGGCCTGCAGGCGGTGCGCGAAGGCGTGGAAGGCGTCGACCGACAGTCCGGACAGCTGCGGGGCGCCGCCGACCTCGTTGAGCGAGGTGAGCAGGGTCCAGCGGTAGAAGGTCGTGTCCTCGACGCCCTTCGCGGTGACGGCGCCGCACACCTGCTGGAACCGGACCAGGATCTCCGCCCGCCGTGACTCGCCCGTGCGGCCCCAGGAGCCGACCTCCCGGCCGAGCACGAGATCGACGACGACCTCCATCGTCTCCGCGCGGTCGTCGTCGAGGGTCTCGATCGCCCGGGCGGCGGCCTCCTCGACGACGTGGGCCTCCTCGGGCGAGGCGGTCTCGCCGGGCACGACGTAGGCCCGGTACCGGTGGACGGCGACCACGAGGGCGTTCGTGCACTCGAGGAGGGAGCGGAAGGAGTGGTCGCGCAGGCGGACGTCGTCGTGGCAGACGTCCGCCAGGAGCGTGGTGAGCCGGTGGACCTCCGCGTAGAGGGAGCCGGTGACGATCTGCGTTTTCGCCTCGTCGCGCATGGAGGGGAAGTCGCCGACCGAGTCGCCCGTGAGGCGGAGCATGAGCGCGCCGAGCGCGGGGATGCCGGCAGGCTCGACCTGGAGGGCGTGCAGGCGCCAGGCCGTGTCGTAACCGGTCGTGCCGGCGACCGGCCAGTCGGCCGGGAGGGACTCGTCCGGCTCGAGGATCTTCTCGGCGGCCACCCACGCCCCGCCGGTCGCGGCGGCCAGCCGGCGGAAGTATCCGCGCGGGTCGGCGAGGCCGTCCGGGTGGTCGACGCGCAGCGCGTCGATCGTCCCGTCCTCCATGAGGTCGAGCAGGAGCCGGTGCGTGGCGTCGAAGACCTCCTCGTCCTCCACGCGGATCGCCACGAGTGTCCCGACGTCGAAGAAGCGCCGGTAGTTCAGCTCCTCGTCCGCGACCTTCCAGTAGGCGAGGCGGTAGTGCTGCCGGTCGAGGAGCTCCGCGAGCGGGAGGTGCTCGGTGCCCGAGCGGACCGGGAAGAGGTGGTCGAAGTACCGCAGGACCGGCTGGGCGCCGAGGTCCTCCTCCCCGGGGACGACCTCCTCGACGAGCTCGAGGTCGCCGTCGGCGAGCACGGTGCCGACCCGCTTGCCGAGCACGGGCATGAGGACGCCGTCGGCCTCCGGGGAGAGGTCGACGTCGAACCAGGCCGCGTACGGGGAGTCCGGTCCGTCCTTGAGGACGGACCACAGCGCGCGGTTGTGCCACGCGGGAGTGGGCACGGCCATGTGGTTAGGCACGAGGTCGACGACGATGCCGAGCCCGGCGGCGTGCGCCACGTCGGCGAGCCGCCGCAGGCCGTCGCGCCCGCCGAGTACCTCGGAGATCCGGGTGTGGTCGACGACGTCGTAGCCGTGGGTCGAGCCGGGTGCCGCGGCGAGGACGGGGGAGAGGTAGACGTCCGTGACGCCGAGGTCAGCGAGGTGGGGGACGAGGCCGGCGGCGTCGTCGAACGTGAGGTCGGCGCCGAGCTGGAGCCGGTAGGTGCTGACCGGGGTGCGGCGGTCGGCGGCCGGGCGGTGGCTGTGGCCGGACCCGTGGTTCTCGGTGTCCGCGTCCGTCGTGCTCACGGTGTTCCTCCTCGTGGTCCCGGGCCGGGCGGCGTGGCCGCCCGGTGTCGGGTTCGGTTCCTGCTGCCGGTCCCGCGACGCCGTCGGTCCGTGGCGTCGGCGGGACTCGTCGTCGGGTCGCCTAGGTGGCCGGGTCGGCCGGGCTCGGCGCGGACGGGGACGACTCCGGGCTGTCTGCCGATCCCGTGCCCTCGGGGACGTCGTCCTCGTCGGCAGCCTCCTCGGCGGTGGCGGTCGTGATGGTGGTCCGACGCGCGTGCCACGCCGGCGAGGTCGGCAGCGTGCCGACCGCGGGGCGTCCCTCGGACTCGCCCTCGGCGAGCGCGACGGCCTCCCGCGAGCCCTGTTTGCTCAGCAGCACCAGCGTGGAGCGCGCGACGACGGGGACCTGGACGCCGGCGGCGAACTCCTCGTCGGAGTCCGACGCCCCGGTCGTGTTGAGCGCGACCTTCCACACGGGGCCCCACTCGCTCGGGGGCAGCGTGACCAGGACGTCCTCGTGCAGGGCGTTCATGACGATGAGAAGGGAGTCGTCGACGATCCGCTCGCCGCGCTCGTCCGGCTCGGCGATCGCCTCGCCGTTGAGGAAGCACGTGAGGGTCTTCGCCGGACCGTCCCAGTCGTGGTCCGCCATGGGTTCGCCGTTCGGCGCGAACCACGCCATGTCCGGGAGGTCGTCCGGCCAGTCCGGGTGGGGGCGGCCCGAGAGGAACCGCCGGCGCCGGAGGACCGGGTGCGCGAGGCGGAAGTCGACGAGCTCCCGGGTGAAGGCGAGCAGGTGCTCCTCGTCGACCCCGAGGTCCCAGTCGACCCAGGAGATCTCGTTGTCCTGGCAGTAGACGTTGTTGTTGCCCAGCTGGGTGCGGCCGAGCTCGTCGCCGTGGGAGATCATCGGGACGCCCTGGGACAGGAGCAGCGTGGTGAGCAGGTTGCGCTGCTGCCGGGCGCGCAGGGCATTGACGGCCGGGTCCCGGGTGGGCCCCTCGATCCCGCAGTTCCAGGACCGGTTGTGGGACTCGCCGTCGCGGTTGTCCTCGCCGTTGGCCTGGTTGTGCTTCTCGTTGTAGCTGACCAGGTCACGGAGCGTGAAGCCGTCGTGCGCGGTGATGAAGTTGATGGACGCGACAGGGCGACGGCCCGAGTGCTCGTAGAGGTCGGACGAGCCGGCGAGCCGGTAGGCGAGGTCGCCGAGCATGCCCGGCTCGCCGCGCCAGTAGTCGCGGGCGGTGTCCCGGTACTTGCCGTTCCACTCCGTCCACAGGGGAGGGAACCCGCCGACCTGGTAGCCGCCCTCGCCGATGTCCCACGGCTCGGCGATGAGCTTGGCCTGGGAGATGATCGGGTCCTGCTGGATGATGTCGAAGAAGGTGGAGAGCTTGTCGACGTCGTGCAGCTCGCGCGCCAGCGTCGAGGCAAGGTCGAAGCGGAAGCCGTCGACGTGCATCTCCTCCACCCAGAACCGCAGCGAGTCCATGATGAGCTGGAGGGTGTGCGGCCCCCGCATGGACAGCGAGTTCCCTGTGCCTGTGGTGTCGAAGTAGTGCGCCTCGTCCCCGTGCACGAGCCGGTAGTACTGCGCGTTGTCGATCCCGCGGAAGCTCAGGGTCGGGCCGAGGTGGTTGCCCTCGGCCGTGTGGTTGTAGACGACGTCGAGGATGACCTCGATGCCGGCGGAGTGCATGGCCTTCACGAGCGCACGGAACTCGTCGACCTGTTCGCCGCGCGAACCCTGGGAGCTGTAGGCGTTGTGCGGCGCGAAGAAGCCGATCGTGTTGTATCCCCAGTAGTTCGACAGGCCCTTCTCCACCAGGTGGGGGTCCTGGACGAACTGATGCACGGGCATGAGCTCGACCGCCGTCACGCCGAGCGAGGTGAGGTGCTCGATGACGGCCGGGTGCGCGAGCCCCGCGTACGTGCCGCGCAGCTCCTCCGGGACCTCCGGGTGGGTCCGGGTCATGCCGGCGACGTGCGTCTCGTAGATGACGAGGTCGGAGTAGTCGTGACCCGGCGGACGGTCGTTGCCCCAGTCGAAGAACGGGTTGACGACCACCGAGGTCATCGTGTGCCCGAGCGAGTCGGCCGGCGCGTAGGTGTCCGGGCTGCCGAACTCGTAGCTGAACAGCGACGGGTCGCCGTCGATCTGGCCGTCGATCGCGCGCGCGTACGGGTCCAGGAGGAGCTTGCTCGGGTCGCAGCGCTGGCCGCGCGCGGGGTCGTAGGGGCCGTGGACCCTGAACCCGTAGCGCTGGCCGGGGCGGACGCCCCGGACGTAGCCGTGCCAGACGAACGCGTCGACCTCGGTGAGGCGGATGCGCTCCTCGGTGCCGTCGTCGTCGATGAGGCAAAGCTCCACCTGCTCCGCGGCGGAGGAGAAGAGGGCGAAGTTCGTTCCGACGCCGTCGAAGGTCGCGCCGAGCGGGTAGGGGCGGCCGGGCCAGGGTTGCATACGGCTCAGCCTGCCATGCGCCGGGCCCTCAGGGCGCCCTGGCGCGGAGATCTTCGGGGGGCGAGCTCGTCGCGGACGGGGCCGGTCGGCGAACGGGCCGGGAACGCACATGACCCCGGTCGTGAAGACCGGGGTCATGTCAGTGATTCTGGTGTGTCACCGTCCGGAACTCTCTCCGGGGCGGATCCTGCGCCGGTGGGCGATACTGGGTTCGAACCAGTGACCTCCTCGGTGTGAACGAGGCGCTCTACCACTGAGCCAATCGCCCGTTGGTCTCCCGCTCGCGCGGGATCAACGGAGGTCAACTTTAGCCCACGGGCCGCCCGGTTGGCGAACGGTCAGGACGTGACAGCGTTCACCCTCTCGAAGGGCCTCGTTGGTTTGTGTTTTGCTCTGGCGCGTGGGTAATGTTCTTCCCGCACCACAGGGGCCGATGAGGCCGCGAAGTGCAGCGCGGATGTGGCTCAGTTGGTAGAGCATCACCTTGCCAAGGTGAGGGTCGCGGGTTCGAGTCCCGTCATCCGCTCGGAGGTCCCACCACCTGGTGGGAGCATCTCCCTCGGGCGATGTACCCCAGGGTGGCGTGGCCGAGAGGCGAGGCAGCGGCCTGCAAAGCCGTATACACGGGTTCGAATCCCGTCGCCACCTCGGGCGATTGGCGCAGCGGTAGCGCGCTTCCCTGACACGGAAGAGGTCACTGGTTCGATCCCAGTATCGCCCACCCAAAGTGTCTTACGGGAACACGCGACATGCGTAGAGTCGTCGTGTTCCTGTAAGGGTTCCTCTCCCTCGTCGCTGGGGGTCTTGCTCTCGCGGATGATGGTGGCGAACGGCTCAGCCAGTGTCGGGCGGAGTTGTTCGTCGTCGGTGATGTCGAGGCGGGTGTAGAAGGCTTGGTTTGCCAGCCTGCGGTCGGCGTCGCCTGAATGGGCGTAGGCGTGGTGCGCGTCGGTGAGCAGCCGCAGGCTGTCGTGGAGGAACGCGCGTCCTCCGGTGTGGTGCTCGTCATGTTCGGCGAGGCGCTGGTTGATGTCGGCGAGGCCTACGCGGATGCGGTCTTGGTGCCGTTTCAGGGTGGGGAGGTCGATGGCGTCGGCGAAGTGCGCGGCCAGCAGCTTGTCGCTCTCTGCTTCGAGCTTGGCTCGGTTCGCCATGAGGTCGGCGACCTCTTGGTCGCGGCCTGCCATGCGTTTGTCGAACGCTGCATCGACCTGTGCGGCGAGGTTCCGGTAGGTCTGGTCGCTGATCGTGATGTTCGTGTAGGAGTCGGCGACGAGGCGTTCGGCGACCGCGACGGGCACCGCCCGTCTCGTGCAGTTTGTTTTCTTCGACGCCCTGCCGGAGCAGACGAAGTAGGCGTAGGTGGTGCCCCTGGGGTTGGTGGCGAAGTCGAGCAGCATCCGTGAGCCGCAGGTGCCGCAGTGCAGGAGCCCTTTGAGGTGGTGGGCGTGCTGGACGTGCCGGGTCTGCTTCGCCCTCCGCGCCTTGAGCAGTGACTGCACCTGGTCGAACAAGGCCGGATCCACGAGGGGGTCGTGCGCGCCGGGATACAGGGCACCCTTGTAGCGGATCACTCCGGCGTAGTAGGGGTTCGTCAGCAGCTTGTAGAGGGTGTTCTTCCCCAACGGCTTCGATGGTCGCTTCGGCGTTGGCACCGTGACCAGGCCGCGTGCGGTGAGGTCGCGCAGCAGCCCGGTCACGGAGGTCTCGCCGCCTGCGTAGTGCTCGAACGCCCACCGGATGAGCGGGGCACGCTCCGGATCGACCTCGACGGTGCGTATCTCACGGCCGTTGTCGTCGGTGCGGCGGACGTTGAGGTAGCCGATGGGCGCGCGCATGGGGGTGCCGCCCTGGGCGATCTTCTGCGACAAGCCCTTGGTGACCTCGGTGGCGAGGTTCCGGGAGTAGAACTCCGCGATGGAGGACATGATGCCGTGGACGAGCATCCCCGACGGGGTCTGGTCGATGGACTCAGTGGCCGAGACGAGCGTGACTCCCGCGGACAGCAGTGCTTGGTGGATGGTCACGTCGTCGGCGCGGTTGCGGGCGAGCCGGTCGAGCTTGTGCACGATGCAGAACGTGACACGGGTCGCGGCGATGAACGCCAGCATCTCCTGTAGCCCATCCCGATCCGCCGACCGCGCCGACTCGCCCGCGTCCACGAACTCGCGCACGATCCGCGCACCGAGCTCGTCCGCCTTCCTGGCGTTGGCTTCGCGTTGGGCGGGGATGGAGAAGCCCTCGTCGGTGCCGCCGCGCTCGGCCTGCTCCCGCGTGGAGACCCGCAGGTAGGAGACGGCAAGGAGAACGGGCCTGTGGCCCGCGTGGTCGTCGGTGACGCCTGCCAGGGCGGGGGTGGGAGCGGTGGTGGTGCTCATGCTGTGCTCCTTCGTTGGTGCGCGGGGTCTTCCTCTACTCTGCCTCGTGCGTCTGACATGTGGCTCAGGGTCTCGGGTGCCGGGAGGCCGTAGGGGTCGGGTTCCCCGGCCAGGTGGGCGTCGTAGCGGGCCTGGGTGATGTTCAGCACCCACTCCACCAGCCGCCGCATGTCCGGCTCCGCCCGCCGCACCACCCGCAGTCGCAACTGAGGCTGGTCGTTGCCCGTGCCCGTGCCCGTTCCGCGCGCACCCCTGCCCCGCGCCGCGTGGTGCGGCGACGTGGCGGGTGTGTGTCGGGGCCGGTCACTCATCTCTATCTCGCGTGGTGGCAGATACGCGAGTTCAGGGTAGCACACATATGGCGTAGCGGCCATTGCGTGAGGTGGGGTAGGCTGGGTGGCATGGTCGAGGAGTTGGAGCGTGTGCCGCTGCTGGTGCCGGAGGACTTGCCGGCGGGCTGGCAGATGCCCGAGCCCTCGCTCATCGACCCCGAACAGGACAGCCCCGCGATTGACGCGGCGCTCAAGTACGAACGGTGGGTCGATCCCGCGCCAGGGCTGGACCGGCGGCTGAGCTCCAGTCACAACAACAATGATTCCGGGCGCTGGTTCCTCATCCAGCACGTCGAGTCGTCCACGCGTGTGCTGTTGCGTCTGCAACGCCAATACCTGCTCGACGAGGAGCCGAAAGGTGAGGTGCGGATCACCGGGATCGTGTATCTGCCGGGGTGGGCGGGTGACCCGGTGGCGAGTCCGATGTTGCGGAACCTGCCGACGTCGCGGATCGAGGCGGCGATCAACCGCCGCCAGTTCGCCGTCACCGGCACGACCCGGTTCGAGGGCGGCCGGATCACCCTGCCGTCGGGTCGCATCCTGCGCGCGGGCGAGGTGTTGGAGCCGTTGGGGAATCCGAAGCGCACCCCGGACTTCTACGAGGTCGTCGCTCTCCAGCACACGCGTCTTGTGGACGACGGGGAGCCGAACCCGACCGCGCGGATGGCAGAGATCAGCCGTGTGCCGCTCTCGACGGCGCAGGGCTGGGTCGCCCGCGCCCGCCGCAAAGGACTGCTCCCGCCCGGCAGGAGAGGCCGCGCCGGGTAAGGCGAGAGAGGAGCGAGCGATGAGTGACATGACGCCGACCGCCGAGACTCCGGCGCCGAGGACGCGGCCGGACTTCACGCACGTCTCTGACGTGATGCTCTACGACATCGCCCGCCACACCGCCTCACTGCTGACCTCGCTCTTCCTGAACCGTCAGCGGGATGCGACCGACGATGCCGAGCGAGAGCACTGGGCAGCCCGCGAGCGGCTGGTCATGCGACAGGTGCAGGCACTGAACCCCGATGACCGCGCCGGGCTGATCGCGCAGAACGAGGCCTGGGTCGACGAAGACCGCGTCCTGCGCGACGCGCAGCAGTGACAGAGCGGCGCGGGGTGAGTGACCTGGGCGACGAGCCATCACCAGTAAGCCCAGCTTTGGCCATCTGAGTGTGCGGACGGGGTTGACTGACTGCCGGAGCCGGGGCTGGATGGTTCCGGCGGCACATCGCAGGTAGCGCACGCACTGCGGTGAGCACTGTGGCTGTACCGGTGAGGTGCGGGCCGTGTCCGGCTGGGATGCTCAGAACCCGCGCGCTGGCGGTTCCGGCTGGTCGGGGCCGTGATCGCGTCCGATGCCAAACGGGTCGCTGAACGCACCAGTGCTCCTGGTGGCCCGTCGTTCGCGCCGTCGCCGCACGCCGCCCGCATTCGGAGTCTGTCCCTCGGGGCGAGGGGGCTGGAGGGCGCGGGCGCGGGTGGCGACTTCTTCGGCGAGGTACCGGTGGCGCGGCAGCAACTGTCCCAGGGGGTATGTGTCGGTGAGCAGGTCGATGCATTCCTGCGCGGTCGTGTAGCCGAGGGTGTTGAACAGGATCGCGGCGTCGTCGAGGTCGCGGTCATCGCGGGAGGCGTGCAGCTTCATCGCCAGCATGTACTCCGGCGACGGGATCTGCACCAGCAGTGACTCTGACTCGAACACGGTCCGCGGATGCTCGTCGTTGCCGGGCAGGAACCCTTTCGCGGCGTCGTTGAGCCAATCCGGTTCCAGCCCGTGCCTGCTACTCATGTCCTCGGCGATCTGACGCACCTCCGGCGCGGGCATGAACAGCGCGTCCACGTCGCGGGTCACTCGCCCCGTGTCGTAGGCGAGCGCCATCGCCGCGCCGCCGACGACGAACAGCTGAGCCGACACCCCGGCTGCGGCGAGGCGGTCGGACAACTCGGCGAACAGGGCACGTACCCGGTCGGCGTCGAGCTGCCCGGTCATGCTCACGCCCTCGCCAGCGACCGGCTCGTGATCATGATCCCGCGCTCACGGAACGCCCGCGGGCTGTCCCGCTCCGCCTCCGCGCGGAAGATCGCGGGCACCGCCGGATACCACGCGTCCGTCCGGCGATCCGGGTCGAGCGCCCACGCCGGCACCGGCCAGCCGTCGCGCTCGGCCAGATGATCGGCCAGCGCCGCGAACGCGGCATCCAGCTCACCGGCCCCGGTTCGCTCGGGCTCGTCCGCGAACACTCCGGCGGCGAGGTCCGCGCCGCCGCGACGCAGCACGGAGGCGTAGTCGTCGAGGGTCTGAAGGATGCCGAACCGCCAGCACGCATCCACGCCCTCACCCTCGGCGAGGAGGCTCCGGCAGGCGCGGGCGTTGTCGGCCGCGGTGTGCCGGACCCCGACCCCGGCACCGGGCACAGTCTCCGGGACCGTCCGGGCAGCATCCAGCAGCGCCGCGACCGATCGCACCTCGCCCTGGAACACCATGACCACGCCCTCCTCTCCGTCACGAACCATTTTCGCAGATCCACCGCCGAAAGTCCCGAGCCATGACGACCCCGACGACCCGCCCACATCACCCGGCATGCTCCGCACCCCGTAGCCCCCCCCCCACCCGCCCCCCCCCCCCCCCCCCCCCCCCACCCCCCCC
>FUHX01000013.1 GCA_900163555.1 Actinomycetales bacterium JB111 | reverse complement strand
GCCGCTGCCGGCTCCCGTGGCGCCGTCTGTGCCACCACGGCTGCCGCTTCTGCCGCTGCCGCCCGCTGTGGTGCGGGTGTGTGTCCATCCGGGGTTCTGCTTGGTGTGGTTGCACCGCTCGCACAGGCCGCTGGCATTGGCCTGACTGGTCGGCCCACCGCTGGCGTGGGGCGTGGCGTGGTCGATGTGCCTGATCGGCGCGTTGCAGTACGGGCTGGCACACACGTCATCACGCAGCAGGACGAGCTGGCGGAGCTGTCCGGTGAACTCCCGGGCCCGGCTCTCCGTACTAACGAGGCCACCTGCTGCGGGGTCGGTCCACAACCGCCGGTAGAACACGCTGGCGGCGGTGCGGACGTGGTGGCGGGCGATGGTCGCTGCGATCGGTCCGTGCCCGGGCAGCCAGGCCGGCTGGTCACTGCTGCCGGCCAGGGTCTGGTCGGTCATCACGATCGTGAGCGCCACGTCCTGCGGAGTGTCGGCGGCCTTGCCGGTGAGGCGTTCGAGGAGGAGATCGGCGGAGAGCTGATTCTTCGTCCGCCCCTCAGCCTTCCCAGAGTTGATCAAGGAGAGTGACTGCGCGTGCAGTGAGGCGTAGGCCCGGACGGCCTGGGTCATGGGCAGGTACGCGGTCAGGTACGCCATGTCACCCAGGGCCGGCCGCACCGAAACGCCGCGTTTCTTCATCTCGGCCTCCGCGCGGCGTAGGGCGTGGGACTCGTCGAGCTCGATCGCCAGCGCCTTCGCCCGGGTGACGACCTGGCGGTCACCGAGCAGTGGGAGGTCGTCGGCGAGGGCCTCGTCGACCTTCGTGCGATCTTGGGCGGGTAGGCAGGCGGTTTCCTTGACCATGAGGGTGGCTCGCCACTCGCTGGTGCGTCCCGCTGCGAGGTGGTCCAGTGTCTTCGGCATCTCCCTGGCGAGGGCCATGGCCATCCCGACATGCCGCGAGCCTTTGGCAGGTGAGTCCATCCGTGCGAGTGCGACCTCGCTGTCCAACCCCCGGCCCCGCCGTGAGGCCGGTATGCCCTGGCGTTCCTCGGCGTCATGCCTCATCCGCACAAGGGCATCAGTGACCTTCGCTTGCGCGGCGGCGGCCGCGGACTTGACCTCCTCCAACGCCCTCAGCTGGACGATCGCCTCCGCCTGCGAATCGGGTCCCACGCCGGCCAGCAGGTCCCGCACCGCCGCGATCTGACCGACCGACACCCGCGAGGACGACACATCCGAAACAGCCAGCGCGTCGGAAGAAACGGAGGAAGCGGGCGAACAAGAGGCGTCCGCAAGCGTCTCGGGGGTAGGCGATGACGCGCTGGCCGGAGATTCGGAGTGGACCCCTGTAGGAGTCGGGGACGAGGCTGACCGAGACGGCGCGACGGTCGGAGACGAGGATGAGCGCAGCGAGACGGGACGCGTCGAGGCCGGACGCCCAGGCATTGGCCTCCGCTCTCCGCGCTTCTCGCGCGCCTGGCGCGTGCGATCGATATCGGCGACTGCCATGGCCTCCACCCCCGTTCCGTGTGCGTCATCGAACCCGATAAATCTCGACTGATCTCTTCCCCTCAGTGTAGAAGCGACCACCGACATTCAATACGTCCACCGGAAGCATCTGTGGAAAGTTCGGCTAGTCCGCCATCTGTGGAAATCGGGTGCCCCGCAAACTGTGGAAAAGTCGACTCGCTAGATCCACCGACATCGACAACGATCACCTGTGGATAAATGCTCGCGCAAACATCCTGTGGACAAACGCGCAGGTGCCCAAGCCGAGGATGAGTCCATCTTCCGGCGACCGGCGACCGGCGACCGGCGACCGGCGACTGGCGACTGGCGACCGGCGACTGGCGACCGGCAGCTTGCGGTCCGCGAACTGCGACCGACGACAGACGAGACGACCGACCGCCGCCGATCCGCGACCGGTGACCGACCACCGCCGACCACCGCCGATCGACGACCGACCGACCACCGACGGCCGGAACGCCCACCGTCAGTCGCGCGCCAGCAGGACCATGACCTCGTCGTGGGCGGTGTGGGGGAACATGTCGAACAGCCGCGCCGCCACCGGACGCAGCGAGGGCATGAGGTCAAGATCGCGCGCCAGGGTGATCGCGTTGCAGGAGGAGTACAGGACGTGCCCTACGGCCGAGTTCTCCAGCCAGCCCGCCAGCTCGGGGGACAGCCCCCGACGCGGCGGATTCACGATGACGAGATCGACATCCCCCGACGACGACGCCGTCGCGAACGCGGTCGCGTCACCCGAGCGGAACTCGGCTCGGTCGGCCACGCCGGCCGCCTCGCCGGCTGCCAGGGCACCCTCGATCGCGGGAGCGGACGTTTCGATCCCGATGACCCGACGGTCGGGGAGGCCCGGGTCTTGGTCGGGCGGGCCCGAGACTTGGTCGGAAGGTGCGCCGACGAGGGAAGCGGAACCGTCGTCGGAGTGCGAACGGACGTCCGCGGGGGCGTGCCCGTCGTCAACGACACGGCCTCCGGAGAGGCCGCCGTCCTCGGGGTGGTCGCCCAAACTGAAACGCTCGCCGCGATCGGAGGCCGAGCCGCCGTCGGCCAAACCGTCGGTCAAACCGTCGGCCAAACCGTCGGTCAAACCGTCGGTCGAACCACCAGCGACCCCCGAGACGAGCGCGAGGGCGAACCCCCCGACCCCGCAGTACAGGTCGAGCGCGGAACGCGCCCCGATCTCGTCGGCCCATGCGCGGGCCTGGCCGTACATCTGCGAGGCGATCGCGGAGTTCGTCTGGAAGAAGGACTGCGGCGGCAGCTCGAGCCGCACGGTCCCGAGATCCATCTCGAGCCGGTCGCGCTCGGTCAGCACGATCTCGGTGTCGCCCTCGAGCAGGGCGACGTGCGTGGGCAGGATGTTGACGGTCACGACGTCGAGGTTCGGCAGCGCGGCGAGGAGCCCGGGCAGGGCGCGTCGGATCCGCCCGAGCTGGTCGGTGGACCGCAGTACGAGCCGGACCATGAGTCGCCCCGCCGGCGACGCGGTGACGAGGACGTGCTTGAGCTCGCCGCGCCGGTCGGGCACCGAGTAGGGAACGAGCCCGGCGGACGTGACGACATCGGCGAGAACGGGCAGGGCGTCGGTGATCGGAGCCGGGTAGAGCGGGCAGCCGCGCAGGTCCACGCCCCGCTGGTCCGCGCCGAGGATCCCGAGCGTGGGGTTGGCGGTGGAGCCGCCGGCGACCATCTTTGCCTTGTTGCGGAAGTGCGCCTCCGGCGAGGCGACCGGGGGCAGCCAGGCGTCGGCCGCAACCGAGGTGAGCAGGTCGGTGCGGGCAGCCACCTTGTGGGCGAGCTGCTCCGGGTACGGCACCTCGAGGTACGTGCACGATCGGCACGTCCCGGCGTCGTAGTAGTCGCATCTCACGGGTGCACGGTAGCCCCCGCGGCGGCCGCGCCGGGCGTACGCGTCAGCCCCCGCGGGGAGTGGCCCGGGCGTGTGCCCCAGTCCCCGCGGAGGGTGGCCCGGGCGCGTGGCCCGGGCGCACGCATCAGTCCCCGCGGCGGCCGCGCCGGGCGCACGCGTCAGCCCCCGCGGCGGCCGCGCCGGGCGCACCCATCAGCCCCCGCGGCGGGTGTTCCGGGCGCACCCTCTGCGGGGTCGGTCGGACGGCCTGCACAGGGTCGGCCGGGCAGCCGCCGAGACGCGGTCCGATCGGTCCCCGCGGTTCTGATCGGACAGCCTCCGCGGCACCGTTCCGACTGCGCCGACACGGTCCCCGCGCCCCCCGATTCCGGACCTCCCGCCCACGGCCCACCCCCATGTCCCTTACGATCCCCTTCAGGACCGACCTTTCGTGGGCCGTCCGCCGTGCCGTCACCCGCACGGTGACGGCACGTGCGGCAACCGCCCGCCGCCACGAGATCAGTCGGATGAAGTCGCCCGTCGGTGTAAAGGACTGTCTGCCGCATGCCCCGCAATCTCGTCATCGTCGAGTCGCCCGCCAAGGCCCGCACCATCGGCGGCTACCTCGGACCGGAGTACGACGTCGAGGCGTCGATCGGACACGTGCGGGACCTCTCCCAGCCCTCGGACCTGCCCGCGGACTTGAAGAAGGGCCCGTACGGGAAGTTCGCGGTCGACGTCGACGGCGACTTCGACCCCTACTACGTGGTCGACGCGGACAAGAAGAAGAAGGTCGCCGAGCTCAAGCGCAAGCTCAAGGACGCCGACGCGCTCTACCTCGCCACTGATGAGGACCGCGAGGGGGAGGCCATCGCGTGGCACCTCCACGAGGTCCTTAAACCGAAGGTGCCCGTCTACCGGATGGTCTTCCACGAGATCACGAAGGACGCGATCGCCGCCGCGCTGGCCAACCCCCGCGAGATCGACGTCCCACTCGTCGACGCCCAGGAGACCCGCCGCATCCTCGACCGCCTCGTCGGCTACGAGATCTCCCCGCTGCTGTGGCGCAAGGTCCGCTCCGGCCTGTCCGCCGGCCGCGTGCAGTCCGTGGCGACCCGTCTCGTGGTCGAGCGGGAGCGGGAGCGCATGGCGTTCCGCACCGCCTCCTACTGGAGCGTCGAGGGCACGTACTCCGCGACCGACGCCCCGGAGACCTTCACCGCACGCCTCGTCGAGCTGGACGGGGCGAAGGTCGCCACGGGTCGCGACTTCGGCGACGACGGCGAGCTGGTCGCCCGCTCCGCGGGCGCCGTCGTGCTGGACGAGGCCTCCGCGACCGCGGTGGCGGGCGCGCTGCGCGAGGCGACCACCGCCGTCGTGGGCGTGGAGACGAAGCCGTACCGGCGCCGTCCGGCCGCCCCGTTCACCACGTCCACGCTCCAGCAGGAGGCCTCGCGCAAGCTGCGGCTCTCCTCGCGGGACACGATGCGCGTGGCGCAGGGCCTGTACGAGAACGGTTTCATCACCTACATGAGGACGGACTCCACGAACCTGTCCTCGGAGGCGATCACCGCCGCGCGGAAGCGGGCGACCGAGCTCTACGGCCCGGCCTCCGTGCCGAGCAAGCCGCGCATGTACGCCTCCAAGGCGAAGGGCGCCCAGGAGGCGCACGAGGCCATCCGGCCCGCCGGCGACCAGATGCGCACGCCGTCGGAGCTCTCCGGCCAGCTCGACCCGTCGGCCACCCGCCTGTACGAGCTCATCTGGAAGCGCACGGTCGCCTCGCAGATGATCGACGCCACCGGTTCGACCGCCACCCTCCGCCTGTCCGCGGACATCGCCGGCTCCGACGCCTCGTCCGACGCGGCGACGCTGACCGCGTCCGGAACCGTCATCACCGAGCGCGGCTTCCTCGCCGCGTACGAGGAGGGCCGGGACGCCGAGCGCCACGGCGACTCCGACGGCGAGGCCCGCCTCCCCGACGTCTCCGAGGGCGACGTCCTCGAGGTGAAGGACTCCGCCGCCGACGGCCACGAGACCTCCCCGCCGCCGCGATTCACGGAGGCCTCCCTCGTGCGGGCGCTCGAGGAGCGCGGCATCGGCCGACCGTCGACCTACGCGGCGACGATCGGCGTGATCACGGACCGCGGCTACGTCTCCCGCCGCGGCCAGGCTCTCGTCCCGAGCTGGCTCGCGTTCTCCGTGGTCCGCCTCCTCGAGGAGAACCTGCCGCGGCTCGTGGACTACGACTTCACCGCCGCGATGGAGGACGACCTCGACAAGATCGCGTCCGGCGAGGTCGACCGCGTCGAGTGGCTCGCCGGCTTCTACCGCGGCTCCGACGACCAGCCCGGCCTGCACGCCCTGGTCGAGGGGCTCGGCGACATCGACGCCCGCGCCGTGAACTCGATCGAGCTCGGCGAGGGTGTCACCGTCCGCGTCGGCCGCTACGGCCCGTACCTGGAGGAGGCCGCCAAGCCGACCGAGGACGGGTCGGAGCCGGCCCCCGGCCGGCGAGCGTCCGTCCCCGACGACGTCGCCCCCGACGAGCTCACGCTCGCCAAGGCGAAGGAACTGCTCGAGGCATCCGCCGACGACGGCCGCGAGCTGGGCACGGACCCGGAGTCGGGTCACACGATCATCGCGAGGAACGGCCGGTACGGCCCGTACGTCACCGAGGTCCTGCCCGAGCCCGAGCGCACCGCGTCCGGCCGGCTCAAGCCCGGCCAGCCGAAGCCGCGCACGGCCTCGCTGCTGAAGTCCATGGACCTGTCGACCGTGGGCATCGAGGACGCGCTCAAGCTGCTGTCCCTGCCGCGCGTGGTCGGGGCCGACCCGACCAGCGGCGAGGAGATCACCGCCCAGAACGGCCGGTACGGCCCGTACCTCAAGAAGGGCACGGACTCCCGCTCGCTGCAGACCGAGGAGCAGATCTTCGGCATCACGCTCGAGGAGGCGCTCGCGATCTACGCCGCCCCCAAGCAGCGCCGCGGGCAGACGGCCCGGCCGCCGCTGAAGGAGCTCGGCACGGACCCGGTCTCGGAGAAGCCGGTCGTCGTCAAGGACGGCCGCTTCGGCCCGTACGTCACGGACGGCACCACGAACGCGACGCTCCGCAAGGACGACCCGCTCGAGACCCTGACGAACGAGCGGGCCTACGAGCTGCTCGCCGAGAAGCGCGCCAAGGGGCCGGCCAAGCGGACGACCCGCAAGGCCCCCGCGAAGAAGCCTGCGGCGAAGAAGACGACGACGGCGAAGACCGCCGCCAAGAAGCCCACGACGACGAAGAAGGCACCCGCCAAGAAGCCGACCGGCGGCGCCGACTCCTGACCGAGAGCCACGTGTGGAGCGCGGGCACGCCACATCCCCGGACCCCACTACCCTGAATCGGTGACCTCTTCCGCGACCACCGGCGCGTTCGTCACCCTCGAGGGAGGGGACGGCGTGGGGAAGTCGACCCAGCAGGCGCTGCTCGCCGACTGGCTGCGTGCCGAGGGCCGCGAGGTCGTCCTCACGCGCGAGCCCGGTGGTACCCCGCTCGGGGCGGAGATCCGGCGGCTCGTCCTGCACGGCGAGCACGTCGATCCCCGCGCGGAGGCGCTGCTCTACGCCGCCGACCGCGCCCACCACGTGGAGACGGTCGTGCGGCCGGCACTCGCCGCCGGTGCCGTCGTCCTCGCGGACAGGTACATCGACTCCTCGGTCGCCTACCAGGGCGCCGCTCGCTCGCTCGGCACGGACGAGGTCCGGGACCTCTCGCTGTGGGCCACCCGCGGCCTGACGCCGGACGTCACCCTGCTGCTCGACCTCGACCCGGCCGTCGGCGCCGCCCGCCGCGAGGGTCACCCGGACCGGCTCGAGCGCGCGGGGGACACCTTCCACGACCGCGTGCGCGAGCAGTTCCTCGCCATCGCGGCCGCCGAGCCGGACCGCGTGGTCGTCGTCGACGCCTCCCTCGGGATCGAGGACGTGCACGCCCGGACGCGCGCCGCCGTCGAGCGGGCGCTCGCCGCGGCCGGCGCGCGGACGAGCGAGGTGACCCCATGAGCGTCTGGGACGCGCTGGTGGGCCAGCCCGACGTGGTCGAGCGGCTGCAGGAGGCTGCGCGCGCGGCCCGCGGGGCCGAGGGCGCCGAGGCCGCCCGCATGACCCACGCATGGCTCATCACCGGGCCGCCGGGATCCGGCCGCTCGGTCGCGGCCCGGGCCTTCGCCGCCGCCCTCGTCTGCACGGACCCGGACGAGGTGGGCTGCGGCCGCTGCACGGCGTGCACGACCGCGCTCGCCGGCTCCCACGCGGACATCACCGTCCTCGCCACCGAGAAGGTGACGATCTCGATCGACGAGGTGCGCGAGCTCGTGACGCTCGCCCAGCGCGCGCCGGGCTCCGCGCCGTGGCGCATGGTCATCGTCGAGGATGCGGACCGGATGGTCGAGCGCACGTCGAACCTGCTGCTCAAGTCGATCGAGGAACCGCCGCCGCGCACCGTGTGGCTGCTGTGCGCGCCGAGCCCTCGCGACGTCGTCACGACGATCCGCTCCCGATGCCGCTCGCTCCAGCTGCGCATCCCGGACCCGGCCGCGGTCGCCGACCTCCTGGTCACCCGGGACGGCGCCGACCCCCGGATCGCGATGGAGTCCGCCCGGGCCGCGCAGTCGCACATCGGCCTCGCCCGCAGGCTCGCCCTCCACGACGACGCCCGCGCGCGTCGCGCCGACCTCCTGCGGGTGCCGGTCGAGCTCGGCTCCGTGGCCGACGCCGCCCAGGCGGCCGCCACCCTCGTGGAGATCGCGGCCGCCGACGCGACCGCGGCGACCGAGGAGCGCAACGCGACGGAGCGCGCCGACCTGCTGCGCGCGCTCGGCGCCGAGGAGGGCGGGCGGCTCCCGCCGGCCCTGCGCGCCCAGGTGCGTCAGCTCGAGGAGGACCAGAAGCGCCGCACCACCCGCGCCCAGCGCGACGTCCTCGACGGCTCCCTGCTCGCGCTCATGTCGCTCTATCGGGACGTCCTCCTGCGCCAGCTAGGCTCGGACGTGCCGGCGATCAACGCGGGCGCCGAGGACGTCATCGAGACGGTCGCCGCCGGGTCGCGGTCCGAGACGACCCTGCGGCGCCTGGACGCGATCCGCACCGCGCGCGAGCGGCTCGAGTTCAACGTGCCGCCCCTGCTCGCCGTCGAGGCGCTCATGGTGGACCTCTGGTCCGGGGTCGACCTGGCCAGGGTCTGAGACCGGCCGGCAGGGGAGGTCTGCGCGGGGGAGCGCTACCCCGTGGGTGCTGTCGTCGGGGCATCTCCCGCTGCCTTAGCGTTGCCCCATGTCGAAGCTCATGAGAACCCTGCCTGTGCTGGCCGCCGCCGCACTCGTCCTGTCCGCGTGCGTCGAGACGAACCCCGTCGAGCCGACCGACCCCTCCACCGGCGGGTCGGGCGAGACCGGCACGGACGGCGACGGCGGGGACTCCGCCGACATGCCGCCCGCGCCCGCGGGCCTGGAGGACATCTACGACCAGCAGGTCATGTGGGAGGAGTGCGGCGACCGGTACGAGTGCACCGACGTCGAGGTGCCGCTCGACTACGACGCCCCCGACGGGGAGACGATCACGATCGCCGTCAAGCGCCTCGGTGCGACCGGTGGGGACCCGATGGGATCCATCCTCGTGAACCCGGGCGGCCCGGGCGGTTCCGGGATCGAGTTCGTCGAGTACGTCACCTCCTCGATGTCGCCGGAGATCTACCAGAACTACGACGTCGTCGGCTTCGACCCTCGCGGCGTGCAGAACTCCACCCCGCTCGACTGCGTCTCGGACGCCGAGCTCGACCGCGTGATCTCGGCCGACTACGCGGACACCGACGCCGGCGAGGCCGAGTGGACCACCGACGCGACCGCGATCGGCGAGGGCTGCGAGGAGCTCTCCGGGGAGCTCGCGGGGAACATGGACACCGTCTCCGCCGCCCGCGACATGGACGTCATCCGCGCCGTGCTCGACGAGAGCGAGTTCGACTACCTCGGCTTCTCCTACGGCACCTTCCTCGGTTCCACCTACGCCGACCTTTTCCCTGAGAACGTCGGGCACATGGTGCTCGACGGCGCGCTCGACCCCACCTCGACCTCCTTCGACATGAACCTCGGCCAGGCCGGCGGCTTCGAGGGCGCCTTCATGGCCTACATCGAGGACTGCCTCGCCGGCAGCCTCTGCCCGCTGTCCGACACCCCGGACGAGGCGGCGGAGCAGATCGTCGACCTGCTCGACGACGCGCTCGCCAACCCGCTGCCGACCGGCGACTCGGACCGGCCGCTCACGCAGTCCCTCGCCTTCACGGGCATGATCGTCACGATGTACGACGAGGCCAGCTGGCCGATGCTCACCGCGGCCCTGACCGAGGCGATGACCCTGGGGACCGGAGCCTCGCTCCTGGAGCTGGCGGACATCTACAACGTGCGCAACTCCGACGGCACGTTCGGCGACAACTCGACCGAGGCCAACTGGGCGATCAACTGCATGGACTACCCGGCGGCCGAGTACACCCAGGAGGAGCTCGACGACCAGGTCGCCCAGCTCGAGGAGGTCGCCCCGCACTTCGGTCAGTTCTTCGGCGGCTCGAACGACGAGCTGTGCCTGAACTTCCCGTTCCAGTCCGAGCGGGAGCCCGGCGAGGTCACCGCCGAGGGGTCCGACCCGATCATCGTCATCGGCACCACGGGCGACCCGGCGACCCCGTACGAGTGGTCGGTCGGCCTGGCCGACCAGCTCGAGAACGGCATCCTCGTCTCGTACGACGGCGAGGGGCACACCGCCTACGGCCGGTCGAACGACTGCGTGCAGTCCGCCGTCGACCAGTACTTCCTCGAGGACGTCGTCCCCGAGGACGAGCTCAGCTGTTGATCGCCCGGTGTGACGAGTGACGCGCCCTGACGGGTCGAAGGGGACGGCGGTCCCCGACTAGAGTGGACGTCGCTGCCACGGCAGCGCGCCGCCTTAGCTCAGACGGCAGAGCGATTCACTCGTAATGAATAGGTCAAGGGTTCGATTCCCTTAGGCGGCTCCACGGCATGACATGCCGGATCGGGTCCGCGCCGAACAGGCGCGGACCCGACCTGCGTCTGCGGGGACTATCGTGGGTCCCGTGCTCGACTACGTCATCGCGCTCGTCCCTCCGATCGGACTGGCCCTTCTGCTCGCCGTCGTCGTGCGGGCATTTCTCCGGGCAGACCGGACAGAACGGGACGCCGAGCGTCGATTTCGTGAGGAGCACCCGGATCTCGATCTCGCCGCCACCTCGATCGACCGGCGCCCCGCCTTCCCTGTCGCACGGGACGAGACCACCAAGGGAAATGTGGGCGGAACCGCCACGGACGACGATCCGCAGCAGACCCGGTAGTCACCCGGGCAGCGAGTCGGAGCCGCTCCCCATATGGTGATTGGCGGCCAACAATACGATCGTTTGCTTTCCGATCACGTCAGCAATTGATATGCCCCTGTGAATGCTTTGTGGCGCGCGATCGACCGCTGTAGTAGTGTCTCATCCGCTTGCCCGGTGGGGGGATTCTTTACCGGGGTATCAACCCATGTGGAGGGCAAAATGGCTCGGCAGACCATCACGAAGCTGATCGACGACGTCGACGGTTCCGCCGCTGATACGACGATCACCTTCGCGCTCGACGGCACGAATTTCGAGATCGACCTGTCCGACTCGAACGCGGCCAAGCTGCGCGAGTCGCTCGCTCCGTGGATCGCGGGTGCTCGCCGCGTGCGCGGCGGCGCCGCGACGACCCGTCGTCCGCGCGCCTCCCGGAGCGGCGCCTCAAGCGACGCCCAGGCGATTCGCGAGTGGGCGCGGGAGAACAACATCGAGGTCAGCGACCGCGGTCGCATCAAGGCCGAGGTCGTGGAGATGTACAACAACCGCTGACGACCAGCGCTCGCTGACGAGCAGCATCACCGGCGACAAGCACGGTGACGATGCGGCCCGACGGACATGTCCATCGGGCCGCATCGTCCGTGTGCGCGGGGCCGCGAGGTGGAAGGATGGGGGCATGACCTACCGACTCGTACTGCTCCGCCACGGCGAGAGCGAGTGGAACGCCAAGAACCTGTTCACCGGCTGGGTGGACGTGCCGCTGTCCGAGAAGGGCGTCGAGGAGGCCACGCGCGGAGGGCACCTGCTCGTCGACGCCGGCGTCCGCCCCGACGTCCTGCACACCTCGCTCCTGCGGCGGGCGATCACGACCGCGAACCTCGCCCTCGACGCGGCCGAGCTGCACTGGATCCCGGTCAAGCGCGACTGGCGCCTGAACGAGCGTCACTACGGCGCTCTCCAGGGAAAGAACAAGAAGGAGATCCGCGACGAGTACGGCGAGGAGCAGTTCATGCTCTGGCGCCGCAGCTACGACGTCCCGCCGCCGGAGATCGAGCTCGGCTCCGAATTCAGCCAGGATGCGGAGGCCCGCTACGCCGGTGAGCCGATTCCGCGCGCCGAGTGCCTGAAGGACGTCCTCGTGCGCGCCCTTCCGTACTGGGAATCCGAGATTGTCCCGGACCTCACCTCGGGCAAGACCGTTCTCGTCGCCGCCCACGGAAACTCGCTGCGGGCGATCATCAAGCACCTTGACGGAATCGACGACGAGACCATCTCGGGCCTCAACGTTCCGACGGGTATTCCGCTGCTCTACGAGCTCGACGAGAACCTGAAGCCGATCACCCCGGGTGGTCAGTACCTCGACCCGGAGGCCGCGAAGGCCGCGATCGCGGCGGTCGCCAACCAGGGGAAGTAGCACGCGCTCGCGCCCACGGCGCGAACACGACGCGGGGCGGGTGAATGTGTATTCACCCGCCCCGCGTCGTTTGTTCGTGCCGCGCGCTTTCATCCGTCCGCGGACGCGCGGCGAGGTCGGTCAGTCCTCGTCGGCCTCGCGGACCGGGTCGCCCGTGACGAGGTAGTTGATGCGGTGCGCGGCGGAGACGCCGTGGTCGCCGAAGCGCTCGAGGTAGCGGCCGAGCAGGATGACGTCGACGATCTCCTGGCGGGTGAGCTCGATCGAGTCGTCGAGCACCAGGTCGAAGGTCTTCAGGTGCAGCGCGTCGAGGATGTGGTCCTTCTCCTCGATCCGGCGCGCGGTCTCGAGATCGACGTTGACGACCAGGTCGACGACGTCGTCGGCGACGCGGACGGCCTCGTCGGCCATCTCGATGAGGAGGTCGTGGGCGCTGCCGCCGACCACGTGGTCGGGGAACCGGCCGCGCGCGACCATCGCGACGTGCTGGGCGAGGTCGCCCATGCGCTCGAGGGTCGAGGACAGGCGCAGGGCGGAGATGACCTGACGCAGGTCGCGGGAGACAGGGGCCTGCAGCGCGAGGAGGGCCACGCCCTGCTCGTTCAGCTGGCGGTCGAGCTCGTCGATCCGGTCGTCGGCGTCGATGACCTGCTCCGCGAGCACGAGGTTGGCGCTGCGCAGGGCCTCGGCCGCCTTGGTCATCGCCTGGCGGCTGGCCTCGGCGAGACGGATCAGGTTGTCCTGGAGCTGTTCCAGGTCGTGGGTGAAGATCTTGCGCATGCTGTGTGGCCTCCGCGGGCTCGTCTAGATGGCGGCCGAATCTGCTGCCGCACGGTCCAACGTTAGCCAAGCCTGTCCAGGTTAACGACCGGTGCAGGGCCGGTTGCCGCAATCTGTCGTGGCGGAGCGGCTTCGGTGAACTGGGCACCTTCGTCCTACCCTCGGTCACGTGCAGGACTCCTGGCATCTGTGGGTGGTCGCCCTTCTCGGCCTTCTGGTCGGTCTCGGCGCCGGCCTCGCGCTGCGCGCGTCCGACCGCGAGCGCGCGGCCGTCCTCGACCCGCCCGACGCCGACGAGGGCCTGGACGCCGAGGTCGTCTCGGTCCTCACGGTCCTGCCCCAGCTGGTCGTGGTGCTCGATGCCGACGACGACGTCGTGCGGGCATCGTCCGCGGCCTACGGGTTCGGGATGGTCCGGCACGACCGGCTCGCCCACACGGAGCTGGCGGACATGGTCGCCAAGCTGCGGCGCGACGGCCAGATCCGGGACGCCGAGCTCACCCTGCCGCGCGGGCCGGTCGACGGGACCGGCGTCGTGCACCTCCAGGTGCGGGTGGCCGGCCTCAAGGACGGCCGCGTGCTCCTGCTCGCCGAGGACCGCACGCGCGCCCGCCGGGTGGAGGACATGCGCCGCGACTTCGTCGCCAACGTCTCGCACGAGCTGAAGACCCCGATCGGGGCGATCGCCCTGCTGGCCGAGACCGTCGACGACGTCGCGGACGAGCCTGAGCAGGTGCGGCACTTCGCGAGCCGCATGATCACCGAGTCCGGGCGCCTGACCGGCCTCGTGCAGGACATCATCGACCTCTCCCGGCTCCAGGAGCCGGACGCGCTCGTGGACCCGGTCGTCGTCGACGTCGACGACGTGGTGGCCGACGCCGTCGACCGCGTCCGCGTGGAGGCCGAGTCCCGCAAGGTCGCGATCCGCACCGGCGGCACCCCCGGCCTGCGCCTGTACGGGGACCAGGGCATGCTCACCACCGCGGTGCGCAACCTCCTCGACAACGCCGTCCGCTACTCGCCGTCGAGCTCCACGGCCTCGGTCGGGGTCAGCCGCCAGGACGGCCTCATCCGCATCGCCGTCGTCGACCAGGGCCAGGGCATCCCGCCGGACGCGCAGGAGCGCGTCTTCGAGCGCTTCTACCGGGGCGACGTCGCCCGGTCGCGCGAGACCGGCGGGTCCGGCCTCGGCCTCAGCATCGTCAAGCACGTCGCCGCGGACCACGGCGGCCGCGCCGAGCTGTGGTCGACGGGCGGGCGCGGATCCACCTTCACCCTCGTCCTGCCCGAGGCGCACGAGCCCGGCGCGGGACAATCCACCGACGAGGACGACCCCGACGCCGACGGCGTCGAGACCGAGGGCATCGACACCGAGCCCGAACTGCACGCCGAGGAGCACAGATGACGAAGATCCTGCTGGTCGAGGACGAGCAGACCTACCGCGAGACGCTGACGTTCAAGCTGGAGCGCGACGGCTTCGACGTGGAGGCGGTGGCCGACGGCGCGGAGGCGGTCGGCGTGTTCGACCGCTCCGGGGCGGACCTCGTGCTGCTCGACCTCATGCTGCCGGGGCTGTCCGGCACCGAGGTGTGCCGCCAGCTGCGCCAGCGCTCGCAGGTCCCGGTCATCATGCTGACGGCCAAGGACTCGGAGATCGACAAGGTGGTGGGCCTCGAGCTGGGTGCCGACGACTACGTGACGAAGCCGTACTCGTACCGCGAGCTCCTCGCCCGCGTGCGGGCGGTCCTGCGGCGCGGCTCGAACGTCGACGTCGAGGAGGAGGCCGTGCTCGCCGTCGGGCGGGTCCGCATGGACATCGACCGCCACGAGATGTCGGTGGACGGCACCCAGGTCGCCATGCCGCTGCGCGAGTTCGAGCTCCTCGAGATGTTCCTGCGCAACCCGGACCGGGTCCTCACCCGCGGCCAGATCATCGACCGCATCTGGGGCCCGAACTACCACGGGGACACGAAGACCCTCGACGTCCACGTCAAGCGCGTGCGGGCGAAGATCGAGGAGGACCCGGCGAACCCGACGATGCTGCAGACCGTGCGCGGCCTGGGCTACAAGCTCGTCACGGACGCCTGAGGACCGGCGACTGACGCCCGGTCATAGGCCCCCCGACGACGACGAGGCCGGCTCGCGTGGGCGAGCCGGCCTCGTGGTGTTCGGCCCCGACGTCGTGCGCCGGCGGCCGCGTGGATCAGGGAGCTGCGTCGATCAGGGACCCCGTGGATCAGGGGGCGGTGGCGGTCTCGAGGAACTCCGCGTACTCGGGGAGCGTCCCGTCGAGGACCGGGGTCGCGCGGACCTCGTTGAAGCCGTCCGGGCCCTGGATCGTGGTGGGGATCGTGGCTCCGGGGGCGGCGTCGACCGACTCGACCGTCATGTCGGACTCGGTGAGGTTGATGTTGCCGCGCGCGGGCACCTCGAAGGGGGAGGGGCTGCCGGACTCGCCGATGTCGAGCAGCACCGTGGCGTCGGTTCCCGTGTTGTTGACGATCGATCCGATCACGTACCCGGTTTCGCCCTCCGCCTCGGTGACGACGAGGAGGTTCTCGACGTTGATGCCGTCGGCGACGACGACCCGGATGCCGTCGGACGGGCCGTAACCGTTGGTCGTGATCGGGTGGGTCGCGAGCTGGCAGGACGCCAGGACGGCGGCGGACGCCAGGACGACACCTGCGCGAGCGAGGCGCTTGAGCACGGCCATGGTCATGGGCTCCTTATGGGACGAGGTGGGACCTCTCGCAGAGTACTAGACCGGCGCGGACCGGTTGCGCGCTCCGCCGGGGCCCGGCTTGATCAAGCGCGGAATCTCGCCATTTCCTCGTGGTAGAATAGGCCGTCGTCGACATCTTGAGGGAGCACTTCACACATGACGTTCGCCGTTGGTGAGACCGTGGTTTATCCGCATCACGGAGCAGCCCTCATCGAGGACATCACGGTCCGCACAATCAAGGGCGTGGAGAAGACCTACCTCCACCTTCGCGTGGCCCAGGGGGATCTGAGCATCCAGGTGCCCGCCGAGAACGTCGACCTCGTCGGCGTCCGCGACGTGGTCGGCGAGGAGGGCCTGGAGCGCGTGCTCGAGGTCCTGCGCGCCCCGCACACCGAGGAGCCGACCAACTGGTCGCGCCGCTACAAGGCGAACGTCGAGAAGATCGCCTCCGGTGACATCAACAAGGTCGCCGAGGTCGTCCGCGACCTCTCGCGCCGGGACACCGATCGTGGCCTGTCCGCCGGTGAGAAGCGCATGCTGGCCAAGGCACGTCAGATCCTGTCCTCCGAGCTCGCGCTCGCGAAGGAGATCGACGAGGAGGCCGCCGAGCGCCTGCTCGACGACGTCCTCGCCGAGGGCATGCCGGCCGCCGAGGAGCCGGAGGCCGAGAAGGCCGTCGAGCCCGAGGCCTCCTGACCCGTCCCACGCAGCACCCATCCCATGCAGCGGCCCGCCCCGACGGGGCGGGCCTGCTCATGTCCCGCCCCGACGACCGCGGCGGGAGCGAGCCGGAGGCGCCGATGACCCCCAACGATCCCGCCGCACCGGTCCGGGGCGTCCGCGTGCACTGCGTCCTCGTGGCCGCCGGGTCCGGCACGAGGCTCGGGGACCGCGGGCCGAAGGCCTTCGTCGAGCTCGCCGGCCGCCCCCTGCTCGCCCACGCGCTCGAGGGGCTGGCGCGCTCCGGCGTCGTCGACTCGATCGTCGTGGTCGGCCCGGCGGGCCGCATCCCCGACGCCGACGCCGCCTCCCGCAGCGCGCTCGCCTCGGCCGGGTGGACCGGCCCGCTCGCGGTCGTGCCGGGCGGATCCACCCGACAGGGCTCCGTCGTCGCCGGGCTGGCCGCGCTGGACGACCTGGCGGCCCCGGACGAGACGGATGTCGTGCTCGTCCACGACGCCGCCCGCTGCCTGACCCCGGGGGCGCAGATCCGGGACGTGGTCGAGGCCGTCGTCGGGGGGCACGGGGCGGTGATCCCGGTGGTGCCCGTGACCGACACGCTCAAGCGGGTCGGCGAGGCGTCCGCCGACGGGACGGAGCCGGTGACGGCGACCGTGGACCGGGCCGTCCTGCGCGCCGTGCAGACCCCGCAGGGCTTCACGTGCGCGGTCGTCCGCAGCGCCCATGAGTTCGGCGCCGAGCGGGCGGGAGATGAGTCGCTCGCGGCCACCGACGACGCCGGCCTGGTCGAGGCCGCCGGCGGCCAGGTGGTCGTGGTGCCAGGCTCGATGGAGGCGCTCAAGGTGACGACTCCCTGGGACCTGAGGGTCGCCGAGCTCATCGTCGCCGGGCGGTAGCGTCGGGGGCATGGAGCTTCCCCGCACCGGCATCGGCACCGACGTGCACGCGGTCTCCGCGGATGCCGACCGACCGATGATGCTCGCGTGCCTGCACTGGCCCGGGGTGGTCGGGCTCGAGGGGCACTCCGACGCGGACGTCGCCGCCCACGCCGCCTGCGACGCGATCCTCTCCGCCGCGGGCATGGCGGACCTCGGCACCCAGATCGGCACCGACGACCCGCGCTGGGCGGGCGCGTCCGGCGCGGACCTGCTCACCGAGATGGCGCGGCGCGTGCGCGAGGCGGGCTGGGTGATCGGCAACGTGGCGGTGCAGGTCGTCGGCGCGTTCCCCCGGGTCGGCCCGCGGCGCGAGGAGGCCGAGGCGGCGATGGCCGCCGCACTCGGGGCGAGCGTGTCACTGTCGGCCACGACCACCGACGGGCTCGGATTCACCGGCCGCCGGGAGGGTGTGGCCGCGGTCGCGACGGCGCTCGTCGCGCGCGCGTAGGGGCGACGGACCGGGCGCCCAGCCGCGGGTGGGCGCGAGCGTGGGCGCGGACGTGCCCGCGCGCCCAGGCGCGGGCAAGACGCGCGCGACCCGTGCGACCCGCCCGGATCAGCCCTTCGCCGTCGGGTCGTCCCGACCGGGTGCCGCGTCCTCGCCCGGCTCGTCCACGGCGTCGGCGGGGCGGAGATTCTTCGCGCTCACGGGGAGGACGAGCGCGAGCCCGATGGCGAGCACGAGGACGATGCCGAGGATGCCCCAGTACTGGACGTCGTCGTCGGTCAGGCCGGTGACCTGCTCGCCGATCCACAGCGCCCCGGCGAACATGGCCGGCGCGAGGAACGAGACCGCGCGGCCCGTCGTGGCGTACAGGCCGAAGACCTCGCCCTCCTTGCCGGCCGGGATAAGCCGGGCCAGGAACGTGCGCGACGCGGACTGGGCCGGGCCGACGAACACGCAGAGCGTGAGCCCGAGCGCCCAGAACACGGCGGCGCCGAGGTCGTGGAGGACGAAGACCCCGATGCCCGCGATGACCATGCAGGTCAGGGACAGGACGATGACGGTCTTCGGGCCGAGGGCGTCGTCGAGCCGGCCGAAGGCGATGGTCGCGATGCCCGCGACGATGTTCGCGGCGACCGCGAAGATGATGACGTCGCCCGGTGAGAATCCGAACGTGCCGGCCGCGATGATGCCACCGAACGTGAAGACGCCCGCCAGGCCGTCCCGGAACACCGCGGAGGCCAGGAGGAAAAAGGCCGTGCGGCGGTCGGACCGCGCCAGCTCGACGATCGAACGGAGGAGCCGCCGGTAGGACTCGACGATGGACTCCTTCGGCGCCGCCTGCTCACGTCCGCGCTCGGCCTTCTCGGCCGCCGCTGCGCGCAGCGAGGAGACGATGAGGGGCAGGGAGAACAGAGCCGTCCAGAGCGCGGCGACGAGCGTGGTGACCCGGACGTCCATGCCGCGCTCGGAGGTCACGCCGAACAGCCCGACCTCCGGGTTGATGAGGCCGAAGTAGACGATGAGCAGCAGCACGATGCCGCCCACGTAGCCCAGGCCCCAGCCGAAGCCCGAAACGCGGCCGACGTTGGCCGGCGTCGAGATGCCGTTGAGCATGGCGTTGTAGTTGACGCCAGCCAGCTCGCTCGCGACGTTGCCGACCGCGAGCAGGATGAGGCCCAGCCACAGCCACTGGGCAGCGAACGTGCCGTCGTCCTGCACCGCCGGCTGCACGAGGAACATCAGCGCGGTGACCAGGGCGATGATGCCGGTGTAGATCGCCAGGCTGATCGCGCGGCGGCCCGAGCGGTCCGCGCGCTGCCCCGTGACCGGGGCCGTCAGCGCGACGGCGACGCCCGCGACCGCGAGGACGACCGCGAGCGTCCGGTCGGCGCCAGGGCCGAAGAGGTCCGAGTTGGTGAGGTACACGGAGAAGACGAACGTGGTGATCACCGCGTTGAACGCCGCCGACGCCCAGTCCCACAGCGCCCAGACCACCACCCTCCGGTCCCGCAGGAGCGACGAGCGGGCGGTGCCCGACGTCAGGGGGCGGGAGAACTGGTCGGTGACCTCGGGGGAGGGCGCGGGGCCGCGCCCGGGCTCGGGGGACGTCATCGTCGCAACCTAACCCGGTCGGGTGTCCGGCGGGCGACTTTGGGGTGACTCTGGACGGTGTGGCGCTCGGCCGGGCGCTCGGCCGAGCGCGCGGTCGGCCGCGGGTCCGGCCGCGCGACCGGATGCTCGCCCGGGGTTCGTCCGCGTGCGCGGATCGGTGCTCGTCCGGGCGCTCGTCCCGCTGCTCGCCCTGCTCGCCGGGCGTGCCCAGAATCTCCGTCCCCGCGGGGCGTCGGCTCGTTAGGCTGGCCGGTGTGAGTCTTCGCCTGCACGACACAGCGTCCCGGACGGATGTCCCCTTCACGCCGGTCACCCCCGGCAAGGTCGGCATCTACCTGTGTGGCGCCACCGTGCAGGGCGCGCCCCACGTCGGTCACCTGCGGTCCGCGATCGCGTTCGACATCCTGAACCGATGGCTGCGTCGCGGTGGCCTGGACGTCACGCTCATCCGCAACGTCACGGACATCGACGACAAGATCCTCACCAAGTCCGCCGAGGCGGGCGCGCAGTGGTTCGCCTGGGCGTACCGGTTCGAGCGCGAGTTCACCGAGGCGTACGCCGCGCTCGGCGTCCTGCCGCCCACCTACGAGCCCCGCGCCACCGGGCACGTGCCCGAGATGATCGCGTTCATGCAGCGCCTCGAGTCCCGCGGCCACGCGTACGCGGGCGACCCCGGCAACGTGTACTTCTCCGTGCGTTCCTTCGAGGACTACGGCGCGCTGACGAACCAGCGGGCCGGCAGCTCCGTCGCGGACGAGGCCGACGCCGCCCCGGACAAGCAGGACCCGCTCGACTTCGCCCTGTGGAAGGCGCCGCGCCCGGGCGAGCCGGAGACCGCCGCCTGGGACACGCCGTACGGTCGCGGCCGTCCGGGCTGGCACCTCGAGTGCTCCGCGATGGCGCACCGCTACCTCGGCGAGGAGTTCGACATCCACGCGGGCGGCATCGACCTGCGCTTCCCCCACCACGAGAACGAGCAGGCCCAGTCGCGCGCCGCCGGGTACGGGTTCGCCCGCCTCTGGCTGCACAACGCGTGGGTGGTCGTGGCCGGCGAGAAGATGGGCAAGTCCCTCGGCAACGCGCTCACCGTGTCGGAGGTGCTGAGGACGGCCTCGGCCCCCGTCGTACGCCTGGCGCTCGCCTCCGCGCACTACCGCAGCGCCGTGGAGTTCTCCGCCGTCTCGCTCACCGAGGCCGCCACGCAGTGGGAGCGCATCACCGCGTTCGTCACGCGCGCGGCCGAGGAGACCGGCGAGGCGACGGCGGACGAGCTCGCCGCCGCGGGCGCGCTGCCGGACGACTTCGTCGCGGCGATGGACGACGACCTCGGCGTCTCGGCCGCCCTCGCGGCCGTGCACGCCGAGCTGCGCGCCGGGAACACGGCGCTCGCCGAGCAGGACGCGGACCGGGTCCGGACCGCGCAGGTGCGCGTGCGGGCCATGCTCGACGTCCTCGGGCTCGACCCGCTCGCCGCCCCCTGGCGGTCGGCGACCCTCGGTTCCGGCGCCTCAGGCTCGGACTCCACGCGCGAGGCGCTCGCCGCGCTCGTGGAGGACGCGCTCGCGGAGCGCGCCGAGGCGCGAGCGGCGAAGGACTACGCGCGCGCCGACGCGGTGCGCGATCGACTCACCTCGGCCGGGATCTCGGTCGAGGACGGCGCGGGCGGGGCCCGCTGGCACGTGGCAGGAGGCGCCTGATGGCCGGGAACTCCCAGCGTCGTGGTGCGGTGCGCAAGACGACGAAGAAGCAGGCGACCAAGGGGTCCGGCGGCCAGCGCCGCCGCGGCCTGGAGGGCAGGGGGCCGACGCCGAAGGCGGAGGAGCGTACCTACCACCCGGCCGCGAAGAAGGCGGCCGTCAGCGCGCGCCGCGCGAAGGCGGACCCCAAGGCGCAGGCGGCCCTGGCGGCCGACCGCGCCGCGAAGCTCCGGGCGAAGATCGGCATCGCGGCGGACGCCGAGCTGGTCATCGGGCGCAACCCCGTGGCCGAGGCGGTGCGCGCGGGGGTGACCATGTCCCACGTGCTCATCTCCGGATCGGCCACCTCGGACGAGCGGCTCGCCGAGGTGGTCCGGACCGCGACCGCGCTCGGGGCGCCCATGGTCGAGCTCGGCCGCACCGAGCTCGACCTGCTCACGGACTCCGGCAGCCACCAGGGCGTCGCCATCGCGATCGCGTCCTACGAGTACGCGGACGTCGTCGACCTGCTCGACCGCGCCGCCCGGCGCGGCGAGGACCCCCTGATCGTCGCCCTGGACTCCGTGACGGACCCGCACAACCTCGGTGCCGTCCTGCGGTCCGCCGGCGCGTTCGGGGCCCACGGCGTGCTCATCCCCGAGCGCCGGTCCGCCAGCGTGAACTCGACGGTCTGGAAGGTGTCGGCCGGCGCGGCCGCCCGCGTGCCGGTCGCGCGGGAGACGAACCTGACCCGCGCGCTCGGCGAGGCGAAGAAGGCGGGCTGCTTCGTCGTCGGGCTGGACGGGGAGGGGAGCGTGTCGATCCGCGACCTCGAGCTCGCGACCGCCCCGCTCGTGCTCGTCACCGGTTCCGAGGGCAAGGGCCTGTCCCGGCTCGTCCGCGAGACGTGCGACGTCGTCGCCTCCATCCCGATCGGCGCGGATGTGGAGTCGCTCAACGCGGCGGTCGCCACCGGCATCGCGCTGTACGAGGTGGACCAGAAGCGCCTCGAGGGCGCCCGGGCCGAGGGGGACGCGGAATGACGGAGCAGGCCGCGACCGAGGAGCTGACCTCGGCCGAGTTCGCCGACCTCGCGAGCGAGGCGCTCATCGCCGGGGACGGCCTCGTCGTCGACGAGCGGGACCCGCGGGTCCCGCAGACCGTGCGCGACCTGTGGGGCTTCTACCGGACGATCGCGATCGACCGCCCGTGGATCCTGCGCGGCGTCGCGATCGCCGAGGTGGCCACGGCCGCGCTGCTCGTCCGTCGCTCCCGCGCGGCCCGGCGGTCCGGGCGCTCGAAGGGCCTGCTTCCGGCGTTCGGCGCCGTCGCGCTCCTGTACGACGCCGCCGCCGAGATGCTGATGGCCGCCTACCTGGGCCGGCGCACGGACAGCAAGGGCAACCTCGTCATCCCGCCGCGCCCGGCGGGCGACGCCGACGAGTAGACCGACGCCGACCTATCTGACCGGCGGGGCCGAGGCCGACGGCGAGTCGCGTCCCGGGTCGTCGGCGTCGAGCAGCCGGCGCTCGTCGCGGCGGTGCGCGAGCACCTCCCGCACGTAGGAGGCGACCGCCTCGGCCATCGGCACGTCCCGCTGCTGGTCCTGGGAGATGTACCAGCGGTGCTCGAGCACCTCGTGGAAGATCTCCGCCGGCTCGAGCTTGCGGCGCAGCTCGACCGGCACGGCCCGCACCGTCGGCTCGAAGACGTCCGACAGCCACTCGTGCGCGACCATCGACAGGTCGTCGCCGTGCTGGCCGGTGCGCACCCGGTACTGCTCGAGGTCGTTGAGCATCCGACGGCCCTGGTTCTCCTGCACGTCCAGCCCGGTCAGGCGCATGACCTGCCGGTTGAAGTGGCCGGCGTCGACGACCTTCGGCTGGATGGACACGGTCGTGCCGGAGATGTCGGTCGTGATGTCGATCTCGTCCACGTCGAAGCCGAGCTTGTTGAGCCGGTTCATCCGCTCCTCGACCCGCCACAGCTCGCCGGCGGAGAAGCTCTCCCGCCGCGTGAGCTCGGTCCACAGCGTCTCGTACCGCTCGACGATCTGGTCGCCCACCGCGATCGTGTCCACCTCGGCCGGGGCGATCTCGCCCGCCTGGAGGTCCATGAGCTCCCCGATGATGTTCGTCCGCGCGAGGTCCAGGTCGTAGCTGCGCTTGTGGTCCGACAGGGGCGGGTGCAGCTCGCCGGTCTCCGCGTCGACCAGGTAGGCGGTGAACGCCCCGGCGTCCCGGCGGAACAGGGTGTTGGACAGGGAGACGTCGCCCCAGAAGAAGCCGAGCAGGTGCAGCCGGACGAGCAGGACCGCGAGCGCGTCGATGAGCCGCGTGAGGATCTCCGGCCGCATGTGCTGGCTGAACAGTGCGCGGTAGGGGAGCGTGTACGCCAGGTGGCGCGTGACCAGGGCGGAGCTCAGCGGCTCGCCGTCCACGGACGTCCGGCCGGAGACCACCGCGAGCGGCTGGACGGCGGGCGCGCCGAGCCGGTCGAGCGTGCGCAGCATGTCGTACTCGCCGTGCGCGACCGAGTCGCCGATCTCCTTGACCGCGACCAGGCCGGTCGTCGTGCGGACGAAGCGGACGATGTGGCGCGAGATCCCGCGGGGGAGCGCGGCGAGCACGTCCGACGGCCAGTCGACCAGCGGCACGTCCCAGGGCAGGCTGAGCAGGCCCGGGTCCACGACCGCGGCCGTGATCTGACGTTCGGTGGCCATGTCCCCATCCTCCCCGACGGCGCGCGATGGGTGTGCGGACGGCTCGCCGCGGACGAGGGGGCGGCCCGCGTCGGCCGCCGCCGGTGGCGGCGCCGGCCCCCGGCCCGGGCCCTATCCCGGGCCAGGGGCGACGCGGTGCGCGCCCCCGGCCGGGGACCGTGGGGTCGGCCGACCCCACGGGGCAGACGAACCCCGGGGTCGGCCGACCTCTCGGATCAGTCGACGAGCCGCTCGCCGCTGGACACGGAGAACTCGTGCTGGGCGTCGGGCCGGATGGTGACGTGGACCTTCGCGCCCTTGTCCGGGACGTCGCGTGGGTCGATGCGGATGATGACCTGGTCCTCGTCCTCGCCGGAGCCGACCTTCGCGGCCTCCTCCTCGCCCTCGAGCGAGCCGTAGATGAAGGCGTCGGAGCCGAGCTCCTCGACCAGGTTGACCGTGACGGCCAGCGCGCCCGGGGTGTTCTCGGAGACGCGCTCGGTGGCCTCCGGGCGGAACCCGACGATCACCTTGTCCTCGCCGGACGCCTGCAGCGCCTTCCTCGCGGCGGCGGACAGCGGGACCCTGGCGGCGCCGAGGACGGCCTCGTCGCCCACCACGCGGAACTCCCCGAGGTTCATGGCGGGCGAGCCGATGAATCCGGCGACGAACACGTTCGCCGGCCGGTCGTACATCTCGCGCGGCGTGCCGACCTGCTGGAGCACTCCGAAGTTGAGCACCGCGATGCGGTCGCCCATCGTCAGCGCCTCGGTCTGGTCGTGCGTGACGTACACGGTGGTCACGCCGAGCCTGCGCTGGAGCGAGGCGATCTGCGTGCGGGTCTGGACGCGGAGCTTGGCGTCGAGGTTCGACAGCGGCTCGTCCATGAGGAACACGCGCGGCTGGCGCACGATCGCGCGACCCATCGCGACGCGCTGACGCTGACCGCCCGAGAGCGCCTTCGGCTTGCGGCCGAGGTACTCGGTGAGGTCGAGGATCTTCGCCGCCTCCTTGACCCGGGTCTCGATCTCGGCCTTGGGCGTGCCCGCGATCTTCAGCGCGAAGCCCATGTTGTCGGCGACCGTCATGTGCGGGTACAGCGCGTAGTTCTGGAACACCATCGCGATGTCCCGGTCCTTGGGCTGCACCTGGGTGACGTCCCTGTCCCCGATGAGGATGCGGCCGGCGTTGACGTCCTCGAGCCCCGCGAGCATGCGGAGCGAGGTCGACTTCCCGCAGCCGGACGGGCCGACGAGGACGAGGAACTCGCCGTCGGCGATCTCCAGGTCGAGCGCGTCCACCGCGGGGCGGTCCGACCCGGGGTAGACGCGGGTGGCTTTGTCGAAGGTGACCGATGCCATGATGTTTCCCTCCACCGGCAGGTACGTGCCGGACGATCCGTCGTGAAGAGCGAGCGCGTCAGCGATGACGCGCGCAGCGCCGCACGTCGCCACGCTGCCTCGTGATCTTCGCACGACGACGGCGTCGCCGGGGAGTGCCCGGCGAATCGTTCACCGGCCGGTCACCTCGGGCGACGTCCGTGGGAGGGCCTCAGTCCCGCGACCGGAGCTGCGCGATCCTCGCGAGCACCACCGTGAACTCGTCCGGGTCGCCCACGCGGAAGGGGGCGACGGTCTCCGCGTCGCCGACCTTGATGCCGAGGTCGCCGCCGTCGAGCACGGCGAAGGCGTCCTCGTCCGTCCGGTCGTCGCCGGCGTAGAGGATCGCGTCGACCCCGGTCTCGGACCGCAGGTCGAGCACCCCGTCGCCCTTGGTGACGGTGAGGACGGACATCTCGAGCATGTCGTGGCCCGAGATCACGCGGACGCCCGGCAGCCCCGCGGGACCACCGAGCAGCGCGGTCGTCACGGCGCGGGCCTCGTGCTCGTCCATGCCCCGGGTGTGCAGGGTGACGGACGCCGGCTTGCGCTCGATCTTCGTGTCCGGGTGCGCCGCGTGGATCGCCTCGACCTCGCGCAGGACCTCCCCGCGCAGGTCGACGAGCTCCGGGTCCAGGTCCAGCGGCTCGGCGACCAGCTCCGCCCCGCCGTCGCCGCCGACCCGCACGCGGCCGCGCTCGCCGCCGTGGGAGGCGACGATCCGCGTGCCGTCCGGCAGGTCCGCGAGACCCACCAGTGTCTCGGCGTCCCGCCCGGTGACGATCGCGATCTCGACGCCCGTCAGCCCGGCCAGCTCGTGCAGTGCCCAGACGGCCGCGTCGGTCATCGCGGACGCCGCCGGGTCGTCGACGAGCGGCGCGAGCACGCCGTCGAAGTCGAGGGCGAGCAGGATCGTGCCGTGCGTCGCGAAGGCCGTGACCGCGGCGTCGAGCTCCGGCTGGAGGTGGGCCGTGAAGGTCGGCGAGTCGATGCCCGGGCCGGGCACGCCCGGGTCGAAGGTGGCGGGGTCGAAGGCGGCCGGTGAGCCGGCCGCGCCGGCGGTCGCGTCGTCGTCGGGGCGGTGTGTCATGAATCCTCCTGGGTCGGACGCGGCCCGGGGGCCGCCATGGCGAGGTAGCCGAGGAAGTCGTCGGCCCACCGGTGGACGTCGTGGCGCATGATCCGCCTGCGCATGGCCCGCATCCGACGTCGGCCCTCCGCGGGCTCGACGCGCGTGGCGCGGACGATCGCCGCCTTGAGGCCGTCGATGTCGTGCGGGTTGACGAGGAAGGCCTGCGGCAGCTCGTCGGCGGCCCCCGTGAACTCCGACAGCACGAGCGCGCCGCCGAGATCCTCCCGCGCGGCCACGTACTCCTTGGCGACGAGGTTCATGCCGTCGCGCAGCGAGGTCACGAGCGCGACGTCCGCCGCCAGGTACAGGGCGGCCATCTCCTCCATGCCGACGGACTGGTGGAGGTAGTTGATCGGCGCGGACCCGATCCCGCCGTGGTCGCCGTTGATCCGCGCGACCGTCTGCTCCACGTCGTCGCGCAGGAGCTTGTAGTGCTCGACCCGCTCGCGCGACGGCGAGGCCACCTGCACGAGGACCGTGTCCGCGGACTTGAGCAGGCCGTCGCTGAGCAGCTCCCCGTAGGCCTTGAGGCGGTGGAGGATGCCCTTCGTGTAGTCGAGGCGGTCCACGCCGAGCAGGATCGTCGTCGGCTCCCCGAGCTCCCTGCGGATCTCGCGCGCCCGGGCGCGCACCTCCGGCTTCGCGGCCACGGCCGCGAAGTCCTCGGAGGAGATCGAGATGGGGAACGCCCGCGCCCGCACGTACCGCTCCTCGGTCAGGTGGCGGCTCGTCCGCACGCGCACCTGGTCGCCCTTGGTCGTGTTGTCGGTCAGTCGGCGCGTGGCCCGCAGGAAGTTGCCCGCGTCAGAGTCCCGCTGGAACCCGACGACGTCCGCGCCGAGCAGACCGTCGACGACCTGCTTGCGCCAGGGCAGCTGCGTGAAGATCTCGACCGGCGGGAACGGGATGTGGTGGAAGTAGCCGATCTTCACGTCCGGCCGCCTGGACCGGATGAGGGCGGGCACGAGCTGCAGCTGGTAGTCGTGCACCCACACGCTGCCGCCCTCGGCGACCGTCTCGACCGCGGCGTCCGCGAACCGCTGGTTGACCTTCCGGTAGGCGTCCCACCACTCGCGGTGGAACTCCGGCGGCACGATGACGTCGTGGTACAGCGGCCACAGCGTCCCGTTCGACATGCCCTCGTAGTAGAGCTTGACCTCGTCGGCCGTGAGGTGGACCGGGACGAGGTGCATGTCCTCGGCGTCGAAGGGCTCGAGGGTGGGGGAGTCGCTGGCCGAGCCGGACCAGCCGATCCAGGCCGCGTCGGCCGGGCGCATGATCGGCGCGAGCGCGGTGACGAGTCCGCCGGGGGAGCGGCGCCACCTCCGGCCGGAGGCGTCGGTGCTGACGCCGGTGTCGTCTGTGTCCTCGTCGTGGACCGCATCGACCGCGAGACGGTTGGCCACCACCACGAGGTCGTAGCCGCCGTCGTGATCCTCTGACATGACTCCTCCTGGTGTGTGACGTGGTTCTCCGTCCCACGTTAGGTGGCCGCGGCGAAGAATGCTCGCCCGACGCCGCCGGTCGGGTCCCGAACGACCCTCGCCCGGGGAGGGCTGGCCGTCGCGCCGCACGCCCGGTGACGCCCGGCCCGGATAACCTCGGCGCGTGGGTACCGAGCCGGGAGTGAACCGGGCCGCGCCGTCCGGCCCGGGCCCCGGCGTGCCCGAGGACGCGACCGAGCAGCTGCCGATCGGCGAGGGTGCGGCCGCCCCGGCGACCGCGTGGCAGGCGCCGGGACCGGTCCCCGGCACTGCCGTGCCGGCCCCGGCGCGCGGCTCGGCCCCGGCGCCCGGCTCCGCCCCGCCGCCCCGGGAGGTCGGCGGGTACCGGCTCCTGCGCGTCATCGGTTCCGGAGGCATGGGCGAGGTCCACGAGGCCCTCGACGGTGACGGCAACCGGGTCGCGCTCAAGCTCCTGCACCCGCACGTCTCCCGAGACCCCGCCTCCCGCACCCGACTGTCCCGCGAGGTGGCCCTCCTGCACCGCGTGCGCGACCCAGGGGTCGCCCGGGTCGTCGACGCGGAGGTGGAGGACGAGGAGGCATTCGTCGTCACGGAGCTCATCGACGGCCCCACCCTCGAGCAGGACGTCGGCGAGCACGGGCCGTTCAGTGCCGAGGAGATCGTCATGCTTGCCCACGGCCTGGCGAGCGCGCTGCGCGCCATCCACGCCGAGGGCATCGTCCACCGCGACCTCAAGCCCGGCAACGTCATGCTCGCGCGCTCCGGACCGGTGCTCATCGACTTCGGCATCGCCCAGGTCATCGACGACGAACGCCTGACCCAGACCGGCCTCGTCACGGGCACACCCGGCTACCTCGACCCCGAGGTGCTCGCCGGCGCGGAGCCGACCCCCGCGTGCGACTGGTGGGCCTGGGCCGCCGTGCTCACGTTCGCGTCGACCGGCCGCCCGCCGTTCGGCCGGGGCTCCACCGCGGCCGTCCTCGGCCGGGTCGCCACCGGCCGGGTCGACCTCGACGGCGTCGAGCCCACCCTCGCGGCGGCGCTCGCGAGCGCGCTCAGCCCGGACCCCGCCCACCGCATCGACCCGGGCGTCGTCCTCGCCGTCATCGACGACGAGATCGGCCGCGACGAGCTGGACGACGAGATCGCGGCCGTCGTCGGCGCAGAGCCGACCGGCCTCGCCCACCAGGTCCTCCCCGCCGACGCGGCCACCGACGTCCTGCGGGGCGGCGGTGGGCCGGCAGGCAGCCCGGCCGGCGGCCCGGTCGGTGGACCGTTGCCCGCGTGGGGCACCCGTGCGGACGGCCCGCCGCCCGACGGCGGGTATCGCCCGGGAGCAGCCGCCCGGTCCGCGGACGCCTGGTCTGGGGACGGTCGATCCGTGGACGGCCAGGAGCCCGCCTGGGGTACGCCCGCGGGCGGATCACCGTCCGCCTGGGGCGCCCCCGGAGCGTCGTCGGGGCCGTCGTCGGGCCCCGGCTCCGCCGATCCCGGCCCCACCCGGTTCGCGCCGGGCCCGGCGGGGGAGAACCCCTACGGCCGCCCGGGCGACGGCACGTACGGCGACCGGACCCGCGTCTCGGCCCAGCCCCCCGCGCCCGGGGCGTCCTCGTCCGACGGGGGCGTGCCCGGCGCGTACCCGCCCGGCTACGGCGGCGACCGGCCGGGCCCGGCCGGGCCCGTGTCCTACCAGCGCAACGCCGCCGGGCTCGCCGCGTTCGGCGACCGCGACGGCGCGACCCGCTGGTCGCCCGGACCGCAGCCGGACCACGTCCCCGACTGGGCGCGGCCGCCCGAGCGGCGACCCCTCCTCGGGACCGTCGCGGGCCTGGCGCTCGCGTCCCTCGCCCCGCACGCGCCGGGGGTGTTCCTCGTCCTCCTCGTCGTGGGCGCGGTCCTGGCCGCCACGTGGGGCCAGGCGATCAGCTCCCGGCGGGCCGCCCGGTTCCGGCGGGGGCTGCGCCGCAGCGACACCGCGCGGATGGTCGCCGGCCTGCCGTGGCACGCCGTCATCGGCACGCTCTCGATCGCGCTCGGGCTCGTCATCGGCCTCGTGCTGGCCGGCGCCGTCGTCATGGGGAGCGAGCTGCTGACGGACGAACCCGCCGGTCCGCTCGTCCTGCTGGCCGCGGGCCTGCTCGCGGTCGTCGGGACGTGGCTCGCGCCCACGTCCGGCAACGCGCGCGACGGCGTGGCCGACGTCGCGGCGACTCTCAGCCGCGGCCGGTTGGGCCGGATCATCGTGGCGGCCGCGCTCGCGGCGGTCGCCGCCGTCGCGATCGGACTGGTGCTGCTGGGAGCGGGCATCGACCCGCAGTGGGCGCCCTTCCCGAATCTTTCCGTGAGGTAACCGGAATCGTGAGAGAAGCGCCACGGTTCGTGTCCGCCGGAACCGGGGCGATCCCAGCGGCACAGGGGCTCCACGTAGTCTGAGGCGCGGCTCCCTGGGCGGGAGTGCCGAGTACTCCCGGAGGACGACACCCATGGCCAACAAGGACCGCCAGACCGCGGCTCAGCGTCGAGAGGCCGCTCGCGAGCGCGCGCGACAGCTCAAGCTGGAGCAGGAGCGGCGGGCCCGCCGCAACAAGATCCTCACGATCGCCGCGATCGTGGCCGGTGTCGCCCTCGTCGTCGGCGTGATCGGGTACATCGTCTACCAGGGCACGAAGTCCCCGATGGACGAGTACGACGGCCCGATGCCCGAGAACGTCGAGTCCGACGGCTCGATCAACGTGGGCACCGACGGCGCGGCCGGGTCGGCCACGGACGGCGCCACGCGCGTCGAGGTCTACGCCGACTTCACCTGCCACTACTGCGCGGACTTCGAGGAGGCCAACGGCGCCGACCTCAACGAGCTCACTCTCGACGGCACCGTGCAGTACAACATGCGGCCGATCGCCTTCCTCGACAGCAGCGGCGACTTCTCCGGCTACGCCAGCCGCGCGATCGAGGGCCTGTACATCGTCGCCGACGGCGCCCCCGAGCTCGTGCTCCAGGCCAACACCGCCCTGTTCTCGCTGTGGACGGACAACCTCGAGGAGATCCAGTCGACCGGCCAGCAGCCGACCGACCAGCAGATCATCGACACCCTCGTCGGCATCGGCGTCCCGGAGGACGTCGCCGGCCAGCTGGAGGACCACGAGTACCAGGAGCTCGTCGACGCGGTGACGAACCAGGCCGCGTCCGACGGCATCAGCGGCACCCCGACGATCGTCATCGACGACGAGGAGTGGGTCGAGGACCGCTACACCCCGGGCGCCCTCTGGGAGCGCATCACGGGTGAGGCCCGCACCGAGACCTCCACCGACGGCGCCGAGAGCCCGTCGGAGGAGTCCGCCTCGCAGGGCGCGGAGACCTCCTCCGAGGGCTGACGCACCGGGATCGAGGCGGGGTCGGCCGGACGGCCGGCCCCGCCTCGTCGTCGGGGCACGTCGTCCCGCGTCGTGGGGCGTCGTCCCGCCTAGTACGCTCGTCTGCGGGCTTCAGGCCCGACGCCGACTTAGCTCAGCTGGTAGAGCTCCCGCCTTGTAAGCGGACGGTCGCGGGTTCGAGTCCCGCAGTCGGCTCCATCTGCTGATCCGACCTCGCGCCCCTGATTCCGACGTCGCGGCCGTCGGGCGGGTCAGGGCAGGCGCCAGTCGACGGGGTCGCCGCCGGCTGCCTCGAGCAGCTCGTTCGTCCGCGAGTAGGGCCGCGACCCGAAGAACCCCCGGTACGCCGACAGCGGCGAGGGATGCGCGGAGGCGATCTGCGGCGTCGGGCCGAGGAGCGGGGAGAGGGTGCCGGCCTGGCGGCCCCACAGGATCGCCACGAGCGGGCCGCCGCGCTGGACGAGCGTGCGGATCGCGTGCTCGGTGACCGCCTCCCAACCCATGCCGCGGTGCGAGCCGGCCGCCCCGGGACGGACCGTGAGCACCCGGTTGAGCAGCATGACGCCCTGTTCGGCCCACGGGGTGAGGTCGCCGGTCGTGGGCGCAGGGACGCCGAGGTCGTCCACGAGCTCGGTGAACATGTTCCGCAGGCTCGCGGGGATCGCGACGTCGGGGGCGACCGAGAAGCTGAGGCCGACCGCGTTTCCGGGCGTGGGGTAGGGGTCCTGTCCGACGACGAGCACCCGGACCGCGTCCAGCGGGTAGGTGAACGCGCGCAGCACGTTCTCGGCGGCGGGGAGGTAGGTGCGACCGGCGGCGAGCTCGGCGCGCAGGGCGGTGCCCATGTCGGCGATCTGATCGGCGACAGGAGCCATCGCCCGCGCCCACCCGGGCTCCATCAGTTCCGTCAGGGGTTGCGCGGCCATGGCGTCAGGTTAGCCACGCCGCGTCGCGAATGACACGGCTGTAGTTCGGCCGTATGCTAGGGGCCGTCGGCGTGCGCCGGCCCCGATGACGGCAGACGAGGAGCGTGAGATGACCGCAGCATCGCCCGAGGCCCTGAACTCCGGTTCGTCCGCGAACCTCGAGCTCACGGACGTCGAGGAGGGTGTCCTCGACGTCGAGCGCCGTTGGTGGCGATACTCCGGCGTCAAGGAGACGGCCATCCGCGAGAAGCTCGGTATGAGCGGCACGCGGTACTACCAGATCCTCAATCAGCTCCTCGACTCCGAGGCCGCGCTCGCGCACGACCCGATGCTCATCAAGCGGCTGCGCCGGCTGCGGTCCGAGCGCCACCGCGAGCGCAGCGTCCGCCGCCTGCAGCTTCCCTGATCAGCCTCCGCGGCTCCGCGCGCGCGAAACGGTAGCGTGACCCAGGTGAGCGCACCCGACCAGTACCCCGAGGACGAGTTCGACGCCGCCGCGCGCGGCCGGACCGCGCAGGGCTCCCACCGCCAGCGTGCCCGACGCGCCTCGCTGCTTCCCCTCATCGCCATTCTCGCGCTCCTCGTGATCGCGGTGTGGGTCATCGCCCTCCTGGTCGGGGGCGGGGACGACGAGGAGCCCACCACGGACGGGCCGACGCCGACCGAGACCTTCACGGACCTGCCGGACGAGACCGCGACGGACGGGGCCGAGACGCCGAGCGACGGCACGGACGGCGGAGACGGGACCGACGGCGGGGACGGGACGGACGGCGGGGACGGCACGGAGTCCGACGGGCCGGCCGGCGAGGTCGACCTCGACGCCAACGTCACCGTGCTCAACGGTGCCGGGGTGGCGGGGATCGCCGGGCGCACCTCCGATACGCTCGCCGCGGCCGGCTGGACGACTGTCGAGGCCGGCAACATCGCCGGTGGGCCGCCCGAGGTCAGCACCGTGTACTACGCCGACCCCGCGATGGAGGCCTCCGCCGCGCAGGCCGCCTCGGACCTCGGCATCGAGGTCGTCGAGCTGAACGCCGAGATGGTCGGCCAGGGCGACATCGTCGTGGTCCTCCGGGCCGACTTCCAGGAGTAGTGCCCCCGCGCGGCCGCCCGGCTTAATCGCTGGCGCGCCGCGGTGAAACCCGACACGATGGCACTCCCGGCGCCGAGAGGCGGACGCCCACGAGATGGAAGGGAGGCGCATTGAACGACAACGGCTCACCCACGTCCCAGGAGGACGTGAAGGCCAAGATGCGCGCGGCCCTCGACCGGAAGAACGACCGCGAGAAGGCGGCGCACGGGGACGGGGGGCACGGCGAGGGCAAGGCCCACGACGTCGCCGCACCCGACCTCAAGCGGACCTTCCGGAGGAAGTCCGGCTGAGCGGCCGTCGCATCGACCTCATCGGGGCGCCCCGATCCGGGGAGGAGAACCGCGGTTCTCCCGACCGGGTCGGGGCGTCCTGGCGTGCGGGCGCCTACGGGATCGACCCGGGCAGCTCGCCGCGGTCCTCGAGGGCGAGGACGGCGAGCACGACGTTCGCGGCCGACCAGGCCAGCGGGGCCACCGCGGCCGGCGACCCGTCCGCCAGCACCTTCTCCGGGATCGCCCCCGACGCCGTCCGGTGGGCGTCCGTCCAGGCCAGCCACGCGACCGCGTCGTCCGGCCGGTCGTTCTCGGCGGCGACCCACGCGTAGAGCGTGGTCTGCGGCGTCCATGAGATGCCGTCGCGCCGCCAGCTGCTCCCCGGCGCGAGCCCGCCGGCCGGCCGCAGCATCTCGGTGGCGGAGCCCTCCCAGGCGGTCAGCGCCCCGTCCGGCGCGGCCGGGGTGAACGGCGGGAGCACGAACGCGGTGGCCGCGTCGTGCCCGGACACCCCGCGCAGCTCGGCCGTGAGGTCGAACCCGGAGTACCGGGTCCACCCGACGGGTCCGAAGGCGACCTCGACGGCGTCGCCGACCTCGTCGGCGCGTGCCTGCGCGCTGTCCGCGAGGTCGTCCTCCCCGATGAGGCGCAGGATCTCCGGTGCGGCGAGCAGGCCGGCCCACTGCGGGGCCACCGCACCGAGGGTGAGCCGGTCCTCCGGCATCTCCCAGTAGTCCGACGACGGCGCGGGCAGGTGGGTCGGCGTGTCGGTCGACGCGAGGAGGGCCTGCACGTTCGGCACGACGACGTCGCGCAGGCTCTCCGCGAGCGTCACGCACGCGCTCGCCGAGCCGGCGAGCGTCGTGGCGGGGGGCGGCGACGTGGTCGCGGCGGGTGACGTGACCGCCTGGGCGGCGCCGTCGTCGGGCGGGGTGGCCTGGACGGAGCTGGAGCCGGAGGTGGAGGAGTCGGGGGTGGAGGAGTCGGGGGTGGAGCCGGCCGGCGCGCACGTCTCGACCGTCCGGGCGGCCGCCCACACGAGCCAACCCGGGCCGTCGGACTGCGGCGGCCTGCCGTCCGGCGGGCCGGAGAGGTCCGGCAGGTAGCGGGGGGAGAGCATCGAGCTGTTCGCCTGCGCCTCGGCGACGGCGTCGAGGGCGGCGACGGCGTCGCCGACGTGCCCTGTGCGCGCGAGGGCGACGGCCGCGAACGCCGTGTCCCGCGGCCACGCGTACTGCCACTGGGTGCGCCAGGCGGCCAGGACCGCGCCGGGGGCCGTCGACTCTGCCGCGCCGGACCCGCCCCGGCCGCCCTGCAGGGCGTGGATGTCGAGGAGGGCGCCGGTGACCATGTCCTCCCACTGCGTGCCGGCGCCGGGGACGGTGCCCGAGGCGAGCCAGTCGCGCTCGGCCGCGGCGGCGGCGTGCGCGGCGGCCGCCTCGTCCACGTCCGTGTCCGGCGAGGGGACCGGCACGCGCGAGCCCGGCAGGTACTCGGCGGCCGCGCCGGGCGGCAGGGCGGTCACGGCCTGGTCCGGCCCGGTGGCCAGCCCGTCGAGGTAGAGCGCCGTCGACGCCCAGGAGTCCGTCCGGTGGGCGGAGAGGAACCCGCTCGTCGAGACCATGGCGAGGGAGAGCAGGGCGACCACGAGGGCGAGCCCGGCGTCGATCCCGAGGCGGCGCCTGCGTCGGCGCGCGCGAGCACCGGCCGCGCGCGAGGGCGCGCGGCGGTCGCGGGGCGTCGGGGGCGGGCGCACCCCGGCACAGTACGTGCCGGTCGGGTGGTCGCGCTGTGGCCCCGGTCGCCGTCCACAATCGGGGGAACGCCTTGCACTCTCCATGTGGGAGTGCCAGACTTTCGATTAGCACTCTCGCATCGAGAGTGACAATTCATCGGCCGTCAGGTGAGGCCACGGAGGGTGCGAGACAGAAGCGCATCCGACCGCGGTCGTCCGTCGCGGGCACCCCGGCCGACTCGCCACACACCGTGGAGGAACTCAGCAGCATGGCTAAGACCATCGCCTTCAACGAGGATGCTCGTCGCGGAATGGAGCGCGGGCTCAACGTCCTCGCCGACACCGTGAAGGTCACCCTCGGCCCCAAGGGCCGCAACGTCGTCCTCGAGAAGAAGTGGGGCGCCCCCACCATCACGAACGACGGCGTCTCGATCGCCAAGGAGATCGAGCTCGAGGAGCCGTACGAGAAGATCGGCGCCGAGCTCGTCAAGGAGGTCGCCAAGAAGACCGACGACGTCGCGGGTGACGGCACCACGACCGCCACCGTTCTCGCCCAGGCGCTCGTGCGCGAGGGCCTGCGCAACGTCGCCGCCGGCGCCAACCCGATCGCGCTGCGTCGCGGCATCGAGAAGGCCGTCGAGATCGTCGTCGAGCGCCTGCTCTCCGACGCCAAGGAGATCGAGACCAAGGAGCAGATCGCCGCCACCGCCGCGATCTCCGCCGGAGACCCGGCCATCGGCGAGCTCATCGCCGAGGCCCTCGACAAGGTCGGCAAGGAGGGTGTCGTCACCGTCGAGGAGTCGAACACCTTCGGCCTCGAGCTCGAGCTCACGGAGGGTATGCGCTTCGACAAGGGCTTCCTCTCCCCGTACTTCGTCACCGACGCCGACCGCCAGGAGGTCGTCCTCGAGGACGCCTACGTCCTGCTCGTCGAGTCGAAGATCAGCAACGTCAAGGACATGCTCCCGCTGCTGGAGAAGGTCATCCAGTCGGGCAAGCCGCTCGCGATCATCGCCGAGGACGTCGAGGGCGAGGCCCTGGCCACGCTCGTCGTCAACAAGATCAAGGGCACGTTCAAGTCCGCCGCCGTCAAGGCCCCGGGCTTCGGCGACCGCCGCAAGGCGATGCTCCAGGACATGGCCATCCTCACCGGCGGCCAGGTCATCTCCGAGACCGTCGGCCTCAAGCTCGAGACCGCGGACCTCGACCTCCTCGGCCGTGCGCGCAAGGTCGTCATGACCAAGGACGAGACCACGATCGTCGAGGGTGCCGGCGACGCCGAGCAGATCGAGGGTCGCGTCGCGCAGATCCGCGCCGAGATCGAGAACTCGGACTCGGACTACGACCGCGAGAAGCTCCAGGAGCGCCTCGCCAAGCTCGCCGGCGGCGTGGCCGTCATCAAGGCGGGCGCGGCCACCGAGGTCGAGCTCAAGGAGCGCAAGCACCGCATCGAGGACGCCGTCCGCAACGCGAAGGCCGCCGTCGAGGAGGGCATCGTCGCCGGTGGTGGCGTCGCCCTCATCCAGGCTGCCGCCGCCGCGCTCGAGAACGTCGACCTGGTCGGCGACGAGCTGACGGGTGCGGCGATCGTCCGCGCCGCGATCGACGCGCCGCTCAAGCAGATCGCCGTCAACGCCGGCCTCGAGGGCGGCGTCGTGGCGGAGAAGGTGCGCTCGCTGCCCGCGGGCCACGGCCTGAACGCTGCCACCGGTGAGTACGAGGACCTCCTCGCCGCCGGCGTCAACGACCCGGTCAAGGTCACCCGTTCGGCGCTGCAGAACGCCGCGTCGATCGCCGGCCTGTTCCTCACCACCGAGGCCATCGTGGCCGACAAGCCGGAGCCGGCCGCGCCGGTCGGCGGCGGCGACGAGATGGGCGGCATGGGCGGATTCTGATCCACCCGGTGAGAGGTTCCTGACGACGGCGGCACGCCGCCGGGAGACGGGACCGATCGCTCAGACACCACGGCGCGGGGCCGTCCTCATGACGAGGACGGCCCCGCGTCGTCGTGTGTCCGGGCCGGTCGGCTTCGGCCGGAGATCGCCTACGAGCCGAGGGCCTGGGAGGGGAGGCCCTGCACGGTCGGCGAGCACAGCGTGGTGATCGGCGGCGCGCTGTCGGTGATGGAGTCCGTGGGCACGATGTCGAGCAGGACGAGCGGGAGGCTGCCCGAGCCGTCCGCGCTCGGCACGGTGCCGAGGTCGCGGCCGCGCCCGGTCGTCGTCGCGCCGCCGTCCGCCGCGGTCCCGTACTCGATGCAGACGCCCCAGGCGGTGGGAGCGTCGGCGCCGTCCGGGAGCGCGAGCGGCATGTCGGCGAACGACGTGCCGACATAGGTCTCGCCCGGGGCGAGCACGATGCCGCGCGCGTTGAACCCCTCGAAGTGCGTGGCGAGAACCGAGCGGCTGGTCAGCCAGGCGACGCCGCCCTCGAGCTCGACGGCGGAGGGCAGGGACGCGGGGTCCGCAGCGAGGTCGGCCTCGGTCGGGTTCGCCGTGCCGATGCCGCGGATGAGGAGCATGTCCTGCGACCCGGTGTTGGTGACCTCGTAGGTGCCGGCGAGCCGCGTGACCGCCGGGTCGGCGACCGCCCCGTCCGTGTCGAGGGTGACGGTCATGCTCAGGCCGTCGGCGGTGGTCGCGCGGGTGACGCCGTCGCCGGTGTCCGAGTCCGGGGACGGGATCTCGATGTCGGCGCCGGGGGAGGCCTCGGTCCCACCGGGCAAGGGGGTCTCTCCTCCCGCGCATGCGGCGAGGGAGAAGGCGGCGAGGACGGCGACGGGGGCGGCGGACGCGACGGTGCGGCGGCGGGGGCTGGCCTTCATGGCGAAAGAGTGCCAGCGGGCCGGCCGGCAGCCAAGAGTGCCGGATGGGGAGCGGTGTCCGTCTGCCCGGCTCAGTCGGCGTTGGTGAGCGCGGCCCGGGCGCGCGCGGCCACGTCCACGGCGCTCGCCGCGACGGACCGCAGGAGCGCCGGGGTCACGCGCACGCTCGGCAGCGAGACGGTGAGCGCCACGTGGCGGCCGGAGATGATGCCGAGCGACACCCCGACGGCGGTCACCCCGCGCTCCGACTCGTTCTCGTTGACGCCGTAGCCGAGGCGCCGGATCTCCGCGTACTCGGTCGCGAACGCGGCGGACCGCTTGCGTGCGGGCGCGGCGTCGGCCCCGTCGGTGCCGCCGAGGGCGAGCTGCTCGGCGGCGAGGGCGTCCAGCTCGGACAGCATCGCCTTGCCGCCGGAGGTGGTCCAGGCCGGCATCGTCATGCCCGTGCGCGAGCCGACCCGCAGCCCCTGCTCGGACTCGAGCCCGTCGGCGAAGAGCACGTCGCCGCCGCCGTGCCCGATCCGGACGAGCAGGTGGCAGGTCTCCCCGCACTCGGCGAACAGCTGCTCGAGGTAGGGCCGGACGACCTCGGTGACGGAGCCGCCGTACCGGTTGGCGCCGGGGGCGAGGAGGGCGGGGCCGGCGTCGTACCGCCGGTCCGCGAGCTGCACCGCGTAGCCGCGGACGGCGAGCGTGGACAGTAGCCGGTGTGCGGTCGAGGGGGCCACCTCGATCTGCCGGGCGAGGTCCGTGACGCCGCGGGGCCCGCCCGAGCCGAGGACGGTGAGCAGGCGGAGCGCCCGGTCGACGGACTCGACGACGGGGCCCACCCCGACCGCCGTCGCGCCCGGCGAGGCCGAGAGCTCGGCGGACGACGGGGTGCCCGGCGCGGCGGCCGGCGCCACTCCGGGGCCGGACGCCGACGCGCCGGGCGACGCCGCACCGTCGGGCGACGCCGCACCGTCGGGCGCGGGCGCGCTTCCGGCGGTCGTGCCGGGCACGGTGCGCCGGTAGAGAGTGGGGGAGCCGTCCGATCGTCTCTTCCGCTGCATGGAATGACCGTACCGGACTCTTGCGACTAATGGAATTCACTCGATACAGTCGGCGAGGGTCGACGATGGGTCGACATTTCACTCTCCGTCCCTGGGCAGGACGGGTGGCTTCGACGTGGAGGCGAGCGTGAGTACGCAGAACGAGCTGAAGGACGAGTCCCGCAGCCAGGTGGTCGTCGTCGGGGGTGGGATCGGCGGCATCAGTGCCGCCCTCATGCTCGGCCGGGCCGGCATCAGGGTGACCGTCCTCGAGTCGGCGCCGGAGTTCGGCGAGGTGGGCGCGGGCCTCCAGCTGGCCCCGAACATCACCCGCATGCTCGACGAGGTGGGTGTGCTCGAGCAGATCCTTCCGCTGTCGGTCGTGCCGAACCGGCTCGTGTTCCGCAACGCCAAGACCGGCGCGGAGCTCACGCACCTCGACCTGGCCGACGCGAAGGAGCGCTACGGCGGGCCGTACATCGTGCTGCACCGCAGCGACCTGCACCACGCGCTCGTGGACGCGGCCCGCGCGCTCGACACCGTCACGCTGCTGACCAACGCGGGCGTGGAGCGGGTCGAGCAGGACCAGGACGGCGCCAGCGCGATCACGACCGACGGCCGCGTCTTCACCGGCGACCTGCTGGTCGGCGCCGACGGCCTGCGCTCGATCGTCCGTGGCGAGATCGTCACCGACGAGACGGTGCCGTCCGGGTACGTCGCCTACCGCGGCGCCGTCCCGCTGGAGAACACGCCCGCGCACCTCGCGCTCGACGACGTCAACGTCTGGTTCGGCCCTGGCCTGCACCTCGTGCAGTACCCCGTGCGCGCGGGCGAACTGTACAACCAGGTCGCCGTCTTCCGCAGCAAGGAGTTCCTCGAGGGCAAGGAGGACTGGGGGACGCCCGAGGAGCTCGACGCCACGTACGCGGACATGTGCGAGCCGGTCGTCGAGGCGATCCCCGCGCTCGGCCGCATCAACCGCTGGCCGATGTCCGACCGCGAGCCCATCCGCACGTGGACCGACCGGCGCATCACGCTCCTCGGCGACGCCGCGCACGCCATGCTGCAGTACCTCGCCCAGGGCGCGGGCCAGTCGCTGCTCGACGGCGCCGCGCTCACGACGCACCTGTCCGCCATCGACGGCGAGTGGACCGGCGACGCGATCGCCCGGGCCCTCGAGGCGTACGAGGCCGACCGCGTCGAGGCGGCCGCGGCCACCCAGACGGTCGGCCGCATGTGGGGCGACATCTGGCACGTCGAGGAGGGCGCGCCGATGCTGCTGCGCGACCACATCTTCTCCAGCCGCGAGGTCGACGACTACTCGCTCGTCGACTGGCTGTACGGCCCCGTCGTCGGCGAGTCTGACCGGCCACCGGCGCCGATGCCGCCCGCCTACGCGGACGCGGGAGACCCCGCCGACGCCGGCAGCCCAGTCGACGCCGACCAGGCCCCGGCCTAGGACGCAGACATCACCCGAGGCACCCAGAGCCCCGGGAACCGACCGCACCACCGCTCATCCGCCAGGAGGAACTGCCATGTTGGAGCAGCAGGACCACGGGAACGTCGACAACACGATGGCCCCGGAGGACACGCCAGAACTTCACCAGCTGTACGCGGACTTCGAGTCCGAGAACCTCATCCCGCTGTGGACGCAGCTGGACGAGCTCATGCCCATGCACCCGCAGCCCAAGGCAGTGCCGCACGTGTGGCGCTGGAGCAACCTGCTCCCGCTTGCCGAGCGCGCGGGCGACCTCGTGCCCGTCGGCCGCGGCGGCGAGCGCCGCGCGATCGCGCTCGCGAACCCCGGCCTGCCCGGCAGCGCCTACGTCTCGCCGACCCTTTGGGCCGCGATCCAGTACCTCGGCCCGAAGGAGACCGCGCCCGAGCACCGGCACGCGCAGAACGCGTTCCGCTTCGTCGTCGAGGGCGAGGGCGTGTGGACGGTCGTCAACGGCGACCCGGTCCGCATGTCGCGGGGCGACTTCCTGCTCACGCCGGGCTGGCACTTCCACGGCCACCACAACGAGACCGACCAGCCCATGGCGTGGATCGACGGCCTGGACATCCCGTTCTCGCACTACACCGACGTCGGCTTCTTCGAGTTCGGCTCGGAGCGCGTGACGGACTACGCGACACCGAACTACTCCCGCGGCGAGCGCCTGTGGTGCCACCCGGGCCTGCGTCCGCTGTCGGGCCTGCAGAACACGGTGTCGTCGCCGATCGGCGCCTACCGCTGGGAGCACACCGACCGCGCGCTCACCGAGCAGCTGCTGCTCGAGGACGAGGGCCAGCCGGCCACCGTCGAGCAGGGGCACGCGGCCATCCGCTACGTGAACCCGACGACGGGCGGCGACGTCATGCCGACGATCCGCGCCGAGTTCCACCGCCTGCGCGCGGGCGCCGTCACGCAGGTCCGCCGCGAGGTCGGCTCGACCGTCTTCCAGGTCTTCGAGGGCCGCGGCCAGGTCGTCATGAACGGCGAGGAGCACAACGTCGAGAAGGGCGACCTGTTCGTCGTCCCGTCCTGGGTGGCCTGGTCGCTCCAGGCGGAGAACCAGTTCGACCTGTTCCGCTTCTCGGACGCCCCGATCATGGAGCGTCTGCACTTCAACCGCACGCTGCTCGAGGGAGGAGAGCGATGAGGCTCGCAACGCTGCGCCGCGGAGGCGGCACGTTCGTCGCCCGCGTCGAGGGGGACACCGGCATCGAGGTCCCGGGATACGGCGACGTCGCGCACCTGCTGCGCGGGGGCGGCCTCGCCGAGGCCGCGACCGCCGACGGCGAACGCCACGACCTGGCGGAGGCCGACCACGCGGCCGTCGTCACGACGCCCGGGAAGGTCATCTGCGTCGGGCTCAACTACCGCAACCACATCCTCGAGATGGGGCGGGAGCTGCCGGAGTTCCCGACCCTGTTCACGAAGTACGCGGACGCCCTCATCGGCCCGTTCGACGACATCGTGCTCCCGCCCGAGTCGCCGGCCATCGACTGGGAGGGCGAGCTCGCCGTCGTCGTCGGGTCCACGGTCCGCCGTGCGGACGAGGAGCAGGCCGCGGCCGCGATCGCCGGGTACACGGTCGCCAACGACATCACGATGCGCGACTGGCAGTACCGCACCACGCAGTGGTTCCAGGGCAAGGCGTGGGAGGCCTCTACGCCGGTCGGCCCGCACCTGGTCACCCCGGAGGAGCTGCCCGACGACGCCGCCCTGGTCACCCGGGTCGACGGGGACGAGGTGCAGCGCACCCCGGTGGGCGACCTGGTCTTCGGCCCGGCCGCCCTGGTCTCCTACATCTCGACGATCTTCACCCTGAACCCGGGCGACATCATCCTCACCGGCACCCCGGGCGGCGTGGGACACGCACGCAAGCCCGCGCGGTACATCGAGGACGGCCATCGGGTGACCGTGACGATCGACGGGCTCGGCGAGGTCGACAACCGCGCGGTGCGTGCATGAGCACCCCGTACGACGAGACGGCGCTCGCCGAGCTCATGGAGCGCCAGGGCTCGGGCGCGCGCTACGACGCCGAGCAGGCGCCGAAGCGGGATCTCGCCTGGGCGCGCAGCGGCACGGCGTACTTCCTGCGCAAGCTGCGGGAGCTGTCGGACCGAGAGCTGGACGGCCCGAGCCTGCTGGGCGGCTGGGACCGGCGCGAGCTCCTCGCGCACGTCGGCTACAACGCCCGCGCGCTCACCCGGCTGACCGAGTGGGCCCGCACCGGGGTGGAGACGCCGATGTACGTGCCCGGCCAGCGTGACGCCGAGATCGCGCTCGGCGCGACGCTCCCGGCGCTCGCGCTGCGGCACCTCATCGACCACTCGGTCGTCCACCTGAACGTCGAGTGGCGCGACCTGACGAACGAGCAGTGGGACCACGAGGTGGTCACCGCGCAGGGGCGGACGGTCCCCGTACGGGAGACCGCATGGATGCGCACGCGGGAGGTGTGGATCCACGCCGTCGACCTCGACAACCAGGGCTCCTACCTCGACTTCCCGCCCGAGCTCCTCGACCGCCTCGCGGGCGACGTCACGACCGTGTGGCAGCGGAAGAAGCTCGACGTCGACCTCGTGCTCGCGCCGACCGACCGGCCCGGGCGGACCGTCGTCGGCCAGGGCGGCGCGGTCGTCAGCGGGCGGCAGGCGGACCTCGTCCGCTGGCTCACCGGCCGCGGCGCTCGACGCCTGAACGCCGAGGGCGGCGAGCTGCCGGACATCCCCGCCTGGCTCTGAGCGTCCGGGCGTAGGGCGGCCATGGCACCCGGCCGCCCTGCGCCCGTCGGATCCGGTGCCCGTCACACCCGGTGCCCGCCGGACCCGGTGCCAGTCACACCCGGTGCCCGATCAACGGCCGTCCCGCACCCGCGGGCGACCCCCGCTTCTATGATGAGTGGGCGTCGGCACCGCAGCCGAACAAGTGATTCCCGTCGAAGAGAGGTCACCCGATGTCGATCATCGTGGGTTACATCCCCACCGCCGAGGGACGTGCGGCGCTCACGCGCGCGGCGGCCGAGGCCACGCTCCGGTCCACCAAGCTCATCGTCGTGAACTCGCAGCACGGCGGCCGCAGCTGGGACCCCCAGGAGTCGATGCGCTTCGAGGACGAGCTCGCCCAGGTGCGCAAGGACCTCGAGGCGGCCGGCGTGGAGCACGAGGTGCGCACGCTGGTGAAGGGGCAGGACCCGGCCGACGACCTCGTCGACGTCTCCGCCGCCGAGGACGCGGACCTCATCGTCATCGGGCTGCGCCGCCGCAGCCAGGTCGGCAAGCTGCTGCTCGGCTCGAACGCCCAGCAGATCCTCATGAAGGCCGACTGCCCGGTCCTCGCCGTGAAGGCGACCTCCGCGAGCTGAGACCCACCCTCCTCACGCGAGCGGCCCCCGCATCCGGACCGGATGCGGGGGCCGCCTGCATGCACCCGGGGGGGCGCCGTCGTCGGGGGAGCGTCAGGTCTGGAAGAAGACCGTCTCGCGGTTGCCCTGGAGGCGGATGTCGAAGGCGTAGCCGCCCTCGCCGTCCTCGCGCGCGACCAGCGTGTCGCGGCGCTCCTCGGGGACGGTGGCAAGGACCGGGTCGGTCGCGTTGAGCGGCTCGCCGGGGAAGTACATCCGCGTGACCGTGTGGATGAGCATGCCGCGGGCGAAGACCGTGACGTTGATGTGCGGGGCCTCGAGCGGGCCGTCCTCGTCGTCGAGCTCGCCCGCCGGCAGCGGCCCGGGGCGCACCGTGAGGATCTTGTACCTCCGGTCCGGGTCGACCGTGTGGCTGCGGCCGAACCCGCGGAACCCCTCGACCGCGGTCGCCCGCACGCCGCGCGGGTCGTCCGGGTGGTCGAAGTGTCCCTGCGGGTCGGCCTGCCAGAACTCGATCAGCGCGTCCTCGATCGCCTCGCCGTCTCCGCCGAGGACCTGCCCGCGGACCCAGAACGACCCGTCGGTCCCCTCGGGCACGAGCAGGCGGCCGTCGTCGCCCCAGTCCAGGCCGATCGACAGGTAGGGGCCGACCGTCGCGGAGGGGGTCAGGCCGTGGCGCTCACTCGTCATCGTCGTCCTCCTCGTCCTCGAAGACCGAGGCGTTGTCCCCGCGCAGCACGATGTCGAACTCGAAGGCGAGGGCCCAGTGGTCCTCGGTCTGCTCGTAGTCGAAGCGGGAGATCATCCGCTCGCGGGCCTTCTCGTCCCGCACCGAGTTGTAGATCGGGTCCTGGAAGAACAGCGGGTCGTCCGGGAAGTACATCTGCGTGACGAGCCGCTGGGTGAACGCCCGGCCGAACAGGGAGAAGTGGATGTGGGCGGGCCGCCAGGCGTTCGGGTGGTTGCGCCACGGGTAGGCGCCCGGCTTGATGGTGGTGAACCGGTAGCGGCCGTCGTTGTCCGTGATCACGCGGCCGACGCCGGAGAAGTTCGGGTCGAGCGGCGCCGGCCACTGGTCCCACTGGTGGCGGTAGCGGCCGCCGGCGTTGGCCTGCCAGACCTCGACCAGCGCGCCGCGCAGCGGGCGGCCGTCCTCCTCGAGGACGCGGCCGTGGACGATGATCCGCTGGCCGATCGGCTCGCCGGAGTGCTGCGCGGTCAGGTCCGCGTCGCTGGGCCTCACGCGGTCCTCGCCGAGCACGGGGCCCGTGAGCTCGCCGAGGCGCTGGGGGAGCAGGACGAGCGGCTCGGTGGGGTGGCGAAGCTTCGTGGACTGGTACTCGGGGGTGTCGAGCGCGGGGTGGACGCCCTGGGGGACGGGGAAGCTGGGCAGGACGACGCCGCCGCGGGTGATGGCGCCCGGGGCGAACAGGTCATGTGTTCCGGTCATGTGCGGTGCGCCCTCCTCGGCGTCGTCGACGACGGGTCCGAACCGGCGGCGATGCGCGGTCCTCGGTGTGGTGGACACGCTAGACCGGGCCGGGTCCCGGCGTCGGAGGATGTCCGATGGTCGGGGGTGAGCGTGTGTGCGGTCCTGGGCAGGCTCGTAGCGTGCGGGGCGGCTCGAACGCGAGAACTTGATCGGCAGTATCAAAAATTGACGGTGTCACGCATTCCTCCTAGCATCACGTGGGTGCGCGCGGGGGAGCGGACACGGTCGCGGACGAGCCCGCCATACAGAATCCGCAGGCGGAACGACGGGGGCCGCGGTCGCGAGGACGCCTACACTCGGCATGCTCGACGAAGAAGCAAGCACGACCACGAACGAAGGAGTTCCAGTCCATGCGCACACCTCTGTTGCGCGCCGCGCCGAGGGTGAGCGGTCGATGCCGGTCAGCCGGTGACCGCGAGGATCGAGGCGATCAGCGATGAGCGTCGTCATCTCCCGTGCGGCGAGCTCTGCCGCCCGCAAGGCCAAGCGCGAGACCGCGCTCCTCGGGATCGCCGGAGTCGTCTGTTTCCTTCTGATCGCCGAGCTCCTTCCGCGTCTCGGCGTGGTCAATCCGCGCTTCCTCCCGCCCCTGTCCGCGTGGATGGAGTCGCTCGCCCAGCGCTTCCAGCAGCCCGAGTTCTGGGGCGCGCTCGGCGACACCCTCATCACGTGGTTCGTCGGGCTCGCGATCGCGATGGTCGCCGGCACGATCCTCGGGATGCTGCTCGGCTCCGTGCGGATCCTGCGCGAGCTGCTCACGTCGACGATCGAGTTCCTCCGGCCGATCCCGTCGGTGGCGCTCATCCCGCTCGTCGTCCTGACCCTCGGCACCGGCCGCGAGTCGACCCTCGTCCTCGTCGTGTACGCGTCCTTCTGGCAGGTACTGCTGCAGGTCATGTACGGCGCCCAGGACGTCGACCCGGTCGCGCGCGACACCGCGCGCAGCTACCGCTTCCGGTTCTTCACCGAGGCGCGCCAGGTCATCTGGCCGACCGCGCTGCCGTACATCGTCACGGGATTCCGCCTGGCCGCCTCCGTGGCACTGATCCTCACGATCACGGGTGAGCTCATCATCGGGACCCCCGGGCTCGGCAAGCTCATCTCGGTCGCCCAGCAGTCCGGCGCGGTCGCCTCGATGTACGGCCTCATCTTCGTGACCGGCATCCTCGGCGTCCTCGTCAACATCGGCGCACGGACGGTCGAGCGCCGACTGCTCTTCTGGCACACCTCGGTCCGCAGGGAGGCGAACAGCTGATGGCTGAATCCATGATCGAGGCGGCGGCCCCGGCCGCCGCGGGCTCGACCAAGCCGCCGCGCAGGAAGAAGGGCCGTCCGGTCGTTCTCAGCCTCGCCATCGCGATCGTCGTGCCGATCGTCCTGGTCGTCGGCTGGTGGTTCATCTCCGCGGACTCCGACAACCCGTTCTTCCCCTCGCTGGAGAACATTCTGAAGCAGTTCCAGCCGACCTGGATCGAGGTTCGCGGGAGCGGCCGCCGGATCCAGACCGAGGTCCTCCCGTCGGTCTACCGCCTGCTCGTCGGCTACGGCCTCGCGCTGGTGTTCGGCATCGTGCTCGGCATGCTCATCGGTTCCTCGCGGCGCCTGCGCGCCTTCCTGGAGCCGACCCTGGAGTTCTTCCGCGCGATCCCCCCGCCGGTCCTGGTCCCGGTGCTCATGCTCTTCCTCGGCATCCGCGACCCCATGAAGATCTTCGTCATCGCCATGGGATGCGCGTGGCCGATCCTGCTCAACACCGCCGAGGGTGTGCGCGGCGTCGACGAGGTCCTGCGGGACACGGCGCGCGTGTACCGGATGCGCTGGCACAAGCGGATCACGACCCTGCTCCTGCGGGGGGCGAGCCCCCAGCTCATGGCCGGCGCCCGTCAGGCGCTCTCCATCGGCATCATCCTCATGGTGATCTCCGAGATGTTCGCCGCGAACAACGGGCTGGGCTTCACGATCGTCCAGTTCCAGCGCAGCTTCGCCATCCCCCAGATGTGGACCGGCATCCTCCTGCTCGGAGTCGTCGGCGTCCTCCTGTCCCTGATCTTCCGTGCCGTCGAGCACTTCGTCCTGAACTGGTACAACGGCCTGCGCCGTGCCCAGCGTGGAGGTAACTGATGTCCACCGAAACCCACAACCGACCCGCGGCCGGCGCGGAGATCCTCACGGTCACCAGCCTCAACAAGGTCTACGGCTCCGGGCCCGACGGCGTCGAGGCGATCCGCGACATCAGCTTCACGCTGAAGGCGGGCGAGATGGTCTGCATCGTCGGCCCGTCGGGCGCCGGCAAGACCACCCTGCTCCGCTCGATCGCCGGCCTGCTGCCGCCGACGGACGGCGAGCTCGTCATGGAGGGCTCCCCGATCACGGGGCCGCCGAAGGGCATGGCGGTCGTCTTCCAGGAGTACGCCCGCTCGCTGTTCCCGTGGCTGACGGTCTTCAAGAACGTCGAGCTGCCGCTCAAGGAGCGGGGCATGCCGAAGGCGGAGCGCGCGGAGAAGGTGAACGCGGCGCTCGACGCGGTCGGCCTGTCCGACGTCCCGCACTCCTACCCGTGGCAGCTGTCCGGCGGTATGCAGCAGCGCGTGGCCATCGCCCGCGCCGTCGCCTATGAGCCGCACGTCCTGCTCATGGACGAGCCGTTCGCGGCGGTCGACGCGCAGACCCGCGCCGACCTCGAGGACCTCGTGCGCGAGCTGTGGAGCCGTCTCGGCATGTCGCTGCTGTTCGTCACGCACGACATCGACGAGTCGATCTACCTGGGCCAGCGGGTGCTCGTGCTGTCCCACCGGCCGACGGTCATCCTCGAGGACGTCATCGTCGACCTGCCGGACGAGCGCTCCCAGATCGTCACACGCAACGACCCGCGCTTCGCCGAGCTGCGTACGCACGTGCACGAGCTCGTCCAGAAGGCGAAGAAGGGCTACCGTGGCGAGGGCGTGGCCCCGATCTACGCCGAGGGCGGCTCCGCCGCCGACTCGGCCGCCGCGGACTCCGCCGCACACGGGGCCTGAGACCTGCTCGATCGTCTGGATGAGAAGGATGTGGACGTGAAGGACCCCCCGCGCGGCGCCCGGTCCCAGGCGCTCGGCGCCGGCTTCGGCATGCTCGTCCTGGCCGTCCTGCTCATCGGCTTCAACCAGCGCCCCGCGATCACGGTCATCCCGCCGATCCAGGACCTCATGGCCGACGACATCGGCATGGGGACGGCCCTCACGGGCGCGCTGACGTCGATCCCGCTGGTCTGCTTCGCGCTCTTCGGGCTCGCCATGCCCGCCCTGACGCGGCGTTTCGGCGTCAACGCGGTCATGCTCGGTGGGCTCGTGCTGCTGACCGTGTCGGTGGCCGCGCGGCCGTGGTCCGGGGTGCTCGTGCTGTTCGCCGGCACCCTGCTGGTCGGGGCTGCCATCACGATCCTCAACGTCCTCGTGCCCGTCGTGGTCCGGCGGGACGCCCCGCCCGGCAAGGTGGGGCTCCTCATGCCCCTGTCGACGGCGATGCTCTCCATGGGGGCCGCGTGCGCCTCGTTCGTGGCCGTCGACGCCGAGCAGCTCGTCGGATGGCGCTGGACGATCGCCGTCATCGCGGTGCCCGCCGCGATCGCGTCCGTCGTCTGGCTCGTGCGGATGCGCGCGGTGCCGGAGGGGGACCACACCACCCCGGTCCTCGGGACCGGGCCGACGCCGGCGCCCGTCGCCCCGCGACGCTCGCCCTGGGGGGACCCTTCCGCCTGGTGGCTGGCCATGTTCTTCGGCATCCAGTCCGGGTTGTTCTACGCGACCGCAGCATGGCTGCCCTCGATCGTCGGCCACCGTGCCGACGCCGGGCGGGCCGAGGGCGGGTACGCGCTCACCCTGTACTTCCTGTTCGGCATCCTCGGCTCCTTGACCGTTCCTCTCGTCGTGCGGTGGCTCGGGAGCTACCGTCGCGCGTCCGCGGTCCCGGGCGCGTTCTGGGTCGTGGCGTACCTCGGCCTCATCGTCGTGCCCGACGCCTGGGTCGTGTGGTCGATCGTCGCCGGCGTGGGCCAGGGGATCGGGATCGGGCTGAGCCTCACGCTCGTCGCGGTGCGCCCGATCGACGTGGTGCACGGCCGCAGTGTCTCGTCCATGGTGCAGTCCGCGGCGTACACGGTCGCTGCTCTCGGCCCGATCGCGTTCGGCTGGCTGTTCGACTTCACCGGCGGGTGGCTCGCCGGCTGCATCCTCGGCGTGAGCCTCGCGGTCGCACAGACGATCGCGGGGTTCCCGGCGTCGAGCGACCGGCCGATCGGCGCGCCGAAGGACGGCGTGGCCGGCGAGTAGGGGAGAGAACTGCTCGGGTGGTCGTCGTGTGGGAGGTCGCCCCACGGGCGGTCGCACCCGCCGGCGACCGCCCCGCGGGTGTCGCAGCGTGCGGGTTCCGGCAAGAGGGTTATGCGCCTCGCGCGAGGCGGTCGAGCTCGGCGGCGATGTTCGACCGTGCCCGCAGCTCCCACCGGGTGTGACCGGCGTCGGTGGCGAAGATGCGTCCGGCGGACAGGAGCGAGGTCAGCACCGCGGTGCGTCCGCGGGCGAAGTCGTCGTCCGTGACGTGGGAGTACTCGCGGCGCACGTCCTCCGCGTAGGCGCGGTAACGGTTCTCCGGTGCGCCGAGGATCGCGAGGTCGGCGTCGCACAGGATGGCCGCCGCCGTGTCCTGCGCCCGGTGGTCGGCGGTGACGCGCACGAGGCGGGCCACCTCCGTCACGATCCCCTCGGGCAGTACCGCCGAGAGGGCGGGTCCGCCCAGTGCCTGCAGCGCGAGGGCCGCCGAGGCCTGCTCGTCCTGCGGGGTCGAGCCGTCGTGGACGGCGTCGTGGAACCAGGCCGCGAGGAGGACCTCCGGCGTGACGTCGGCACCGTCCAGGCGCAGAAGGTCCAGGTCCAGCAGGACCGCCTCGAGGTGCCGGAGGTCGTGATAGGTCCGGTGCGGCTCGCCCCAGCGGGCCAGGAGGTCCGACCCGAGTGCCGACCATGCCGAGCTCGCGGTCCCGGTGCTTGCATCGGCATCGGCATCGGCATCGGCATCGGCATCGGCATCGGCATCGGCATCGGCATCGGCATCGGCATCGGCACGGCCCCGCACCGGCATCGGACCCGGCATCGGACCCGGCCCAGACCGCCTCGCCGGGCGCCGACCCCGCCGGGTTCCCGACCCCATCCCCGACCCCGAGCGCCTCACCGAGCGCCGCCCACTGGGTGGCGAGATCGGACCCGCGCCGTTCCGCCCGCGCGCGCTCGCGCTCGCCGCCGGGAACCCGCAGTCCCGCGGCGCGCAGGCGCGACAGGAGCGTGCGCCGGTCCACCGGCTCGGCGCCGGCCGCCACGAGCGCGGGGACCGAGCCCGCTGGGACGTCGTAGTGGTCGAGGTCGAAGGATCGCCGGGGGAGTCCCTGCCCCCGCGCGAACGCGTGCAGCTCGGCCAGCGAGTGGTCGGAGACGAGATGCGACCACGTGGTGCCGTGGGCGCGCCACAGGGGTTCGTCCACGAGCAGAGCCATGCGTAGAGCGTAGGTCGCTTCCCCCGGCGATCCGTCGACTCGGACCCCGGCCGCCCGGCTACACGGCGAACATCCCGTGCGCGGCCGTCTCCGCGTCCTCGTACCCGCGAGCCGCCGAGTCCAGCGCGAGCGAGATCTCGTCGAGATTCGCCTCCACCTGCGACTGCAGGGCCCGCCACTGCTCGGAGCACGTGGTGAAGGACGACGCCGCGGTGCCCGTCCACGTGGTCTGGAGCGTGAGGAGGTGCGCCATCATCGTGCCGACCTCCGTGCGGACCGCGCCCGCGGTCGTCCTCACCTGCGCCGCCGCAGTCTGTACCTCGGCGCTGTCGACCTGAAACCGTGCCATTGCCGTCCCCTTCCGCGGTCGTGCACCCTGCACGACGACGGGACCGACGCTAGGAGCCGCCGGGCCGTGGGTGCCCGGTCGCCTGTGCGAGGTGTGGACGCGGCGGCAGCGCGGTCACCTGTGGGCGCACGGAGCCGAGTGAGATGGGTGGGCCCACTCCGGGAGGGGCCGGCCGAGCCCCGGTGGGAGTGCGGAACGGTCGGGCAATGCCACCGGTGAGGGAGGTGCTCAGCGTGCCGCGCGGGGTTCAGCGACGGCGGCGGGGTCGGAAGACGTCGTCCGGGTCGCGCTCCATGCCCGAGCGCTCCTCGGTGTCCTCGGGGCTGGGGGCGCTGGGCGTTCGTCCGCTCGTCGCGCTCTCGCTCCGACGGCCGGTCGGCAGCGCCGGTCCGCCTGCCTCTCCGGGCCCGCCCGGCCGGCCCCGACCCGACGGGAGCGGTGCCTCCGGCGGAACCGGGACGGTCGTCTCGCCCGGACCCGACGGCTTCCCTGGGCCACCCTTCCTCCCCGGTCCGGCGGCAGCGCCGAGCGGGCCGCGCAGCAGGTCCGGTACGGACTCGAGGGTGGAGGTGCCGGTGCTGTACTCGGACGGCGACGGCGCTCGCCCCGCGGGCCCGAACCTGATGCGGTCCGCGATCGACGGGCGCTCCGGCGACCGGTCCCGCTCACCGCGGGGCCCGGGTGTGCCCGCGCCGGCGGGCTCGGCCCCGGGCCGCGCCTCGCGGTGCGGAGGGCGGCGCAGCGGGTCGGGCTCGCCGGCGGCAAGCCGGCGATCGGTCTCGGGCCCGCCGCCCGGCAGCACGGGGAACCGCCGGGAGGCGCCGTCGTGGGGGAGGGGAGGGCCGGATGCCGACGTCGTCCGCGGCTTCGCGCGCGAGCCGTCGGTGGCCGAGCCGCCGGCCGACGGGCCACGGCCCTCCGGGCCGTCGGTGATCGAACCTCCGGCAGCCGGATCGGCGCTCACCGAACCGCCGGCCGCCGGGTCGCCCGAGCCCGCGCCGTCGTCCTCCGGGACCACGCCCCGCGAACCCCCGATGACCTCGGGCTCGACGGCCGCCTCGTGCTCGGCGGCGGAGATGTCGCCCTCGGGGCCGTCCGGCCCGAGCTCCGCGAGCTCCTCGGTGAGGATCGCCAGCTCGGAGGTGAGGTTCTCCCGGGCGGGCTCCTCCCAGGTCACGCACATGGGGGAGCCGAAGATCCGTCGTCGGGCGAGGAGGCGATCGACGATCGCGATCCGCGCCTGGAGGTAGTGCCTGGGGGGCAGGTGGGAGTACTCGCGGCGGACGGTCTCCCGGTACGTGCGGTAGTCCTGCGGGCTCTTGGCAAGGATCGCGAGGTGGGCGTCGACGAGCGCGAGCTGGTCGATGTCGCGCGTGTCGCAGTCGTGCCCGCGCAGCCGCCGGATGAGCTCGCCGACGCGGGCGACGGCGTCGGCCGGGACCCCGAGCCCGGCGAGCTCGACCTCGGCGACGTCGGCCGACGCGGCCTCGTCCTCGCCGGCCGCGCGGCGGTAGGCCCGCCTCTCGTCGACCGAGAAGACGACGCCGTGGTACCAGGCCGCCAGCCGCACGAGGTCCGGGTGGTGGGTCTCCTGGGCGATCTCGTCGACCACGGTGAGGACCTTGACGAGGTGCTTGAGCCCGTGGTGGTGCCGCTCCTGGCCGGACCACCGGTCGACGAGACCCCGGGCGTGCTCCTCGAGCTCCTCGCGGTCGGCGGTCGCGCCGACCGCGGCCGCGCTGCGAGCAAAGGCTGCGGGCAGCCACTGCCGAGCGTCCTGGACGCCCATAGATTCTCAGTCCCTCGTCGTGTGCTGTTCGGCGACCGCCCGTGCCATCCCACGCGGCGGCCCCGATCGGGCGCGACCGATCGTAGACCGAATGCGGTCCCGGTGCGCCCCGAGGAAGGGGACCTCGCCCCGATCCGGTCCGTCTCCTGCGTCTCGTCCCGGTGAGGTTCGCGACGAATCGCACTCGTCTCCCCGTTGTCCGATCCCAGTAGAGTGCCAGGGTGACTCTTCCGTTGGATGGCGCACACATCCTCATCACCGGTGCCACGGGATTCGTCGGGCAGGCGGTCCTCGAGAAGCTGCTGTCGGCGTACCCGACCACGACCGTGACCGTTCTGGTCCGCCCGCGCGGCCAGATCTCCGGCGAGGACCGGATCAAGCGACTGATCCGCAAGCCGGTCTTCGCGTCGTGGCGCGAGTCGGTCGGTGACGAGGCCGCGGACCGCGAGCTCGCCCGCCGTGTGAACGTCCTCGAGGGGGACCTCGGCGACGTCCCGGACCTGCCCGGGGACCTCGACGTCGTCGTGCACTCCGCGTCGACCGTGTCCTTCGACCTGCCGATCAACGAGGCCTTCGCCTCGAACGTCGGCGGCCCCGTCGGGCTGTACGAGAAGATCCACGCCTCCGGCTCGGACCCGCACGTCGTGCACGTCTCGACCTGCTACGTGGCCGGGCTGCGCAAGGGTGTCTCCGAGGAGACCTCCCTCGAGCACGAGGTGGACTGGCGCGTCGAGCTCGACTCCGCGCGGGCCTCCCTCGACCGGGCGGAGCAGGACTCCCGCAACCCGCGCCGCCTCGCCGCCTTCCTGTCCACCGCGACGGCGGAGCACGGCCGGGCCGGCGCCCAGGCGGTCTCCGAGGCCGCCGAGGAGGCCCGGAACTCGTTCGTCCGCGAGTCCCTCGTCGACGCCGGCCGCAACCGGGCGCGCACGCTCGGCTGGCCGGACGTCTACACGTTCACCAAGGCACTCGGCGAGCGCGTCGCCGAGACCTCGTGGGGCGCCGAGCACCGCCTGTCGGTCGTCCGTCCGACGATCATCGAGTCCGCGTTCCGCCACCCGTACCCGGGCTGGATCGACGGGTTCAAGGTGGCGGACCCGCTCATCGCCGCCTACGGCCGCGGCATGCTGCCGGAGTTCCCGGCCGTCGCGGACTCGATCCTCGACGTCATCCCGGTCGACTTCGTCGTCAACGCGATCCTCGCGGCCGCCGCGACGCCCCCGGAGCCGAGCGCGCCGAACTACTACCAGGTGGGTTCCGGCCTGACGAACCCGCTGCGGTTCGGCCGGCTCTACGAGCTCGTCCGTGAGTACTTCGAGGCCAACCCGCTGTCCGACGCCGAGGGCGTCGTCGTCAAGGTCCCGCGCTGGACGTTCCCGCACGGCCCGGCCGTGGAGCGGAGCATCACGCGGCGGGAGCAGCTCGTGAAGTCCGCCGACCGCGTGCTGCGCCGCCTGCCCGCCTCGGACCGCACCCGCTCGTGGTCGTCCACGCTGTACAAGGCCGGCCGCGACCTGCGCACGCTGCGGAAGTTCACGGACCTCTACCAGCCGTACACGCAGACCGAGGTCATCTTCGACGACCGCAACACGCGTACCCTGCACGACGCCCTGCCGGAGGACCGCAAGGTCGAGCACGGCTTCGACGTCGCCGAGATCGACTGGCAGGTCTATCTCCAGGACGTGCACATCCCGAACGTCCCGGGACTGCTGCGCGAGCGCCGCTCCTCGTCGTCGGGCGTGCAGCCGGTCTCGGCGGCCGCGCTGCCCAGGCGCGAGGACGTCGTCGCCGTCTTCGACCTCCAGCGGACGATCGCCCGGTCCACGCCGGTCGAGCACCTGCTGTGGGCGGAGCTCCAGGGCGGCGTGCGTCGCTGGCCCGGCGCCATGGTCGGCGCCGTCGCGAGCGCCCCCACCTACCTCACGGCCGACCGGCGCGACCGCGGCGAGTTCATCCGCCGCGTCATGCGCCGCTACGCCGGCCGGTCCGAGCAGGAGATGCGCGACCTCGTCGCCGAGCGCCTCGCACCGTCGCTGCGCGCGAACCTGCACGCCGAGGCGCTCGCCCGCATCGCCGAGCACCGCGCGGCCGGGCACCGGACGGTGCTCGTGACCGGCGAGATCGACGTCTTCGTCGAGCCGCTCGGCGACCTGTTCGACCACATCGTCGCCGGGAAGATGGACGTCGACGACGAGGGGAACTGGACCGGTCACCTCGCGGTCTCGCCGCTGGTCGGCGAGGCCCGCGCGGCCTGGCTGGTCCGGGCGGCCCGCGAGCACGGCTGGGACCTGTCGTCGTCGTTCGCCTACGGCGACGCCTACGCCGACCGCGCCTGGCTGGACCAGGTCGGCAACCCGACCGCGGTCAACCCCGACACCGACCTCTACGCCTACGCGCGGGCCAAGCGCTGGCCGGTGGTCACCTGGTCCCGGACCGCCGAGTCCCGGCTCGCGCCGGTCTGGCGCGCCGTGCGAGGTCGCGCATGAGCGCGCGTCGACTCACCGGACGCGCCCTCGTCACGGGCGGCACCTCCGGCATCGGACTGGGCTACGCGCGCCACCTCGCGCTGCGCGGGCTCGACATCGTGCTGGTCGCCCGCAACGCGGAGCGCCTCGAGTCGACCGCCGCCGAGCTGCGCGCCCTGGGCGTCGACGTCGAGATCGTCGTCGCGGACCTCGCCACGCCCGACGGCGTCGCCACGGTCGTCGAGCGCCTCGCCAGCGAGGACTCGCCGGTCGAGGTGTACGTCAACAACGCGGGCCACGGCCTGTACACGCCGCTGACCGCCGAGGACATGTCCAGCCACCACGCGGCCATCGACCTCATGATCCGCGCCGTGCTCGACACCGGCGCCGCGGCCGCGCGCGCCATGCGCTCGCGGGGGAGCGGCGTCATCATCACGATCGGCTCGATCTCGGGGATGATCGCGACCGGTCACTACTCCGCCATCAAGGCGTGGGTGAACAGCTACTCGGAGTCCCTCGGCATGGAGCTCGAGGGCACCGGGGTGACCGTCACCTGCGTGATGCCGGGGTGGGTCCGCACCGAGTTCCACGAGCGGGCCGGGATGTCCACCGGTAAGATCCCGGACGAGCTGTGGCTCGACGTCGACCAGGTCGTCACCGAGTCCCTCGACGCCGCGGAGCGGGGCCAGGTCCGGTCGATCCCGTCGTGGCGGTACAAGGTCCTCGCCTTCGGTGCGGAGCACGGACCGAAGTTTGCCGTGCGGGCCATTTCTCGGAAGATCCAGGGAGGTCGGCGATGAGCGCCCTACCGATGGAGTCTGCGCCCCCGGAGCCCGCGCGCCCCGCCCGCGCCGCGAGCGCGGCGAGGAACGCCGCGGGCCGCGTCGTCGACAAGGCCGGGGACGGCATCCTCCAGTACACGTCGGGGATCTGGCGCTTCGGGCGCGTCCTCGCGCAGAAGGGGCCGCTCAACGCGGTCGTCCACGGGATGACGAAGATCGACGTGGTCGGGCGCGAGAACCTGAAGAAGGTCCGCGGCCCGTTCGTCATCGCGCCGAACCACAACTCGCACCTCGACACGGCGGTCCTGCACGCGATCATGCCGTGGCAGCACGCCGGCAAGGTGGCCACGGCCGCAGCCGGGGACACGTTCTACACGAAGCGCATCGTGCGCGTGCTCACCGCGATGTTCTTCAACACCTACCCGGTCGACCGCACCGGGAACCGTCGGCGCGCAGGGCTGTCCGCGCGGCTGGTGGACGCCGGTGTCCCGCTGCTGATCTTCGCCGAGGGCACGCGCTCGCGCGACGGCTCGATCGGGCGCTTCAAGCCCGGCGTCGCCGCCCTGTGCGTCACCCGCCGGATCCCGTGCGTCCCGGTCGCTCTCATCGGCTTCCACGAGGCCATGCCGGTCGGCCAGAACTGGCCCACCCGCGGCCGCCCGCCCGTGAAGGTCGTCATCGGCAAGCCGATGCGCCCGCGCAACGGCGAGCGGATCCGCGAGTTCAACGACCGCATCCGCGCGCAGGTCGTCGCCATGTACCAGGCACGCACGCCCGACGTCGTGGTCGCGCGTCCCACGTCCGCAACGAGTGGCCCGAGGGGCCAGGAGGAGGCATCGTGACCGAGGTCCAGCACATGAAGTGGTGGGGGTGGGGCGTCGAGGGCGTGACCTTCACGCACGAGAACAAGCCGAACTTCGCCCCCTTCGTGCTGGACAAGGTCGGCCTCGACCTGTGGACCGAGGGCACCCCGCCGCCCGACTTCGGCGAGATCTCCGTCCCGGCCAGCCGTCTGCCGGGCGTGCTCGCGAAGGGCCTGGCGTCCGCCGTCGGCGAGGGAAACGTCGTCACCGACGACCAGGATCGTGTCGTCCACACCTACGGCAAGGGCATCTCCGACCTCGTCAAGGTCCGCGCCGGCGACCTGCCGCGCGTTCCCGACGTCGTCGTCTACCCGGCCGACGAGGACCAGGTGCGGGAGGTCGTCGACCTGGCCACGGCGGCCGACGCCGTGATCATCCCGTTCGGCGGTGGCTCCAACATCTCCGGGTCGCTCACGCCCCCCGCCGACGAGGAGCGGCCGATCGTCTCCCTCGACATGGGGCGGATGAACAAGGTCCTCGAGATCGACGAGGACTCCGGGCTCGCACGTGTCCAGGCCGGCGTGCTCGGCCCGGACCTGGAGGAGCAGCTCGCCGCGCTCGGGTGGACCGCGGGTCACCAGCCCGACTCCTTCCGCCACTCCACGCTCGGCGGGTGGATCGCCACCCGGTCGTCCGGCATGCAGTCCGACCGCTACGGCGACATCGCCGACATCACGCGCGGCCTGCGCAGCGTGCTGCCGGGCAAGGTCGTCACGATCCGGCCGCTGCCGTCGACGTCGACCGGCCCGTCCGTCCGCGAGATGATCATCGGCTCCGAGGGGCGGCTCGGCGTCGTCACCGAGGCCTGGATCCACGTGCACCGCGTGCCCGAGAAGCGCCTCGTCGTCGCCTACCTGTTCCAGAACTGGGGCAGCGCGCTCGAGGCCATGCGCACCATCTCGACGTCCGACGTGCACCCGTCGATCACGCGCGTCTCCGACCCGTACGAGACCCAGTTCTCGCTCGCCACCCAGAAGGCGCAGACCGGCATCAAGGGGAAGATCTCCACCGGGATCTTCGACCTGCTGGCGAAGCGCGGCTGGGACCTGAACGAGGTGTGCCTCAGCTACGTCGGCTACGAGGGATCCCCGAAGCACGTGGCCTACCAGCGCAAGGCGGTCGGCAAGATCGTCTCCGCGCACGGCGGCATCGGCCTCGGCACCGGCCCGGGCGCCATGTACGACCAGAAGAAGTTCGACACCCCGTACATCCGGGACTTCCTGCTCGACCGCGGCGCGCTTGCCGACGTCTCCGAGACCGCCGCCCCGTGGTCGAAGCTGCGCGGCATCTACGAGCGGGTCATCGCCGGCGCGCACCGCGTGTACGACGAGATCGGTGTGAAGGGGTACATCATGTGCCACCTCTCGCACAGCTACCACGCGGGCGCCTGCCTGTACTTCACGTTCGCGTTCCCGCCGCTGGAGGGCGAGGGGGCCGAGGCGCCGCTCGACCAGTACTGGCGCCTGAAGGAGGTCGTCCAGCAGTCGTTCATCGACGGCGGCGGCACGCTGTCCCACCACCACGGCGTCGGCACCGACCACGCGCCGTGGATGGAGCAGGACATCTCGACCGCGGGCCTCGACCTCATGGTCGGCCTGCTGTCCTCCGCGGACCCCGGGCGCAACCTCAACCCCGGATCGCTCATCCCCACCGAACGCGAGTGGTGACCGCCCGCGCGCGGTGAGCGCGCGGGCGTGCTGAGCGCTCACCCGTCATCGAGACACCTCGGTCCGGGACGGAACTTCGCGAGTTCCGTCCCGGACCGAGGTGTCTCGACGCATGTTCGGGTGGGTGCGGCCGGAGCGGCGAGGTGGCGGCGCGGAGGGTCAGGCGACAGCGCGCGGGTAACGCGACGACGCGCGGGTCAGGCATCGATCTGCGGGCAGGTGGCGCGTCTGGCAGCGGCCTACCGAGCATGCTGCGGAGCGGCGGGTCAGACCGCGCGGGGACGCGTCTCCGACGTCGTCCTCATCGTGGCGGCCAGGGGTGGGCCGGCCACCGGAACCATGAACTCGACCGTGGTCCCGCCGCCGGGCGTGAACAGGACGTCCGCGCGCCCGCCGTGGGACTCCGCGACGGACGCGACGATCGCCAGGCCGAGGCCGGACCCGCCGCCCGAGGCGCGGGCGCGGGACTGGTCGACCCGGTAGAAGCGGGTGAAGACCTTGCGGGCCTCGTCGGGCGGGATGCCGGGCCCGTGGTCCTGCACGCGCACCACGACGGCGTCGACCGTGAGCGGGGCGCTCGGCGGGGCCGTGCGGAAGTCGGCCGGGAGCACGCGCGCCGAGTCGCCCTGGCCGGCCGCACCGGCCGAACCGGACGCGTCGGTCGCACCGGCGGGACCGGCCACGCTGTCCACCCCGGCGGAGGCGGTTCCCGCCTCCTTGTCGCCGCGGTCCGGCGCGTGCGGACCGTCGGACGGCTCGTCGCCCTGCTCCGGCGCGTCCGGTTCGTCGGTCGGATCGGTCCCGTCGCCGGACGTGTCGTCCGGATCGGCGTCGGACCCGCCGCCGGACGCATCGCCCGGCTCCCGCCGCACGGTGAGCGCGACGTCGTCTGCGCTCCCGGAGCCGATGGGCTCGGGACCCGAGGCCCTGACGTCGTCGCGCGTCGTCGCTTCGTGCCCTCCCCCGGTGTCCTCGTCCGCGCGGGTATCGGTCTCGCGGGCGCAGGCCTCGCGGCTGTCGGCCGCTCCGTCGTCGCCGACCCGACCATCGGCCCGGGGCGAGGAGGACACCTCGTCCGCGTCGCCGTCGGGCGGGTCGGTCTCGGCCTGCCGGCCGTGGCGGCCGGTGAACAGGCCGAGGATGCTGCGGTCGGGTATGCGTCGCGCGGTCCGTGAGCGCGGGCCGGCGGGTGTCGGCTCGGTGTTCGGGACGGTCGTGTCGCCGACCTCTTCAGACTCCAGCTGCCCCACGGCCGCCCACCGCGAGCGGGTGAGCGTCTGGTCGAGATCCTCGGAGTCGGCGCCGGGAGAGCCGGCCGCAGGAGAACCGGCCGCGGGCGACCCGGCCGCAGGAGAACCGGCCGCCGACGGGCCGGCAGCGGGGGAGGACCCCGGAACGGGGCCTGCGTGCGGGCCGCTCGGCGCGGAGGCCGCGATCGACGGCTGCCCCCACCCCGGGCCGGGCTGCTGCGGGGCGTGCGGGGCGGAGGGGGCGGCGCCGGACTGCGTCGCGGGCGGCGTGGGCGTCGCGGCGAAGGCGCCCCGGCGGAAGCCCACGAGGATCTCGACCGGCGTCCCGGGAGGCGTGTGCCGCACGGCGTTGCCCACGAGGTTGGCGAAGACCTGGCGCAGCTGGTCGGCGTCGGCGTGGACGATCGTCGGCCCCGGCGAGTCGGGCAGCGGAGCGAGGGCGGCCGGGCGGGACGGGTCGAGGGCCCTGAGGTCGCGGATGGCGTCGTCCGCGAGGTTGCGGACGTCCACCGGCGAGAGCACGATCTGGCGCTGCTCGTCGATGCGGGCGAGCGTGAGGAGGTCCTCCACGAGGGAGCCCATCCGGGTGGCCTCCGCCTCGATGCGGCCCATCGCGGCGGGCACCTCGGACTCCGGGACCCCGCCGATGCGGTGCAGCTCGGCGTACCCGCGCACGGTCGCCAGCGGGGTGCGCAGCTCGTGCGAGGCGTCGGCGACGAACCGCCGCATCCGGCGCTCGGACGCCGACCGCGCCTCGAACGCGATCTCGATCTGGGCGAGCATCGCGTTGAGCGAGTCCGCCAGGCTCCCGATCTCCGTCCCCGGCGGACCGGGCGCGACGCGTCGGGTGAGGTCGCCGGCCGCGATGGCCCCGGCCGTGCGCTCGATGGACTTCAGGTCGCGCAGCTCGCGGCGGATCGCCAGGAAGCCGATGGTCGCGCCGAGCACGACGAGCGTGACGGAGATGAGCACGACGTACTTCCCGGTCTGCTGCATCGTGGCCGAGACCTGGTCGAGCGGGGAGGAGATCGTCAGCGTGCCGACCTTCTCGCCGGTCGCGGTGGAGACGATCGCGATGCTGAGTGCCCGCCACGCGACGCCGGGATGCGAGCCGGCGACCGTGACCGGCCCGTCGAGGGTCGCCTCCTCGATGATCGGCAGGCCGACCGTGGCCTCGGTGTTGGGGTGGGCGCGGGTGCGGTCGGAGAGGCCGTCCACCTGGATCGTGATCGCGTACCGCGTGGGGACGAGCTGGTCGACCTCCCCTTCGATCTCGACGAGATCGGAATCGGCGAGCGTGTCGACCGTAACGGCGAGGTTGTCGTCCATCTGGGCGATGAGCTGGGTGCGCAGGACGGTGATGACCGCGATGCCGGCCATCGCGAGCCCGGTCGCGAGCAGGAGGATCGTGGCGGCGACGAGCCGCGCCGTCAGCGACAGTCCCTGCTGGGCGCCCGCGGGGCGCTGGGTGATCTGCATGCGGACCGGTCAGCGGGCGCTCGGCCGTCGCAGGACGTACCCGAAGTTGCGGCGGGTGTGGATGAGGGGCTCGAGCGACTCCGCGGCAGCGCCGGTGAGCCCGAGGTGCTCGGCTGAGTCGATCTTCCGGCGCAGGTAGGAGATGTAGGACTCGACGATCGTCGCCTCGCCGTTGAAGTCGTACTCCCACACGTGGTCGAGGATCTGCGCCTTGGAGACCACGCGCTCCGCGTTGTCCATGAGGTAGCGCAGCAGCTTGAACTCGGTCGGCGCGAGGTTGACCGTGACGCCCGCGCGCCGTACCTCGTAGGCGTCCTGGTCGATCTCGAGGTCCGCGTACCGCAGCACCGGGTCCTCGGTCGGCCCGGCCACTCCCGCGCGGCGCAGGACGGTCCGGATCCGGGCGACGACCTCCTCGAGGCTGAACGGCTTGGTGATGTAGTCGTCGCCGCCGACCGTCAGCCCGTGCACCTTGTCCGAGAGGTCGTCCCGGGCGGTGAGGAACAGCACCGGCAGGTTGGGGTCGTTCACACGCAGCCTGCGCAGCACGGTGAAGCCGTCCATGTCGGGCAGCATGACGTCGAGGACGACGAGGTCCGGCTCCTTGTCCGCCGCCTTCCGCAGCGCCTCGTTGCCGTCGGCCGCGGGCGTGACCTGGAAGCCCGCGAAGCGCAGCGAGGCGGTGAGCAGCTCGCGGATGTTGGGCTCGTCGTCGACGACGAGCAGGTGGGCCTCGGCGGGCGCGTCGGATCCGGCGTCGGGCGTCATGCCCCCATCGTCCTCCTTCACCCTGGGGGTTTGCTGGGAGGTCCCTGGAACCCCCCGACGGCGAGTGGTCGCCTCAGAGGAACTGGATCGGGTCGAAGGACTCGAGCGGGATGATCCGGACGCGGGGCAGGGGGGCGGTGAAGGCGTGGACGTCGTCCTCGAGGTCGAGGATCCGCATGCCCTTGCCGGACAGCGCAGCCAGGTCGCCGTTGAGGAACTCGCGGAAGGCGATGACGCCGACCTTGTGCCCGGCGTCCAGCAGCTGCTCCACCTGGGGGAGGAAGTCGCCGTCGTGGGAGACGAGGAGGACGTTGCCGTGCCCCTGCTCGAGGACCGCCTCGAGCATCCGCTGCACGCCGATGTCGACGACCTTCTCCGTGGCGGAGCCGGCCAGCGGGATCGGGCGGCAGTTCATCGCGAGCAGCGCGGAGATGAACGTCGTGGGCAGGTTGCCCGACGTCGCGTTGAGGAAGAACAGGCCCTTCGTCTCGCCGCCCCACGTCTCGCCCGCGCGCGTGAGGACACGGTCCCACCGCGGTCGCTCCTCGGGGTTCGGGCGGTGGCCCAGGATGCTGACCCCGAGGGTCGCGTCGATGTTCTCCCCGTCGATGACGAGGTACGTGGTCTCGGCGTCGCTCATGGCCTCAGGTTAGGCGCTGCCCGGACCTCCCGTGACGCACGGCGGCGCGCATGGGCGCCCCGACGCCGCGCGTCGGCCCCGCGGCCGGGCTCGAAGCCCGGCCGCAGGGCCGACGGGATGGGGACGGTCAGCGGCGCAGGGCCGGCTCCTCCTCACCCGCGCGGCCGGCGTCGGGGACGTCCCCCGACGTCGGCGCGAGGTCCGCGTCCGTCTCGCCGGAGGCCGGCTCGTCGGCGGTGGCCGACCCGGCGGCCGGGGCCTCCGTTGCGCTGTCCCCGGCCGGGGCGTCCTCGGTGAAGAGGTCCTCGGAGCTGGCCCGGTTGTACTGGTCGATATCGAGGATGCCCTCGCGCTTGGCCACGATGACCGGCACGAGTGCCTGGCCCGCGACGTTCACGGCGGTGCGGCCCATGTCGAGGATCGGGTCGATCGCCAGGAGGAGGCCCACGCCCTCGAGCGGCAGGCCCACCGTGGACAGGGTGAGGGTGAGCATGACGGTCGCGCCGGTGACGCCCGCGGTCGCCGCGGAGCCGACGACGGACACGAAGGCGATGAGCAGGTAGTCCGTGACCGCCAGGTCGACGCCGAAGAACTGGGCGACGAAGATCGCCGAGATCGCCGGGTAGATCGCGGCGCAGCCGTCCATCTTGGTCGTCGCGCCGAGCGGGACGGCGAACGCCGAGTAGGCGCGCGGGACGCCGAGGTTGCGCTCGGTCACGCGCTGCGTGACCGGCAGGGTGCCGATCGACGATCGGGAGACGAACGCGAGCTGGATCGCCGGCCAGGCGCCGCGGAAGTACCGGACGACCGACAGGCCATGGGCGCGCAGCAGGACCGGGTACACAGCGAACAGGACGAGCGCGAGGCCGATGTAGATGGCGATCGTGTAGGTGCCGAGCTGGCCGAGCGAGGACCAGCCGTAGGTGGCGATCGCGTTGCCGATGAGGCCGACCGTGCCGATCGGGGCGAGGCGGATGATCCACCACAGGACCTTCTGGACGACCGCGAGCAGCGATGCGGAGAAGCTGAGGAAGGCGTCCGCCTTCTCGCCGACCTTGAGGGCGGCGACGCCGACGACGAGCGAGAGCACGAGGATCTGCAGGATGTTGAAGCTCGGGCCGGCGCTGAGGCCGGTGATGGTGCCGTCCGCCGCGCGGTCGAGGCCGCCGTTGATCTCGAGGCCGAGGAAGTTGGCGGGCACGATGCCGCCGAGGAAGTCGAGCCAGCTGCCCGTGCGTCCCGGGGCCTCGGCGGCCGCGGCGTCGACGCCGGAGTGGGCGCCGGGCTCGAGGAGCAGGCCGAGCGCCGTGCCGATCGCGACCGCGATGAGCGCCGTGACGGCGAACCAGATGAGCGTCTGGGCCGCGAGGCGCGCACCGTTGGCGATGCCCCGGAGGTTGGCGATCGACGTGACGATCGCGAGGAAGACCAGCGGCGGGACGATCGCGCGGAGCAGGCCGACGAACGTCGAGCCGATCGTGGCGAGCGTGGTCGTCAGCGCGTTCGGCTCCTCGTCCGCGCCGGTGCCGAGGCTGAGCGCGAGCCAGCCGAGCAGCACGCCGAGCACGAGGCCCAGCAGGATCTGAGCGCTGAAGGACGGCAGCTTGAGCCGACGCCGGGGCGCGGTGGAGGTGGTGGACACAGGGGTGCCTTTCGGTGGGAGATCGTCGATGCGTGCGGCGGCCCGGTCGTCACAGGCAGGCCCTGGTGGGCGGGAGCCGGCGGCGGTGTACCGGTGGGCGGGAGGCCGGTGGGGTGTGCCCACGGCGGCACGCCGGTGGGCGAGCAGCGCAGGGTGGTGGTCGCCGTCGTCGCGGGGGCCTGTTCCGTGGCCGCCCGGCCGGGCGTGGGGCGCGCGATGGGCGCGCGGGAAGTGTCAGCCGTGCATGCGGGCGCACCGACGACACGTCATCGTCGAGCGGCGACACAGGTCGACGTCGAGGCGCGTGGTCAGGTGCCAGGGGTTCAGCACGGTTCTCCCAGAACTATGGCGCGGCCGGAGCCGCGCCGTGAAGTTGACTATTCAATAAAACCACGGCCGACGGCGTGGCGGGAGGAATGCGTCCGACGTCTCACATGCCGGGCACTGGTCGGGCGCTGACTCTTATACACATCAGACGC
>FUHX01000074.1 GCA_900163555.1 Actinomycetales bacterium JB111 | reverse complement strand
GTGGCGGGGGCGAAGGCGGCCGGGGCGGTGCCGAGGGGATCGCCGGCCCGGGCGGTCGCGGCGGCGGCCAGGCTCGCGGCGTGTGCGGCGCCGTACCCGCCGAGGTCGTCGAAGACGCGGAAGACCTCGGGGGTCGTCAGGCCTGTCGCCTGGGTGGCGATGACCCAGTGCCAGGAGCCGGTGTCGGGCAGGGCGACGAGGCGTTCGCCGCGGCCGGTACCGAGCGCGCTGCCCCCGACGAGCGGGAACGCGACGTCCGACCCGAGCTCCGCGGCGAGCGCGTGCAGCGTCCGGGCGCCGAGGTTCGTGCCCCACAGTCGGTCGCACGCGACGAGCGCCGCGGCGGCGTCCGCACTGCCGCCCGCCATCCCACTGGCCGCCGGGATCTCCTTGGCGATCGACAGGTGCACGCCGTGGTCGACCCCGGCCGCCCGGCGGACAGCCTCGGCCGCGCGCGCCGCGAGGTTCGTGCGGTCGAGCGGGACGCCGGCGGTCGTGGCGGCGCCGGGGGTCGGTTGGACGGCGGGGGTCGGCTGGACGGCGGGGGTGGCCACCCGGTCGGGCCTCGTCGCGGCGGCGGCCTCGAGCGAGATACCGGTCTCGCCGGCCGGCGCCGGGCTCGCCGTGACGGTCTCGCCGAGGCCGAGGGCCTGGAAGACGGTGACGAGCGGGTGGAAGCCGTCCACGCCGGGCGGGCCGACGCGCAGGGACAGGTTGATCTTCCCGGGAGCCCGAACGCTGACGGGGCCGGGGTTGGGGCCGGAGCCGGATGCGGACGCGCGCCGGCGTCCGGCGCTCGGGGCCGCGCCGGTCGGAGAGGCGCCGGCGGTCACGAGGCGTCCTTCGTCGTCGGGGCCTCGTCCGCGGTCACGTGCACATCCGTACTCTCGGCCACGCCCGCGCGCGCGGCCGCGATCGCCGCGAAGTCCTCGACGCCGAGCCGCTCCCCGCGCGCCGACGGATCGACGCCGGCGGCGCGGATGATCTCCTCGGCCGCCGCGGCGGACCCCGCCCACGTGGCGAGCGCGGAGCGCAGCGTCTTGCGCCGCTGGGCGAAGGCGGCGTCGACGACGGCAAATGTTGCCGCCCGCAGCTCCGCCGGCGCCGGCGGCCGGTCGCGCCGCGTGAGGCGGACGAGCGCCGAGTCGACGTTCGGGACCGGCCAGAAGACCTGGCGGCCGATGGTCCCGGCGCGCTCGGCGCGCGTCCACCAGGCGGCCTTCGCCGACGGCACGCCGTAGGTGCGGCTGCCGGGCCCGGCGGCGAGCCGGTCGGCGACCTCCGCCTGCACCATGACGAGGACCCGCTCGAGGCTCGGCAGGTGCTCGAGAGCGGTGAGCAGGACCGGCACGGCCACGTTGTACGGGAGGTTGGCGACGAGCGCCGTCGGGGGTTCGCCGGGCAGGAGGCCCGGGTCCGCGAGCCGCATGGCATCCGACTCGACGACCTGGAGGCGGCCGGCGGCGGACGGCGCGAACTCGGCGACGGTCTGCGGCAGCGCGGTCGCCAGCGGCGGGTCGATCTCGACCGCGACGACGTCCGCCTCGGCCTCCAGCAGCGCGAGCGTGAGCGAGCCGAGCCCGGGACCGATCTCGAGGACCCGCTCACCCGGCCGGACGCCCGCGGTGCGCACGATGCGGCGGACGGTCCCGGCGTCGTGCACGAAGTTCTGGCCGAGCGTCTTCGTGGGGCGGACCCCGAGCCGGCCGGCGAGCGCGCGGACGTCGGAGGCGCCCAGCAGGCTGACGGCGGCGGATTCACTCACGAGAGCACAGCCTAGTTGGCCGGAGCGCGTGGGCAGAGACGGCGTGGACAGGGGCGGCGAAGGCCGCCAGGACGTGCCTGGCGGCCTTCGCGCGTGGTGCGGGGACTGCTGTCAGCACCGGTCCTGTCTGAGCCGGCTCGATCAGTACCAGCCCTGGGCGTTCTGCGCGGAGAGCGCGCCGCAGGGGGTGCCGTAGCGGCCGGAGATGTAGCTGAGGCCCCAGGAGATCTGCGTGGCCGGGTTCGTGCGCCAGTCGGCGCCGGCGGCGGCCATCTTGCTGCCCGGGAGGGCCTGCGGGATCCCGTACGCGCCGGAGCTCGGGTTCGACGCCGAGGGGTTCCAGCCGGACTCGTTGTTCCACAGCGTGTTGAGGCACGAGAACTGGTCCGCACCCCAGCCGTACTGGGACTGCATCATCGACTGCGCGATGCCGCGCGGGTCGCCACCCGTGTACGCGGGGGCGGTCTCGGTCGTCTCGGGCTCCTCGGTGACCGCCGGCTCGTCGGTGGTCTCGGTCGAGGGCGCGGTCTCGGGCTCCTCCGGCTCGGGCGCGGCCTGGACCGGCTCGCGCTCGCGGGTGCCGACGAGTACGACCTCGTCCACGCGCTCGTCCACGGCCACGGAGGCGACGAGCTCGCGCCCGGTCTCCTCGCCGCCCGTGCTGGTGACGCGGTAGGTGTTGACGACGCGGCCGTCGACGCCCTCGGTCTGCACGCGGGTCTCGCCCTCGTACAGCTCGTCGGTCTCCTGCTCGACCGTCTCGTGGGCGTCGATCTCCTCCTCGGTCACCGTGTCCGCGTTCACGCGGGTGATGACCACGTCGGTGACGGGACCGTTGAGGGGGGCGGACACCTCGTCGTCGGGGCCGACCTGGATGCCGGCGTCCGAGAGGGCGGCCGCGAGGGTGTCCTGCGCGGAGGTGAAGGTGAAGGTCTCGCCGTCGACCTCGACCGTGTAGGTCGTCTGGGCGCCGTCCTCGTCGAGCGAGAGTCGCTCGGCGACGGAGCGGGCGGCCGCGCCGTCACGGTCGACGGGCTCGACGATCGCGGCCCCGGCCGCGGACGAACCGTCCGCTCCGAGCCCGACGTTCGCCGCGACGACGCCGCCGGTGATCACGAGGGCGCCTCCCGCGAGCACGGACGCGAGGACAACGCGCTGATGGCGCTGGAACCGCGCGGCGCGGCGAGTGGTCGTAGAACTGGTCACGGGTGAATCCGTTTCATTGGGTGCCGGGGGCTGTTCGACCGTAACCGTTCCGTGATCTTCCGACAACCAGAGTCGGAGGTCCTGAGGCCGATGTCACTGCGCGGACGCGCCGATTGTGGCGCGGGGTACGGGATCGGGGGTGCTATAGGCCCGACGTCGGTCCGTGGCCGGTTCGTGACCGAACCTCGGCAGGGGGCCGGGTCCGGCCCCTGCCCCGACGACGATCGCGGGCTCAGGCCGCACGCCAGAACGCGCCGTAGACCTCGCCCGAGGTGGCGGTCAGTCGCTCGCAGAGCCGCTCGAGATCCGTCCCGCGGATCTCGGCGAGCGCCCGGACGGTGCGGGTCATGACGTAGCTGGCGTTGGGCCGGCCACGCATGGGGGCCGGCGTGAGGTAGGGCGAGTCGGTCTCGACGAGCAGGAGCTCCTCCGGCACGAGCGCGATCGCGTCCCGCAGGGCGTCGTTCTTCGTGAACGTGACCGGACCCGCCACGGAGACGTACCAGCCGTGGGTCGCGCACGCGCGGGCGAGCTTCTCCCCGCCCGAGAAGCAGTGGAAGACGGTGCGCTCGGGGGCGCCGTCGCGCAGCAGGATGTCGGTGACCTCGTCGTGCGAGTCGCGGTCGTGGATCTGCACGGCCTTGCCGAGCTCGCGGGCGAGGGCCAGGTGGTCGCGGAAGGAGGCGACCTGGGCGTCGTGCCCACGGCCGGCCGCCGTGCGGAAGAAGTCGAGCCCCGTCTCACCGATGGCCACGACCCGGTCGTCGCTCGCGAGCTGAGCGACCCGCTCGAGAGCCTCGGCCGGCGAGAGGTCGTGATGCTCGCGCAGGTCGGCGTCGAGCCCGTCGGGCGCGACGTCGAGGACCTTCGCGTGCAGGGCCGCCTCGTTGGGGTGGATCGCCACGGCGGCGCCGATCTCGGCGTGCTCGTGGGCGAGCCGGACCGTTCCGGCCAGCGACGGGACGTCGCACGCCACCGACAGCATGCCGACGACCCCGACCTCCCCCGCCCGCGCGATCTGAGTGTCGGTGTCGATCGGGTCGGCCCCGCCCGGGATCCCGGGGTCGTCGGGGTCGAGGGGCGAGCCGTCCGGGGCCAGCAGGGGAAGGTGCGTGTGGTTGTCGACCACCGCACCCGGCAGCGGGGACTCCGCCGGCGGGAACCCGCGGTCCTTCTTGGCCTTGCTGGTGGTCCCGTTGCCGGTGCCGGTCCTTCCGGTGCCCGATCCCGTGCCGCCGTTGCTCCTGCCGGTGTCCTGGTTGCCCGAACCGGTGCCCTTCCCCGCGCGCACGCCCGCGCTCACTCGGCCGCCGGGGCCGAGCCGAGGCCGAGGCGGTCCAGCTCGTCGGCGACCACCTGCTCCTCGTCGAGCTTGACGAAGATCGGGGTCGGCCTGCCGACCGGGCTCCCGACGGCGACCGGCCGGCTCTCCCAGCCCGCGCGCCCCGTGTAGTCGCCCGTGATGATCGGGTAGCGCCGGTCGTTCTCGAGGTCGTCGACCTCGTCGATGCGCGGCATCGGCTGGATCTCACCCGAGCCGCCGATGGCGAGGTCCACCGCGTTGGACGAGTGCGGGAGGAAGGGCGAGATCATCACGTTGAGGTCGCTGACCGCCTGCGCGAGCGTGTGCAGCACCGTCAGCAGGCGCGGGCGCTCATCGTCGGACTTCAGCCGGAACGGCTCGGTCCGCGTGACGTAGGTGTTCGACTCGCCGACGAGGCGCATGACCTCCGCGATCGCCGCGCGCTGGCGGTGCGTGGAGATGAGCTCGCCCACGCGGTCGAACCCGTCGCGGATCTGCGCGAGCAGCGCGCGGTCCTCGTCGGTGGTCTCCGACTCCACGGGGGCGGGGACCTCGCCGACGTTCTTCGCGATCATCGATGCGGTCCGGTTGACCAGGTTGCCCCAGCCCGCGACGAGCTCGCCGTTCGTGCGGCGGACGAACTCCGCCCAGGTGAAGTCGACGTCGTGGGACTCGGGGCCCGCGGCGGCGACGAAGTAGCGGAAGGCGTCCACCTGGTAGCGGGCGAGCATGTCGCGGACGTAGATGACGATGCGCTTCGAGCTGGAGAACTTGCGGCCCTCCATCGTGAGGAACTCCGAGCTGACGACCTCGGTGGGGAGGTTGAGGTCGCCGAGCGGGCCGGGCTTCCCGCCCTTGTCGCCGCGGCCGGAGTAGGCGAGCATCTCGGCCGGCCAGATCTGGGAGTGGAAGGTGATGTTGTCCTTCCCCATGAAGTAGTACGACAGGGCGTCGGGGTCGTTCCACCAGGCGCGCCACGCGTCCGGGTCGCCGCTGCGGCGCGCCCACTCGACCGTGGCGGACAGGTAGCCGATGACGGCGTCGAACCAGACGTAGAGCTTCTTCGTGGGGTTCTCGCGCCAGCCGTCGAGCGGGACCGCGATGCCCCAGTCGATGTCGCGGGTCATCGCTCGGGGGCGGATGTCCTTGAGGATGTTCTGGCTGAAGCGGATGACGTTGGGGCGCCAGGTGCCCGAGGCCTCACGCTCGTCGAGCCAGCGGCCCAGCTCCTCGGCGAGGGCGGGCAGGTCGAGGAAGAAGTGCTGGGTCTCGATGAACTCCGGCGTCTCGCCGTTGATGCGGGAGCGGGGGTTGATGAGGTCGTGCGGGTCGAGCTGGTTGCCGCACGTGTCGCACTGGTCGCCCCGCGCGCCGTCCGCGCCGCAGATCGGGCAGGTGCCCTCGATGTAGCGGTCGGGCAGGGTGCGGCCGGTCGACGGCGAGACCGCGCCGTACGTCGTCTGCTCGATGAAGTAGCCGTTGGCGTAGACGCTCTCGAACATCTCCTGCACCACCTTGTGGTGGTTGCCCGCGGTGGTGCGCGTGAAGAGGTCGTAGCTCAGGCCGAGCGCCACGAGGTCCTCCACGATGAGGCGGTGGTTCGTGTCCGCGAGCTCCTGCGCGCTCATTCCCGCCTCGTCGGCGGCGATGAGGATCGGCGTCCCGTGCTCGTCCGACCCCGAGACCAGCAGGACGTCGTGGCCGGCCATTCGTGCGTAGCGGCTGAAGACATCGGCGGGGAGCGCGAAGCCGGCGACGTGGCCGATGTGGCGGGGCCCGTTGGCATACGGCCAGGCCGCCGCGGACAGGATGTGGGTCATGCGACCAGGGTAGTTCGCTTCTCGAGGTGGCATTTTCGCCGGACAGTGGCAGGATGGCGCGGCAGTAAGTCCCGATGCCACAAGGAGACAAGCGATGAAGGGCGACCGCGGCAGCCGCAAGCGGCGTGCACTGCTGGTAGTCGATGTACAGCCGACATTCTGCGAGGGTGGCGCCCTCGCCGTGGCGGGTGGGAACGACGTCGCGCAGCGCGTGGCGGACTTCGCCACCGCGAATCGCGACCGTTACGCCGCGATCATCACGACTCAGGACTGGCACGTGGATCCGGGTGGTCACTTCTCCGAGTCCCCCGACTTCGTCGACACCTGGCCGCCGCACGGCGTCGCCGGCACGGACGAGGCCGAGCTGCACCCCGCGCTCGACGACGTCGACATCGACGCGAGCGTGAAGAAGGGCGCGTACGAGGCCGCCTACTCCGGATTCGAGGGCGTCGACGACGAGGGGCGCACCCTCGCCGAGGTGCTCGACATGTACGACGTCGGCTGCCTCGACATCGTCGGGATCGCCGAGTCCCACTGCGTGAAGGAGACCGCGCTCGACGCCCGCAAGTGCGGTATGCCGGTGCGCGTCTTCACCGACCTCACCGTCCCCGTGTCGGCCGAGCAGGGCGAGGCGGCGCGTGAGCTGCTCGCGGCGCGCGGCGTGAAGCTCGAGACGTCGGAGCAGGCGCTGCTCGCTCACTGAGCGGGCTTCGATCCATCGGAGCGGGAGCCGCTCAGCCGTTCGCGTCGTCGTGCGACTGCCGCGCGGCGAGCGCGGCGGCGTAGAGCTCGTTCCGACGGAGCCCGGTGGCGTCCGCGACCTCGCCCGCGGCGTCCTTGAGGCGCATCGTGCCGGCGAGCTCGAGCACCTCGGCGACGTGGTCCTCGACGGTCACGCTCTTCGGTGGCGCGCCCTGCACGACGATGCAGATCTCCCCGCGGACGTCGCCCTGCGCCCATTCGGCGAGGTCGCCGAGGGGGCCGCGACGGACTTCCTCGTACGTCTTGGTGAGTTCCCGGGCGACGGCGGCCGGTCGGTCCGTCCCGAAGGCCTCGGCCATCGCGGCAACCGCCTCTGCAAGGCGGTGGGGCGCCTCGAAGTAGACGGTGGTGCGCGGCTCGTCGGCGAGGCTCTTGAGGATCTTGGCGCGGTCGCCTGCCTTGCGAGGAAGGAAGCCCTCGAAGGCGAACCGGTCGGTGGGAAGCCCGGAGAGGGCGAGCGCGGTGAGCACGGCGGACGGTCCGGGTAGTGCCGAGACGCGCACGCCGGCGTCGATGGCGTGGCGGACGAGCCGGTAGCCGGGGTCGGAGACGGCAGGCATCCCGGCGTCGGTGACGACGAGGACGGTCGCCCCGCCCGCTGCCGCCTCGACGAGGTCCGCCGACCGTGCCTCCTCGTTGTGCTCGTAGAGGCTGATGACCTTGCCGCCGACGGTGACCTCCAGCCGACGCGCCAGGTCGTGCAGCCGGCGCGTGTCCTCCGCTGCGACGAGCTCGGCGGTCTCGAGGGCGGCCCGCAGTCGGGGCGACGCGTCACCGGCGTTACCGATCGGTGTGGCAGCGAGGAGGACGACGCCGGCGGGTTCAGACATGCCCCCAGTGTCCCCCGTCCCGCAGGTGCGGAGTGCAGAGAGCAGGGGCAGGAGAAGGCGCGGGAGCGAGAGCAGTGTGGCGCTGCTACCAGGGTTCGGGTTCGTCCGGCGGGTCGCAGGCGGGACCACTGTCGTGTTCGGTGTCGTGGTCGTCGACACCGCCGATGATCTGTGGT
>FUHX01000018.1 GCA_900163555.1 Actinomycetales bacterium JB111 | reverse complement strand
GGCCGGCCTCGGTGGGTGGCGGCGTCGGGCGGGGAGCGGTGTGTGCCTGGAGGGCGGCGGCCTCGGCGATCGCGATCTTGCGGGCGAGGATGGTCATGTTGCGCTCGCGCCGGTTGTTGCCGCGGGCGGTGACGATGACGTAGCCGAAGAAGATGACGACCAGCGCGTAGAGCACGAGGTCGGTGCCGCGGCCGACCCCCACCCAGCGCGCGACGTGCGTGACCGCGCTCGGGAAGACGACGGACAGCGCGGCGACCGCGACGAAGGCGAGCAGGCCGAGCCGCCGGATCGCCTGGTGCCGGGCGCCCGCGCCGCTGCGCGTGAGCATGATCGTGAAGGCGACGACCACCCCGAGCAGGATGATCTGGATGATTCGCGTGTCTCCGGACATCAGTTCACCACCAGGTCCCACAGGATGTTGACGGAGTTGAACAGGGACTGGCCCTTGGCCTTCGAGTAGTCCGTGTAGATGATCTCGACCGGATGCTCCGCCCACGGGAGCTTCGTACGGCCGATCTGCAGGACGATCTCGGTGGCGTGCGCCATCCGGTTCTGCTCCAGGTCGATCTTCGCGGCGGCGTCCCGGCGGATGACGCGCAGGCCGTTGTGGGCGTCGGTGAGCTTCATGCCGGTCGACATGTTCGTCACCCACACGGCCGTCTTCAGCACGAGGCGCTTGAGGAAGCCAGGCTTCGTGCGGTCGTCGAGGAAGCGGGAGCCGAACACGACCGCGAGGCCCTCGTCCCGCGCCCGCTCGACCATGGCGACGGCGTCGATCGTGCGGTGCTGGCCGTCCGCGTCGAACGTGACGAGGTAGGCGGCGTCCGTGTGCCTCAGTGCGTAGTCGATCCCGGTCTGCAGCGAGGCACCCTGCCCGAGGTTGTACGGGTGGGTGACGACGACGGCGCCCGCCTCCGCGGCCCGCGCGCCCGAGGAGTCGGTCGAGGCGTCGTCCACGCAGATCACGTGCGGGAATGTCGCCCGGGCCTCGGCCACGACCTGCCCGATGACGGACTGCTCGTTGAAGACGGGGATGACGAGCCAGGCGTCCTCCACGGGTGGCACGATGGGCATGGGTCGCATTGTCGCAGGCTCGCGGCGGTCGGCCAGTCTTCTGACGGAACTCCGGGCACGTCGTGAGCGCGTCTCACCGATGGGCGGGCCCTCGCACGGGAGAATGGATCGCATGACCGCACGCATCGTGGACTCCGCCGACGTCGCCGACTCGGCCACCATCGGGGACGGCTCGTCCGTCTGGCACCTGGCGCAGGTGCGCGAGGACGCCACCCTTGGCGAGGGCTGCGTGGTCGGGCGCGGCGCCTACATCGGGACCGGCGTCAGCCTCGGCGACCACTGCAAGATCCAGAACTACGCGCTCGTGTACGAGCCGGCGAAGCTGGCCGACGGTGTGTTCATCGGCCCCGCCGCCGTCCTCACGAACGACACCTACCCGCGCGCCATCAACCCCGACGGCTCGCTGAAGTCCGCGTCCGACTGGGAGGCCGTGGGCGTGACCATCGAGACGGGCGCCGCGATCGGGGCCCGCGCGGTGTGCGTGGCGCCGGTGACCATCGGCGCCTGGGCCACGATCGCCGCCGGTGCGGTTGTCACGAAGGACGTCCCCGAGTTCGCGCTGATGGCGGGCGTGCCCGCCCGGCGGATCGGATGGGTGGGTCGGGCCGGGGCCAGGCTGGCCCAGGACGGTGAAGAATGGACATGCCCGTTGACCGGGCAGAGGTACGCCGAGACCGACGGCGTGCTGACCGAGATTGAGGAGATCGCGTGAGCGACGAGCTGGCAATGATTCCCGCGGCCAAGCCGATCATCGGCGATGACGAGCGGGCCGCCGTCGACCGGGTGCTCCAGACAGGCATGATCGCCCAGGGGCCGGAGGTGAAGACCTTCGAGGAGGAGTTCGCCTCCGTGCTCACGCCCGGGCGCGAGGCCATCGCCGTCAACTCCGGCACCTCCGCCTTGCACCTCGGGCTGATCGCCGCCGGCATCGGGGAGGGCGACGAGGTCATCGTCCCGTCCTTCACGTTCGCCGCCACCGGGAACTCCGTGGCGCTCGCCGGCGCGACGCCCGTGTTCGCGGACATCGAGCCGAACCACTTCTGCCTCGACCCGGCCTCCGTGCGCGCGGCCGTCACCGAGCGCACCCGCGCGATCATGCCCGTGCACCTCTACGGGCACCCGGCCGCGATGACGGAGCTGCAGGCGATCGCCGACGAGTTCGACCTGCTGATCTTCGAGGACGCCGCCCAGGCGCACGCCTCCAAGCTGGACGGGACGCCCGTCGGGACCTTCGGCGCGTTCGCCGCGTTCTCGCTGTACCCGACCAAGAACATGACCTCCGCCGAGGGCGGCATGGTCACGACGCCGGACCAGACCCTCGCCCGCCGCGTGCGCCTGCTGCGCAACCAGGGCATGGAGAAGCAGTACGAGAACGAGCTCGTCGGCTTCAACGCCCGCATGACCGACGTCCACGCCGCCATCGGCCGCGTGCAGCTCGGCAAGGTGCTCGGCTGGACGAAGCAGCGCCAGGACAACGCGGCGTTCCTGTCCGCGAACCTGACCGGGGTGACGGTGCCGGCGGTCGCCGCCGGGGCCGAGCACGTCTACCACCAGTACACGATCCGGGTGGGCTCCGACGGCGACGGCGGGGCTGAGCGCGACCGCATCGCCACCGCCCTGCGTGAGGAGTACAAGGTGGGCTGCGGCGTGTACTACCCGATCCCGAACCACCGCCTGCCGTCCCTCGCCGTGTTCGCGCCGGGGCTCGAGCTGCCGGAGACCGAGCGGGCCGCGCAGCAGGTCATCTCCCTGCCGGTGCACCCGTCGCTCACGCAGGGGGACCTCGAGCGCATCGTCGAGGCCGTCAACGCGGTCGCGAAGGCGGGTGCGTGATGGCTTCGCAGGAGGATGCTGTGGGTGGCGGCGCGGGTGGCGCTGGCGGCGCGGGCGAGAACCTGCGAGTCGGGCTCATCGGCCTGGGCGCCATGGGGCGGCACCACGCCCGCGTGATCCGCGAGACGGACGGCATGGACCTCGTGGCCGTGGCGGACCCGGGAGGCGACCGGTTCGGCGTCGCCGGGGGTCTGTCGGTCGGCAAGGACGTGGCGTCGATCATCGACGCCGGCATCGACGCGGCCATGGTCGCGGTGCCGACCGTCTACCACGAGGAGGTGGCGCTGGCGCTCGCCGAGGCCGGCGTCCACACGATGGTGGAGAAGCCGATCGCGCACGACGTTCCCGCCGGCCGCCGCGTGGCCGAGGCCTTCGAGGAGGCCGGGCTGACCGGCGCCGTGGGCTACGTGGAACGGTGCAACCCGGCGATCGTGGCGCTGCGCGAGAAGATCGCGGAGAACTTCCTCGGCGAGATCTACCAGATCCAGACGTTCCGCCAGGGCCCGTTCCCGGCGCGCATCTCCGACGTGGGCGTGGTCAAGGACCTCGCCACCCACGACGTCGACCTCGCGGCCTTTGTCGCCGGCTCGCCGTACGCGTCGATCTACGCGCGGACCACGCACCGGTCGGGCCGGGAGTTCGAGGACATGGTGCTGGCGACCGGTCAGCTCGCCGACGGCACGATGGTCGGCCACACGGTGAACTGGCTGTCCCCGTTCAAGGAGCGGCGCACGGTCGTCACCGGTGAGCGCGGGGCGCTCGTGGCGGACACGCTGAACATCGACCTCACGTTCTACGCCAACGGCACCGTGCCGACCGAGTGGGACGCGGTGGCCAACTTCCGCGGCGTCTCCGAGGGCGACGTGACGCGGTACGCGATCCCGAAGCGCGAGCCCCTGCGCGTGGAGCAGGAGCGGTTCCGGGACGCGATCCACGGGGTCAGCGACCTGGCAGTCTCCATGGCCGAGGGCGTGCACACGCTCGAGGTGGTCGAGGCGATCCTGGCGGCGGCCGACACCGGCGAGGCCGTCCAGCTGTAGGGCTGGGGGCTGCCAGCCGGCGGGTGCTGTATTTCCGCGGCCACATCGCTTCCCCTTCCCTTTCTTCATCGAGTGGAGGGCCAAGCCATCGAGTGGAGGGTGTATAGGCCCTCCACTCGATGGCTTGCCCCTCCACTCGGTGCTTCTGCCCGCTCGAGGTCCCCGTGGAACGCGCCGTCTGGACCACGCTGCCGACGGTGATCGCGTCGGCGACCTGTTGATAACTCCGACGCCGGGTCAGTGTTCCCTGCAGGGTGGACCCATGCGCCGTCCGTCGAAGCTCGTCCCGCCGAGGATTCCGATCTGTCTGTCCTCGAGGCAGGCCGAGGCGTATGCGACCGCGGACGACAGCCACCGACTGCACAGGCTGCGGCGCAACTCCTACGTCGCCCTGCCGAAGAACGCGCAGCCCCACGCGATCGCGCGTGCGCGGCACCTTGCTGCGGCCCAGCTCGTCCACGACGGAATGGCTCTCACGCACACCTTCGTTCGGGAGTCGGCCGCGATTCTGCACGGGCTCCGGGTCTGGCGGACACCACGGTGCGTGGAGGTCGGCGTGCCACCGGGTAGCTCGGGCAACCCGTCCGGGCTGGCGCGTCGTCACAGGACGGTGATTCCCGAGTCTCATCTAGACGCAGCAGCCGGCCTTCCGGTCACGACGATCGACCGGACCGTGCTCGACATCGCGCGCTTCTCGCACCCGGGCGAGGCGCTGATCCCGCTCGACCACTTCCTCTCCGTGGCCACCCGCGCATACCTGGGGGAGCGCGAGCGTACGGACACGCGGGCCACCGAGCTGAAGAACCATCTGCTCGAGATGCTGGGTCGACTTCCGCCCGGCAGCCCTGGCATCCGCCGTGCGCGCGCGGTGATCGAGCACGCGTCGCCGTGGGCGGAGTCCCCCTGGGAGACCCGCCTGAGGTGGATCCTGCTTCTCGCGGGATTCACGTCGGTCGAGCTCCAGGTCGAGGTGCGGATCGGCGGGCAGCGGTACCGATCCGACCTGGCCATCCCCATCGGGCGCCGCCCGGACGGCAGGACGATCTGGCTGCACATCGAGTTCGACGGCCGCATCAAGTACGGCCGCGGTAGTGCGGATGCCACGTCGGAGACGATGCGGCGGGAGCGCGAGCGCGAGCTCTCGATCACCGGTACCAGGGACCGGCTCGTCCGGTTCACGGCCGACGAGCTGACCGATCACGCTTCCGTGGTCGCGAAGATCCGCGAGCAGCTGGCGGACATCGCTTTGCCGCCGCTGAGGCCCGTGCGAAGCCTCGCCGCGTGACCGCGTGACCGCGTGACCGCGTGACCGCGTGACCGCGTGACCGCGTGACCGCGTGACCGCGTGACCGCGTGACCGCGTGACCGGCCAGCCACGGCTCGCCATGCCACCACGGCCACTATCTGTGAGACTAGGCCGATGAAGATCCACATGACCGCCGCCCGGGCAGCCGGCGGCACCGGAACTGGAATCGGTCGCGCGTCAGGACTGGCCCTTGCGCTCGCCGGCTCGCTCGCGCTCGCCGCCTGCGGTTCGTCCGACGACGACGCCACCACCCCTGCGGACGAGGGCCCCTCGCGGGTCGACATCGCTCCCTCGGACGACCCGGACGGACCGGCAGAGGAAGAGGACACCGGGAGCGAGTCCTCGGGCGGCTCGGCGGGCGGGGACGAGTCATCGTCGGACGCCGGGAGCGGTGACGCACCGTCCGACGGTTCGTCGTCGGACATCCCGCTGCCGGACCCGAACGACGTCGACCTGGCGACGACGACCTTCGACGTCACCTGGCAGGACGCCGTGGCGACCGCGCTGGAACGCTTCGACGGCGACGTCACCTCGGTCGAGCTCGACTGGAAGCGCAGCGCGGGCGACTACGCGTACTCGATCGAGCTGCAGTCCGACGCCGCCGGCGAGTACGAGGTGGACGTCCACGCGACCACGGGTGAGGTGGTTGCCGAGAGCGCGGACCCGGACTCCGACGCCGATGCGGACGACGTCCTCGACGTCGATGCCGTCACCGTGGACGTCGCCGACGCCATGCAGACCGCACTCGCCGAGCGGGCCGGTGCGGTCGTGGAGTGGACACTCGACACCGACGACGGCGCCCAGGTCTTCACGTTCGACGTGGTCACCGCAGAGGGCGGGGACGACCTGGAGATCACGGTCGACGCCGCCACGGCCGAGATCGTCGAGATCGACGACTGATCCGGTCCCTGAGTCCCCGGCCGGGTGCCGGGGCAGGCGGGAGCGCCTGGTACACCGACGGAACCGGACGTGCCTGGTACACCGACGGAACCGGACGTGCCTGGCACACCGACGGAACCGGGTGAACCGGGTGAACCGGGTGCATTCGGCGCACCGGGCGGAACCGGCGCCGCCCGGCTCGCCGAGCGCACCGAGTGCGTCTGACGCACCCGGCGGAACCGGACCCGCCCGGCACACCGGACGTGCTCGCCCGGCACACCTCCGGAACCGGACGCGCCTGGCGCGACCGGTCGCCGTCGGCCGTCACAATGGATCCCATGCCTGAGCGACGCCCCCGCGTGACCATCGCGTCCCGCATCTGGGACCCGGAGCCCGCCGCCGCCTCGTTCCGCCTGTCGGCGCTCGCATCGGGGCTGCGGGCCGCCGGCGCGGCCACGCGCGTGCTCACGGCCAGGCCCCCCGCCTACGCCGCCATCGACGACCCGCCGGGCACGAGCATCTCCCGCGCCCCCGTCCTGCGGGACTCCGAGGGCTACCTCCGCGGCTACGTGCCGTACATGTCCTTCGACATCCCGCTCGCGCACCGCCTGCTGAAGGACCCGGCGCCGGACGTCTACGTCGTCGAGCCCCCGCCCACCACGGGCCTCGTGGTCCGGGCGGTCGCGGCCGCCCGACGACGCCCGTACGTCGCGTACGTCCCGGACGTCTGGTCCGACGCCGCCGCGGCCACGGGTGCCCCGGCCCCGGTCGTGGCGGCGCTCGCCCGGGTGGAGTCGGCCGTGCTGCGGGGCGCCGTGAGGGCGATCGCGGTCTCGGACCAGGTCGCCGCGCGCGCGGAGGAGCTCGGCGCGCGGGACGTCGTCGTGGTCCGTGGGGGAGCGGACACCGAGACCTTCATGCCGCTCGGCCCGGGCGCCCCGGGCCCGGACGATCCCGGCGGCCGGCCGTACCTGCTGTACGCGGGGACGGCGTCGGAGTGGCAGGGAGCGGACGTCTTCCTCCGTGCGCTGCCGGCCGTCCTGGAACGAGTCCCGGACGCGCGCGTGGTGTTCATCGGCCAGGGCAGCGCATGGCCGGAGCTGACCCGGCTCGCCGCGAACCTGCCGGACGGCGCCGTCGACCTCAAGGGCCTCGTCCCGCGGCGGGAGGCGGCGCGGTGGCAGCGCGGCGCGACCGCGGCGCTCGTCGCGATCCGGCCCGGCATCGGCTACGACCTCGCATACCCGACCAAGGCGTACGTGGCGTGGGCCTCTGGGGTGCCGGTCGTCTACGCGGGCCCCGGGCCGGCGCGGGACGACATCGCCGCGCACGACCTCGGCTGGGTCGCTGACCACGATCCCGCCTCGGTCGCGGAGCAGATGGTCGCGGCGCTGACCACCCCCGTGGAGGAGGGCCGGGCGCGGCGCGTCTCGGCCTGGGTCGCGGACAACGCGTCGGCGGCCGCCGCCGGGCGGGCGGCCGCGGACGTCGTCCTGTCGGCCATCCGCCGTTGAGATCCCCCGACGACGGCGCCCGCCGGCTGCCCGGTCAGGTCCCGATCGTGGCGAGCGGGGATCCGTCGTCGATGGTCTCCCTCGGCGTCTTGGCCCAGGAGTTCCGTCCGAGCGCCTCGCGGAGCAGTGACGCCGCGAGCACCGGGAAGATGAGCCACGAGCAGATCGTGTACGGGACGACCAGGAGGACGCCGAGCAGGCGCGAGTACCACCGGCCCTGTCGGAGTAGCAGGATGACGACCGTCGGGCCGAGGGACAGCGCGAGGAACAGCGCGAGCACCCACCAGACCGTGACGGATCGCGGACCGATGTCCAGCACCCACATCGCCATGGAGATGACGAACGACGTGCCCATGAGCAGCTGCAGCAGTGGCGTGAGCAGGTAGAAGACGCTGTCGATCCGGGCCGCCGGCGGGAGCGCCGGGCGGCCCACGCCGCGCAGCAGCGAGAACGCCTGCCAGTTGCCCTGCGCCCAGCGCACCCGCTGCCGGTAGAGGCGCTTCAGGGAGTTCAGTCCCTGCTGGTGAATCGTCGCGTCGTTGTCCTGCGCGTTCGCCCAGCCGGCCTGGATGAGGCGGACGCCGAGGTCCTGGTCCTCCGTGAGCGTGTGACGCCAGGGGCCGGAGCCGTCGTCGACCGAGGCGAGTGCCGCCAGGCGCGTGAACTGGCCGTTGCCGCCCAGGTTGGCGGTTCCCCACCAGGCCCGTCCGGCCTGGAACAGCCGCCCGAAGGCGGTGAACTCCACGTCCTGCGCCCAGGTGAGCGGGCCTCGGCGGTTGTAGATGCGGACGAGCACCTGAAGGCCGCCCATGCGGTCGTCGGCGAAGTGCGTGCTCGCGGAGATCGGCGCGGACGGGTCGAGGCGACCGTCGGCGTCGACGATGGCGACGATGACCTGGTCCTTGGTCCAACGGGAGAACGCCGGGTCGGTGAGGATCGACTCGTCGAGGTAGCGGTACGCGTCGTTGAGCGCGGCCGCCTTGCCCCGGCGCGCGTTCGGCGCCAGTCGGGTGAGCACGTGCAGCCGGTCGTCGGCGATGCCGGCGAGGATCTCGCCGGTGCGGTCGTCCGAGCCGTCGTCGATGGCCAGGAACACCGCATGCGTCGCGTGGGTCTGCTGCAGGCGCGCGATGCTGTCGGCGATCGTCACCTCCTCGTTGAGCGCGGGGACGACGAACACCCAGAGGAAGTCCTCCTCTCGCGCGTCGACGCCGTCGCGCGTCAGCCGGTTCGTGCGGCGGCGGAAGCGTGCGGCGCAGGCGAACAGGACGACGACGGAGAGGACCGAGCTGAGGATGACGACGAGCGTGACGCCCTGAAGGATCTGGAGCCACAGGGGGAGCGAGCCGTAGAGCTCGGAGAGCGCCGTCGTCATGAGATGCGCTGGGTCTCGGCCATGTCGGTCAGGTCGGCGAGCTCGTCCGGCTGCGTGCCCGGGCGGAGCGTGCGCTGGCTCCACGCCGGCGTCCAGCCGGCCGCGACCGGATCGGCGCTGCCGCCGGCCCCGAGGATCGACGCCCGGTCGAACCCCGCGCCGAAGGGCGCCGGAGCCGGGGAGTCGAACACGATGTGCTCGAGCGCCAGGACGATCCGGACCGCCGACCGGCCGTCGCCGTACGGGTTCTCCCGCTTGACGCGGCGGGAGAGCTCGAGCTCGTCGTCGAGCAGCCGCGAGACCGCGGTGACGACGCGGTCGACGTCGGTGCCGACGAGCTCGACCGTTCCGGCGTCGACGCCCTCCTGGCGTTCGGTCGTCTCCCTCAGGCAGATCACCGGCGTGCCGAGCGACGGCGCCTCCTCCTGGATGCCGCCGGAGTCGGTCAGCGCCACGGTCGCGCGGGCGAGGAGCCGGGCGAACTCCGCGTAGCCCAGCGCAGGTGTGAGCAGGACGTTCGGGACGTGCGCCAGGTGAGAGGTCAGAGTGTCGGCCACGGCGGGGTTGGGGTGCAGGGAGACGACGAAGCGGACGTCCGGGTGCGACTCGGCCAGGCGGCCCACGGCCGTGGCGATCCGCTCGAGCGGCTCTCCCCAGTTCTCGCGCCGATGGGCCGTGACGACGACGACCTTCGGCCCGTTCGGGTCGTCGAGCTCGTTGAGGCGCGGGTCCGTGTACGGGACGCGTCGGGCTGCAGTCAGCTGCAGAGCGTCGATGGCGGTGTTGCCGGTGACGAAGATCCTGCCGTAGTCGATGCCCTCGCGCATGAGGTTGGACTTGTTGCGGGTGGTCGGGGCGAGGTGGAAGGCCGCGATGCGCGAGATGAGCTGACGGTTCAGCTCCTCGGGGAAGGGCGAGAGCGTGTTCGAGGTACGTAGGCCCGCCTCGACGTGGACGACCGGCAGCTTCACGTGGAAGGACGCCAGCGCGGCCGCGGCGGCGCTGGACGTGTCGCCGTGGACGAACGCGGCGGCGGGGTAGCCGCTCGCGTAGGGGGCGTCCTCGGGGCTCAGCGGCGAACCGAACCGCTCGGTAAAGAACCGCCCGAAGTTGTCCATGACCTGCGAGAACAGGTCGTTGAGCGTCCGGGGTCCTTGCAGGAGGTCGAACGTGACGTCCGGGGTGACGTCACCGATCGCCAGCACGTCCTCCACCAGGGCGGCATGCTGCCCGGTGGAGACGACGATGGGGCGGAAGCGCTCGGAGTCGCGGAGGGCGACGATGAGCGGGAGCATCTTGATGGCTTCTGGGCGCGTTCCAACCACAACAATTGTGTTGACACGTGGGCCCGCGGGGGCGAAGGGCACGGCGAGAGCATAGGACTGACCCCGTCCGCGAGGGCAGGGAGGGAAGATGCGAATATTGCGCTATCGGTCACGATCCGTCCGGGGCCCGACCCAACGTGCGAGCGCTCGGCGAACCTCGCCTCATGTCGCGCTGCGAGCCGAGGTCGAACTCTTCTCGTTTGCCTTGTCGCGATGTTGTCACTCAGTAGAAGTCGCTCCGCAACTCCTCGGAGAGGACGTCGAAGCGTTCGTCGCCTGTCATGTCGGCAAGCATCGCGAGCTGGCGGACATGAATGCGATGGTATCCCTCGTTCTGAGCGACCGGATTGTCCTGCACGCGCATGCCGTACCACGAGACATCGCCCGGATTGCGCAATTTCGGTACGAACTCGAGAACTGTTGACGCCGCGCCCTCGAAGAGGTCGAACGCGCGTTCGTCGCGGGTGAGCTGGTAGTAGAAGTACAGCCCGTACATCGCGAAAATATGCCCGTTGAGGACGCGCATCGGCTCGACGTCACCGGCGTACTCCTCGAGCCATAGCCAGCCATCATCGGTGACGAACACTGACCATGGTTCCTCGAGCGGCAGGTCGTCCTCGACGCGCACCTCGAGAAAGGACTCGAATACCTCGTCGGCAGCAGTTGCCCAGGTGTCGTCACCTGTTTCTACCGCCAGCTTGACCGTCAACGAGAGGAGCACGCCTTGTGCCATCGCCGAGTGCCACGGCGTGTGGATGGTGTTGTCCGGGTCGCCGTGGAGCGGAAAATCGAACGGGTAGGAGAGCCAGATTGCCCCCTCGCCCTCCGAGTAGGTCTGGACCAAGTTGTCGGCATTGGCGAGTGCGAGCTCGAGGAATCGCTGCTCACCGGTCAATTCGTAGTTCGAGAGCATGTTGAGCGCAAAATGGCCCTGTGCTATTGGATGGCTCATCCGCTCTCCGTCGAGCTCGTAATAGTGGACCCCGTTGGCGTCTACGGCGTCGGGATCGATCTCGATCTCGTAGCCCGAGGAATAGGGTGCGGTTTCGACGTCCTGGAGGCTGAACGTGAGCGATTTGAATGTGTGCCCCTCAACCTCGCCGTACATTGGGTCGGAGGCGCGTGATGTGTTCGGTCCCCCGATGCTGCACGAACTTGTCGTAAGGACGAGAGCGAGCGCAGCAGCAGACGGTCCAGAATGTCGGGGGCGCATGCGCTGATGCTAGCAGCGCGAGGACCCTCGATCACGAATACTCAAAGCGAGCGCTCTCGCCGAGATCGTGACGTCGATGAGCCGGTTCGTCGGCGGTGAACGAGGGGGACGTCCGGACGATTCCTAGTTGGGTGACGGCGCCTCGGGGTCGATCAGTCCTCCCACGTAGACGCCGCGCTCTATTCCGTCCGCGCACGGAAGATCATCCCCGAAGACGGCGGGTGACGCGCTGAGTCGCTGGTGGTCGATGGCGTACTCCGGACCGAACTCGATGATCGTCTCGTCGGGCAGCCGGACGGCGCGGATGCCGTTCTCGTCCATCACGGCCTCGGACCCGTCCGGGAAGACCGGCAGCCAGGCACGTGACCTCTCGAACGGCTCGCCGCGGTCGGGGGCGACGTAGACGCAGTCGTCCTCGATCGTGAACACGCCGTAGAACATCGGCATGATCCCTCCGGGGTCGAAGTCCTCGCCCAGCGTCGCGGTGGCGAACTCGAAGTCGTCCGTCCCGGACCGGGCGACACCGTCCCCGCATCCGCCGAGGAACGCCAGGGACACGAGGGCACTCGCGCAGGCGACTTGTCCGCGCCGGAACCGATGTCTCACGTGTTCTCCACTCATCTGTCCGCCGCCTGCCTCGCGGCGGAGCGCCTCTTGTCGCGGTCGTCCTTCCAGCGGCGGAGCCTCTTCTCGACCGGGCGCTCCACGAACACGTGCAGCGCCCACGCGAGGACGATGCTCGGGACGAGTACCGCGGCGTAGACGAGGACGTTGATCCAGCCCATCGGCTGGAGACCGAACACGACGCGGCATCCGTACACGACGGTCGCGTGCACCAGGTAGAAGGCGTAGCTCCACTCGCCGAGCGCGATGAGCCATCGCGGCGGCACTCCCCGCCCGGATCCGTCGGCGATCCCGCGCAGTTCTCGGGTCCCGTAGGCATAGATCACCAGCGCGCACGCCGTGGGGATGATGACCGGCGCAAGCGGGCCGAGACGAAGGTTCGCCCACACCTCGGGTGCCGTGATCGGGCCGAGAAAGATGCCCGCGCAGACGACCGCCAGCGCGCCGAGCGCGAGGGGTACGGGAACGAGCGGGCGCCAACCGAGCCGGATGACATGCGCGAGCGTCATGCCGAGGCAGAACTCCCAGAGCCTGAGCACCGGTCGCGGCAGGTCCTGTAACGCAGGGATCTCCGACCGCGCGAGGTACAGCACCGCCGCGAGTACCGGCAGCGCGAAGAGCACCCCGAGCGCGACCCGCCGACCGGCCCTGCCGAGCACCCGGTCGATCCACGGGTGGGTGAGGTAGAAGAACGCCTCGAGCGACAGGGTCCAGGAGGCCGGGTTGCCCGAGAACACGACGTCGTTGTCGCGCGACCACCCGTGCAGGAGCAGGACCGAGAGCAGGAGAACGGCGGACAGCGGACGGACCCAGCTGTTGTCCGTGTCCGCGGGCGGCCCCACGAAGACCGGGATCGCCAACAGCAGGGCGACCATGTTGGCCGGCCAGATCCGGGCGAACCGCCGGAAGTAGAACGTCGAGACCGGCACTCCCGGCCGTGCCGACCAGGTGAGGACGAACCCTGAGAGCACGAAGAAGAACGCCACCCCCTGGGCGCCCAGCTTCAGCGGTCCATGGATGGGCAGTGGGGCGAAGTTCGTCATGTGGTGCGCGAACACGGCAAGCGCCGCCCACCACCGCAGCCCGGTGAGCGAGTCGAGCCGTGGCCGGCGATCGCTCACCGTCGTTCCCCCCTGCGCCGTGCTCACGTGTCGAGCCCTCGGGACGTCAGTCGCTCCGCCGCCGACACACCGTAGACGGCACGCGACGCATCCCCACGGCGAAGCAGGCTCCACGCCGCGCGCACGGCGGGAAGATCCGCCGCCACGACGAGATCCGCACGGCGCACCGCATCGATCGCCGGACGGTTGGCCCTCACGGCCCGCCACATGGTGCGGGTCGAGTCCATCGGGCTCATGCTCGCCAACACACGGCCCGGCACGCTGCGCGCCGCCGCAGACTCCGCGGCGCCATAGGCGCCGGTCCGCGAGAGACGGCCGAGCACCGACGCGTCCTCACCGACCACGACGACGTCCGAGACCCCCTCGATGTCGGCCGCCGGGGCGACCCGGCAGACGACCGTCACCCGCGCGGCGCAATCGGGCGCGCCGAGGCGCTCCGCCAGGTTCCCTTTGCCGGCGATCGACGCGATCGCCTCGTCCGCGGGAGACTCGGAACCCACCACGACGACGACGCGACGGGGTTCGTCCTCGGAGTTACCCGCGGTGTCAGCACCCGGGCGCGCGGCGGCGGAACCGCCGTCGCCCGGTGCGAGCGGGCGGGCGGCGTCGTCGTGCGGGGAGGGGGCGGGCGCTGTGCGGCCGTCTTCGCTTGCACGACGCGTGACGAGCTCGCCGAGGGCCTCGATCCGGGGTTCGAGCTGCGCGTCGCGGGCGTACCGACGCGCCCACTGCCGAGTCTCGGTTACCGTCTCGGCGGTCCCTTCGGTGGCCAGGCGCGCGCCGGCGATGAGGGCGTCGGCGACGTCGTCGGCGCTCATCGACTCGGTCAGCACCCAGGCCGGGTGGCCCGTCAGCACGCTCGTGGCGGCGGAGTCGGCACCGTGCACCGAGACGATCGGGAGGCCGGACGCGGCGTACTCGAAGACCTTGCCCGAGGTGACGTAGCGGCCAGGGATGAGCGGAAGGGTGAGGACGTCGAACCCGGCGTAGACCGCGGCGACCTGCGCCTTGGGAACGGGGCCCGCGTGGCGGATGCCGTCGTCCGCGAACTCCGCCAGCAGAGCCATCGCCCGTTCGTCCGGGCGGCCCTGGTGACCGACGTGCCCGCGAAGCACGAGCTCGGACCGGGCGATGCGCGGATCGCGGGCGCGGGCGGCGCGCCACCCCTTGAGGAGCTCGCGGATCGGGACCCGTCCGTAGAGCGTGCCGAGGTAGCCGAAGGTCAGTGGGCCGTCGGGCCCGACCCGCCTCGCCGGCCGGTCCTCCCGGGTTGCGTCGATGTCGGCGCCGAGGTCGCCGTCGTACCCGTTGGCCACCACCCTCGTGCGTTCGGCGACGGACGGAGCGGTCTGTGCGTACCACGCGCGGATCGGCTCGTTGACGAACCACGCCTCCTCGGCGCCCTCGAGGAGGGACGCCTCCCTGCGCCACGCACGTGAGCCCTCGGTGGAGGAACGGTTGCCGGTGGTGACGTCGAGGGCCCAGCCGTCGCGGTAGTCCATGACGTACGGCACGCCGTGCGCCCGGTGCAGGTGCTCGCCGGGCACGAAGTCCACGTTCGGGTTCGCGGTGCCGATGACCAGGTCGACCGGGTGCGCCTCGTGGACCTGTCCCGCTGCGGCGCGCAGGTTCCTCGCCCAGCCGCCGTAGACCCGCTCGGGGAAGTCGCGCTCGGAGGCCCGGTTGAACGCCGAGAACCACGCCGGCTCGGAGGCCACGCGGCTCTTCGACCAGTGCGCGAGGTCCGGGTCGATGTGCGGGAGCTCCTGCTTGACGTGGCGCACACGGATCGCGGGGTGAACACGCTCCTCGAGCGAGAGGTCCGCGCCGAAGAGTTCGACGAACACCTCGCGCGGGGCGGTGAGGACGGTGACGTCCCAGCCGGCGTCGGCGAACGCGTTGGCGGTGGCGAGGGCACGGTAGACACCGGAGCCCCGGCTCGGCGGGAATCCCCAGGCGACGTACAACAGATGTGGGCGTGACACGGGGCCAGGATACGAGTGGACGGCTCCCGCGCACGCGAGCCCCGGGTCGGGAGACCGTACGGAAACGGCCAAGTCCGTGATGCCGCACTCACGTATGCGCGCGCTCACTGCCCGCGCGCAGGAGCGCGTGACACGATGTGCGGACGTCGCCCGAGGGTCGGGCGCGCGGACGGACCGGGGTGCACACGTGAAGGAACTGTGGAGGACGAGCCGGGAGCTCATGCCACTCCTGCCGAAGGGCGCGCAGCGGTACCTCATCACCTACGCGACCATCACGGCCGCGCTCGCCCTCCTCGACGTCGTCGCGCTCGCGATCCTCGCACTCGTCATGGGTCCGATGGTCTCCGGCGGCCAGGTCAGTCTCCCGCTCGTGGGCGACATCGGGTCAGAGCACTACGTGTACGTGCTGCTGTTCATCTGCTTCCTCATCGCCGCGAAGTCCATCGCGGCCCTGGTCATGCGATGGATCGCCACCAGGCGGTTCGCGAGGTACGAGATGGAGATCGGCGACCAGCTCTTCCGCGCTTACCTCCACTCGCCGTGGACCGACCGGCTCTCGCGCAACTCCGCCGATCTCGTCAGGTTGGCGGACGTCGGGATCGCCAACACCACCTCCGGGCTTCTTCTCCCGCTCGCCAGCCTGCCGACCGAGATCGCCACGTTCACCGCGGTCATCCTCGTGCTGTCCATCAGCCAGCCGGCAATCGCCGTCGTCACGATCGTCTACCTCGGTGGGCTCGCCGCCCTTCTCTACCTCGTGGTCAACCCGCGCGCGCTCGTCGCCGGCCGGGTCAACCGCGACTACTCCTTCAAGGTCGCCCGGCTCATGACCGAGATGGTGGCGACCCTGAAGGAGATCGTCCTGCGGAACAAGACCAACGAGGTGGCCGAGGTCGTCGCCGCCAACCGGGTCCACGCGGTGCGCGCCCGGTCCAACAGCCAGTTCCTCAACCAGGCGCCGAAGTACGTCCTCGAGGTCGCGCTGGTCGGCGGGTTCCTGCTCGTCGGAGGCGTCGGGTACCTGACCGGCGGGGCGACCGAGGCCTTCTCGGCCGTCGCGATGTTCTCCGTGGCCGGACTACGGATGATCCCGGCCCTCACGCGGGTCCAGGGCATCCTCACGCAGACGGCGTCCACACTCCCGCACGCGAAGCGCGTGGTCTGGGACGTCAAGGCAGCCGAGGGGCATGTGCGCGACGCGGAGGAGGTCGGCCGGGAGAAGATCATCGGCGAGCCGACCGAGCTCGTGCTCACCGGCGTGGGTTTCTCGTACCCGAGGTCGGAGACGCCCGCGGTCCACGACATCGACCTCACGGTGAGGATGGGCACCCACGTGGCGCTCGCCGGTTCGTCGGGCGCGGGGAAGTCGACGCTCGTCGACCTCCTGCTCGGTCTGCTCGTTCCGCAGGAGGGCACGATGCGGATCGGCGAGCAGGACCTCGCCGACGTCCTCGCGGACTGGCGCTCTCGCGTGGGGTACGTCCCGCAGGACGTTTCCCTGTTCAACGGCACCATCGCGCAGAACGTCGCGCTGTCCTGGGACTCCGAGATCGACGAGGAGAGGGTCCGCGACTGCCTGCGTCGCGCGCAGCTCCTCGAGATCATCGATTCGCGCGGTGGGCTTCAGACGATGGCGGGCGAGCGCGGCTTTGCATTCTCCGGCGGCCAGCGCCAGCGGCTCGGTATCGCGCGGGCCCTGTACACGGACCCGCTCGTGCTCGTCATGGACGAGGCGACGTCCGCGCTGGACACGGCCACCGAGGAGGCGGTCACGCACGCGCTGCGTGAGCTGCACGGCGACGTCACCGTCGTGACCGTGGCGCACCGGCTCTCGACGATCAGGCACGCCGACCAGGTGTGCTTCATGAGCGGCGGCACGATCGCGGCCAGGGGCACGTTCGACGAGGTCGTCGCCGCGCACCCGGAGTTCGCGCACCAGGCGAACCTCGCCGGCCTGGCCTAAGTCGACACCCGACCAGGGTGACCGGTCCGACGCCGGGGATCGCGGGCTTCGCGACCGACCGGTGGAAGAATCGCGACATGTCGAAGCAGCCGCGCATGCTCATCGTGTCGTTCTCCACGATCGCGAAGGATCCGCGAGTCATCAAGCAGGTCCGCTACTTCTCGGAGAGGTACGCGGTCACGACGTGCGGCTTCGGCCCGAGGCCCGAGGGCGTCGTCGACCATATCGAGATCCCACTGACGCACACGAACAAGCTCGACGGCCGGATCATCACGTCGAAGATCTACCTCGCGGCCCTGTGGGCCCAGCGCGGGATGCGGTGGGTGCGGAAGGCGCTCAAGGGTCGCCACTTCGAGGTGGCTCTCGCAAACGACATCGAGGCCGTGCCCGTCGCCCTGAGCGCACGGCCGACGCACGGCGTGCACGCCGACATGCACGAGTACTTCCCACGGTGGCGCGAGGACAACGAGTTGTGGCGCAGGCGCATCAGTCCGTACTACGAGTACCTCTGCAAGCGATACCTGCCCCGAGCGGGCTCGGTCACGACAGTGTGCGACGGGATCGCGCGCGAGTACGAGAAGCTCGGCAACATGACGGTCGACGTGGTCACGAACGCGACCCCGTACCACGACCTGTCCCCGACGCCGGTCGACAGGCCGCTGAAGGTCGTCCACTCGGGCGGGGCGCTCGCCCGCCGGCACATGGAGCTCATGATCGAGGCCGCGGGGCGCCTTCCCGACAAGCTGACGTTCGACCTGTACCTCGTGAAGTCCGACCCCAAGCACTTCGACGAGCTCGTCGCGCTCGCGGGGACGACGACGAACGTCCGGGTGCTCGGTCCGGTCCCCTACGAGGACCTCATCTCGACCTTGAACGGTTACGACCTGGGCATCTACGTCCTGCCCCCCAACGGCTTCAACCACCTGCACGCACTGCCCAACAAGATCTTCGACTATGTGCAGGCCCGCCTCGGCATCATGGTCGGCCCCAGCCCCGAGATGGCGGCCGTCGTGCGGGACCACGAGCTCGGTGTCGTCAGCGACGGTTTCGAGGTCGATGACATCGAGGCGACCCTCGCCGCCGTGACGGCCGAGGACGTCGAGCGTTGGAAGCAGGCGAGCCACGCCGTCGCGCGCGAGCTGTCGGCGGAGTCCGAGATCGAGGGATGGGCGCGGGCGATCGACCGCCTCCTCGCCTCCTGACCGCGCCGAGGTCGAGGGTCCGGCAGGGCTCAGACGACGAGGAACGGGGTGAGCGCGGCTGCGGCGGCACGACCGTCGTGGTGCTCCCGCGCCCAGGCAGGGCTGGCGGCCGCGACCGGTGCGTACCGGTCCGGGGCGTCGAGGACCGAGTCGATCACGTCGGCGAACGTCTCGGGCGTGGCGTCGACGACCGGCATGTCGCCGCCCAACCGCTCGCGGACCCGATCGTGGACGTGCCCGACGACGAGTCGCCCGGTTGCCATCGCCTCCGCCGCGAGGACGCCAACAGCACCGAGCCGGATCTGATCCACGACCACATCCGCATCCGCGATGAACTCGGGCATCTGCGCGTTCGGGACGCCGGAGATCCGTCGGTACTCGATCCGGCCCGCCGACTCGAGCCGCTCGAGAACCGGCTCGATCACCCCGGTGCCCTTGATCGCGGGATTCGAGGGAGCGTGGAGGACGACTGGTCTGTCACGGTCCAGGGCGGGGCGCCCAGCGGCCGACGCGAACCGCTCGACGTCGACGACGACCGGCAGGACCGTGCCCTGTGGGGCGAGATCCAGCAGGTCGGGCGTGGAGACGAACACGGGAAGGTCCGTGTCGGCGACGAGGGCCCTGGCCGCGGCGGACCGTTCCCTGACGTCCGTGGCCACGACCACGTCGCTCCGGAACGGGCTCGCCGCGTAGCTCTCGGCGTGCAGGTCCGGGTCGCGTAGGTCGGAACCATGGAACACGAGCCCGACGGCGACGCCCGCCTCCCGGAACCGGTCCAGCTCGGCCTGGTCGGCGACGGCCGTCATCATCGAGGCGGGGGAGTATCCCGACTCGAACAGCACGTGCGTGAAGGTCTCAAGCACCCTCTCGCGCCAGACCTGCCGCCCGGGACGGAGCCGCAGCGGGAGGAGGACGTCCGTGTCGAAGCGGAACGAGTCGGCGCCGCCCGGTCGTTCGAGCGTGACGGACCGTGCCGCCACGCCGGTCAGGTGGCTCTCGGCGGATCGTGCCCAGCGGTAGCCCTGGCCGGCGCTGTTGGTCGGGCCGATGAGCAGGCGGGCGTCGGCTCCGGACGGGACCGGCGGAATCAGACCTGCCGCCTCCCGCATCTCGCGGCGGAAGAACGTCCGCTCGGCCCACTCGCGCGGGGCGAGAGGGAGTCGGCGGACGGCCGCTGCGGCATAGTCCCGCGGGATCGGAGTCATGCGGTCATTGTGCCCGGAGCCGGGACGGTCGTCGTCGTGCGGCGGGCTTGCGATGGGAGGATGGCGCCATGGTGCCCGCTGCCGATCCGCCCGCCCACCCCGCGACCGACCGCCGGTCGTCGGTCCTCGTGATCTCGTACTCCCGGCTGGAGTCCGACGCGCGACTGCTGCGGCAGATCCGTCTGCTCACCCCCGACTACGACGTGACGACGTGCGGGTACGGTCCGGCGCCGGACGGCGTGGTCGAGCACATCCGGATCCCGGACGAGCTCGTCCACTGGAAGAAGGATCGTGCGCTGCTCATGCAGCGGCGGTTCGCGGCGGTGCTGCGGTCGAACCAGGTCCACCGTCACCTCGCCGGTGTGATCCCGGTCGGCGCGTTCGACGTCATCATCGCCAACGACGCGGATCCCGTGCCGCTCGCCCTCTCTCTCAAGCCGCGCGGTGGCGTGCACGCCGACCTGCACGAGTACACGCCAAGGCAGCACGAGGACTCCCGTCGTTGGAAGTGGTTCGTCGCCCCGTACTACCGGTGGCTGATCCGGTCCTTCGTGCCGCTGTGCGACTCGGTGACCACGGTCGGACAGGGGCTCGCGGACGAGTTCGGTCGCGAGTTCGGCATCGAGGCGGGTGTCGTGGTCAACGCTGCTCCGTACCGGGATGCTGAGCCGGGCGATGTGCACCGACCGCTTCGCCTCGTGCACTCGGGCGGATCCATGCGGATCCGCGCGATCGACAAGATGATCCACGCGGTCGAGGCATCGACCTCGGGGGCGACGCTGGACCTGTACCTCGTTCCCAACGATCCGCCGTACCACGAGGAGCTCAGCCGGCTCGCCGAGGCGTCGAGCCGCGTCACGCTTTACCCGCCGGTCCCGGCCGACGACGTCGTGCCGACGATCGCGGACTACGACGCCGGGATCTATGTCCTTCCGCCCAGCGGCTTCAACGCCGCGAACGCGCTGCCCAACAAGTTCTTCGACTTCGTCCAGGCCAGGCTCGGCATCATCGTCGGTCCCACGCCGGAGATGGCGCGGCTCGTGGAGCGCCACGGGCTCGGTGCCGTGACGGCGGGCTTCACCCCGGAGGACCTCACGGCCGTCCTCGACGCGCTCGACCCCGACGAGGTCGCCTTGTGGAAGTCGCACGCGGACGCCGCCGCGCGCGAGCTCTCCGCCGAGAACCAGATGGCCGCCTGGTCGGCCGCCGTCAGCGCGCTCTCCGCTCGCGCGTGAGCGCGGCCGGCGGCGCGAAGACCCACGCCGCCCAGGAGGCCGAGACCCGGTCGTAGACCACGACCGAGACCACCACGCAGGCGGCCGTGATCAGCGGGGCGAGCCACGTCGCCAGCGACTCGTTCGGCCTCAGCGGCACGCCGAGCTGCAGGGTGGCGAGGACGAGCAGGTTCACGAGCAGCGGGTGGACGAGGTAGATCGGCAGGGTCCTCCCGGCGATGTAGCGCGAGAGGCGGCGCACCGGCGCCGCGCGCACGGCGATCACCGAGGCCCCGACGGCGGCGGTCAGCCCCGCGACGGACAGCGCGAACGCCAGCGGACGGTCGTACCCACGGACGAGCGAGAAGTAGGTCATCACCACGAAGGCCGCCCCGCCGCCGAGCACCAGCGGCCAGGGATTCACGGCTCTTCACGAACGAGGGTGTAGTCGAGGTCTGAAACCGCCGGCTTCGAGCAGA
>FUHX01000016.1 GCA_900163555.1 Actinomycetales bacterium JB111 | reverse complement strand
CCCCGGCCCCCGACTCCGGCGACGCCGAGCGTGTCCCCGGCCGCGAGTCCGCACCCCAGCAGGCCCGGCCGACGCCGGCCCCCGAGCGCCCCCAGGCGACCAGGCCGCAGCGCCGGTCCGTCCGCCCGGCGCCGAGCGCCTCCCCCCGCCGCGCACCCGCCGACCGCACCGGCATCCCCGCTCGCGGACCGGTCGACGCCGGCGCCACCCGCCGCATCGACGCCCGCGCCGACGAGGGGTGGGGCGACGACCCGCGCCGCTACGACTCGCGGGAGGCCGGGCCGCAGGCGACCGCCCGCATGGCCCCGCTCGCCGCGGAGCCCCGGTCGGACCGGCCGGTCGGCCGCGCCGCCACCGCGCCGAGCTACCCGCCGCCCAGCTACTCGCCGCGCGGAGGAACGGGCGAGCCCGACCCGGGCTCGGGCGGCGACTGGGACGGCGGGGACTGGGACGGCGGCGGACCGTCGTCTCCCGCCGGGCCCCCGCCCGGGCCGCCGAGGTCGCGCAGGCCGCGACGTCGTCGTCGGCCGGGCCGCGTCATCGCCCTGCTCCTCGTGCTCATCCTGGCCGCCGTGATCGCGTGGCCGGTCGGGCTCGCGATCTGGGCGAACGGGCGCATCAACCACGTCGAGGCGCTCTCCGGCGCCGAGAACACGACCGGCACGACCTACCTGCTCGCCGGCTCCGACCAGCGCGGCGGCAACGTCGAGGACGGCGTGGAGGGCCAGCGTTCGGACTCGATCATGGTGCTGCACGTGCCCGAGAGCGGCACCCCGTCGATGGTCTCGCTCCCCCGCGACACGCTCGTGACGATCCCCGGCCACGGCGACAGCAAGCTCAACACGGCCTACTCGGTCGGGGGCGCGCCCCTGCTGGTGCAGACCGTCGAGGATCTCCTCGGCCTGACGGTCGACCACTACGTGGAGATCGGCATGTCGGGCCTCGCGGACGTCGTCGACGGCGTGGGCGGCGTGGAGCTCTGCCTGGACTACGACGTCGACGACGACTTCTCCGGCCTGCAGTGGCAGGCCGGCTGCCACGAGGCGGACGGGACGACCGCGCTGGCCTTCTCCCGCATGCGGTACTCGGACCCGACCGGGGACATCGGACGCGGCGAGCGCCAGCGTCAGGTCATCGGCGCCATCGCGGATGCCGTGAGCACGCCCGCCACCCTGCTCGACCCGCGCCGGCACGTCAGCCTCGCGCGCACGGGGACCGACGCCCTGACGACGGACGAGGACACCGGCATCGTCGACCTCGGCCGGCTCGCGCTCGCGTTCCGCAGCGCGTCGAACGGCGGATTCGTCGGCACGCCGCCGATCGCGGACCCGGGATACTCGGTCCCCGGCCTCGGATCGACCGTCCTCCTCGACGAGGAGGCCATGCCCGCGTGGCTGGAATCCGTGCGCGACGGGACGATCAGCCCGTCCGACGCGGCGACGGAAGCGCCCACGGGAGGCTAGCGTCGTCCCGACGGATGTGGGCGCCAAGACGCCCGGACGCGAAGGATGACTCATGAGCAAGCACTCGGCGGGCGGGTTCGGCCCCCGGCAGGCGACCCCGGCAGACGACGCCCGGTTCAGCGCTGAGGTGGACCGCGCGGGACACCTGATCGACTCGGGCAACCTGTCCGGCGCCGTGACGGCGCTCGGCGACGTGCTCGGGTGGGCCGAGTCGCTGTACGGCGCCGGCGACGAGGACGTGCTGCTCGTGCGGTGCGAGCTCGGGCGGACGCTCGACAGGCTGGGGCGGCACTACGAGGCCGTGGACGTGCTCGGCCCGGGAGTCGTGCTCGCGCGCGAGCTGGGACCCGACGCCACCTCGGCCCGCACCGACCTCATCGACGGGCTCGTCGCAGCCCTCGAGGCGTCGGGGCGCGGGGCGGAGACGCCGGCGCTGCATCGCGAGCGCGGGGACGTGGTCGCCGCGGCGGCGAGCGCCGGGAGTCCGGACGCGCGCTTCGCGCCGAGCGAGGACGATCTCGAGCTCACGGGCGACGGCGCGCCGGGTCCGGTCGGCGGTGCCGGTGTCGGTGACGCGGGTACCGGAGGTGCAGGTATCGGCGACGCAGCGGAAGGCGGTGTCGGTGCCGCCGGCGGCATCGAGGACGGCGCATTGGGCGCGCCCCCGGTCGGCGGCGACGCATCCGCCGAGGCTGCGCCCGTCGCTCCCCCGGCCGGCTACGCCGGCCTCCCCGATGGTGAGGCACCCGCGGACCCGACGGCCGACGTCGACGGTGCCACCCGCGAGGGCGAGGCGTCGGCAGGTCCGACCTCCGGCGTCGACGGTGCCACCCGCGAGGGCGAAGCACCCGCGAACCTGACGGCCGACGTCGGGACTGCATCCGGCCCGGACGAGGCGCAGGCCCTCGCGATCGACCTGCGCGCGGCAATCGAGCAGCCGGGCGTCGACGTCCCCACGGCGCAGGAGCTCGTGCGCCGCGCGGAGTCGACTGAGACCCGTCAGCTCCTCCCGGACGCGCTCCTCGTGGCGGCAGCCGCGCACGCCGCGGCCTCGGACACCGACGGCGCGGTCGCCGCGCACGCCCGGCGCGCGGAGGCGGTGGCGGCGCTGGACGGCCCGACGTCGAGCACGGCGCTGCGGGCAGCCGTCCGGCACGTCTCGGCCCTCGTCGAGGCGGGACGGCTGGACGACGCCCTGGACGCCAACATGTTCCTCGGGCGCGACGCGCGCCGGTTCCGCGGCGACGACCTCGAGCTCGCGGACCTGACGACCGCGCGCAGCGCCGACCTGCTCGCCGCCAAGGGGCGGTTCTTCGAGGCGCGTCAGGTCTTCGCGGAGCTGGTGGACCTGCGTATCCGGCGACCGGAGCTGGGACCGGAGTCCGAGCAGACGCTCGACGCCCGCCACCGGCTCGCCTGGGCGACCCTCGAGGTGGACCCGGCCGAGGCTCTCACGCTGTTCGAGGACCTGCAGTCCGACATGGCGCGGGCGCTGCCCGATGATCACCCGCTGCACGCCCAGAGCGCCGAGGGCGCGGACGAGGCGAGGTCGGACCTCGCCGCGAAGGAAGCGGGCGGGAGCACGGGCGAGTAGTCGGCAGCCCGGGTGCTGTAGCGCCCGGCCTGTCGACCTTATTCGTCCTCGTCGCCGGCGGGCTGCTCGAGCGACGCGCGCAGTCGCCTGCCGCGGGCGCGGGCGGACTCGGCGAGGTCGGCCTGGAAATCGACCATGCGGTCGCGGATCTCGGCGGCCCGCCCGCCGTCGCCGGCGCCGAGGATCCGCGCCGCGAGCAGCCCCGCGTTCCGCGCTCCCCCGATGGACACGGTCGCGACCGGAACGCCGGCCGGCATCTGCACGATCGACAGCAGCGAGTCCATGCCGTCGAGGTGCGTGAGCGGCACCGGCACGCCGATGACCGGCAGCGGGGTGACGGACGCGAGCATGCCCGGCAGGTGCGCGGCGCCGCCGGCCCCGGCCACGATCACGCGCAGACCCCGCCGCGAGGCGGTGCGCCCGTACTCGATCATCTCGTCGGCCATGCGGTGCGCGGAGACGACGTCGACCTCGTAGGTCACCCCGAACTCGTCGAGCGCCTGCCCGACCGCGGACATCACCCGCCAGTCCGAGTCCGATCCCATGACGACGCCGACCTCGACCATGATTGCCCTCCGAGCCTCGCGGGCCCCGTGCCCGCCTGGGGTGCATCCTTCCATCCCGCGCACTGCACCTCCGCACTCCCCCACACTCTATTGCGAATGCTTATCGTTTAGGTGACGATGAGTCCGTGCCGATCACTCCCCTCACCGCCGACCTCCTCCCCGCCGCCGCGGAGGTCGTCGCCGCGCAGACCGCCCGCCGCATCGCCGCCGCTGGCTCCTCCCCCGACGGGGTCGACCTCACCGCGCTCGCCGAGCACTGGCTGCGCAGCTACGTGACGGACGAGGACCGCTTCGCGTTCGTCGCCCTCGACGGCGGCACCGTCGTCGCCTGCCTCGGCGCCCTCACCGTCCAGCTCACCCCCGACGACGAGGGCTACACCTACATGGCGCCCCGCCACGTCCTGTGCCCGCTCGGCGGGTGGGCCGCCCGCACCCCGCACGACGCCGTCGCCCACCTGCCCGCACTAATCGCCGCCGTCCGCTCCCGGGCGTCCGACGAGGGGATCGACCGGATCAACCTGCAGACTCTGGACGCGGACTGGCACTCCGGTGGTGTCTGGCGCAGCGCCGGCCTGCGACCAGACACCGCCTTCGCGCTGCGGCCGCTCGCGGCACCCGCGCCGAGCACGCGCCCCCTCGGCGAGCCCGTCACGATCCGAGCGGCCGAGCCAGGCGATGCCGACGCGCTCACCGCGCTCGCGCTGGAGGAGTTCGACTTTCACGCCCGACACACCGGATCCGGCACGGCCACCGACCAGTCGCCGAGTACCGCGCGGCGCATCGTCGACGGCTGGCTCGCACAGGACGACCCGGCCGCCGACGCGCCTACCGAACCCGACTCGGCCGCCGACGCGCCTACCGAACCCGACTCAACCACCGACACCGCCGAGACCACCACCGACACCACCGGCGACCACCTCCGTGAGCGGGCGCTCATCGCGACGGCGGGCGGCGACGTCGTCGGGGTGACGACCGTGCAGGTGCTGACCGCGCCCGCCGAGTCCCTTGGCGCCTTCGTCCTGCCCGCGCGCTACGGGTACGTCGGGCTGACGGGCGTGGCCGAGTCCGCGCGCGGCCTCGGGGTCGGAACGGCCCTCGCCGCGGCCGCGCTCGAGTCGTTCCGCGCGCTGCCAGACCCGCCGGAGACGGTCGGGCTGCACTACGTGGTCGACAACGCCCTGTCCGCGCCGTTCTGGTCCGCGCGGGGCTACGCCCCGGCGCTCACGCTGCTCACCTCGGCGCCCCGTCACGCCGGCTAAGGCCGGCGAGCGCGCCGAACGCGGCTACGCCGTCGCCGCGTGCAGCAGCTCGACGGCGGCCCGTGCCGACGTCAGCAGCGTCTCGATGTCCTTGCCGACCTCGGTGACGTGCCCGAGCTTGCGGCCCGGACGTACCTCCTTGCCGTACAGCTGGACCTTCGCGCCCGGGTGCTCGGCGAGCACGCGCGGGTAGGCGGCGGCCGGCTCGGGCCCGTCGGCACCGAGCAGGTTGACCATGACGGCCGCGGGCGCGAGCGGGCTCGGGTCGCCGAGCGGCAGGTCGAGCACCGCGCGCAGATGCTGCTCGAACTGGCTGGTGACGGCGCCGTCGATCGTCCAGTGGCCGGAGTTGTGGGGGCGCATGGCGAGCTCGTTGACGAGCAGGCGGGGCCGGCCGTCGTCGCCGGGGGCGAGGAACATCTCGACCGCGAGCACGCCGGTCACCCCGAGCCCCACGGCGATCGTCTCCGCGATCCGCTGCGCCTCGTCGGCGAGCGCCGGCGTCAGCTCGGGCGCCGGGGCGATGACCTCGGCGCACACGCCGTCGCGCTGGCGGGTCTCCGCCACCGGCCACGACCGCACCTCGCCGGTCGACTCGTCGGGACCGGCACCGCCCGGCCGGCGGGCCGTCAGTGCCGCGAGCTCGGAGGTGTACGGGACCAGCTCCTCGATGAGGAGCTCCACGGTGCCGGGGACGTCGAGCCAGTCGGCGACGTCGTCGGGCGTGGAGATCACGCGCACGCCCTTGCCGTCGTACCCGCCCCGTGCGGTCTTCGCGACGACTGCCCCGCCGCGATCGGCGATGGCCGCGGCGACCTCGTCGCGCGTGGCCGCGGTCGTCCACCACGGGCACGGCACGCCGAGCTCGGTCAGCCGGCGACGCATGAGGATCTTGTCCTGCGCGAACTGCAGCGCGTCGGGTCCCGGTCGCACGGGCGTGCCCATCTTCTCGATCGCGTCGAGGACGAAGCGAGGCGTGTGCTCGTGCTCGAAGGTGAGGACGGAGGCGTCGCCGATCAGCCAGCGCACCGCCTCGAGATCACCCGGATCCCCGACGACGACGTCCGGGACCACCTGGGCCGTCGGCCCGTCCTTCGCCTCCACGAGCACGCGCAGGTGCACGTCGAGGGCAAGCGCGGGCGCCTGCATCATGCGGGCGAGCTGCCCGCCTCCGATCACGGCCACGGTCCGTCCAGTCACGGGGACAACCGTAGGCGGTCCGCCGGGTCGTCGCGGATCGTGACCGCCCGTCAGGCACGAGAGGGCGCAGCACAGCGGGGACGGCGTGACGTCGTCCCCGCGGTGCCGGCCGGGTCGATCAGTTGGCGCGCGTGTAGAGGACGCGGACCAGGGCGTCGAGGTTCTCCTCGACGGCCTTGCGTGCGGGCACGGTGAGCGGCGAGTACACGTAGGTGTCCGGCTCGTCGACGAGCAGCTGCTTGGCGGCCTCGAGCGCGGCCTTGTCGGCGTACGTGTAGTAGTTGATCTTCTGCACGCCGCGGGCGATGCACTCGCGGTACTCCTCGTTGCTGAGGCCGGACCCGCCGTGCATGACGATCGGGACGCCCGTGCGCTCGCGCAGGGTGGTGATGAGGTCGTACTTGAGCTTCGGCGTCGCCTTGTACAGGCCGTGCACGGTGCCGAAGGAGCAGGCCAGCGCCGTCACGCCGGTCTCGGCCACGAACTGCGCGGCGAGCTCAGGGTCGGTGTACAGCGACTCGTCGCCGACGCCGCCGTCGCTGTCCTTGCCGTCCTCGCGGCCCGGCATGACGCCGAGCTCGCCCTCGACGCCGGCCCCGTAGTTCTGCGCGAGCTCGACGGTCTCCTTGGTGACGCGGAGGTTCTCCTCGAACGGCAGGCGCGAGCCGTCGATCATCGCGGAGTTGAAGCCGATCTCGAAGCCGCGCCTGACGTAGTCGACCGACTCGCCGTGGTCCACGTGGACGACCAGCGGGGCCGAGGATCGCTTGGCGAGCTCGAGCATGGCCGGGCCGATGTTCTCGATCGTGTTGACCGGCTCGTGCACCTCGGCGTGCTGAAGGATCAGCGGGACCTCGTGCTTCTCGGCCACCGCGATCGCCGCGGTCAGCATCTCGAGCGTGGGCGTGTTCACCGCGGCGATGCCGCTGGTGGTCGACTCGCCGTACTCCAGCGCTTCCTTCAGGGTGATGAGCACGTGGACTCCTCGTTCGTTGTCGTCGGACAGGTGGACGCGGCGCGGCCCGGTGGGCACCCGCGGCTGCCCTCAAGCCTGCCACCGTCGCCCCCGGGGCATGTCGTGCGATCGACGGATGGACCGACGTCGGCTCGTCCTTCGGCCTTCGGTCACGGCCCGACGACGGCTCGTCGTTCGGCGCCCGCGCGTCGTTCGGTCCGAGCCCTCGGCCCTCACCCGAACCGCCCGTGGGTGGTGAGAACTCTCCCCCGGAGGCCGCCCCCTGGCCGGGACCGGCCGACCTAGAGTGATGCGGTGCGCCGACTCATCGACCTCCTGCTGCGTGGGCAGACGTGGCGCCAGTGGTGGATCGAGCTCGCCCGATTCTGCACGGTCGGCCTGTCCGCGTTCGTCGTCGACGTCGGCCTGTTCAACCTCCTGCGATTCGGCCCCGGGCACCTGCTCGAGGACAAGCCCCTGACGGCGAAGGTCATCTCGGTCGCCGTGTCGATCGCGGTCGCCTGGATCGGCAACCGGATGTGGACGTTCCGCGACCGGCGCCGCTCGTCGGCCCACCGCGAGGCGATCATGTTCGTCCTGGTGAACATCGGCGGCATGATCGTGGCGGTCGGCTGCCTCGCCGTCTCGCACTACGTGCTCGGCTTCCGCTCCCCGCTCGCCGACAACATCGCGGCCAACGGGGTCGGGCTCGTCCTCGGAACGGCGTTCCGGTACGTCTGCTACCGGTACATCGTGTTCACGGAGGACGCCCCCCGGCGCGACGACGCTTCGGACGACGAGGGCGCCACGAACGGCAAGGGCGCCACGAACGGCAAGGGCGCCACGAACGGCGAGGGCGCCGCGATCATCACCGGCTCCCGGTAGCGACCGACAGCTCCTCGCCGCCCGCGCCTCGGGATCGGCCGATCCGCTCGCGCCCCTCGGTCCGGATCACGCCCATGGCCAGCATCGCCTGCGCCGCCACGTAGGTGAGCATCACCCACATCGAGTGCCCCGGCAGGTCGAGGCCCGCGAACTCGCGCAGGGCGATGAGGGAGTCGGACACGATGAAGACCAGCGCGCCGATCGCGGCCATCCTCCCGAGGGACGGGGCCAGCATCGCCATGAGCAGGATGACGGCGGCGTACAGGATGACGGCCGGCAGCAGGCTGCCCGTGCCCTGCGCGCACACGATGACGAGCACGATCCCGTAGGCACCGAACGGCAGCCCGACGGCGGGCTGGCGCCACACGAGCGTCTGCCGGCGCCTGGGCCACAGCGCGATGATCCACGCGACGTGGGCGAGGCAGAACAGGGCGAGCATGGCCTCGAAGCCGCCCGTGTCGAGGAACCGCGGCACCGTGTCCCCGCCCCAGCTGAGCGCGAAGGCGGCGAGAGCCCAGGAGGTGGTGTGGGACCGGGGCGCCGGGGTCAGCGCGAGGACCACCACGATGAGCGGCACGAGCAGCATCGGCTGGGTGACCTCGCGCAGCCAGCCCGGGCCGGTCAGCTGGGCGACGAGGTGCACCAGCGTCACGACGAGCAGGACGAGAGCGGCGACCATCGCGCACGTGACCGCCCGCGGGCTCGGCCCGCGCCGCGGCGCCACGGGTCCAGGGTCCGACGCCCCCGGGTTCGAAGCCCTCGAGTCCGACTTCCCCGGGCCCACGTCCCCCGAGCCCGCGGCCCGGGGCACAGCCCTCGTCACCGCCGCCCCCGCCGCCGCCCGACCGAGACCAGTGCGCCCTGCGGGAGGACCGACTCCGGGTCGAGCTGGCGCGGAACGGCATGGACGAAGATCCGAAAGACCGGCGGGCGGCGCTGCGCGAGCTCGAGCCGGCCGCCGTCGGCCTGGACCAGCTCCCGGGCAAGTGCGAGGCCGAGGCCCGTGCCCGAGCCGCCGGAGATGTGCTTGGTGAAGATCTCGGGCGCGAGCTCGTCGTCGACGCCCTCCCCCTCGTCGGCCACGTCGATGAACAGCCCGTTGCCGCCGGAGGCCGAGCGCGTGGACACGGTCGTCTCACCGGCGCCGTACTTCAGGGAGTTCTCGATGAGCGTGGCGAGGACCTGGGACAGCGAACCGGGGGTGACGAGGACGGGCGTCTCCGACTCGTCGACGAACCGCAGCGTGCGGTCGGCGGAGGTGAAGACCGCCCCCCACTCCTCCTCCTGCTGGCTGAAGATCTCGTCCACCCGCACCACCTCGGTGGACCCGCCGCCCGCCGAGCGGCTCGTGCGCAGGAGCTCCTCGACCACGCCCGTGAGGCGCTCCACCTGCTCGAGGGACTTGTGCGCCTCCTCGCGCACGTCGTCGTCGTCGGTCATCAGCTCGATCTCCTCGAGCCGCATGGTCAGGGCGGTGAGCGGCGTGCGGAGCTGGTGCGAGGCGTCGGCGGCGAACTGCCGCTCCGCGGCGAGGCGACCGGCCATGCGGTCGGCCGTGCGCACGAGCTCGGCGGAGACCAGGTCGATCTCCTCGATGCCCGAGTTCTTGATGCGCGGCCGCACCTGGCCCGAGCCGATCTGCTCGGCCGACGCGGCCAGGTAGATGAGCGGAGCGGACAGCCTGCGGGCGAGCCGGGACCCGATGGCCACGGCGATCGCGAGCGCGAGGATCGAGGTGACGGCGATGATGCCGACGACCTGGAGCACCCGGAACCAGACCTGCCGTGCCGGGATCTCCATGACGATCTGCATGTCCGACGGCGTCCGGTTGACCGAGCGCAGGACGTCGCCCTCGACGGTCTCGCCGGCGGTGGCCTCGACGCCGTCGGGGTTCCGCACCACGATGAAGGCGCGGATGTTGTCGCGCCCGCCCACCCAGGACACGAGCAGGTCCTCGGTGATCTCCTCGTCGTTGACGACCCGGTTCTCGACCTGGCGGGCGAGCGAGGAGGCGCGCAGGTCGAGGGCGGCGCGCTGGTCGCTCCAGATGAGGGCGCCCCCGAAGACGGCCAGGGGCGCGCCCACGACGATGACGGCGACCGTGACCGCCACGACGATCATCCGGATCCCCCGGCGGCGCACGTCAGTCTCCGGAGGAGGACTCGAACCGGAAGCCGATGGCGCGGACGGTCGTGATGTAGCGCGGGTGCTCGGCCGAGTCGCCGAGCTTGCGGCGCAGCCACGACACGTGCATGTCGAGCGTCTTGGTGGAGCCCGTGGGGTCCGTGCCCCAGACCTCCTGCATGATCGCCTCGCGCGTGACGACCGAGCCGGCGTCCCGGACAAGGACGCGCAGGAGCTCGAACTCCTTGGCGGTCAGGTGCATCTCGCGGTTGCCGCGGAAGGCACGGTGGGCGGAGACGTCGATGCGGATGTCCTGGGCGACCAGCTCGTCGTCCTCGTCCGCGATCTCGCCGCCGGCCCGGCGCAGGAGCGCCCGCACGCGCGCGAGCAGCTCGGCCAGGCGGAAGGGCTTGGTGACGTAGTCGTCCGCGCCGGCGTCGAGGCCGACGACGAGGTCCACCTCGTCCGCGCGTGCCGTGAGCACGAGGATCGGCACGGTGAGGCCGCGGGAACGGATGTTGCGTGCGACGTCGAGGCCGTCCATGTCGGGCAGCCCGAGGTCGAGCACGACGAGGTCCGCACCGGACGCGAGGTCCTCGAGAGCGGCGCCGCCGGTCGTGTGCGAACGGACGCTGTACCCCTCGCGGCCAAGCGCGCGGGCAAGCGGTTCGGCGATCGCGGGGTCGTCCTCGACAAGCAGCACGTCAGTCACGAGTTCATCGTATGCCAAAGCGTCAAAGGTTGGTCAAGTCACACGGTCACAGGCGTGCTCGGTGTCGAATCCGGGCACCGGCGTCCGTGCGGGACCGGCCGCGGGACCGCTCAGAGAGAGGTCCGCACGAGCTCGACCGGGGAGACCCGGCCGATGCCCTCGAGGCCCGCGTCCGGCATCGGCAGCATGCGGAACTTGCCGGCGAAGTCCCGGCGGGTGAGCTCGTCCGCCGTCGCGGCGTCCATGAGGACGGACCCCGGCGGTGCGACGTCCACGAGACGCGAGGCGAGGTTGACGGTGGGGCCGAAGATGTCGCCGAACCGGGAGACGACGTCGCCCCACACGAGCGAGGCCCGCACGGGCAGCATGCCCTCCTTCGCGGTGAGCGCCGCGATGAGGTCGACGCACACGTCGGCGGCGAGCACGAGGTCGTCCGCGATGTAGAGGACGGCGTCGCCGATCGTCTTGACGATGCGCGCGCCCGCGGAGGTGATGACGTCGCGGGAGGTGTACTCGAAGGTCTGCACGAGGTCCGTGAGCGCGCCCGAGCCGAGCTCGGTCGAGCGTCGGGTGTAGGCGACCATGTCGACGAAGCCGAGCGCGCGGGTCAGCGGATAGCGGTCGGTGTCCTCGAACGGCTCGCGCGCCTCCACCTCGGCGTCCGTGCGGCGCAGGAGCGCCGCGAACTGCCGTCGCCAGGCGTACTTCAGCTGCATCTCGAGCAGGTCGGAGTAGTCCTCGACCCGCTCGAGGAAGACGCGCCGCGCGGAGGTGTCGTCGAGGTCCTGCTGCCGGGAGATCCCCTCGACCAGTGCCTCGGTCTGCCAGAGCACGAGCCGGTCGGTCGTGTGCGACTGCGCCCGCAGGAGCGAGATGGCGGTGGACATGTCGATGCGGCCGTCGTCGAGCATCGACGCCATCGAGGTCAGGGCGGCGACGTCGGCGTCCGTGAAGACCACGTGCTCGTCGCCCACGTTGGGGAAGCCCATGGCGCGCCAGAAGGTCCGGGCGAGCTCGAGGGACGTGCCGGCGCGGTCCGCGAGCTCGCCCACCGTGTAGACGGGGTCGGAGCCGACGAGCGAGCGGATCGGACCGTCGACGATCCTGGGTTCTCTGGGGGCTCGCGAGCGGTCGGCGCGAGGGCCGACTGCAGATCGACCCTCCGGCGTGTGCTGCGTCACACGTAAATGGTAGCGCCTGCGCCGGTCTCGCGGCGATCCAGTCCGCGGTGTGAGGCAGCGCGCCCCACGCTGGTCACAGCGTCAGCCGCACGGTGGTGACGTCGCCGGAGACGATCTCGCGGGTCGTCCCGTCCTGCAGACGGACGACCAGTCCGCCGTCGGCGTTCAGGGATTCCGCCCGGCCGAGGAGCGTTGAACCGTCCGGAAGTGCGGCGGAGATGTCCTTGCCCAGGGTCGCGGTGACCGCGGCGACCTCGTCGGCGAGGCCCGACGACGCCGCGTCGCCGGACGCCTCCTCCAGACGTGCGACGAGGCCGGGGAGGTGGCGGCCGATGGCCGCCAGGACGTCGTCGGGCGTCGCGTCGACGCCGGCCTCCTGCAGGCTGACCGCCCACGGCACCGGCGCGGAGCCGGGCGCCACGTCCACCCCGATCCCGACCACGATCGCGCCCGACGGCGTCGCCTCCACGAGCGACCCGCTCACCTTGCGCATGCGCTCCCAGCCCTCGAGTTCCTCGCCGGCGTCGTCGAGCACGACGTCGTTCGGCCACTTCGCGCGCGCCCGCGCGCCGAGGTCGCCGAGCGCCCGGACGACCGCCAGGCACACGACCTGGGGCAGCCACGACAGGTCGGCCGGCGCGAGGGAGGGCCGCAGCACGATCGAGGCGGTGAGCGCGGTGTACGGCTCGACCACCCACTCACGGCCCGATCGGCCGCGCCCGGCGAACTGGTGGCGGGCGGACAGGACGGACAGGTGGGGCCAGGCCTCCGGCTCGCTGTCCGCAAGGCGAGTCAGATCGGCGTTGGTGGAGCCGGTCGCCTCGACCGTGGCCACGCGCGTGAATCCGTCCGGTGCAGTCGTCATGGGTGCAGCCAACCATCGCGGGCCGCGCCGACCGTACGCGCGTCCGCGCGGAGCCACGCGGGCGACTAGGCTGCGACGGGTGAGTGACGCCGTGCCCGGCCCCGCCGGTACCCAGGACAAGATCGACGACCTCGCCAAGCGTCGCACCGAGCAGATCGACGCGGTCACGGAGGCGGGCGCGAAGAAGCAGTCCGCCCGCGGCAAGCGCAGCGCGCGCGAGCGGGTCGAGGCCCTCCTCGACGTCGGCACCTTCACCGAGATGGACGCGTTCGCCACGCTGCGGTCGACCGCGTTCGGGCTCGCGGACAAGAAGGTCGCGGGCGACGGCGTGATCACCGGCTACGGCACGATCGACGGCCGCCCGGTGTGCGTGTACAGCCAGGACTTCACGGTCCTCGGCGGCTCGCTCGGCGAGGTGCACGGTCAGAAGATCACCAAGGTCATGGACTTCGCGCTGCGCACCGGCGCCCCGCTCATCGGCATCTCCGACGGCGGCGGCGCGCGCATCCAGGAGGGCGTCGCGGCCCTCACGCAGTTCGCGGAGATCTTCCGCCGCAACGTCGCCGCCTCCGGCGTGATCCCCCAGATCTCGCTCATCCTCGGCCCGAGCGCCGGCGGCGCCGTCTACTCCCCCGCCCTCACCGACTTCATCGTCATGGCCGAGGGCACGTCGAACATGTTCATCACCGGCCCTGACGTCATCAAGACCGTCACCGGCGAGGACGTGGGCTTCGAGGAGCTCGGCGGGGCGTCGACGCACTCCTCGCGCTCCGGCGTCGCGCACTACGCGGCGAGCGACGAGGACGACGCGATCGACTACGTCCGCGCCCTGCTCAGCTTCCTCCCGTCGAACAACCTCTCCGACCCGCCGAGCTGGCCGCCGGCCGACGGCGAGGACCTCGCGGAGATCACGGAGGTCGACCACGAGCTCGACACGGTCGTCCCGGACTCGGACAACCAGCCGTACGACATGAACGAGGTCATCGAGCACATCGTCGACTTCGGGGAGTCGCTCGAGGTCTCGGCCGCGTTCGCGCCGAACATCATCACGGCCTTCGCCCACGTGGAGGGCCACCCGGTCGGCATCGTGGCGAACCAGCCGAGCCAGATGGCCGGCACGCTGGACATCGACGCCTCGGAGAAGGCCGCCCGGTTCGTGCGCACGTGCGACGCCTTCAACATCCCCGTGCTCACGCTCGTGGACGTGCCGGGCTTCCTGCCGGGCACGGACCAGGAGTGGCAGGGCATCATCCGTCGCGGCGCGAAGCTCATCTACGCGTACGCGGAGGCCACGGTCCCGCTCGTCACGGTCATCACCCGCAAGGCCTACGGCGGCGCCTACATCGTCATGGGCTCCAAGCAGCTCGGCGCCGACATCAACCTCGCGTGGCCCACCGCGCAGGTGGCGGTCATGGGCGCGAACGGCGCGGTCAACATCCTCCACCGCCGCGCGCTCAAGGCCGTCGAGGCCGAGGGCGGCGACGTCGAGGCGGAGCGCGCGCGCCTGACCGGCGAGTACGAGGACGCGATCATCAACCCGTGGGAGGCGGCCGCCCGCGGCGACGTCGACGCGGTCATCCACCCGCACGAGACCCGCTCGCAGGTGGTGCGCGCCCTACGCGCCCTGCGCACCAAGCGCGCGTCGATGCCCGAGAAGAAGCACGGGAACATCCCGCTGTGAGCGCCGACGGCGGCTGGGCGGGCCTGGAGGACGACGACGGCACGATCGCGTCCGCGATCGGCCAGGGCACCGCGGACCTCGAGGCGATGGCCTCGGTCGCGGTGGTCTCCGGCACGCCGGACGAGGACGAGCTCGCCGCCCTGCTGGCGGGGCTCGCCACGGCCCGCGCGCTCGCCCGCGAGGACTCCCCCGACGACGACGCCCACGGCTCTCCCGGGGCCCGCGGCGGGCGCGTCGCGCCCTGGGCGGACCACGCCCGCCGGCTCGGCGTGCGTCGCCCCGGGGCGAGCGCCTGGCGCTGGTCCGGCCGCCGCTAGCTGAAGCAGCGCTAGCAGAATCGGCTCTAGCCGAAGCGACGGAAGAAGGCTGCGTCGAGCGCCGGCATGCTCGGGGCGTTCACGGCGACCGCGAGGTCGTGGAGCAGCCGCGCCTGCTCCTCCCTCATCCCACGGAACGGGATCGCCCGGAACGGGCGTGCGGCGCTGGTGCCGTCCTTGAGGTGCACACACACGTAGTCGGGCACGCCCCGCCCGGGGCCCTGCAGGGCCTTGGCGGACGGTCGGTCCCCGTTGCGGGCACGCCGCTTCGGGTGGAACGCGTTGACGGGGTTGAAGGAGACGTCGGCCACCGCCGCGAACGGCACCTCGCGCGAGCGGACCCGGACGAGGCCCCTGGCGAAGTCGATCGCGAGCGGGCGGCTCGCCCACAGATGGAGCCCGCCGATCAGCGCCACGACGATGATGACGACGACAACGGAGCCCGCAAGGGCGGTGCCCACGCTCGCCGGCTCCACGTCCCTGCCCGACCCGCGGTTCTGCTCGCCGCGCATGAGGGCGTACATCACGCCGGCGAGAACGGCCGACGCCAGCACGATCGTGAGCACGGTGGCGACCAGGGACGGCGGTCGGATCTCGACAAATCCGGGCACCCTCTGCGGTCGCGGTGCGGGCGGCTGAGTCACGCGAGCAGGCTATGCGCACCGCCCCGACACCGTCGATCGGGCCCTCTCACCCCTCCTGTGAGTCGAGGCACAGCGGGTCGACACCGCAGGAGATAACGATTTAGCGTCGCTGGGTAACATTCCGATAACGAGGAGACCCCCCGACGTGTTTGCACCCCACCGCGGCCGCCACGCGAAGCCGCGATCCTTTGCACCGCGGGTCGTGACTGCCATCGTGACCGTTGCCGCCGCGACCACGGTCGCCACGACCGCGCAGGCGGCGGACGCCGCGCCGAGCGCCGGCACCCGCGCCCTGTCCACCCTCGACCAGGCCGGCACGGCCGGGTCGCCGATCCGCATGGACGCCGCCTGGCAGAACCAGGTGGCCAACGCGATCGCCGCACAGACCAACGCCTACCGCGCTGCCAACGGGCTCCCCCAGCTCGTGCGCACCGGTGCCATCGACTCCGTCGCCCAGTCCTGGTCGAACCACCAGGCGAGCGTCGGCGCGATGGTCCATCGCTCCGACTACGGCGCGTCGGCGGTCCCCGCCGGCTCGTCGAGCACGTCCGAGATCCTGTCCTGGGGCCTCTACCCGGACCACGGCGCCGACTACTTCATGAGCCAGTGGCGAAACTCGGCCGTGCACAACCGGATCCTGCTGACCGGCAGCTACACGCACTTCGGCGTCGGTGTGGCCGTCTCCCCGGACGGCCGCGTGTTCGCGACCCAGAACTTCGCCACCTACGGGTCGGGCGGCCCAGCCGGCACCACGCCGGCGGAGCCGGAGCCGGAGCCCGAGCCCGAGGCACCCGCCGAGACCGAGGCGACGGAGCCGGCCCCCCAGGCCGAGGCCGAGCCGCAGGCGCAGCCCGAGGTCGAGCCCGCCCCCGAGGTGGAGCAGGAGCCGGAGCCGGCCGAGCCGGTCCGCCTGCCCGGAACCCCCCGCTTCCTCCTGTCGGACGAGCTCGAGGGCGACGCGACGCACAACTTCCTGTACGGCGTCGAGGGTGACCAGGTCTTCGTCGGCGACTGGGACGGCGACGAGACCGACTCGATCGCGATCCGCCGCGGCAGCACCCTGCACATCTCGGACACCCTCGCCACCGGCCCCGCCGAGCGGCAGGTCGAGCTCGGCTCCGCGGGCGACGAGGTCATCCAGGGCGACTTCGACGGCGACGGCACGGACACCTTCGCGGTCCGCGACGGCAACGTGCTGCGCATCGTCAACAACCTCGACAACCCGGAGGAGGTCGAGCTCGCGGCCTTCGGCGCCGAGGGCGACACCCTCCTGGTCGGCGACTGGGACGGGGACGGCACCGACACGTTCGGGGTCCGCCGCGGCAACGAGGTCATCTACACGAACTCCACGGACGGATCGACCGTCGACGGATCCTTCTCGATCGGCCGCGCGGACGACCTCGTCCTCGTGGGCGACTGGGACGGCGACGGCACCGACACCGTCGCCGTCCAGCGTGGCGCGGAGTACCTCATCGCGGACGAGAACTCCTCCGACGCCGAGATCACCGAGACCCGCTACGGCCAGGACACCGACATCGCCGCCTTCGGCGACTTCGACGGCGACGGCAGCGACTCGCTCGGCGTCATCCGCATCGAGCAGACCCGCGAGGGCTGATCCCACCGTCCGGTCCCCGGCCTGCTTCAGCGGGCGACCGGCCGACACCGCGGCGGGGCCGCCGGACTGTTCCAGGTCCGGCGGCCCCGCCCGTGCGTGCGGCGACGTGCGTCCGCCGTCAGGCGCGGCGGCCGGCTGTCACTGCGGGGCGTGCCAGCCGTAGAACCGTTCAACCGCCGCGCGGGTCGCGTCGGCCTCGGGCGCCTCGCTGGCCAGGCACAGCTCGGCGAGCAGCCGGGCGTCGCGCTCCTTCATCCGGCCGCCGAGGGGGCGGGCGAGCGGGCGGTGCGCGACGGCGCCCGACGCCAGGCGCACCCAGACGGTCGGGGCACCGCTCGTGGTGGCCGAGGGCATCCGCCCCGGCGCCAGGCGTCCGCGCGCCACCTCGGCGTGGGTGGTGATCGCCGCGATCTGGTCGAAGGGGGCCTCGTCGTCGGCCACGGCCACCCGGCGCCCGAGGAGGTCGACCTCCAGGCGGCGCCCGTGGTGGCGGAGGACCGCCACGATGATCGCGAGCACGACGACCCACGACCCGGCGACGACGATCCCGACCAGGGTCCAGTCGATCGGCGTGACCTCCTGCGCGCGCCACCACTGGGTGCCGATGACGACCGCGGCACTCAGCGGCACCATGAGCACCAGATAGACGGTCAGGCGCCAGGCGTTCTCGCGGAACGGGTGCGGGGCGACCGGCACGAATCCGTGCCGCGGGGCCGGTTCGGGAGAGGGAGTCACGCAGGGACCCTAACCAACGCGCCCGCGGCCCTACGCTGGGGCCGTGACCACCTCGACCGGCCCCGAGCCCGCCCCGCGCCCCGCCACAGCCATCGACGCCGTCGCCGAGCGGTACGTCGAGCGCCTCATCGCCCTCGACCCGATCGAGGCCACCGACATGGGGCTCCCGGGCCACGACCACGAGCTGCCCGACCTCAGCCCCACCGGGGTCGCCGCGCGGGCGGACCTGAGCCGCGCCACCCTCGCCGAGCTGGACGGCCTCGAGCCCGCGGACGAGGTGGACGTCGCCACGCTCGACGCGATGCGCGAGCGTCTCGGCCTCGCGGTCGAGCGGCACGAGGCCGGCGAGGACCTCGCGCCCGTCAACAACCTCCACTCCCCCGTCCAGTACGTCCGCGACGTCCTCGACCTCATGCCGACCGACACCGAGGAGCACTGGGCGAACATCGCCGCCCGCGTGGCCGCGATCCCGGCCGCCCTCGACGGGTACACCGAGTCGCTGCGCGCCCAGGCCGCCTCCGGACGGGCGCTGACGCGCCGGCAGGTGCGCGTCGCCGTCGAGCAGGCCCGGGAACTCGCGGGCGCGGACAGCTTCTTCACGACGTTCGCGGCCTCCGCGCGCCCGGACTCCGCCGAGCCGTCCGCCGCCCTGGCGGCGGACCTCGCGAGCGGGGCCGAGGCGGCCCGCGCGGCGTACGGCGCGCTCGCGGACGTGGTCGAGTCGGAGCTGGCGGGATCCGCGGTGGCGAGTGACGCCGTCGGGCGGGAGCGCTACGCCCTCAGCTCGCGGTACTTCCTCGGCGCGGCCGTGGACCTGGAGGAGACCTACGCGTGGGGGCTGGAGGAGGTCGCGCGGCTGACGGCCGAGCAGGAGGCCGTCGCCGCCGAGCTGTACGGGGCGGGGACCTCCACGGCCGAGGCCATGGAGCGGCTCGACGCCGACCCCGCGCGGAAGCTGTCCGGCACCGACGCGCTCCAGCGGTGGATGCAGGAGACGTCCGACCGCGCGCTGGCAGAGCTCACCGACACGTACTTCGACATCCCCGAGCCGGTCAGGCGCCTCGAGTGCCGCATCGCGCCCACGCAGAACGGCGGTATCTACTACACGGGGCCGAGCGCGGACTTCTCCCGGCCCGGCCGCATGTGGTGGTCCGTGCCGCCGGGCGTCACCGAGTTCTCCACGTGGCGCGAGACGACGACCGTCTATCACGAGGGCGTGCCCGGCCATCACCTGCAGATCGGCCAGACCGCGTTCCGCTCCGCGCTGCTCAACACCTACCGCCGGCTGGGGCTCTGGGTCTCCGGGCATGGCGAGGGCTGGGCGCTGTACGCCGAGCGGCTCATGGAGCAGCTCGGCTACCTGACGGACCCGGGCGACCGCATGGGCATGCTCGACGGGCAGCGGCTGCGGGCGGCGCGCGTCGTCATCGACATCGGCGTCCACCTCGGGCTCGCCACGCCCAAGGCGCTCGGTGGCGGGACGTGGTGCGCGGAGCTCGCGTGGCCGTACCTGAAGGAGAACGCCAACATGGACGACGGCTTCCTCGGCTTCGAGCTCGACCGCTACATGACGTGGCCCGGGCAAGCGCCCGCCTACAAGGTGGGGCAGCGCATCTGGGAGCAGATCCGCGACGAGGCCGCCGCCCGCGAGGGTGACGCCTTCGACCTCAAGCGGTTCCACCGCCGGGCTCTGGACGTCGGGTCGGTCGGACTGGACACGCTGCGCCGCGTCCTGGCGTAGAGGGCGGGTCCGCCAGGCGGTCGGGGCGCGGCGAGCGCTCGCGGGCCGCATGCGGCCGTGACGCCAGGTGGGCGCGGCACAGCGGGCGGCGCCCACGACGCAGCACGTACGCTCGCCTACCGTGGTCCGCCTCCTCCTCGCCTCCGCCTCGCCCGCACGCACCGCAACCCTCGCGAGCGCCGGGATCGCCCACCGCGTCCTCGTCTCCGACGTCGACGAGCCCGCGGTCCTGGCCGCGCAGGCCGAGGCGACCGCGCGCTCGGGCGCCGCGGCCCCGAGCCCGGCGGATCAGGTGCTCGCGCTCGCCCGCGCGAAGGCCGAGGACGTCGCGGCGGCACTCGCCGCGGGCGCGCGGCCGTCGGCCGGGTTCCCCGACGACGACGGGGACCGTCCGGACGACGTCACCCTGGTCCTGGGCTGCGACTCGATGCTGGAGGCGGACCTCGGCGACGGGGTCGAGGTGGTCGGCAAGCCCCGCGACCCTGAGGTCGCGACCCGGCGGTGGGCCGCGATGCGAGGCTCGGTCGGCGTCCTGCACACGGGGCACTGGCTCGTCGCCGTGCCCGGTGCGGGCGGGGCGGAGGCGAGGAGGAGGCGGACCACGGTAGGCGAGCGTACGTGC
>FUHX01000037.1 GCA_900163555.1 Actinomycetales bacterium JB111 | reverse complement strand
CGGCTGGGTCTGTTGTGTTTATGTGAGTGTGGCGGGGGCGACCCCGCGCGCCCCGAGGCGGACGACCTCCTCGCCCACGACCTCACCGACCGGCCGCTGCTCAGCCAGTTCGGCCGCTGGTCGATGCAGTTCACGGGTGCCGCGAACATCCTCGTGGCCGCGGGGTACGTCGTCGTCGTGCAGGGGTTGGCGATCCTCGGCGCGCTCGACGGCTACACGCCCGTCTCGGCGATCGGAATCGTCGAGACGCTGCTCATCGGGGCCCTTCTCCTCATCCGCACGCGCGCGCCGGTCGTCCTGCTCGGCGCCACGCTCGTCATCGGCACGGCCGCCCGGCTCGCCGACTCGGGTCTGGAACGGAACTCGCCGGTCGTCACGGTCTACACCTTCGACCCCTCGACCGCGCCGCCGATCTTCGACGCGGCGGACGCGCCCCGGATCGCGCCGGTCGCGCTCGCGGCCGTGGCGATCCTCGTCGTCACGATCGGGCTGGAGCGTGGCAGCCGGGTCCTTCTCATCGCCTCGTGCGCGGCGGCCGCGTACGCGCTGGCGAGCGCGCTGGTCTTCGGCGGCGAGGGCGCCCGCACCCTGGACGCGGCCCGCAGCGTCGGCGTCATCGTCCTGGCGGCGCTCATCGGGTCGAACGTGCGCGACCGCCTGCGGTGGGTCGTCGAGCTCGAGGACCGCGCCCGCCGCCTGGCCCTGGAGCGCGACCAGCGCGAGCAGCTCGCCGTGAGCTCCGAGCGCAACCGCATCGCCCGGGAGATGCACGACATCCTCGCCCACTCGCTGTCCGTCATGGTCACGCTCGCGGACGGCGCGAACCGCACGCTGGCCCGCGACCCCGAGCGCGCCCGCGCGGCCCTCGAGCGGCTCGCCGGCACGGGCCGCGAGGCGCTCGCCGACACCCGCAGGATGGTCGGCATGCTGCGGGAGGACTCGCTCGTCCCCGAGGCCGGCGAGCCCGCCGACGACGTGCCGAGCGCACCGCTGACCCCCCACCCGGCCGTCCGCGACCTCAGCGGGCTGATCGACTCGTTCGCGGCGGCCGGTCTGCTGGTCTCCCTGGAGGTGGAGGGGCCGCCGCTGCCGGACGACACCTCGCTCCAGCTCACCGTCTACCGCATCGTCCAGGAGTGCCTGACGAACGTGCTCCGGTATGCGGCCGGCTCGCCGCGCATCCGGGTCGAGGTGGCGCACCGGCCCGGCCGGGTGAGAATTGCGGTCGACAACGACAAGGGAGCGCGGTCCGACCGCGCCGCGGACGGCACGGGGCGCGGGCTGATCGGACTGAGAGAACGAGCGGCGGTCTTCAACGGGACCGTCGAGGCAGGCCCGACGCCGACCGGCTGGCGGGTCGAGGCCGTGCTGCACATCGGATCGAACGGAGAAATCAGGCGATGACGACGAACCCGCCGGACGAGGTCACCACCGTCCTGCTCGCGGACGACCAGTCCCTGCTGCGCATGGGCTTCCGGATGGTGCTCGAGGCGGAGGACGACATCGAGGTGGTCGGCGAGGCCAGCGACGGACGCACCGCCGTCCAGCAGGCCGCCGCGCTGCGCCCGGACGTCATCCTCATGGACGTGCGGATGCCGGACCTCAACGGGATCGCCGCGACCGCCCAGATCGTCGAGGCGCAGCCGCACTCCAAGGTCCTCATCCTCACGACCTTCGACTACGACGAGTACGCGTTCGCCGGCATGCGGGCCGGCGCCTCGGGCTTCCTGCTCAAGGACGAGCCGCCCGCGTCGCTCGTGGCCGCGATCCGCCGGGTGGCGGCCGGGGACGCGGTGATGACCCCGCGGATCACGCGGCGCATGCTCGACCTGTTCGGCAACCGGCTCCCGGCGACCGGCCGGGAGCAGACACCCGCCGAGCGCGAGCCGCGCATCGCCAGCCTGACGAGCCGCGAGTTCGAGGTCTTCACGCTCGTGGCGCGCGGCCTGTCCAACGGCGAGATCGCCGCCGAGCTCGTCGTCTCCGAGACGACCGTGAAGACGCACGTCGGGTCGATGCTCGCGAAGCTCGCGCTGCGCGACCGCGTCCAGGCGGTCGTCCTCGCCTACGAGACCGGGGTCGTCACGCCGACCTAGGAGGCACCGCACCCTGCCGTCCCGGCCCGTGCGGGGGCGGGAGGTGTCAGTGGATCGCGGCCCGTCAGGGGATGTCGTGCCCCGCGGCGCGCAGGAGGTCGTACCACTCGGGGTTCGTCAGCCTCACGCCCGCCCCGGCGGCGGCCTCGTGCAGCCGGCTCGGCGACGTCGTGCCCACGACCGGCTCGATCCCGGCGGGGTGACGGGTCAGCCAGGCGATCGCGATCGCCGTCGGGGTGACGCCGTGGCGCTCGGCGAGCGCCGCGAGCAGGCCGCCCGTCCCGGGGAACCGCTCGGCGTCGACGACGAGGCCCCCGCCGGCGGCCTGCAGCGGCGACCACGCCTGGATCCTGATGCCGCGCAGCCGGGCGTGGTCGAGGAGCCCGCCGCCGTCGCGGACGACCGCCTGCTCCGCGCCCGCGACGTTCGCGAACATGCCCTGGGTGATGAGCCCCGCGCAGCCGAGGGAGAGCTGGACCTGGTTGACGACGATCGGGTGGTCGAGGCTGGCGGCCAGGAGGTCGATCTGCGCGGGCGTGTGGTTGGAGACGCCGATCGCGCGGACCTTCCCCGAGCCGATGAGGTGGTCGGCGGCGCGGGCGATCTCGTCGGGCTCGGCCAGCGCGTCGGGGCGGTGGATCAGCAGCACGTCGACGTGGTCCGTGCGCAGGGCGCGCAGCGAGCCCTCGGCCGAGGACACGATGTGGTCGTAGGAGGAGTCGTAGCGGGACTCGGTCGGCACGATCCCGGTCTTCGTCTGGATGACGATCTCCTCGCGCTCGGCGGGCGAGAGGTTCAGGGCCGCGCCGAAGCGCTCCTCGCACACGTGCATCGCGCCGTCGGCGAGGTGGAAGCCGTAGATGTCCGCGTGGTCGAACGTGGTGACGCCCGCCCGGCGGGCGGCGTCGTACAGGGCCCGGACGTCGTCGTCGGGCATGTCCCCGATGCGCATGAGACCGGAGACGATCCGCCCCGACGGCGGACCCCCGGCGTCCGTCCGTCCGCCCGCCACGTGCCCGGTCCCCGTCATGCCGCTCCCTCGCGCTCGCCGCTCCGTGCACCCGGCCGTGGGCGCGCTTAGCAGCGTACCGAGGACGGTGTGGCGGGCGAGAGCGGGTTGCGTCCTATCTAGGTAGGTTCAATACTTAGGTACATGAGCGATTCGACCACCGACTGGCCGCTGCCCTGGGTGCGCGCGGCGATGGGCACGGCCGTGCTCGCGTGCCTCGAGACCGCCGACCTCCACGGGTACGCCATCGCCGAGCGGCTCGGCGAGCGCGGCTTCGGCCGGCCCAAGGGCGGCTCGCTGTACCCGCTGCTCGGCGCGCTCGAGGCGGGCGGCGCGATCGAGGCCTCATGGGTGCCGGGCGAGCGTGGGCCCGGCAGGCGGACCTACGCGCTGACGGTGACCGGCCGCTCGCAGCTGGCGGCTGAACGCGAGGGCTGGGCACGCCTGGTGGCGGCCCTCTCCCCGCAGCCGAGCCGCGAAGGCGTGGTCGCCGGATGAGCCGGCGGAGGGACCGCGCGGCCGCGCACGGGTCCGGCACGGCCGGGCGCCGCGCCACGCCGCTGACGGACGCGATCGACGCCGTCGCCCGGGTGCGCGGGGAGTCGGCCGACGAGCGCTGGGCGAGCGCGGCGGCGGTCACCCTCGTCCTCGACGACGTGCGCGACGACCTCGCGGCGGCGGCCGTCCAGGGCGTGGCCGCCGAGATGTCGCGGTCCGGGGAGGGACCCGAGGACCTGTACGGCTCACCTCGTCAGTGGGCCGCACGGATGCGCCGGGAGTGGGCCGGAGACGGCCTCGCCGTGCGCGAGTCGGGCGAGCCTGCGGTCCGCGACCTCCCGGGCCTCGTCCTTGTGATGACGGCGTGGCTCTCGTTCCTCTTTCTCCTCCTCGCGGTCGTCACGCTCGGCTGGGGAGAGCCGATCTCGCTCGCCGGGGCCGTGGCACCCGCCTTCCTCGGGGCCGCGACGATGCTCGTGCACGCGGCCTACACCCGCACCCGGGAGCGCCGGTCGCACCGGGCCGCCGTGGTGCTGTCCGGGGTCACGACCCTGGGCGTCGCGGGGGCGGGGGCCGCGCTGTTCCTCTCGACCAACGACGTGACCGTGGCCGCGTCCGCGGGCTGGTGGCACCTGCTCGCGACCGTCGCGTACGCGGCGATCGCCGCCCGGGTGCTGCTCGGTCCCGGCCGTGGGGAGGGCGGGCGTGGCGAGGCCGGGCGTGGGACAGGCGGTCGTGGGCACAACGCGGGGCAGGACGACGTACCGGCCGTGCTCACGTCCGAGGAGCTGTCGGACCCGGAGTGGGTGCGCGAGGCCGCCCGCGCCCTGCGCGCACGCGCCGACCTGACCGATCGACGCGTCCGGCAGATCCTCGCGGAGGCCGAGGACCATACGCACCAGGTCGGCTCCACCCTCCTGGAGGAGTTCGGTCCGCCCCGCGGGTACGCGGAACGCTTCGGCACGGACCCGGTCGTGCCCGCCCGCCGGTCGGCCGCGCTCGCGCTGACGCTCGCGGGGCTCGTGCTCGCGCTCACCGTGGGAGCCGTCGCGTTCGAGGGCGCGGCGAGCGGGTGGCTGTGGGCGTGGCTCGTCGTCAGCGCGGCGAATGCGGCCGTCGCCGTCGGAGGATGGCGGCGCGCGCGGCTTACGGCGCGGGCCGGTTCCTGACGACGTCGGGCCGGCCCGGGCGGGCCCGGCCCGCCCGGGCGAGGACTCAGGCGAGGGCTGCTCAGGTGATGATGACGACCTTGCCGCGGACGTGACCGGAGCGCTGCAGGGCCACGGCCTCGTCGATCCGCTCGATCGGGAAGCGGGCCTCGATCGGGAGGATGAGGGTCTCGTCGGCGATGCCGCGGGCGATGCGGTCGAGCGCGCCCGGCGACGCTTCGGTCCCGCCGGTCGCCCGCGCGCCGTGGGGCGGGTTCGGGCCGGCGGCGATCGTGACGATCCGGTCGGCGGCCACGCCGAGCTCCGCTGCGGCTTCGACGAGGTCGGTGCCGTGCAGGTCGATCGCGACGTCCACGTGCTCGGTCGCCTCGCGCAGCCGGTCGGCGAGCCCCTCGCCGTAGGCGACGGGGATCGCGCCGAGCTCGCTCAGGAAGTCGTGGTTCTTCTCGGACGCGGTGCCGATGACGGTGGCGCCGAGCTGCTTCGCCAGCTGCACGGCGAGCACCCCGACCCCGCCGGCGGCCGCGCTGACGACCACCGTCTCGCCTTCCTTCAGCCCGCTGACGGTGACGACGGCGTCAGCGGTCAGTCCCGCGATGGTCAGTGCGGAGGCGACCTCGAGGTCCAGGCCGGCCGGTGCGGCGACGAGCCGCTCGGTCGAGGGGTCGACGACCACGTGGTCGGCCGCGGCGCGACCGCGGGCGCCGCCGAAGACCCGGTCGCCGACGGCGAAGTCGGTCACGCCGTCGCCGACCTCGTCGACGACCCCGGCGAAGTCGTTGCCGAACCCGGTCGGGGCGCTCACCCCGAAGGCCTGGGCGGCGGCCGGGTTCGAGGCGATCTTCCAGTCGACCGGGTTCAGCCCGGCCGCGGCGACCCTCACCCGCACCTGACCGGGGCCCGCATGCGGCTCCGGGCGGTCGACGAGAGTCAGCTCGAAGGGATCAGCGATGACGTCCTGCTGCACAAATCGGCTCATGCCGGGTCCAACGGCGCCCCCGGGCACGTTATTTCGGACCGACCGACCACACCTCGCGATCGGACAGTGCGGCGGCCGCGCCGACGAGGCGGCCGGCCGCACGCGCGCCGATCAGGCGGGATCGCCGTCGTAGTAGTCGTTGCCGCGGGAGAACTCCACGAACGTGCAGGCGACGTCGCCGACCGTCCAGGCGTCGTGCCCGGGCGGGAGCAGCATGACGTCACCGGCGGAGAACTCCTCGAGGGCGCCGTCGTGCATCTGGACCACGAGGGTGCCCGCCGTGACCAGGGCGACGTGGGGCAGCTCGCAGTCCTCGGTCCCGGCGTAGTCCTTCAGGTCGTTGGACCACTTCGCGCCGACGTCGAAGGTGACCTGGGTGACGCTCACCCCGTCGAGCTCGGCGGTGCGCTTGGAGATCAGGCCGTGGACGTCCACGGCGGCCTGCTCGAGCGTGGCCTTCTGCATCTGCGCGTTGAACGTCACGGGATCCTCCTTCTCGCCGGCGGGGTGCCGGCCGTCGTCGTGGCGCACATTCAACACACTCGCGCGACCTGACAGCCCGCCGCCCGCCGCGTCGTCCGCACTCCGGACTCCGGTCCCCGCGCCGTCCCTCGCCGACGGCGTCGGCGCAGCCGACCTCGACCCGCTCGGGTGCCCCCAGCGGGACTCGAACCCGCACTCGGCCGGGTTTAAGCCGGCTGCCTCTGCCAGTTGGGCTATGGGGGCGCGTCGGCGGGCGAACCTCTCCCCCATCGACGCGTGCCGTCCTATCGTGCCGCAGATCCGAAACCGGCCTTGCGCGACGGTCCCGGACAGGTCGCCGGCCCCACCCCCCTTCCGCCATACGATGGGCGGCGGCCCACAGCGATTCGACGAGGAATACACACATGACGAGCCAGCCCCAGGGACCCGACGCGACGCCGGACGAGCCGCACTTCGAGACCACCACGGGAATCCTCGAGCGGTACCGGAGGACGGTCGAGAACGAGACGAACGCCGGCCTGCTGCTCCTCCTCGGTGCCGCCGTCGCACTCCTCTGGGCGAACAGCCCCTGGCGCGGCTCGTACCAGGACCTGGCCGCGTTCGAGGTCGGCGTGCCCTGGTTCGACCTCACGCTCTCGCTGGGCCACTGGGCGTCCGACGGCCTGCTCGCGATCTTCTTCTTCGTCGTCGGGATGGAGCTGAAGTCGGAGTTCGTCACCGGGTCGCTCCGCGACCCGCGCAAGGCTCTGGTCCCCATCCTCGCGGCCGTGTGCGGCGTCGTCGGGCCGGTCGCGTTCTACTCGATCACGCAGCTCGTCACGGGCTCGGGCGAGTTCGGCGGCTGGGCGATCCCGGTGGCCACGGACATCGCGTTCGCGCTCGCCGTGCTGTCGGTCTTCGGCAAGGGCGTGCCGGTCGCCGCGCGGGTCTTCCTGCTCACACTCGCGGTGGTCGACGACCTCATCGGCATCATCCTCATCGCCGTGTTCTTCGCCGGGGAGATCAACGTGCTCGCGCTGCTCGGCGCGGCCGCCGGCGTCGTCCTGTTCGCGGTCCTCGTCCGCCTCCGCGTCCACCCCGCGATCCTCTGGCCCGTCGGCATCGCCACCTGGGCGTTCATGCACTCCTCGGGCATCCACGCGACGATCGCCGGCGTCGTCCTCGGCATGATGGTCACCGCCCGCCCGCGCGACGGCGAGGAGCACGCCCTCACCCACCGGTACGTCGGGGCCCTCAACGTCTACTCCGCGGGCCTCATCCTGCCGATCTTCGCGTTCTTCGCCGCGGGGGTCTCGGTCGTCGACTCCGGCGGCCTCGGCGCCATGCTCGCCGACCCGGTCGCCGTCGGCATCTACCTCGGTCTGCCGGTCGGCAAGTACATCGGGATCTTCGGCGGCGTCGCCCTCATGATCGGCGTGTTCAGGCTCCGGCTCGGCGACGGCCTGCACCTGCGCGACATCGGGGCGGTCGCCCTCGTGGCCGGCGTTGGGTTCACGGTGTCGCTGCTCATCGCGCAGCTGTCCTTCTCCCCCACCGACCCCCACGAGGCGCACGCCCGCGTGGCCGTCCTGCTCGGCTCGCTCATCGCCGCGCTCGTCGGCGGCGGCGCCCTGAGGGTCCGCGCCAGGCACCACGGCCGCAGGCGCCGCGAGCACCACGAGCGCACCGGCGAGACCCTGGACGAGGAGACCATCTAGGCCCGACGTCGGAGCCCGCCCCCGCGCGCGGCCGGGTGGGCCGGCCGGCGGCCGGCGCGGTGTGGTGCGGCGTGATGTGGTGCGGCGCGGTCAGCCGATCGAGAGGGCCACGCCGTCGAGGATGTCGTGCTCCGAGGTGAGGATCCCGGCGTCGATCGCGCCGCCGGACGCGGCAGAGACGTGCCGGATGATCTCGCTCCACACGATCGCGCCGCCGCCGATGACGTCGACGCGGCCCGGGTGCATGAAGCCCATGGCGGCCCGCTCGTCGCGGGTGGCGCCGATCAGCGCCCCGCACGAGGCGAGCAGTTCGTCCTTCGTGAGGGCGGTGCCGTGGATGCGGTCGCGGTCGTAAGCGGGCAGGGCGAGGGCGTGGGCCGTGATCGTCGTGACGGACCCGGCGACGCCGACGAGCGTGCGGGCCTGGCCGACCGGCACGCCGGAGGACTCGAGCAACGCCGCCACGTCCGCGCGGGCGGCGGCCTCCTGCTCGGCGCTCGGCGGGTCGCCGGCCAGGTGCCGCTCCGTCAGCCGGACGCAGCCCATGTCGAGGGAGACGGCGGCGGTCGGCGCGTCGGCCCCGACGTCGCCGAGGACGAGCTCCGTGGACCCGCCGCCGATGTCGACCACGAGGATGGGGCCTGGCTGGTTCGGACCGATGACCGACGCCGCGCCCGCGAACGACAGGGCGGCCTCCTCGGTGCCGGGCACAACCTCGGGCGAGATGCCGAGCGCGGAGCGCACGCCCTCGACGAAGTCCGCCCGGTTCTCGGCGTCCCGGGTGGCGGAGGTGGCGACGAAACGGATGCGCTCCACGCCGAGCTCGTCGCAGCGGTCCGCGTACTCGCGCGCAGCTGCGAGCGTGCGGTCCAGCGCCACCGGGTCGAGCCTGCCCGTGCGGTCCACGCCCTGCCCGAGGCGGACGACGCGCATGTCGGAATGCACCTCGTCCAGCGGTGCGCCGGACGCGCCGGGCACGTCGGCGACGAGGAGTCGGATGGAGTTGGTCCCGCAGTCGATCGCTGCCACTCGAGTCACCAGAACATGCTGCCACGGACCGGTGACGCCGCGGTCAGCAGGTGCAGGTCTCGGGACTCCACATGCCGCGCTCCTTCAGGAGGTCGAGCGCCTCGTCGCCGAACGGGTTGATCCCGCGGCCGACCGCGAGCGTGTGCGCGAACAGGGCGTGCAGGCACTTCACGCGCTCGGGCATGCCGCCGGCGGAGACGCCGGCGATCTCCGGCACGTCGCCGAGCTCGGACCGGCGCGCGAGGTAGTCCTCGTGCGCGGCGGTGTAGGCGGCCTGCAGCTCCGGGTCCTCGTGCAGGCGGGCCTGCATGTCCGCCATGACGTGCTCGGCCTCGAGCGTGGAGACGGCGCGGGTGGCGGGCGGGCAGGTGAGGTAGAAGCTCGTGGGGAACGGCGTGCCGTCCTCCAGGCGGGGCAGCGTGCGGACGACCGTCGGGCGGCCGTGCCGGCAGCGTGCCGCGATCGACACGACGCCGCGGGGCACGCGGCCGAGCTGGTCGGCGAGGGCCTCGAGGTCCGCCCGGGCGACCGGGCCGCCGTCGTCTGGGGTCTGTGCGCCGTCGGTGACCTGTGCGTCGTCGGAGGCCTGTGCGTCGTCGGAGGCCTGCGCGTCGTCGGAGGCCTGCGCGTCCGCGGACGCGGGCGTCGTCGTCGGGGCCGTCGTGTCGGGTGCCGGGCGGTCGTCGGAGGTCATCAGTCGGGCAGCGTCTCGGTCGAGGGAAGTTCGGTGAGGGACTCGTCGGAGGGGGTCTCGGGTCCGAGGTCGGGCTCGGGCGCCACGTCCTCCTCGACGCCGGGGATCGCGCCGGCCTCGGCGATCGACTCGGCGAGGTTCATGTACCAGGGGCGAGAGGCGGCGAGGGCGTTCTCGCGGTCGGCCTCGGCCACCTCGTCCTCGGAGCGGCCGCCGGTGACGGTCTCCGGGTCGACCACGTGGAAGGGCGTCTGGCCCGGCATCGTGTAGCCGAGGCGGTCCCGCGCCTGGGCGCGGATGTAGTCCTCGTCCTCCCACAGCGCGAGCTCGTCCTGGAGCTGGATCTCGGCCTCGTGGGCCAGCGCGAGCGACTCCTCCGTGCGCCGGAGCTCCTCCTGCTGCTGGATCGCGTGCCGGGCCGTGGGGGCGACGATCGCGAACGCGACGAGGAGGGTGATGACGAGCGCGAGCGCGCGCAGCGACAGCAGCGGACGGTCCGGCCCCTGGTCCGAGGAGATCGCGAGCCGGCGGGACGGGCCGCGGGACCCCTTGCCCGAGCCCGTGGTCGAACTCGACGACGTGGTCGAGGCCGCCGCCTTGCCCGATCCCGCGCCGCCGGCACCGGCCGGACCACGGGACCTGCTGCTCGTCGTCGATGGCCGGGACGTGCCCTTCGCGCCCGTGCCGGGCCGCGCGGAAGCCGGACGCGCGCTCGACCTGCCGGGCGCCTTCCCGCCGCGGGCGGAGCGCCCGCCGGAGCTCGGCTTCGCGGGTCGTCGATTCACCCGCCCATCGTCTCGCACGTGGCGCCGAAGCGGCGGGAGGACCGGGGCGTGAGTCTCCTCGCCCCCACCTCTTCTTCCCGTGAGGTAGGAACGGAACGCCCGAGGTCGGGACTCCCCGTTCTACGTCGCGTCCCCCGTTCCTACCTCACGGGAGGGGGCGGTGGCGGAGGGAGCGGTACGAACGGCCGAGCCCCGGCCGCTTGCGCGGCCGGGGCTCGGAAGGTCGGGCCGAGAAGGACTCAGGCCTGGTGACGCGGGAACGCGTTGGCGCCGGCGTACTCGGCGGCGTCGTCCAGCTCCTCCTCGATGCGGAGCAGCTGGTTGTACTTGGCCACGCGCTCGCCGCGGGCGGGCGCGCCGGTCTTGATCTGGCCGGAGTTCACGGCGACCGACAGGTCGGCGATCGTCACGTCCTCGGTCTCGCCCGAGCGGTGCGACACCATGGCGGTGAAGCCCGAGCGCTGGGCCAGCTCGACGGCGTCGAGGGTCTCGGTCAGCGAGCCGATCTGGTTGACCTTGACGAGCAGCGAGTTCGCCGACTTCTCGGCGATACCGCGCGCGAGGCGCTCCGGGTTGGTGACGAACAGGTCGTCGCCGACGATCTGGACCTTGTCGCCGACCTTGGCGACGAGCTGGCTCCAGGCGCCCCACTCGTCCTCGGACAGCGGGTCCTCGATGGACACGAGCGGGTAGTCGGCCACGAGCTGCTCGTAGAAGGCCACCATCTCCTCGGTCGACTTCGCGGCGCCCTCGAACTGGTAGGCGCCGTCGGAGAAGAACTCGGTGGAGGCGACGTCGAGCGCGAGCGCGATGTCCGTGCCCGGCTTGAGGCCCGTCGTCGAGATCGCCTCGAGGATGAGGTCGAGCGCCTCGCGGTTGGAGCCGAGGTTCGGGGCGAACCCGCCCTCGTCGCCGAGGCCGGTCGCGAGCCCGCGGGTCTTGAGGACGGACTTCAGCGCGTGGTACGTCTCCGTGCCCTGGCGCAGCGCCTCCGCGAAGGTGCCGGCGCCGATCGGGGCGATCATGAACTCCTGGATGTCGACGTTGGAGTCCGCGTGGGACCCGCCGTTGAGGATGTTCATCATCGGGACCGGCAGGAGGTGCGCGTTCGGGCCCCCGATGTAGCGGTAGAGCGGCAGGCCGGCCGACTCGGCGGCGGCCTTCGCGACGGCGAGCGAGACGCCGAGGATCGCGTTGGCGCCGACCTTGCCCTTGTTGGCGGAGCCGTCGAGGTCGATGAGGACCTGGTCGATGAGGCGCTGCTCGGACGCGTCGATGCCGAGGATCTCGGGGGCGAGGATGTCGAGGATGTTGTCCTTTGCCGTCTGGACGCCCTTGCCGCCGTAGCGGGCCTCGCTCGAGTCACGGAGCTCGACGGCCTCGAACGCTCCCGTCGAGGCGCCCGAGGGGACAGCGGCGCGCGCAACGGTGCCGTCGTCGAGTCCCACCTCGACCTCGATGGTCGGGTTGCCGCGGGAGTCGAGGATCTCGCGTGCAGCTACTTCGAGAATGCTGGCCACAGGTGCTCCTAGTGTCGTGGATGCCTGGAAGACTGGACAGGCACCACGCTAGTACCGCGAGGGCCCACGGGGCGGCCGTGACCGCCGCGAGTAGCGGGAACCACAGGCCATTTCGCTCTCGGCTGGTGCGCGGACACCCGCCGTTCGCCCGCGGGCTACCCCTGCTGGTCCTGGACGGGCTCGACCAGCCAGTCGGGCTGCGGCGGGATGAAGCCGCCGGACTCGACCGTGCCGTAGCGCGGGTTGAGGTCGATCTCCATCTCGCCGATCGCCTCGCCGACCTGCGCGAGCGCGTCGGGGTCCTGCTGGACCGGCTGGCTGACGACCTGGCCGCGTCCGACGTACACGGTGTCCTCGAGGAACTGTCCGTCCTCGGGCGTGTAGCCGTTCGTCTCGGCCTGCTGCGCGAGCAGGTCCTCCACCTGCGCCTCGGACGCGGAGACGCCGAGGGACTCGGCGGCGTCGAGGATCGGGCCGGTCTGGGCGTAGATCGCGATCGTGTCGGCGACCGTCAGCTCCTGCCCGAACACCGCGTTCAGCTCGGCGGTCAGCTCTTGGGCCTCGTCCTCGGTCATGCGTTCGCCGTCGATGACGGCGGCCGTGCCGGGGCTCGACCCGCATCCGGCGAGCAGCGCCGCCGCCGCGAGTGCGGGCAGGATCGCCCGGTGAGCCTTCAGTGCCACGTGTCCTCCTCGATTCGTGCCCTGACGCCGGACCCGCGGGCCGGCCCGCCCATGCTAACCGCGGTGGGACGTCGACCGGCGCGGCGCCGAGGTCGCGGCCACGACCACACCGATCCCGACGAGCAGGACCGTGCCGGCCGCCGCCGACCACACGATCCACGGCCTCATCCCGAACGGCGGCTCCTCGTCCGTCCGGTTCTCGACCGACTTGTCCTCCCCGCTCGGCGCGTCCGAGCCGGACTCCGCCTGTACGGAGCCGAACAGCGACCCCCGCTCCCCCGCGCTCGGCGTCTCGCCGCCGTCCGTCGCCGCCTCGTCGCCGTCCGTCGCGTCGGGCGCCGTCCGCACGACGTCGGAGCCCGCCCGGGCGTTCGCCTCACCTTGGGCGAGGTGGGACGCGGCCGCCGCATGCGCGGCGGGGGCACCGGCGAGCAGGCCGGCACCCGCGAGGGCGCCGGCGGCGAGCAGCCGGACCGCGAGCGCCCGGCGCTCCGACGTCATGAGCCCGACCCGGCCTGGGCCCGCGCGGTCTCGCGGCGCGTGACCGGCGAGGACAGCAGCGTGAGCACCTCGTCGACCCACTGCAGCAGCGGCAGGTCGGCGAGCGGGCGGCCGGCGACCGGGGCCGTCGTCGGCCAGGGGACGAGGGCCGTGCGGACGGCGGGCTTGAGGATCGTCCCCCGGTGGACCCGGGTGAGCCGCATGGACTGCGACTCGGCGAGCTCGACCGGGAAGAACCGCACGTTCTTGCCCTGCGCGGTGATCTCCTGGACCCCGGCCTCGCGGGCGTGCATCCGCAGCCGCGCCACGGAGAACAGCCGCTCGACGGCCTCGGGGACGGGGCCGTAGCGGTCGACGAGCTCCTCGCGGACGGCGTCGAGCGCCTCCTCGTCCCCGGCCGCGGAGATCTTGGCGTAGACCTCGAGGCGCAGGCGCTCGGTGTCGACGTACTCGGGCGGCACGTGCGCATCGACGGGCAGCTCGACCCGCACGTCCGCGCGCTCCGGCTCGACCCGGCCCTCGCGGAACGCGGTCACCGCCTCGGAGATCATGCGGACGTACATGTCGAAGCCGACGCCCTCGATGTGTCCGGACTGCTCCGCGCCGAGGAGGTTGCCGGCGCCGCGCAGCTCGAGATCCTTCATGGCGACCTGGATGCCGGAGCCGAGCTCGGTGTGCGAGGCGAGCGTGGCGAGGCGGTCGTGGGCGGTCTCGGTGAGCGGCTTGTCCGGGTCGTACAGGAAGTAGCCGTACGCGCGCTCGCGGCCGCGGCCCACGCGCCCGCGGAGCTGGTGGAGCTGGGACAGGCCGAAGGTGTCGGCGCGCTCGACGATGAGGGTGTTCGCGTTGGAGATGTCGAGGCCGGTCTCGATGATCGTCGTGCACACCAGGACGTCGATGCTGCGCTCCCAGAAGTCCTGGATGACGCTCTCGAGCTGGTGCTCGTTCATCTGTCCGTGGGCGACCCCGATGCGCGCCTCCGGCACCATCTCCTGCAGCCGGGAGGCGACGGAGCTGATGGACCGCACCTTGTTGTGGACGTAGAAGACCTGTCCCTCGCGCAGGAGCTCGCGGCGGATCGCGGCCGCCACCTGCTTGTTCTCCTGCGGGCCCACGTACGTGAGCACGGGGTGGCGCTCCTCGGGCGGGGTCGCGAGCGAGGACATCTCCCGGATTCCGGTCACGGCCATCTCCAGCGTGCGCGGGATCGGGGTGGCGGACATGGACAGCACGTCGACGTTCGTCCGCAGCTGCGTGAGCGTCTCCTTGTGCTCCACACCGAAGCGCTGCTCCTCGTCGATGATGACGAGGCCGAGGTCCTTGAAGCGGACCTGCCCGGTGAGCAGCGTGTGCGTACCGATGACGACGTCGACCGACCCGGCGGCGAGTCCCTCGCGCACCTGCCTCGCCTCCGCGGGCGACTGGAAGCGGGAGAGCTGGGCGATGTTGACCGGGAAGCCGGCGTACCGCTCGGAGAACGTGTCGAAGTGCTGCCCGACCAGCAGTGTGGTCGGCACGAGCACGGCCACCTGCTTGCCGTCCTGGACGGCCTTGAACGCGGCGCGCACGGCGATCTCGGTCTTGCCGTAGCCGACGTCGCCGGAGATGAGCCGGTCCATCGGGACCGCCTTCTCCATGTCGGCCTTGACCTCGTCGATCGCGCCGAGCTGGTCCGGGGTCTCCGTGTAGGGGAAGGCGTCCTCCAGCTCCCGCTGCCAGGGGGTGTCCTGGCCGAACTGGTGCCCGACGGTCGCCTGGCGAGCGGAGTACAGCCGGACGAGCTCGCCGGCGATCTCGCGGACCGCCTTGCGGGCCTTGCGCTTGGCCTCCGCCCAGTCCGAGCCGCCCATCTTGTTCAGCGCGGGCGCCTCGCCGCCGACGTAGCGGGAGACCTGGTCGAGCGAGTCGGTCGGGGCGAACAGGCGGTCGCCGGGCTGGCCGCGCTTGGACGAGGCGTACTCGATGACGAGGTACTCGCGCGTGGTCGCGTTCTCGCCCTTGCCGACCGTGCGGGAGACGAGCTCGATGAACCGCCCGACGCCGTGCTGGTTGTGGACGACCAGGTCGCCCGGGCGCAGCGAGAGCGGGTCGACCGCCGTGCGTCGGCGCGCGGGCATCTTGCGCATGTCCCGCGTGGAGCTGCCGGACCGGCCGGTGATGTCGCCCTCGGTGAGGACCGCGAGACGCAGGTCCTCCATGATGAACCCGCGGTGCAGGCCCGGGTGGGCGATCGTGACGATGCCCGGCTCCGGCTCCTCGGGCAGGTCCGTGACGATGCGGGCGGAGACCTCGGCCTCGGCGAGCTGGTCGCGCATGCGGCGGGCGGGACCGGCGCCGGGGGTGGTGAGCAGGATGCGCCAGCCGTCGCGCACGAGGTTCTTCAGGTCCGCCAGGGCGCCGGCGACGTCGCCGCGGTACCGCCTGACCTCCCGCGCGGCCACCTGGCCGGCCGGCTCGTCGCCGGACTCTCCGGCGGGGCCGGCTGCGCCGTCGTCGGGGGTGTCGTCGTCGGGGGTGAATGCCTCGAGCGACTCGTCGGTGGGCAGGGAGCCCAGGCTCCACCAGCCCTGGCCGCGGGAGGTGGCGAGCGCGCGAGCCTCGGCGAGCTCGGCGAAGGCGGCGGCGCGCAGGTCGAGGGGGACCTCCGCGCCGGCGGCCGCGGACGTCCAGGCGGCGGCGAGGAACTCCTCGGTGGTGGCGTTGAGGTCGGCGGCCCGTCGGCGGATCCGCTCGGGGTCCACGAGGACGACGAGGGACTTCTCCGGCAGCAGGTCGAGGACCGGCTCCAGGCCGTCGGCAAGGACCGGGGACAGCGCCTCCATGCCCTCGACCGCCACGCCCTCGGAGATGCGCTCGAGCATCGGGGCGGCGGACGGGACCGTGTCGATGAGCTTCCGCGCCCGCTCGCGCACGCGGGGGGTGAGCAGGAGCTCGCGGCACGGCGGCGCCCACAACCCCTCCTCCGCCTGCTCGAGGCTGCGCTGGTCGGCCACCGAGAAGCGGCGGATCTCGTCCACCTCGTCGCCGAAGAGCTCGATGCGCAGCGGGTGCGGGTCGGTAGGCGGGAAGACGTCGACGATGCCGCCGCGCACGGCGTACTCGCCGCGCCGCTCCACCATGTCGGTGCGCGTGTAGGCGGCGGCCTCCAGCGACCGGACGAAGTCGTCGAGGTCGATGCGGTCGCCGAGGTTCAGGCGGACCGGCTCGAGGTCCGCCATCCCGGCGACGATCGGCTGCAGCAGCGCGCGCACGGGCATCGTCACCACGCGCGGGCGGGCGGTGCGCGGCTCGTCGCCCGGGTGGACGAGCCGGCGAAGGGTGGCCAGGCGCCTGGCGACCGTGTCCGAACGGGGCGAGAGCCGCTCGTGCGGGAGGGTCTCCCATGCCGGGAAGGTGGCGACGTCGTCGGCGGGCAGGAACTGGGTGATCTCGCCGGTGAGGTCGTCCGCGTCCTTGCCGGTGGCGGTGACGAGCACGATCGTGCGACCCGTCTCGGCGAGGTCCGCGACGATCGCCGGGCGGATGCCCTCCGGGGCGATGGTGCCGCGGTACGGGTCAAGGACCGGCGAGGCCGCGGCGCGCACGAGCGCGGCGATCGACGGGTCCGTCGAGGTGAGCGGGAGCAGTCCGATCAGGGACACGAGTCCTCCAGGACGACCGGGTGGGAAGCGGAGAACAGTCTAAGACCGCACGGGGTCCGGGCCGCCGCCTGGTGACGAAGGTCGCGGCCGTCGGCCGGCCGGCGCCGGGGATCCGCCGGCGGCCCCTCAGCCCGCCGTGTGCAGCCGCATCTGCGTGGGGGCGAAGCCGTCCGAGACGACGTCGGCGACGGCGTCGGCCGCCAGCTCGAGCGTGACAGCGAGCTCGCCGCGCTCGGCGGGGGCGAAGTCCTGCAGCACGTAGTCCGCGGGGTCCATGCGGCCCGGGGGGCGGCCGATGCCGACCCGCAGGCGGGCATAGTCCTTGGTGCCGAGCGAGCGGGAGATGGACCGCAGCCCGTTGTGGCCGCCCTCGCCGCCGCCGAGCTTCAGGCGGAGCGCCTCGGGCGCCAGGTCGAGCTCGTCGTGGATGACGAGGACGCGGTCGGCGTCGATGTCGAAGAACTTGGCGAGCGCCGCGATCGGGGGGCCCGAGACGTTCATGTAACCGCCGGGGCGGGCGAGGACGACGCGGGGTCCGGGCACGCCGCCCGGGCCGGTCCCGAGGCGGGCGTCGGCGACGAGCGCGCCGGACCGGTGGGACGTCAGCGTGGCGCGGGCGCGCCCGGCGAGCACGTCGAGCACCATCTGCCCCACGTTGTGGCGGTTGCCCACGTACCGGCGCCCGGGGTTGCCGAGCCCGACCACGAGCCAGGGGGTGTCAGCCACGCGAGTCGCTCCTCGTCACGTCGATCCTGCGGCTCCGCTGAAGGCAGAGCCGCCGAGGGCGGGCCGGCGATGTCACCGGCCCGCCCTCGCTTCGTCCTGCTCGGCCTGGTCCTGCTCGGCTCGGTCCTACTCGTCGCCCGAGGACTCGGCCTCGTCGGACTCGGCGGCCTCCCCGGACTCGCCCTCCTCGCCCTCGGCGGTCGGGGTCTCGAGGTCCTCCTCGGCCACGCGCGGCGTGGCGATGACGACGACGGAGGTCTCCGGGTCGTCCTGGAACTCCGAGCCCTCGGGCGCCGTGAGGTCCTCGACGCGGACGACGGTGCCGTCCTCGAGGCCCTCGACGGACACGGTGACGCTCTCCGGGATCCGCGTGGCCGGGGCGGTCAGCGACAGGGTCTGCGCCTCGACCGTGTGGATCGTGCCGGGGGCCGACTCGCCCTCGACGAGGACGGTGACGTCGACGGTGACCTTCTCGCCCGCACGGACGATGATGAAGTCGACGTGCTCGATGGCGCGGCTGACGGCGTCCACCTGGATGTCTTTCGGCAAGGCCATCTGCTCCTTGCCGTCGATGTCGAGCGTGACGAGCGCGTTGGCGTTGCCGCGCAGCGCGAGGAACGTGGCGTGCGCGTCGAGCGACAGGTGCTGGGGGTCCGCGCCGTGGCCGTACAGGACGACGGGGATCTGGCCGTCGCGGCGGAGGCGGCGCGACGCGCCCTTGCCGAACTCGTTGCGGGCGGCGGCGGAGAGAAGGATCTTGTCAGCCATGCTGGACTCCTGACGGTGGCGGATCGGTGCGGCGGGCCTCGGCGCGGGACGTCGGACGGGCGCTACCAGGCTCCGCCGCGTCGAATCACGGACGTCTCGGAGGCGAACCCGAGGAGCCGGGGTCCGTCCGTCGTCCCTCGCCGAGGCAACCTGAACACTCTATCCGGCTCGCGCCCCACGGGGACAGCCCGGCGGATGCGGCTTGCGGCACACTACTGGCCAGGTACGCCGCGCGCGAGGCGGGGCGAGCGATGCGAGGGAGCCCGTCCATGACCGAGCGCGTAGAGATCCCCACGGACGCCGGCCCGATGCCCGCCGACCTCTTCCCCGCCACGGACGGGGGCGGGGCCGGCACCCGGCCGGGCGTCGTCGTCGTGCAGGAGATCTTCGGCGTCACCGACTACGTGCTCGACCGGGCGGCCGACCTGGCCGCGTCCGGCTACGACGCCCTCGTCCCCCACCTGTTCTGGCGGCACGGCGATACGGTGGTCGAGGGCGACGACGACGCGGCCCTCGGCCGCGCCATGGGCCTGGCCTCCTCCCTCGACTGGGACACGGCGGTCGCGGACACCCGCGCCGCGCTCGCCCTCCTGCGTGACCGGGGAGCCGGCGGCGTCGGGCTGGTCGGGTTCTGCTGGGGCGGCGGGATCGCCTTCGACGCGGCCTCCCGCGAGTCCGACGACGTCGCCGCCCTGGTCGCGTACTACGCCTCGGGACTGCCCGGGCTGCTTGAGAGGGCACCGGGCGTGACCGCCCCGTCCCTGCACCACTGGGGCACCGAGGACGCGTTCATCTCCCGCGAGCAGGTGGCCGAGATCGAGGCGGCCGTGGTGCGCGAGGGCGTGCGGCTCGAGCGGTACGAGGGCGCGGGGCACGCCTTCGACAACCCGTTCCCGCGCTTCCACCACGTCGAGGCGTCGGCCCTGGCGTGGGACCGGACGCTCCGCCTCCTCGCCGACTCGCTCGACGCCTGACGGACGCTCGGCTGAGTCGTCCCGGCCGAGTCGTCCCGGCAGGGACGACGACGGCGCGGCCGGCTCGTCGCCGAGCCGGCCACGCCGGGGGGTCAGCTCAGGAACGACCCTCGAACAGGGAGGTCACGGAGCCGTCGTCGAAGACCTCGCGGATCGCGCGGGCCAGGAGCGGGGCGATCGGCAGGACCGTCAGCTGCGGGAAGTGCTTCGTGATCGGCAGGGTGTCGGTGAAGACGATCTCCCGCGCGCCGCACTCGGACAGGCGCTGCGTGGCCGGGTCCGAGAGCACGCCGTGCGTGGCCGCCACGATGACGTCCTTCGCGCCGGCGCCGAGGCAGACCTTGACCGCCTCGGCGATCGTGCCGCCGGTGTCCACGAGGTCGTCCACGAGGACGGCGGTGCGGCCGGCGATCTCGCCGACCACGCGGTTGGCCACGGCCTGGTTCGGGCGCGTGATGTCGCGGGTCTTGTGCACGAACGCGAGCGGGGCGTTGCCCAGCTTCTCGGCCCACTGCTCCGCCACGCGGATGCGGCCGGCGTCCGGGGAGACGACCGCGACATTCCCCAGGTCGACGCGCGTGCGCACGTAGTCGACGAGGATCGGCATCGCGAAGAGGTGGTCGACGGGTCCGTCGAAGAAGCCCTGCGTCTGCGAGGCGTGCAGGTCGACGCTCATGAGGCGGTCGGCGCCGGCCGTCTTGAACAGGTCCGCGACGAGGCGGGCGGAGATGGGCTCGCGGCCGCGGTGCTTCTTGTCCTGCCGCGCGTAGGGGTAGAACGGGGCGACGACGGTGATGCGCTTGGCCGAGGCGCGCTTGAGCGCGTCGACCATGATGAGCTGCTCCATGAGCCACTGGTTGATCGGCGCCGTGTGCGACTGGAGGACGAAGACGTCGGTCCCGCGCACGGACTCGTCGAAGCGCACGTAGATCTCGCCGTTGGCGAAGTCGTAGGCGGTGGTCGGTAGCGGGTCGATGCCGAGCTCGCGGGCGACGTGGTCCGACAGCTCGGGGTGCGACCGCCCGCCCACGAACACGAGCCGCTTCTCGCCGCTCTTCTGGATTCCCGTCATCGCCTGCTCCCTTCGGACACGGAGGTCTCCGTGCCGTCCGTCCCGGCGCCACCCGGATCGTTGGCTGACGGCCCGGCCTCGTCGCCGGTCGCCGGTCGCTCCTCGCCGGTCGCCCCGCGGGCGGCCGCCGCCGACTTCGCGGCCGGGGTGCCCGGCCGCTTCTTCTCGACCCATCCGTCGATGATCTTCTGCCCGAAGTCGTTGAGCGCGAGGGCGCCCGCGGGCACGTCGTGCCGCAGCACGGTGCCGGCGCCGGTGTAGGCGCCGTCGCCGACCGTCACGGGCGCGACGAACAGGTTGTCCGCCCCCGTGCGCGCGTTCTCGCCCACGGTCGACCGGTGCTTGTTCACGCCGTCGTAGTTGACGAAGACGGAGGCCGCGCCGATGTTCGTGCCGGCGCCGATGTCGGCGTCGCCCACGTACGACAGGTGCGGGACCTTGGAGCCGGTGCCGAGGGTCGAGTTCTTCACCTCGACGAACGTGCCCACCTTCGCCCTCTCGCCGACGACCGTGCCGGGGCGCAGGTAGGCGAACGGGCCGACGCTGCCGCCGGGCAGGACCTGGGCGAGCTCGGCGTGCGCGCGCACGATCCGCGCCCCCTCGCCGACCTCGCAGTCGATGAGCGTCGTCTCGGGGCCGATCTCGGCGCCCTGCCCGACCACGGTGTTGCCGTGCACCTGGGTGCCGGGGCGGATCGTGACGTCGGGGGCGAGCTCGACGTCGACGTCGATCCAGGTGGTGCCCGGGTCCACGATGGTGACGCCGGCGCGCATCCACCGCGCGAGGATCCGGTCGTTGAGCTTCGCGCCGAGCGCCGCGAGCTGCACGCGATCGTTGACGCCCTCGACCGTCCACGGGTCGTCGACCGTCAGCGCCCGCACGGGCAGCCCGCGCCCGTGCGCGGCCGCGACGACGTCGGTCAGGTAGACCTCGCCCTGGTCGTTGTCCGCGCCGAGGCCGCCGAGGAACTCGCGCAGGACGGCGGCGTCGAAGACGTAGGTGGAGGTGTTGATCTCGGTGATGGCGCGCTGGGCGTCCGTCGCGTCGCGCTCCTCGACGATGCCGACGACCTGCTCGCCCTCGCGCAGGATCCGGCCGTAGCCGAACGGCTTGTCGACGTGCGCGGTGAGGACCGTGATGGCGTTCCCGGAGCCCGCGTGCGCCTCGACGAGCGCGGCGAGCGTCTCGCCGTCGAGCAGCGGGGTGTCGCCCGCCATGACGACGAGCGCGCCGTCCGTGGCCGCCTCGGCGTCGAGCCGCTGGAGCGCGCACTGCACGGCGCGGCCGGTGCCGGGGACGTCGTCCTGGTCGACCAGCACGGCCGACGGGTCGGCCTCGGCGACGTACGCCGCGACCCGCTCGCGCTCGTGCCGCACGACGACGGCGAGCCGCTCCGGATCGACCGCCCGCGCGGCGGTCATCGCGTGCCCGAGGAGGGCCCGACCACCCATCGCGTGCAGGACCTTGGGTGTGGCGGACCGCATGCGGGTGCCAGCACCGGCGGCGAGGACGACAACGGCAGCCGGACGGCTGGGGCTCACGCGGGTCTCCTTCTGGAAGCCGGGGAAACTGCCCACAGCGGCCCTGCCGCTGCACGTTCGCCACCCTACCGCCGCTCCTCGGCCGCGCGACACGGACGGGGCGTGACGCTGCGCTCGCCGGGACGCGTGGTCCCGGCGTGGATCCCGCGTGCGGACCCCGCGTGGGCCTCGATCGGGGCCCCGGGCCGGGTCCCGGGCGAGCCCCGGCCACCGGCTCCGCCCCCAGGATTCGAACCCGGACCTCAAGGCACCAAAGGCCTGCGTGCTGCCATTACACCAGGGCGGACCGCCCGCGGATCCGACCGCTGGGCGCACCCATCTTGCCAAACCGGAAGGACGGGAAGGCACAATGGTTCCCGTGGCGAACGAGAAGCGGACGGGCCGAACCCGGATGACGGCCGGGCAGCGCCGCGAGCAGCTCGTCTCGGTCGCCCGCTCCCTCTTCGCCGAGAAGGGCTTCGAGGGCACCTCGATCGAGGAGATCGCCCAGCGGGCGAAGGTCTCCCGGCCGGTCGTGTACGAGCACTTCGGCGGCAAGGAGGGGATCTACGCGGTCGTCGTCGACCGGGAGGTCCAGAACCTCGAGGGCGTCCTCATCGGCTCGATCAGGCACGGCGGCCACCCCCGCACGATCGTCGAGCGCACCACCCTCGCCCTGCTGGACTACATCGAGGAGCACACGGACGGGTTCCGCATCCTCGTGCGCGACTCCCCCGTCGCGCAGGCGACCGGCACGTTCTCCTCCCTCATCGGCGACGTCGCCACCCACGTCGAGAGCCTGCTCGCCGGCCAGTTCGCCCAGCGCGGCTTCGACACGAAGGCCGCCCCCCTCTACGCACAGATGCTCGTCGGCCTCATCGCCCTGACCGGGCAGTTCTGGCTCGACAACCGCTCCCCCGGCAAGCAGGACGTCGCCGCGCACGTCGTCAACCTCGCCTGGCACGGGCTCGAGGGCCTGCGCCGCGAACCCCGGATCCGCGCGGCGAGTGCGCCGCGGTCGCGCCGGTCAGCGGACGAGAAGGACTGACGCCACCCCGACGACGACGCCCGCCCGGTAGGCGCGTCGTGACGTTTGTCAGCGTGATCCGGTGATCCCAGGTCCCGAGACGGTCGTCTCGGCCCACGTACCGTAGAGCCGTTCTCGTCACCAGCCCTAAGGGGGAGCCGTGGGAGTCCTCGAACTCCAGAATCTGAACAAGAGCTACGGCCGCATACGCGCACTGAAGGACATGTCGTTCACGGTCGGGTCCGGGGAACTGTTCGGATTCGTCGGGTCGAACGGCGCCGGCAAGACCACGACCATGCGGATCGTGCTCGGCGTCCTGGCCGCCGACTCCGGCAGCGTCACCTACGACGGCAAGCCGCTCGATCTCGACCTGCGACGCCGCGTCGGCTACATGCCCGAGGAGCGCGGCCTGTACCCGAAGATGAAGGTCGGGGACCAGCTGCGGTTCCTCGCCCGGCTGCACGGGCTGAGCGCGGCGGACGCGGCCAGCGCCACCGACAGGTGGACCGAGCGCCTGGGTGTCGCCTCCCGGCGCGGGGACGACGTGGAGAGCCTCTCGCTCGGCAACCAGCAGCGCGTGCAGCTGGCCGCCGCGCTCGTGCACGAGCCCGAGGTGCTCGTCCTCGACGAGCCCTTCTCCGGCCTGGACCCGGTGGCGGTCGACGTCATGAGCGACGTGCTCAAGGAGCGGGCGGCCGCCGGTGTGCCGGTCATCTTCTCCTCGCACCAGCTGGACCTGGTCGAGCGCCTGTGCCACCGCGTGGGCATCGTCAGCGCCGGCTCGATGGTCGCGATCGGCACGATCGACGAGCTGCGCACCGTGGACCAGCCCGTGTGGCGCATCGTCGTGGGCGCCGACAACGTCGACCTCGCGCCGGTCGCCTCGGCCGTTCCGGGGGCCGTCGCCGAGAGCGTCGAGGCCGGGGCGGGCAAGTCCGCCGTGCAGGTCATGCTGCCGGACGAGCAGCCCGGCGCCGAGCAGGCGCTGCTGAGCGCCGCCGCGGGGATCGGGCCGGTCGTCGAGTTCGGCGCGGTCCGCCCGCAGCTGGCGGACCTGTTCCGGGACGTCGTCTCGGACGGCGGGGCGTCGGAGGACGACCGCGCCAAGAAGCGCGAGGAGGAGAAGCAGGCCGCCGGGAGTCGATCCCGTGGCGGCCTGTTCGGCCGGAGGAAGGGGGCGGAGCGATGAGCGCCGTCGGACAGGTCATCCGTCGCGAGCTGCGGACGAGGCTCCTTGCGAAGTCGTCCATCATCTCGATGATCGTCATGGTGGCGGTCCTGCTGGTCGGCGGCGTCGGCTACAAGATCTGGGACAGCTCCCGCGGGGAGGACACCGGCATCCCGGTCGCGGTCGAGTCCTCGGCCGCGGACTTCCTCCCGTACCTCCAGACCGCGGCGGAGGCGAGCGAGCTCACGCTCGACGTCAGCGAGACGGACGACGGCACGTTCGCCGACCAGCTCCAGCGCGACGAGGACCCGGCGGACGTCGTCATCACCCGCGACGGCGAGACCCTCACCGTGCACTCCCGTACCGACCCGGACTCCTCTCTCATGGGGGCGGTCGCGACCGCCGCGCAGACCGAGGCGCTCAGCGGCGAGATCTCCGACCTGGGGGGCGACCCCGCCCAGGTGCAGACCGCGATCGCGCAGTCCACGCCACAGGTCGAGATCCTCGAGGGCTCCGCCACCGGCTTCAACAGCCCCGACTTCGACGGGCAGGCCTACGGGGTCGGCATCGCGACGATCGCGATCATGCTGTTCGCGATCCTCACGGCGGGCAGCACGGTCGCCACCGGCGTCGTCGAGGAGAAGACGTCCCGCGTGGTCGAGGTCCTCCTCGCCACGATCAAGCCGACCCAGCTCCTCGCGGGCAAGGTCATCGGCATCGGGCTGTTCACGCTCGTGTACATGCTCGTGATCGTCGCCGGCATGGTCGGCGCGCTGGCGATCGGCGGCCTGCTGCCGGCGATGACGGTCCCGCTCGGCCCTGCCCTTGTCTGGGCGCTGGTCTGGTTCCTCGTGGGCTTCGGCGTCTACACCGTGGTCTTCGGCGGCGCGGCCGCCCTGGTCTCGCGCCAGGAGGAGATCGGGTCGGTGGTCACGCCGCTCATGTTCCTCCAGTTCATCCCGTTCTACGTGGCAATGTACCTGGTCCCGAACCAGCCGGACTCGCTGCTCACCGAGGTCCTCGGCTACATCCCGTTCTTCTCCCCGTTCATCATGCCGATGCGGCAGGCGTTCGGGGCGACCACGGTCGAGGCGCTCATCGCCGTGGCCATCGCCGCGGTGACGATCCCGATCCTCGTGTGGATCTCCGGGCGGATCTACCGCCGCGGCGTCCTGCACACGGGCGGGCGGTTGAAGCTGACCGAGGCCCTCAAGGGCTGAGCTCGGTCCCCGACGACGACGACGGCGCGGGCGGCGCGGCCATCTGGCCGCGCCGCCCGCGTGCGTTCCTGGGATCTATCCGAGCAGCGTCTCGCCGACGTACCCCCCTTCCGTGCAGCCCGGCGGGACGAGCAGGACCGACGAGCCGATCGGCGTCGTCCACTCGTTGAGGATGTCCAGCTCGTCCAGGCGCCGCTGGATGGGGACGAACTGTCGGTCGACGTCCGCCTGGAACGAGAGGAAGATCTGCCCGCTGTTCGACACCTCGTCACCCGTGGGCGCCTCGTCGTAGTTGTACGGGCGCCGGAAGATCCGCTCGTCCGGGTTGTCGGATCGAGCCCTGCGCATGTGCGACTCGGCGGGGATGACCGGGAAGCCGAGCGAGTCGGTCGCCCGCAGGTCGGGCTCGTCGAACTCGCCCGATCCCGTGAACGGCGCGCCGGTGTCCAGCGTCCGCCCGACCGAGTTCTCCCGGGCCGCGCGGCCGAGCAGGTCCCAGCCCTCGAGGTCCATGTGGATCCGACGGATCACCATGGAGGTGCCCCCGGCGGCCGGGCCGTCCTCGATCCATACGACACCGTCGAAGTCCGCCGTCCCCGGGGTCGGGTTGACGGTGCCGTCGAGCTGGCCGAACAGGTTCCGGCCCGTGCCGCGCGGATGCTCCGCGCCGTAGGAGCGGTTGAAGCCGCGTTGGACCCAGCGGACCGTGGTCAGCGACCGCGCCCCCTTGACCAACATGCGCACGGCGTGCGCGACCGCGATCTCGTCGTCGGCCGCGATCATGAGGACGAGATCGCCGTCCGAGAACTCCGGTCGCAGCCGGTCGATGCCGAACGCCGGCAGGGGCCGGAGCCACGCGGGTGCCTCCGCCCCCGCCCGCCGGAGCAGGCGGGGGCCGAAGGCGAACGTGACCGTGAGCCGGGCGGGCGTCCGGGCGAGCTCCGGCTCGAGGTCCGCGAGCGGGGGGAGACCCTGGGTGAGGCGTGCGGCGTCGTCGGTGAGGACCCGCATGAGCCGGCGCAGGTCGTCCGCCCCCACGTCCTCGCGCAGATCCAGCGCGAGGAATGACGCGTGGGACTGCGTGGGGACAGCGACGCCGGCCTGGTGCGGCCCGTGGAACGGGACGGTGTCCGAGCCGAACTCCTCGAGCGCCGCGCCTGCGGAGCCTGGCACCGCGCCAGTGGCGGCCCCACCGGGCGCGCCCCCACCGCCGAACAGCCGATCGATGCCGAGTGCCGCGAGGCCGCCCCCGCCGACCACGGCTCCGCCCAGAAGGAACTGACGCCTGGTGGCCGCCGACGATCCGCGCGCCCCGGATGACTGGTCGGACGTCACGCTCAGTGCCCGTCCCCGTCACCGGAATGCTCGCCGTCGTCCGGGTCGTCCGAACCGTGCGAGGAGCCGCCCTCGTCCTCGTAGTGCTCGTGGCCCCCCTCGAAGTCACGGATGTCGAGGACCAGGTCGACGTCCGACCCGTCCGCGAGCGTCAGCGTGATGTCAAGCTGGTCGCCCGCGAGCAGGGGCTCGACCACGTCCATGAGCATGAGGTGATTCCCGCCGGGCTCGAGCGTCAGCTCCCCGCCCGCCGGGATCACGAATCCGCCGTCGATCTCGCGCATCACCATCTCGCCCGAGTCGTCTGCCACCGTCTCGTGGAGCTCGATCTCCGGCGATGCCGAGGATGTTGCCTCCTCGACGACGATGTCATCGGTCGAGCTGTTGACGAGCGTGCCGAAGGCGGAGGACATGCCCTCGTCCCCGGCGATCACCCAACCGTCGGTGAGCGTGAGCGGGGCGGTGGCGGCATCGTCGGCCGGGGCCGACTCCCCGCCCGCCTCCTCGCTGGCCCCGTCGGCGGGCGCGCCGTCGGAGGTGGCGTCGTCGGAGGCGGAGTCGTCGGACGAACCGCATCCGGCGAGCAGTGTGGCGGCAAGAAGGACCGCGGCGGCGGTCGAGCGTCGAACGGGGTGTGTGTGGAACGTGTTCATCGTGGTGCCTCTCGATCAGGAGTCGGAGCCGTCGCGGTCACGCGTCGGCGTGGCGGGGGCGCTCTCGCGCGGCTCCCGCCTCAGGAGAAGGACGGCCGCGTAGACCAGCCCGGCGAGCAGCGCTCCGCCCGCCGCGACGGCGATCGGCCGCCACGGGACCGACGAGCCCTCGTCGTCGGTGCCGGCCTGGTCGGTCTGGTCCGGCCGGTCAGCCTGGTCGGCGTCCTCGGGCGAGTCGGACGGGTCGGTCGACGCGCCGGCGGAGGGCGCCGCCGGATCGTCCGTCGGACCGGCCGGGCCGTCCGACGGGGCCGACCCCTCGTCCTCGGACGAGGTGGAGTTCGCGCCGGAACCTGAGTCGAGCTCGAACTCGATGACGCCCTGGATGGGGTGACCGTCGGAGGAGACGACGCGCCAACGGATCTCGAAGTCGCCGTCGGGCATGTCGGGATCGAGGCCGACCGTCACCTCCCGGCCGGAGTACTCGGGCTCCGAGTCGGCCCAGCTGGTGCCGTCGGTATCGACGACGAGGACCTCTCCGCCGACGTCGATCGGGTCGGCCGAGAACGTGAGGACGACCTCGTCGGGCGGGGTCTCGAGGCGGTCGCCGTCGGCGGGAGTGCTCGAGAGAAGTGTGTCGTGCGCCTGGGCGGGCGGTGCGAACGCGACGAGGGTCGCGGCAAGCACGGCGAGCCGGGCGCGCATGGGGTGGATGCGCACGGGGATGGACCTTCCGATGGTGGGGCGCGTGGGCACGCGCGCGGAGGCCGCCCGGGCCGCACTCCCGTCGAGAGGGGGCGGGGAGGCCGGGCGTGCCGATGGCTCAGGCTGCGAGCGCGAGCGGCGGGCCGCGCCGCCGGAAGGTCTCGGGGAAGACGCCCGCCGGGGCGGGGCGCCGTACCCACGCGGCCGGGGGCCGGGGGCGAAGCGGTGCCGCGACAGGCCGGGTGCCGTCGAGGAGCAGGAGAAGGCCCGTCACTCGCCCGACGACGAGCCCCGCGAGCGACCGCAGCAGGTCGGCCGTGCGGTCCACGCGGTGCAGCGCGACGATCGTCGCGAGCGCCGCGACCGCGTGCCACAGCATCATCCGCGGGTCGGAGTGGCCGAGGTGGGCGGGAGCCGCGCAGGCGTCGGGCAGGACGATCGGGCCGTGGTGCCCCGCGTGGGCGGCACCGGGGACCGAGCAGCCCGGCGCGGTGACGCCCAGCATGAACAGCGCGTGGAAGAGGAACTGGGCGCCCGAGATGCCGGCGACGAGGCGGAGCAGCGAGTCCGGGCGGCCCGGGACGAAGACGCCCAGCCAGGCCGACGCCGCCCACGCCGCCAGCACGCCGAGCGCGCCGGGGACCGGCCCGCCGCCGGCGAGGTGGGACGCGGCGGCGATCGCCGTGCCGACGCTCGCGGAGACGAGCGCGCGGGCGACCCGGCGACGGCGGCGCTCGCCGCGGGCGTGCCAGTCGCGGTCGACGGGATCGGGTTCGAGGTGGTCCGTGCCGGTCGGCACGTGCTCCGGCTCAGGGACGGGCTCGAGCTCGGGGACAGGGACGCGGGTGCGCCGGTCGAGCGCGCGCGGCGTCGTCATCCGGTCTCCCCGATCGTGTCGCTGAGGTCGTGCCCCGGCGCGGCCCCGCGCCCGCCGGACACCTCATGCTAGGCCGACCACAGGAGTGCGCGACCCGCGGTCCGTGCGGCCCGCACGACCCCACCGCACACCCACCCGCCCCGTGGTCTCCCCGCAGCGACCACCCGGTCCACGGGTGGTCCGCGCTGCGAGTTACTCGTTCGCCTCGCGATTCCTCCGACGGGGCGCCACGGGGCGATTGCACGGTCCTACCGTGGGCGGACCGGCCGCCCGGCCGACCCGCCGAAGGAGCCTGATGAGGATGACACGCCGACCCTCCGCAGCAGGTGCCGCATGACCTCGCTCGCCGTCGGGACGCCCCCGCTCCCGCAGCCCCCGGAGCCGGTCACGCCGACGCCGACGCCCCCGGAGCCCCGCGAGCGCGCCGCCGCCCCGGAGGCCGACCACCCGCGGGTCGAGCTGGCCGGCGTCGTCGTGGACCTCATGGACCAGCCCGCGGCGGTGGGCTCGATCATCGGCCGCGCCGTGCAGCCGCCCGGCGCGTGGCGCGGCGAGGAAGAGAAGGCCCTGCCTCCCCTGGCGGTCGTCTCAGCCAACCTCGACCACCTCGTCCAGTTCGGCCGGACCGGTCGCTGGCGGCGCACCCTGGGCGACTCGCTGCACCCCACCACGACCGACGTCGACGGCACCACGCGCCCCCTGAACTGGTCGATCCTCCTCGACGGCGCCCCGCTGGTCGCACGCGCCGAGCGCCTGACCGGGCGGAGCTGGCCGCGGCTGGCGGGCAGCGACCTCGCCGACCCGGTGCTCGACGCCGCCGAACGCGCCGGCGTCTCGGTCGGCTTCCTCGGCGGCTCCTACGTGGTCCAGCGGCTGCTCTCACGCCGACTGGCCCGCACCCGGCCCGGCCTGGAGGTGGCCGGCATGTGGTCGCCCGACCGGTCGGTGCTCAGCGACGACGCCGCCTCCCTCTCCCTTGCCGCCGACATCGCCGAGGCCGCTCCCCAGATCCTCTTCGTCGGCCTCGGCAAGCCCCGCCAGGAGCTGTGGATCTCCCGCTACGGACCGGCCACCGGGGCGAACGTGCTGCTCGCCTTCGGCGCGGTCGTCGACTTCCTCGCCGACGCCGTGCCCCGCGCCCCCCGCGCGGTCGCCGACCGGGGGCTCGAGTGGGCCTGGCGGCTCGCCCGCGAGCCGCGCCGCCTGGCCCGCCGCTACCTCCTCGACGACCCCCCTGGCCTGCTCCAGCTCCGGCGCGACAGCCGGAGCCTGCCCCGAACTGACCCGCCGGAGGTGAGGCAGTCGCCCCCGGTGCGTTCGGCGAACGCACCGGCCGCGTCACCGGCTGCGCCGCACGCCGGCGGGTCGCCCACCCCCTCGCCGGCCGGGATCTCAGGGCCCGCCGGCGGGGGCGGGACGGGACGCTTCGTGGCGCCCGGCCGCAGCGCCGAGGTCGCCGTCCTCGTGGTGACCCACGACAGCGCCGACGACGTCGAGGCACTTGTCGCCAGCCTGCGGGCCGAGGCCCGCACCACCCGGGTACGCGTCGTCGTCGCGGACAACTCCTCGACCGACGGCACGCTCGACGCGCTCGGGCGCCACCGCGACGTCGTCGTCGTGCCCACCGGGGGCAATCTCGGGTACGCCGCGGGGATCAACCTCGCCGCCCGCCACGCGGGCGACGTCGAGGCGCTGCTCGTGCTCAACCCGGACCTGCGGGTGGGACCCGGCGCCGTCACCGAGCTGCTGGCCACCCTGCGCCGCGGCGAGGCCGACCTCGTGGTCCCCCGGCTCATCGACGCGGAGGGGGCCACCCGCCACTCGCTGTACCGCGAGCCCACCGCGGGCACGGTCGTCGGCGACGCGCTGCTCGGGATGCGGTGGCCGCTGCGGCCGGGCGCCGTGGCCGGGACCGACCGCGCGCCGGAGAGCTACCAGTTCGCGCACGAGATCGACTGGGCGACCGGGGCGGCCGTCATGGTCTCCGCGGGGGCCGCGGCCCGGATCGGCCCGTGGGACGAGCGCTACTTCCTCTACTCCGAGGAGACCGACTACTTCCGCCGGGCCCGCGACCTCGGCCTCGTCGCCCGCTTCGAGCCGCGCGCCACCATGACGCACGACGGCGGCGGCTCGGGCGACTCCCCCCGCCTGCGCGCCCTGCAGGCGGTGAGCGCGATTCGCTACGCGCGCGCCCACATGTCGGCCCCGGCGGCCCGCGCGGTCCGGGCCGGCGTCGTGCTCGGCGAGGCGCTGCGGTCCCACCGTCCCGAGCGCCGCGGCGTGCTCGCCCGGGTCGCGGACGAGGCCCGCTGGGACACGCTGCCCGGGCCGAGCGCCGACCCGGACCCCGACGCCGTCCTCGCCGACTTCCCCCGCGGGTCGGTGATCATCCCCGCCCACGACGAGGCCGCCGTCATCGACGCGACCCTGGCGGCCCTGGCGCCGGTGGCGGCCACCGGCCGGGTCGAGATCGTCGTCGTGTGCAACGGCTGCACCGACGACACGGCCGCCCGGGCGGCGGTCGACGGGGTCCGGGTGGTCGAGATCGCGGTCGCGTCCAAGACCGCGGCCCTCGCCGAAGGGGACCGGGTCGCCGCCCTCTGGCCCCGCGTCTACCTCGACGCGGACACCGTGATCTCCCCGGTCGCGCTGCGCGGCCTGCTGGAGTCGCTCACCGGGCCGGTGCTGGCCGCCCGACCCGCCTTCCGGTACGAGTCGGGGCCGGCGAGCCCGGTCGTGCACGCCTACTACCGCGCCCGACGGCGCCTGCCGAGCACGTCGGCGGCACTGTGGGGCGCGGGGGTGTACGCCCTCAGCGAGGCCGGCCACGCGCGGATCGGCACGTTCCCCGAGGTCACCGCCGACGACTACCTCGTCGACCAGGCCTTCGCCGCGCACGAGAAGCGCGTGGTCCCCGGGCCGCCGGTGCCCGTCCGCACGCCCCGGGACCTGCGTTCCCTGCGCGCCGTGCTGCGTCGTCAGCACCGCGGGCCGGCCGAGCTGCGGGCGCGGGCCGATGACGCCGGGTCGCGGCCCGCCGGCGGCTCCGCCCGCGCGACCGCGGTCGAGCTGGCCGCCTCCGTGCGGGGCCCGGCGTCGTTCGCCGACGCCGTCGCCTACGCGTGGCTGGCCGCGGGCGCCCGGACCGGGAACCGCCCCACCGGCACGGGCCGCGGCGCGGCCCCGCCCGCGTGGGAGCGCGACGAGAGCAACCGCGTCCGGGCGGACCGGTCGGTCGAGAGGAACTCCGCGGAGGTGCGGTCATGGAGGTGAGGGACACCCTGGGGATGCTGCTGCGCCGGTGGTACGTCGTGCTGCTCGGCCTCGCCCTGACCGCGGGGCTCGCCGTGGCCACGCACCGCCTCGTGCCGACCCCCTACGAGGCCGGCGGCAGCATCCTGCTCATGCCCGCGGAGACGGTGGTCGACGACGACGTCGGCAACCCGTACCTCTACCTGGGCGGGATGGCCGACGCCCTCGACGTCCTCGTCGTCCGGGCACGGGCCGACGAGTCGCGCGGCCCGCTGCTCGAGGGCGTCGACGGCGCCGATCTCAGCATCGAGAAGGACCCCACCACGCCGACCCCGATCGTCAACGTGCGGGCCGAGAGCAGCGCGCCCGGCACGACGCTCGAGCTGAGGGACGCGGCGATGGCGGAGGTCGTCGACATCCTCGGCCAGATGCAGGACGAGCTCGACATCACCGGCCAGGCCCGGATCCGGCCCGTCGACCTCACCGTCGACGAGTCCGCGACCGCCGTGACCGGGACGGCGACGAAGCTCGCGGTCGCCGCGCTGGGCGCGGGACTCCTGGCGACGTTCATCCTCACCGGCGTCGTCGACGGGTGGCTGACCCGCCGGGCCGCCCGGCGCGAGCGCGAGGAGCCCGAGGCCCGGGAGCCGGTTGCCGAGGGGCCCGCGGACGACGAGGCACCCGACGAGGACGAGGCGCCCACCAACGCCCTGCCCGACGAAGCCTCGGACGACCAGACGTCGTACGACAAGGACTCGCCCGACGACGAGACCTCCGAGGCCGCCCCACCCGACGACGACTCCCCCGACGACGACACGGACAAGCCGTCAGCGACGGCCGACCGGGAGGCGCTCGAGCTCGAGACCACCGCGCCGAGATGACCGGCGGACGGCGGGGACGGCCCGGGGCCCGGCGGCTCGTCGCCGTCGTCGGCGCACTGCTGATCGCCGCGCTCGGCGCGGCCGCCCTCCTCCGCGGCCCGACCGTGTACACGGCGCGGGCCGAGATCGCGTTCTCGCCGCCGGTCTCGCTCAGCTCGACGGCGCCGTACCTGCACTACGTCGAGCGGATGATCGAGTACACGACGCTGGTGAGCCGCGAGTACAACGACCGCTACCCGACGGTCCAGCTCTCCAGCCCGCGGGCGACACTCTCGGGCAACGGGGTCCGGGACGGCATCAGCGTCCGCCCGTCGACGACCGGCCCGCAGTGGGAGCCGGACTTCGACCGGTCGGTGATCGTCGTGACGGTCAACGCACCCTCCGCCGAGGAGGCGCTGGATCGAGTCGCCGAGGCCGTCGACCGGGCCGAGCAGGTGAGCACCGACCTGCAGGACCGCGCGTCCGTCCCCGCCCAGCAGCGGATCACCTCCGACTCCAACCCCCACGACATCGAGCTCGTGCACGCGGGGCGGTCCGCGGCGTCGACCGCACTCGGGGTGGGCGTCCTGGCCGTCGTCGCGGTCGCGCTCGCCACCGCGCTCACGCGGCGCCCGGGCGACCGTGCGCACCAGGACGACGACGTCCTCCTCCGCGGGCTCCCCGTGCCCGGCGAACGCGCACCCGCCGACGCCGTCACCTTCCTCACCGTGTACCTCGTCCTGCTGTGCGGCGTCCCGTCGTCGTTCTACGTCGTCGCGTTCGGCTCGCTCGGGCACCCGTCGACGCTGTGGGGCCTCGGCGGGCTGGTCTGGTGGCTGACCGCGCGCGCCTCCGGCTCCGCCGGGCGACTCGCCCCCCGCTCCCCGGTGCACCTGGCCTTCCTCGGGCTCGTCGCGTCCGTGGCCGTGTCCTTCGCCGTCGTCACCCTGCAGGGCGGGTGGACCGGCGGGCAGGCCGTCAGCTCGGGCCTCCTGCGCGTCCTCGGCTGGACGGGCGTCTTCGTCGTCACCGCGTCCGGCATCCGCACCCTCGAGCGCCTCACCGTCCTGCTCCGGCGGCTCGTCGCCGCCGGAGCGTGCATGGCCGTCCTCGGCCTGGCCCAGTTCACCACCGGCCGCTCGTTCGTCGACACGATCTCCCTGCCCGGGTTCGCGTCGAACCAGACCTTCTCGAACGTCGTCGAGCGCGGCGGCTTCGTCCGCTCCGCCGGGACGGCCGCCCACCCCCTGGAGTACGGGGTGCTCCTCGCGGTCACCCTGGTCCTGGCGGCCGGCCTGGCGATCCACGACCGGCGGCGTGCGTGGTACCTGCGCTGGACGCCGGTCGCGCTCATCGGCGTGGCCGCCGCCGTCTCCGTCTCCCGGTCGACCCTGCTCGCGGTGGCCATCGGTCTGGCGCTCCTCGCGCCGTCGGTCCCCCGGCGCTACTGGGGGCGCGCCGTGGTCGGCGGCGGCGTGCTCGGGGTCGCGGTCGCCTTCCTCGTGCCCGGCATGATCGGGACGATCCGCGGGATGTTCACCACCATCGAGTCCGACCCCAGCGCGCAGTCCCGCACCGACAGCCTGGACGTGGCGCTGGAGATCGCGGAGCGGAACCCGTGGTTCGGGACGGGGTACGGCAGCTTCCTGCCGAACGAGCTCATCGTGGACAACCAGCTGCTGCTCTTCGCCGTCGGCACCGGAACGGTCGGTGTGGCGGCGTTCCTCGGCCTGGTGGGCACCGCCGTCGTGTGCGGGTGGCGGGTCGCCGGATGGCGTCCCGCCGTGCCGGGGACGCCGACCGGCCCAGACGGCGCCTGGCCGCTCGGCGCGTCGCTCTCCGCCGCCGTCGCGGCGGCGGCCAGCACCACGCTGTTCTTCGACAGCCTCTCCTTCTCCATCTCCGCCGGCGTGCTCTTCCTCCTCCTCGGCGCCGCCAGTGCCGCCTGGTCCGCCACGCGAGGTGCCGGGACGCGAGGCGCCTGGGCGGATGGACGGCGCCGCGCCGTCGTCGCCGCCGGGTCCCGCACCGGGCGGGTGCGGTCATGAGCGCCCGACGACGGGACGGGCGGCCGGGCGGCCCGCCGGACGGCAGCGCGGCCGGCCCACCGGGAGGCCCCGCCGACGGCCCGCTCGTCTACGTGGCCGGGTCGAGCGTCGAGGACGTGCACGGCACCGACGTCCAGCTCGTCGACGCGCTCGCGGCGCTCACGGACGTCGTGTGGGTCGACCCTCCGCACCGGTGGCGCCCCGGCCGGCCCTACGGCGTCATGCCCGGGCGGCTGACCGACTCCCCGGGCGTGCGGCGCGTGGCGATCTCGGTCCCCCCGGCAGCCACGCGACCGGTCGTCCGGTCGGTCGCCACCCGGTCCTACGCCCGCTCGCTGCGACGCGCGCTCGCCGGGACGGGGACGCGCTCCGGCACGGTCGTGCTCGCGTCCTGGCAGCCGGTCCTCCCCCTCGTCCCGCCCGGCTTCCGGCGCGTCCTGTACGCCACCGACGACCTCGTCGCCGCCGGCCCGCTGTGGGGCATGGACACCGGCTACCTCACCCGGGCGCGGGAGGCGAACCTGGCCGCCGCCGACGCCGTGGTCACCGTCTCCGAGCCGCTCGCCGACCTCCTCACCCGCGACAGCGTGCGCCCGACCGTCTTGCCCAACGGCTGCTCGCCCGCCACCTTCGACGCCCGGGCGGAGCCGGCCCCCGGCATCGAACTCCCCCACCCGGTCGCCGGGATCATCGGGCAGATGAACGAGCGCACGGACCTGCGGTGCCTGCGCGCCGTCCTCGAGCACGGGATGAGCCTGCTCGTCGTCGGGCCCCGCCACTACACCGACCGGGCGCAGGCGGCCGAGCTGAGCTCGATCCTCGACCACCCCCGCGCCCGGTGGGTCGACGCCGTGCCCCGCGAGGAGCTCCCGGCCTACCTCGCCCACATGGACGTCGGCCTCAGCGCCTACGCCGACACGGCGTTCAACCGGTCCGCGTCGCCGCTGAAGACCCTCGACTACCTCGCCGCCGGGATCCCCGCGGTCGTCACGTCGGTGGCGCGCATCGAGACGACGACCCCCGGCGCGGTCCTCGTCGCGGACGACCCCGCGCACCTCGCCCGGCTCGCCCGCGAGGCCGCGGGCGCGCCGCGCGACGCCGCCGCGCTGCGCGCCGAGGCCGCCCGCCACTCGTGGACGGCGCGGGCGGGCCAGTTCCTGGGCGTCTTCACCGGGCGCGACCGAGCGTCGGCCGGCTGTTGAAGTCCTCGGTGGCCGCACGCCCGGTCACCCGCTCGGCCCCGGTGCGCAGCTGGTGGAGCAGGAACCGGCCCGCCGCGCCGCCCGCGGACCGGGCGGTCCCACCGGCCGACCGACGCGCGCCCGCCTCGACCGCGCGCTCGTAGAGCACGACCAGCCGCCGCGCCGCGGCCGCCAGGCTGAACCGGTCGCGGACCGTGCGCAGGGAGAGTGCGCCGAGGCGCCGTCGGAGGGCCTCGTCGTCGGCGAGCCCGGCGAGGATGTCTGCAAGCCGGTCGACGGCGTCGTCCGGGCCCGGGCCCGTCCCGAACCAGCCCTGCCGCAGGAAGGTCGGCAGGCTCTCCTCCGTGAGCAGCTCCCAGTAGCCCTCGACCCCCTGGACCACGAGGGGCGTGCCGAAGGCCATCCCGCGCAGTGCGGAGCTCCCCATGCCGAGGACGACGTCGGCCAGCGCGTAGGCGGGCCGCGGGTCGGCGAGCTCGCCGGTGACGACGACCGCGCGGCGCCCGAGCGCGTCGTTGACCGCCGCGGCACGCTCGGCGACCCGGCCGGCCGCCTCCCCGCCTCCGGCGACGACGAGCTGGACGTCCCGGTCCCGCGCCAGGCGCCCCACGGCGTCGACGGCGGTGAGGATCCCCTCGAGCTTCATCTCCGCGACCAGGCGGGAGACGGTCACGACGGTGAGCGCCCGGCGGTCGATCCCCCAGCTGTCGGCGAACCGGTCCAGCGGCAGGTCGACGTCGGGCGAGTCGAGCCGCGTGTCGACGGGCGGCTCGACCAGCTCGACGTCCCGGCGCCCGCGGGCGAGCTCGGCGTCCCGGATCTGCTCGGTCCCCACCGTCAGCGGCACGTGCGTCGGGATGAACGGGGCGACCGACATCGACAGCACGGTCGAGCAGGCGGCGGCGCGCGTGCCGGACGTGGCGAGCACGGCCTCGAGGGTGGGCGGCCACTCGTAGCCGTGCACGACGTCGATCCCGCGGCGCCTGACCTCGCCGCGCAGCGCCGAGACGATCGAGGGCGTGGGCCGCAGGCGCGGCCGGGGCAGCGCCACGAACTCCAGGCCGAGCCGGTCGATCCGGTCGACGAGAGGCCCCGGGTGCCCGACGACGACCACCTCGTGCCCGAGCCGGGCCACCTCGGCGGCGCAGTCGATGGCGATGAGCTGGCTGCCGCCCGTCGCGAGGTCGTGCGGGTAGACGATCGCCCTCATGCCGGGCTCCCCGACGCGACCCTGCCGCGGACGTCCCGCAGCAGGCGGAGGGTCGCCCGGCGCCGGTGGACGAGCAGGGCCATCACCGCCAGCGTGACGCCGGCGCCCACCGCGAGCGCCGGGAGCATGTCGAGGGAGACCGCCGCCCACCAGGCGGCCCCGCCAGTGACGGCCCCGCCGAGGACGCCGGGGCCGAGCGCCCGGAGCACCGCGGCCGGGCCGATGCCGACCCGCCGCAGCTGCACCAGGTACGCCGGCAGCACCACGACGACGGACACGGCGGCGAAGGCGCAGGCCACGCCGGCCAGGCCCCCGAGGCGGGCGCCGAGCACGAGCGGGGGGACCAGGACGACGAGGCTGACGAGCTGGATGGTGAGCACGGTGGCGGTACGGCCGATGACGACCAGCAGGTCGTACACGAGCTCGCCGAGGACCGTGGCCATGGCGGCGGCCACCAACCAGCTCAGCGCCGCGGCCGCGGGCACCCACTGCTCGCCGTAGACGAGCCGGACGATCGGGACCGCGGCGCCCGCGATCGCGGCGAACGCCGGCAGCATGACGGCAGCCACCAGGCCGAGCAGGCCGGTCATCATCTCGCGCACGCGATCGGTCCGGTCCTGCAGCACGGACAGCGCCGCCGGCACGACCCGCCTGAGGGGCTGCGAGACGATGCTGACCGGCCACCCGGCGAGGTTCGAGGCCAGGACGTAGAAGCCGAGGATCACCGGCCCGAGCACGGCCCCCGCGACGAGCTGGTCCGCGTAGCCGACCCCGAAGACGATGACGCTGCTCCCCGCGAGCGGCATCCCGAACCGCAGCAGGGCGCCCGCACGCTCGCCGTCCCACCCCAGGCGGTAGGGCATCGGCGACGCGCGCAGCAGCAGCACGGCCGCCAGGACGGTGCCGACGACCCGGCCGACCGCGAGCGCCATCGCGCCCATCCCGGTGAGCGCGAGGAGCAGGGACAGCACGGTGCCGGACCAGATGTTGACGAGGTCGATGCCCATCCGCGTGCGTTCGCGGAAGTCGCGCTGGAGCAGGGCGGCCGGGCTCGCGACGAGGCCGTTGACCACGATGGTCGCCAGGAGCAGCCGGACCACGCCGGTCGCCTCCGGGCTGCCCATCGCGGATGTGTAGGCCGGCGTGGCGAACCAGGCGGCGACGTAGAGCAGGGTGCTGGTGCCGAGCGAGATCGTGTTGACCGTGGGGACGATGCGCCGCGGGTCGCCGGGCCACCGCACGATGGCAAGGCTGACCCCGAGCTCGTTGAAGCTGAGCACGGCGAGCATCGCCACGACCGCGACGGCGAACGTCCCGAACGCCTCCGGCCCGAGGATGCGGGCGAGCGCCACCGCGATCACCAGGCCGCCGAGCTTCGTCACCACCGTGTTCGCGAGGCTCCAGCCGAAGGCGCCGGCCGCGGACGTGGCCTGCCCGGGCTGCCGGCCCGGCGCGACCCTCGCGCGCCGGGTCACACGCCCTGCCTCTCGTCCAGCCGCGCCACGATCCGGTCGACGACCCCCTGGTCGGTGCCCGAGTTCGACTGCACGTTGATCCCCAGGTGGTCCGGGGCGAAGCCGGCGACGAACGCCGCCTCCTCCGCCTCGCTCATGGGGCCGGCGCCGAAGTAGGCGTGCAGGGGCGAGCGGTCGGTCGTGAAGCGGAGGTCGTCCGCGCCGCCGAGGTTCCGGACGTAGGTGCCGTACAGCGTCCACTCGCTGAAGTGGCGGTAGCGGGTCACGGCCTCGCCCCACGGCATGCCCGTCACGTCCTCGACGCGCGTGAGGCAGCCGGCGAGCAGCCGGGGATCCACCGCGATCATCCCGACGACGTGGTCGGGGAAGGTGTCGCCGTCGGGCATGGGGAGGCCGAGCAGCTCGTGCGCGGCCCGGCACCAGGCGACGTGCCGCCCCATGGCGGGCGTGATGCCGTCGGGGAAGGAGTAGAACCGCACCGCGCCGTCGCGGTGGAAGTCGCCGGCGGAGAACCGGCGCAGGAGGACGACGTCGGAGTCGACCGAGACCACGACGTCGGCCTCGATCCGGCCGGCCCCGAGCTTGACCAGCTGCTGGAGGACCCAGCCCCGGACCGGCGGCCACGGGCGACCGTGGACCGTCGCCGCCACGTTGACCGAGTCCGGGAGGAACGGGAGGTGCCTCGTCACCCCGGCCAGTCGCGCGGTCGGCCGGACCTCGGGCGGGAGCAGGGCGCGCTGCGGCCACACGCGCAGCCGGGGGGATCGGATCCGGCGGAAGAGGGCGACGTCGCTGCGGGGGACGACGACGTGGTGGACCACCGTGCGGTCGGTGCAGCGCAGCACCGACGCGTGGAGGCGTCGGAACCGGTCCAGGTCGGGCCGGTAGGAGGGGGTGAGCAGCGCCATCGTGGTCATCGCCGCTACGCCTCCAGGGCCGCCCTGAGCGCGTCGGCCACCCGGACCTGCTGGTCCTCGGTCAGGTGGGGGAACATCGGCAGGGAGACCATGCTGGACGCCGCCTCCTCGGCCACCGGGAACGCCCCGGGTGCGTGGCCGAGGTGGGCGTAGGCGCCGGTGAGGTGGACCGGGACCGGGTAGTGGATGCCGACGCCGATGCCGGCCGACCGCAGGTGCTCGAGCACGCGGTCCCGGTCCGGCACCCGCACCGGGTACAGGTGCCAGACGTGCTCGTTGCCGGGGGCCGCGACGGGCAGGCGGAGCCCGTCGACGTCGGCGAGCAGCTCGGCGTACCGGCCCGCCGCCGCGCGGCGGGCGCGGTTCCATCCCTCCAGCCGGGCGAGCTTGGCGTGCAGCACGACCGCCTGGACGGCGTCGAGCCGGGAGTTCATGCCGATGACGTCGTGGCGGTACCGCTCCTCGCTGCCGTGGTTGCCGAGCGCGCGCACGCGCGCGGCGGTGGCGTCGTCGTCGGTGAGGACGGCGCCGGCGTCCCCGGCGGCCCCGAGGTTCTTGCCCGGGTAGAAGCTCGTCGCGGCGGCGTCGCCGGTCGATCCGGCCGCCCGCCCGTGCCGCCGGGCGCCCTGGGACTGGGCGGCGTCCTCGACGATCGCGAGCCCCGCCCGTTCGGCGATCGGGACCAGCTGCTCGACGAAGGCGCTCTGGCCGAACAGGTGCACCGGGATGAGCACGCGGGTGCGCGGCGTGACCGCGGCGGCGACGGCGTCGGGGTCGATGAGCAGGTGGTCGGGGTCGACGTCGACGAGCACGGGGGTCGCCCCGATGCGGCTCACCGCCTCGGCGGTCGCGATGAAGGTGTTTGCGGGCAGGACGACCTCGTCGCCCGGGCCCACGCCGACGGCGCGCAGGGCGAGCTCGAGGGCGTCGGTGCCGCTGGCGACCCCGACGCAGTGGCCGACCCCGACGTACCCGGCGTAGTCCGCCTCGAAGCGGCTCACCCGGGGGCCGCCGACGAAGGCGGCGCCGGCCAGGACCTCCCGCAGGCCGTCCTGCACCTCGGCGTCCACCTCGCGCTGCTGGGCGACGAGGTCGACGAAGGGCACGGGCCCGGCGGCGGGGCGCGGCGGCGGGGCCGTCCTCGGTGCGGTCCGGACTGTGCTGCTCATGGTCGTACCTCCTGCTCCACGCGGGCGACGATCGAGTCGATGAGCCGGTCGTCGGTGTCCGACGTCGACTGGATGTGCACGGCCCGGTGCTCGGGCCCGAAGGTCGCCACGAACTCCTCGGCCTCGTCCTCGTCCATGGGCTCGGGCGACCAGTGGCTGTGGCACCGCGGCTCCTCGCTGCTGTACCCGAGCTCCTCCGTCGAGGCGAAGTGCCGCAGGTAGGTGCCCACGAGGGTGTCCTCGCTGAAGTGCAGGTACCGCGCTGCGGCCTGCGCCCAGGGCGTCCCGGTCACCTCCTCGACCCGCTCGAGCCCGGCGCGCACGAGCTCCGGGTCGTAGGACACGATCCCGGCCACGTGGTCGGGGTAGCGGTCGTGGTCCTTCCACGGCAGGCCGAGCAGACGGTGGGCGGCCTGGCACCACCGGTGGTGGCGCGTCATCGACCGGGTGATGCCGTCGGTGCGGCTGAAGAACCGGACGGCGCCGTCCTTCAGGTAGTCGTCGACGTCCGTCCGGCGGACGAGGACGACGTCGGAGTCGACGAAGACCAGCGCGTCGGCCCGCACGTGGGCCGCCATGTTGAGCTTGACGAGCTGCTGCATCACCCAGCCCCGGATGGGCTGCCAGGGGCGGCGCCTGCTCACCCCCGCGCAGTTCACCCGGCTGGAGATGACGGGCAGACGGCGCGTGATCGCGCCGAGCCGGTCGGTGGGGACGATGCCGGGGGGCGCGACCTCCTGGTAGGACCACACGCGCAGCCGCGGGGAGTCGATGTCGCGGAAGGCGTCGACGTCGGTGCCGGGCACCGCGGCGTGGTGGACGACGTCGTCGTCCGTGTGCCGGAGCACGGACTCGTGCAGCCGGCGGAAGGAGTCGAGGTCGGGGCGATAGGTGGGGGTGACGATCGCCATCGTCGGGGCGGGGGTGGTCATGGGTGTGCTCCTTGTCTGGCCCGCTCCTCGCGGGCGACGACCGATCCGAGGCGGTTCCCGGCCGCCTCGCGGGCGCCGGTCGCGGCGGCCCGGGCCAGGGACCAGGCCCTGGACGTCGTGCGGACGGGGACGCGGGCGACGCCGCCTGCCACCTCCGCGTAGATCGCGGACAGCTCCCGCGCCCGGTCGTCGAGGTCGTAGCGCGACCGGGCCAGGTCGTGGCCGAGCGCGCCGAGCTCGGCGCGCAGCGGGGCGGAGTCGGCGAGGCGGGTAAGTGCGGCCGAGAGGTCGCGGGCCCCGGCGCCGCCGCGGCCGAACCAGCCGTCGCGGACGAGGTCCTCGGCCGTGTCGGGACCCAGGGTCCGCCAGGATCCTGCCTCGCCCTGGATGACGACGGGCCGGCCGTGCGCCGCGCCGGCGATCGCGGCGGAGCCCATGCCGAGCACGATGTCGGCCGCCGCGTGCACGGGGCCGGGGTCGAGCAGGGGCCCGACGGGCTGGACGACGGTGCGGCCGTGCCGGTCGTTGACGGCCCGGGCGCGCTGCTCGACCGCGCCGCGCCCCTCGCCGTCGCCGGCCAGGAGCAGCCGCAGCGGGAGGCGGTCGGCGAGCCGGTCGACCACGCGGATCGCCTCGAGGACGCCCTGGAGCTTCTCGAGGTCGGTGGTGAGCATGGAGACCATCGACACGACGAGCTCGTCGGAGCCGATGCCCCACCGTGCGCGGGCGGCCGCCGGGTCGGTCCGCCGCAGCCGGGCGACGTCGACGGCCGGCTCGAGCAGGTGGGCGCGGCGGCCGCGGGCCCGCAGGTGCTCGACGAGGGCGGGCGTACCGACGGTGAGGGGGACGTGGGCGGGCAGTGACCGCGGCACGGACATCGCCAGCACCGTGGCCAGCTGGGGCAGGCCGCGGGGGATCGCGAGGGCGGCGTGCACGGCGGGCCCGCGCTCGTAGGTGTGCACGAGGTCCGCGCCCCGCAGGTGGGCGACGGCGACGAGCCCGCGGCGCCATGCCCGTGCCGACGTCGGGGCGGGGACCCGGGGCAGGCCCTCCGCCTCGGCAAGGTCGACGAGCGGCCCGTCGGGCGCGTAGAGCACGGGGTCGTGGCCGTGCCGGCGCACGGCGCCGGCGAGCGCGACCGCGAGGCGCTGGCTGCCGCCGATGTCCATCCGGTCCGGGCACACGAGGACGCGCATCTCAGGCCACCCCCGCCCGGTCGGCCCGGTCGGCCCGGACGCGCGACGGCAGCGGGGCGGCGGGGTTGCCCACCCACACCGCGCCGTCGGGCACGTCGCGCAGGGCGACCGCGCCCATGCCGAGCACGGCGTCGGCCCCGACCCGGAGGCCCTGACGGACGGAGGCCTGCATCCCGAGGTAGGCCCGCGCGCCCACGCTCACGCGACCGGCGAGGGTGACGCCGGCGGCGCAGGTCACCCCGTCGTCGAGCTCGTCGTCGTGGGTGAGGACGGTGCGCGGCATGAGGACCACGTGCCGTCCCACCCGCACGTCGCAGGTCAGCACGCTGCCGGCGAGGAGGATCGACCCGGGCCCGATCCCGCAACGCTCCCCCACCGCCACGGAGGGGTGCAGGTGCGTGGCGTACCGCCCGGGCCCGACGCCGAGGGCGGCGAGCCGCGCGGCCATGGCCAGGCGCGTGGCCCCGGACCCCGCGCACAGCAGGAGCCGCTCGGGGCGCTCGGCGGCGAGGGCGGTGCCCCCGAGCACGGGTACGCCGCCGATCGTGGACCCGTGCAGCGTGGCCGCGTCGTCGAGGATCCCGGTCACGCGGTCGGTGCCGGCCTGGCGGATCGAGGACAGGGTCTCGCGGGCCAGTCCGCCGGCCGCGAGCAGCAGGACGTCGCTCATGGCCGCCCCCCGCCGCCGGGGCGCATCGCCGAGCGCGCCGCGGACACCAGCGAGTCGACGACCCGGTCGAGCTCCTCGGCGGTCATCGTGGCGTACATCGGGAGGATGAGCGTGTGGTCGGTGAGCCGCTCAGTGACCGGCAGCGGGACGACCTGGCCGCTGTGCCCGGCGTACGCGGGCTCGCGGTGGGCGGCCATGATGCCGCGGCGCGCGGAGATCCCGTCGGCGGCCAGCCAGGACATCAGTCCCTCGCGCCCCATCGGGAATCCGGGCAGCACCTCGACCCAGAACGACTGGAAGTTGGTCGTCCCGTACGGCGGGTCCGCGACGCACCGCAGGTCCGGCAGGCTGTCGAGCACCTCGCGGTAGTCGGCAGCGAGCGCCCGGCGACGGCGCACCATCTCCTCCAGGCGTCCGAGCTGGACGAGGCCGATCGCCGCCTGGAGGTCGGTCATGCGGAAGTTGAAGCCGATCTCCGTGTAGGACTCCCGGGTGGGCAGGACCGAGGCGTGCCGGTCGGCCGCCGAGACGTCCATCGCGTGCTCCCGGAGCCGGCGGGCGCGCTCGGCCCACTCCGGGTTGCTGGTGGTGAGCATCCCGCCCTCGCCGGTCGTGAGCAGCTTGCGCGGGTGGAAGGACCAGGTCGTCAGGTCCGCCCCGACGCCGACCGGTCGGCCCTCGTAGGTCGAGCCGGCCCCGCAGGCGGCGTCCTCCACGAGGACGAGCGAGTAGCGGTCGCACAGCTCGCGCAGCGGCGCGAGGTCGACCGGCACGCCCCCCTGGTCGACCGCGATCACCGCCGTCGTGGCAGGCGTGAGCGCGGCCTCGACGCTCTGCGCGGTGAGGTTGCCCGTGGTGGGGTCCACGTCGGCGAACACCGGGCGCGCGCCGACGTAGGTCGGGGCGTTGGCGGTGGCGATGAACGAGAAGGACGGCACGACGACGTCGTCGCCGGGGCGGACGCCGGCCACGACCATGGCCAGGTGCAGGGCGGCGGTGCACGAGGAGGTGGCGACCCCGTGGCCGACGCCCTGGGCGCGGGCGAAGGCCCGCTCGAAGTCCGCGGTGCGCGGGCCCTGGGCCACCCAGCCCGAGGTGATGACCTCGGTCACGGCCGTCACCTCCTCGGCGCCGAGCCAGGGCCGCATCACGTTGATGCGCTCGCTCATGTCGTCACCGGCACCGGTGCCCAGTTGGTCTCCGCGACCTCGGCCACCAGCTCGGCGGGGCTGCGGGCGCTCGCCCGGAACCAGTCGACGAGCTCGGCGATGCCGTCGTCGAGGCGGCGCCGCGCCCGCCAGCCGGTCAGCGCGGTCATCCGGCCGTGGTCCACGAGCAGGCGTCCGACGTCGCCCGGTCGGGCGGGGAGCATCTCGGGCACGAGGTCGGGACGACCGACCGCCTCGGCGATCACCCGGCACAGCTCGCGCATCGTCACCTCGGTGCCGGTGCCCAGGTTGACGGTCTCGCCCACCGCGTCCGGGCACTCGGCGAGCGCCAGCAGCCCGGCCGCGGTGTCGTGGACGTGGCACAGGTCGCGGGTCTGCTCGCCGGTGCCGTAGAGCACGGGCGGATAGCCGGCGAGCATGCGCACGATCGTGCGCGGGATGATCTCGCCGGAGTCGCCCTCGTGGTGGCTGCGCGGGCCGTACGTGTTGAAGGGGCGGGCCACGACCACGGGCAGGCCGTACGTGCGGTACATCGCGCGGGCGTTCGCCTCGCCGGCCAGCTTGCCGGCGCCGTAGACGGTCTCGGGCCAGGTGGGGTGGCGCTCGTCCATCGGCACGGTCTGGGCCGTCCCGAAGACCTCGCTGCTGGAGACGTGCACGAGCAGCCCCACCCCGGCGTCGCGGGCGGCCAGGCCCACGGTCAGGGAGCCGTCGGCGTTGACCGCGTGGTTCTCCTCGGGCGCGTGCAGGCTGTGCCGCACGCCCAGGCAGGCCAGGTGGAGGACGACGTCGGCGCCGTCGAGGACGGAGTCCATCGTCGTCCGGTCGCGCACGTCGCCGACGACCAGCCTGAGGCGCGGGTCCCCGGCGTCGAGCGCGAGGTTCTCCCGCCTGCCGTTGACCAGGTTGTCGACCACGGTCACCGACCGGGTGGCGCGGTCCCGCAGCAGGGCATCGACGAGATGGCTGCCGATGAACCCGGCCCCGCCGGTGACGACGACGTCGGCGCCGTCCAGGGTCCCCCCACCCGCGTTCACGGCGCCACCGCCGCGACGTCGAGCTCGGGCGCCGTGGGTGCAGTGCGTGCCTCGTCCGCGGGACCGGGCCGCAGGCCCGTGTGCACGCCGCCCTCGGCGAGGGAGGCGCTCGCGGCCTCGAGGACGTCGAGGACCCTGAGCGCGGAGGAGCCGTCGGTGGGCGGGGCGGTCCCGCCGCGCACCGCGACGGCGAGCTCGGTGACCATCATGGCCAGCGCCTCGTACTCCGGCAGCGCCGGCGACCACGTGTCGCCGGTGCGGTAGGAGATCGTCACGTCCCTGCGCGAGAGCACGTCCCCGCGCTCGCGCTCCTGGCGGGCCAGGTCCACGCCCCGGTCGAAGATGCTCAGGCGCTGGGCGGGGTTGAGGTCGTCCCAGACCAGGGTGCGGCGGCTGCCGCCGATGACCATCCGGCGGATCTTCGTCGGCGAGAGCCAGTTGACGTTGATGTGCACGAGCGCGCCGCTCTCCTGGGGCAGGGTGAGGTAGCCGACGCAGGACCGGCCCGCCCGCAGGGGGTCGGCCCCCTGGGCGAGGACCGACAGCGGCTGCAGCCCGCCGGGCAGGACGAAGTCGAGGATCGACAGGTCGTGCGGCGCGAGGTCCCAGAACACGTCGACGTCGGGCTGGACCAGTCCGAGGTTGATGCGGGTGGAGTCCACGTAGAGGATGTCGCCCAGCTCGCCGGCCGCCACCAGGTCCCGGATCCGGGTGACCGCGGGCGTGTAGCAGTAGGTGTGGTCGGCCATGAGCACGGTGCCGGCCGCGGCCGCGGCCTCGACCATCTCCCGGCCCCGCTCGACCGTGTCGGCCAGCGGCTTCTCCACGAGCACGTGCTTGCCGGCCGCGATCGCCGCCATGGCGACGGGGTGGTGCGTGCGGGCGGGCGTCGCCACGGCGACCGCGTCGACGTCGTGCTCGGCGAGCAGCTCGTCGACGGAGGCGACGGCGGCCTGCGCCCCGGTGCGCCTGGCCAGCGCGGTGGCCCGGTCCATGTCCGTGTCGCACACCGCCGCGAGCTCCCAGTCGCCGCTGGCGGCGAAGTTGCGGGCCAGGTTCGGCCCCCAGTAGCCGGCCCCGACGACCGCGGCGCGCAGCGGGGGGTGGACGGTGGTCTGTGCTGCGGTGCTCATCAGTACGCTCCCTCGGGTCGGACCATGACCTTGAAGGTTCGCCACATGATCATGAGATCTCCCGTGACGGACCAGTTCTCGACGTAGTAGAGGTCGAGGCGGACGCTCTCCTCCCAGTCGAGGTTCGAGCGGCCGTTGATCTGCCAGAGCCCGGTCAGGCCCGGCTTGATGTAGAGACGGCGGCCGGTGTGCCCCTCGTAGGAGGCGACCTCCTCGGGCAGCGGCGGGCGCGGCCCCACGAGGGACATCTCGCCCGTGAGCACGTTCCAGAACTGCGGCAGCTCGTCGAGTGAGTGCCGGCGCAGGACCGCGCCGACGCGGGTGACGCGGGGGTCGTCCTTCATCTTGAACAGCGGCCCCGCCCCCTGGTTCGCGGCGACGAGCGCCGCGCGGTCCCGCTCCGCGGTGGTGACCATCGTGCGGAACTTGTGCATGCGGAAGGTCTCGCCGTGGCGGCCGTTGCGGGTCTGCGAGAAGAACACCGGCCCGCCGGAGTCGCGCCTGATGAGGACGGCCAGGACCGCGAACAGCGGGAGCATCGCCAGCAGGGCGAGGCTCGCGACCACCACGTCCAGGGCGCGCTTGACCACGTGCCGTCCGCCCTCGAAGCGCGGCTGGTCGACGTGCATGAGCGGCAGGCCCTCGACGGGGCGCATGGTGATCCGCGGCCCGGCGACGTTGACGAGCGAGGAGACCAGGACGAGCTCGGTGCGCGCGGGCTCCAGCGCCCAGCCGAGGCTGCGGATCGCCGCCGTCCCGCCGGTGAGCTGGCCGGCGACCACGACCGCGTCGGCGCCGAGCTCGGCCACCATCGCGGGCACCCGGTCCAGGCCCTGTGCGGTGGGGATCCCGTCCAGGGGTCCCGGCCCCGTGGGCCGGGCGGGGGGCGGGTCCTCGCCGGACGCGGGGGCGCTCGTCCCGCCGACGGCGCCCCCGCCCTCAGGTATGTCGATGACGCGACCGACCACGCGGTAGCAGACGGCCGAGCGGCGGGCGACCTGGCGGGCGACGTAGTCGATGTCGGCCTCCTGGCCGACGACGACGACGTCGGACAGCGCCACGCCCCGGCGCCGCAGCAGGTGCAGGCGGGTGCGCCAGACCCAGCGGCCGACCAGGAGCCCGAGCAGCCCGAGCGGCACGGTGACGAGGAGGTGTGCGCGCACCGCCGGGGACCCCGCGCCCTGGACGAGCACGGCGAGCACGCCGAGGACGCCGGCGGTGGCGGCCGAGGCCAGGACGACCCGCTTGTACTCCTCGGCGCCGACGGCCATGCGCCGCGGCGAGCGGGTCCGGCACAGGAGCAGGGCGAGGGACCAGGCCACGACGAGGACGACGGGCGCGGCGAGCTCGACCCACGACCCGGCGCGCTCCGCGGCGAGCAGGGCGCCGACCGTGGCGGCGAGGCCGACCACGACCAGATCGGTGACGGCGACCCCCCGGCGGTACCGCCTCGACCACCGCACCGCCGCGCACGCGGTGCGCGACGAGCGGGTCTCGTCGGGGCGCAGGGGGCTGGGCACCGTGGTGCGCGGCGGTGCGGTGG
>FUHX01000078.1 GCA_900163555.1 Actinomycetales bacterium JB111 | reverse complement strand
GAGGAGCCCACCACCCCGACGACGCCGGCCGAGCCGACGACGCCCACCCCCGAGGAGCGCACCACGCCCGACACCCCGGCGCGTGAGTCGCTTCCCGACACGGGCGCGCGCCTGATGGCGTTCGTCATCAGCGCGGGCCTCCTCATGGCAGCCGGCAGCGCAGCGCTGCTCATCGCACGTCGCCGGCGCGCGGCCGAGTAACTCCCCCCGCCCCTCGGCCCGCAACGCGGCCCCGCCCACCGGATTCCCTCCGGCGGTCGGGGCCGCGTCTCATGTCCGTCCATCGATCGGGATCACGCCGGGGGCTCACCACATTTCGTGTAATCTTCAACTTCTTCAGCGTTCCCAGCCTCCGGAGGCACCCATGTCATCTGCCCGCCGTTCCCACGCGCGCATCCCCCTTGCCTCGGCGGCGCTCGCCGCGGCCACCGCGCTCGTCCTCGCCGCGTGCTCCCCGGGCGGGGACGACGACTCGTCCTCCGGCGAGTCGGGCTCCTCCGGCGCGAACGAGGACGCCACCGTCGTCACGTTCCGACTCTGGGACGAGGCGGCCGCGGCCGCCTACGAGACGTCGTTCGCCGAGTTCACCGAGCAGAACCCGGACATCCGCGTGGACGTCGAGGTCATCCCCTGGGACTCCTACTGGTCGCAGCTGCCCCTCGACATCGACTCGGGCGACATGGCGGACATCTTCTGGACGAACTCCTCGAACTTCGGCCTGTACGTCGACAACGGCTCGCTGCTCAACATCGACGAGGTCCTCGGCGACGACCACGACGAGTGGCAGCAGTCGATCGTCGACCTCTACACGCGCGACGGCTCCAACTGGGGCGTCCCGCAGATCTGGGACTCGATCGCCCTGTTCTACAACCAGGAGCTGGTCGACGAGGCCGGGGTCGACGTCGAGAACCTCGAGTGGCGTCCGGGCGCCGGCGAGGGCGACACCCTCCTCGAGGCCGCCCGCGCGATCACCACGGACTCCGCGGGCCTCCACCCGGACGAGGACGGCTTCGACGCCGGCTCGATCGCGACCTACGGCTTCAACAGCCAGGCGGACCTGCAGGCGATCTACATCGACTTCCTCGCCCAGAACGGCGCGCAGTTCCAGGACCCGGAGACCGACGCGTTCGACTTCGACACCCCCGAGGGCGTCGCGGCCTTCCAATACCTGGTCGACCTCGTGAACGAGCACCACGTCGCCCCGTCCGCCGCGGACACGAACGTCAACGGCGACTTCTCGCGCGAGCAGTTCGTCCAGGGCAACCTCGGCCTGTTCCAGTCCGGCCCGTACTCGCTGCCGGCCCTCGCCGACGCCGACTTCGAGTGGGGCATCGCCCCCATGGTCGCCGGCCCGGAGGGGCGCATCGGCGTGGTCCACGGGGTCGCCGCCGTCGGCAACGCGGACACGGAGAACCTCGAGGCCACCACGGAGGTGCTGCGCTGGATCGGCTCCGCCGAGGGCCAGGACGCGCTCGCCGCCCAGGGCGCCGCGTTCCCGGGCGCCGTCGACGCGCAGCAGACGTATATCGACTACTGGGCCGACCAGGGCGTGGACGTCACCCCGTTCCTCGACGCGGCGGCCGGTGAGACGACCACCGCCCCCGTCGGCGCGCAGATCAACGCCGGCTCGAACGTCATCAGCCCGATCCTGCAGGACATGTTCCTCGGCGCCATCAGCGTGGAGGAAGCCCTCGCGCAGGCGCAGACGGACGGCAACGCGGAGATGGGCCTCGAGTAGTACCCCTCCCCCGAGGCGGCCCGATGGCCGGAGCGTCATGCTCCGCCGTCGGGCCGTTTCTCGTTCCCCCGACGACGACGCGCGCCCCGCGCACGTCCGTCACCACCCGTCGCTCGCCACCCCCTGCGACCTGCACGAACACCGTCGACCCACCACCTGGTGAAACAGCGTGTTCGCGTAGTGGTTCGCCCCCTCCTACTGTGACCTCAGCCCGCCGCAACGTCGCGACGGGCACCGAGGAGGTCACCATGGCTGAGGGGCGAAGGTCCGGGCCGACGCCGGCGCAGGGAGCCGGCGGCGCCCGCAGCGCCGAGCGCGTGCTCGCGCTGTACGAGCACCTGTGCCGCGCCTCCCGCTCCACCGTCACCGCCTCCGCCCGCGCCTGCGACCTGCCCGTGTCCACCGCCCTGCGCCACCTGCGCACGCTCGAGGCGGCGGGACTCGCGTTCCGCTCCGCCGACGGCACGTGGGCGCCCGGCGCGAAGGCCGTCGAGCTGGCGGCCGTGCTTCTGTCCGGCGACCCGATCGTCGCGCTGGCCCGGCCCATCATGGAGCGCCTCGGCGAGCAGGCCCACGAGTCGGTGTACCTCGCCGTCCGCGGCCGGTCCGGCACCGCGCAGTACCTCGACGCGATCGCCGGGCCGCACCTGCTGCAGTACTCCGGCTGGGTGGGTCAGACGATCCCGCTCGCCACGTCCGCGGCCGGGCGCGCGCTCGCCGGGCGCGATCTCACGCACGGCTACGCCGTCGTCGACCAGGGCGTGGAGGGCGGCGTCATCGCCATCGCCGCGCCCGTGCGGGCCGGAGGGCGCATCGTCGCCTCGATGAGCGTCGTCGCCCCCTCCGCCCGGCTCGACGAGACCACCGTGCGCCGCGACGGCCGACTCCTCGTGGCCGCCACCGACGAGCTCTCCAAACGGCTCGGCTCCCCCGCCGCACCGTCGACCACCAGGCCCGGCTGACCCCGCTGACCAACCGACACGGCTGACCGGCCGACCCGCCGACCAGCCACCCGTCCCCGAACCAATCGCCCACCTATCCGAAGGACCACCGATGCGCACCTCATCCCGCACCCGCACCGCCCTCCCGGCCCGCCGCACGGCGCTCGCCGGCGTCGCCGCGCTCGCCCTCGCCCTGTCCGCCTGCGGCGGCGGGGACGACGACTCGGACGACTCCGGGGAGTCCGGCTCCGACTCCGCCGACGGCGACCTCACCTCGATCACGGTCGGCATGATCCCGATCTCGGACGTCATCCCCCTGTACATGGGGGTGGAGGCCGGCATCTTCGAGGAGCACGGCCTCGACGTCGAGCTCGTCGCTGCCCAGGGCGGCGCGGCCATCATCCCTGCCGTGCTCTCCGGCGAGTACGAGTTCGGCTACTCGAACATCGTCTCGCTCCTCATCGCCCACGACACCGGGCTCGGCATCCAGGTCGTCTCCAACGGCTCGACGTCGACGAACGTGGCCGGCGATGACGTCACCGAGGTGGCGGCCACCGACGAGTCGCTCCAGTCGATCTCCGACCTCGAGGGCCACACGGTCGCCGTCAACGCGCTCAACAACTTCGCGGACACGACGATCCGCGCGGCCATGGAGGCCGCCGGCGCCGATCCGGACACGGTCGAGTTCGTCGAGCTGCCCTACCCGAGCATGCCCGCCGCCATCGAGGCCGGGGACGTCGACGCGGCCTGGACGACCGAGCCCTTCCGCACCGAGATCCTGCAGGCCGGCGGCCACATCGTCGCCAGCCCGATGCTCGACCTCGCGGACACCCCGGACTCCGCGTACTACTTCAGCTCGACCGAGCTCGTCGAGTCCGACCCGGACCTGGTCGAGAGCTTCGTCGCGGCCCTGCACGAGTCGTTCGAGCTCGCCATGTCGGACGAGGAGGCGACCCGCCAGGCCGTCATCGACTTCACCGACATGGACCCGGACGTCGCCGCTGAGATCGCGATGTCCCAGTTCCTGCCGGAGATCAACCGCGAGGGCCTCGAGGCGCTCGCCGGCGCCGCGCTGAACTACGGCACCATCTCCGCCGAGCCGGACTACGACACGTTCCTCGGCAACGCCCAGTAACCACCACCCGCCAACCTGGCCTGCCCCAGCCTGCCTGGCCCCTCGTCACCGACCCTCCCACCCTCTCCTCCCACCCGCTTCCCGCGAGGTAGGAAGCCGGCGTGTGAGGTAGGAACTCGGAGTTCCTACCTCACGTCGTCAGTTCCTACCTCGCGGGGGATGGTGGTGGTGGGGGGGAGCGACGAGGCCGGGCAGGGAGGGCAGGCTGGGACAGGCAGCAGATCCCACCGTCACCTGGAGTGCTCATGACGTCAGTCGCCCACCTTCTCGCGGACATCGCGGACATCGGTCGCGACCCCCGCGGCGGCTACTCGCGCCCCGTGTACTCCATCGCCGAGCTCGACCTGCGCGCCTGGTTCGTCGGCGAGGCCACCTCCCGCGGCCTCGACGTCACCACCGACCGCAACGGCATCATCTGGGCGTGGTGGGGCCGCCCCCGCGACGGCGCGGTCGTCACCGGCTCGCACCTGGACTCCGTCCCGGGCGGCGGCGCGTTCGACGGCCCGCTCGGCGTCGCCTCGGCGCTCGACGCGATCGACGTGCTGCGCGCCCGCGGCCTCTCCCCCGACGCCCCCGGCGCTCGCGGCCTCGCCGTCGCCGTGTTCCCGGAGGAGGAGGGCTCCCGGTTCGGGGTCGCCTGCCTCGGCTCCCGCCTCCTCACCGGCGCCATCGACCCCGACCGCGCCCGCAACCTCACCGACACCGACGGCGTCACCTTCGCCGAGGCCAGCACAGCCGCCGGCCTCGACCCCGCGCACGTCGGCCGCGACCCCGAGGCCCTCGCCCGCATCGGCACGTTCCTCGAGCTCCACGTGGAGCAGGGCCGCGGGCTCGGCGCGATCCCGGACGGCCCGGCCATCGCCGTCGCCACGTCGATCCTCGGCCACGGCCGCTGGCGCCTGACGATCCGCGGCCAGGGCAACCACGCGGGGGCCACCCTCATGGCCGACCGTCACGACCCCATGGTCACCGCCGCGCGCGTCATCCTCGCCGTCCGCGAGGCCGCCGCCGCCCAGCCGGACGCCCGCGCCACCGTCGGCCGCATCGTCCCCGTCCCCGGCGGCACGAACGTCATCGCGTCTCGTGTCGACATGTGGCTGGACGTCCGTCACCCCGACGACGACGTCACCGCCGCCACCGTCACCCGCATCAGCGAGGCCGCGCGCGCCGCAGGCGCCGCCGAGGGGTGCGAGGTCGACGTCGTCGAGGAGTCCCTCAGCCCCACCACGCACATGGACCCGGCCCTGCGCCGCCGCCTGTCCGACCTGCTGCCCGGCACCGAGCAGCTCGCGACCGGCGCCGGCCACGACGCCGGCGTCCTCGCCGCGCACGTCCCGTCCGGCATGCTGTTCGTCCGCAACCCCTCCGGCATCTCGCACGCCCCCGAGGAGTACGTGTCCGACGACGACGCAGCCCGGGGCACCCTCGCCCTCGCCGACGCGCTGGCCGGGCTGGGCGGCGTCGCCCTGGCGGGCGCCGCGAACGGGCGGGACGCCTGATCATGTCCACGACAGCCTCCGCCGATCACGCACCCAACTCCCGCCGAGACACCTCGAATCGGGACGCATCGGCGACGATCCCGGGCCGAACCGAGGTGTCTCGACGCACGTGGCGCACCCCGCTCGTCCGCATGGACGGGCCGGTCAACGCGCACAGCCACGCCTTCCACCGGCTCCTGCGCGGCCGCACGCACGGCGGCGGAGGCAGCTTCTGGACCTGGCGGGAGGCGATGTACTCCGCGGCCGCATCGCTCACCCCGGAGAGCTACGAGCGCCTCGCCACCGCGGTCTTCGCGGAGATGGCCACGGCCGGCTGGACCGCCGTCGGCGAGTTCCACTACGTCCACCACAACCCGGACGCCTCCCCCTACCCGGACCACGCCATGGAGCGCGCCCTCGCCCGCGCCGCCCAGGCGGTCGGCATCCGGCTCGTCCTGTTGGACACGCTCTACCTCGCCGGCGGCTTCGACCAGCCGCTGTCCAGCGAGCAGGCCCGGTTCGGGGACGGCTCCGCCGCCGCCTGGCTCGAGCGCCGGGCAGCCCTGGACGCCGCGCTCGCCGGGGAGTCGGACCTCGTGAGCGTCGGCGCCGCCGTGCACTCCGTGCGCGCGGTGCCGGTCGACGAGCTCCGCCGCGTCGCCGCCGAGCTCCCGCCCGAGGTCCCGCTCCACGTCCACCTGTCCGAGCAGCCGAAGGAGAACGCCGACTGCCTCGCCGCGACCGGCCGCACGCCCACGGGCCTGCTCGCCGACGTCGGCCTGCTCTCCCCCCGCCTGTCCGCCGTCCACGCCACCCACCTGACCGACGAGGACGTCGCCCTGCTCGGCGACGCGCGCGTCTCGGTCGTCATGTGCCCCACCACGGAGGCGGACCTCGGCGACGGCATCGGCCCCGCCCGTGCCCTGGCCGACGCCGGCGCCACCATCACTCTTGGCTCCGACCAGCACGCGGTCCTCGACCCCTTCCTCGAGATGCGCGCCCTCGAGCACGGCGAGCGCCTCGCCTCCCTGACCCGCGGCCGCTTCACCCCCGCGGAGCTCGCCGCGGCCGCCACCACCGGCGGGCGCCGCTCGCTCGGCCTCGACGGTCCGGCCGGCAACCCGGCCGACGACGCCACCAACCACGCCAGCGCCCACGCCACCACCGGCCACGCCGCCAACCACCCCTCGACCGACCACGTCCTCCTCCACCCCGACTCCGCCCGCACCGCCGGCTCCCTGCCCGACCAGCTCCCCCTGACGGCGAGCGCCCAGGACGTGGCGAGCGTCGTCGTCGGGGGCAGGGAGATCGCGCGCGACGGCGCGCACGTCTCCCTCGGCGACCCGGGCGACCTGATCACCGCCTACCTCCGCGACCACCCCCTTCCCGCACCGTCCTCGAAAGGCGTCTCATCGTGACCACCACCGACCGGCCCTCGTTCACGCGGCACGACCCCTCCCGCACCATCCGCGCCGACCGCGGTACCACCCTGTCCGCCAAGTCCTGGCAGACCGAGGCGCCGCTGCGCATGCTCATGAACAACCTGGACCCGGAGGTCGCGGAGCGGCCCGAGGACCTGGTCGTCTACGGCGGCACGGGCCGCGCGGCGCGCTCGTGGGAGGCGTACGACGCCATCGTCGCCACGCTCAAGGACCTCGAGGACGACGAGACGCTGCTCGTGCAGTCGGGCAAGCCGGTCGGCGTGTTCCGCACGAACCGCTGGGCCCCGCGCGTACTGCTGGCGAACTCCAACCTCGTGGGTGACTGGGCGGACTGGGAGACCTTCCGCGAGCTCGAGGCCGAGGGCCTCATGATGTACGGCCAGATGACGGCCGGCTCGTGGATCTACATCGCCACCCAGGGCATCCTCCAGGGCACCTTCGAGACCTTCGCAGCCGTCGCGAACAAGCGCTTCGGCGGCACGCTCGCCGGCACGCTCACCCTCACCGGCGGCTGCGGCGGCATGGGCGGCGCCCAGCCGCTGGCTGTCACCCTCAACGGGGGCGCGGTGCTCATCGTCGATGTCGACAAGACGCGTCTCGACCGCCGCAGGGCCAAGCGCTACCTCGACGACGTCGAGACGGACCTCGACGCGGCCCTTGACAAGGTCATGGTCGCCAAGGCGGAGAAGCGGGCCCTGTCGGTCGGCTACGTCGGCAACGCGGCCGAGGTCTTCCCCGAGATCCTGCGCCGCCACCTGGCCGGCGAGGTCACGGTCGACGTCGTCACGGACCAGACCTCCGCGCACGACCCGCTCAGCTACCTCCCGCGCGAGGCCACGGTCGAGACCTGGACCGCGGAGGCCGAGGCGGACGCCGCCGGCTTCACCAAGAAGTCGCGCGAGGCCATGGCCGCCCAGGTCGAGGCGATGGTCGGGTTCCAGGACGCCGGCGCCGAGGTCTTCGACTACGGCAACTCCATCCGCGACGAGGCCCGCAAGGCCGGGTACGACCGCGCGTTCGAGTTCCCCGGCTTCGTGCCCGCCTACATCCGGCCGCTGTTCTGCGAGGGCCTCGGCCCGTTCCGCTGGGTCGCCCTGTCCGGCGACCCGGAGGACATCGCCGTCACCGACGCGGCCATGAAGGAGCTGTTCCCGGACAACGAGCACCTCCACCGGTGGATCGACGCCGCCGGCGAGTACGTCGAGTTCGAGGGCCTGCCCGCACGCATCTGCTGGCTCGGCTACGGCGAGCGCCACAAGGCCGGCCTGCTGTTCAACCAGCTCGTGGCCGAGGGCAAGGTCAAGGCGCCGATCGTCATCGGCCGCGACCACCTCGACTCCGGCTCCGTCGCCTCCCCCTACCGCGAGACGGAGTCCATGCTCGACGGCTCGGACGCCATCGCCGACTGGCCGCTGCTCAACGCGCTGACCGCCGCGAGCTCCGGCGCCACCTGGGTGTCGATCCACCACGGCGGCGGCGTGGGCATCGGCCGGTCGATCCACGCCGGCCAGGTCGGTCTCGCCGACGGCACCGAGCTCGCCGCCGAGAAGCTCGCCGCCCTGCTGACGAACGACCCGGGCATGGGCGTCATCCGGCACGTCGACGCCGGGTACGAGCGCGCCAAGACGGTGGCGCGCGAGCGCGGGGTCCGCATCCCGATGGCGCGGGAGGGCTGAGGGCCGTGGCCGAGCTCGTCACCGGCATCTCCGAGCTGACCACCTGCGACCCGGACCTGGGCGTGGTCCCGGACGCCGCCGTCGTGGTGGACGCCGGGCGCATCGCCTGGGTGGGTCCCGCCGCCCGTGCCCCCGAGGCGGACACGGCCACGGACCTGGGCGGCCGGGCCGTCCTGCCCGGCTGGGTCGACTCGCACACGCACCTCGTGTTCGACGGCGACCGGTCGGCCGAGTTCCGCGCCCGCATGGCGGGCGAGGAGTACGCGGCCGGCGGCATCCAGGTGACGACCGACGCCACCCGGTCCGCCGACGACGACCGGCTGCGCGCGCTCGTGACCGCCCGCGTGGCGGAGGCCGCGGCGGGCGGGACCACGACGATCGAGACGAAGACCGGGTACGGGCTGACGGTCGAGGACGAGGCCCGCTCCGCGCGGATCGCCGCCGAGCTCGTCGACGAGGTGACGTTCCTCGGCGCCCACCTCGTCCCGGCCGGGTGGGACGCGGAGGAGTACGTCGACCTCGTGGTGGGCGACATGCTCGACGCCGTGGCCCCCCACGTGCGGTGGGCGGACGTCTTCTGCGAGCGCGGCGCGTTCGACGAGGACCAGTCCCGCCGGGTGCTCGAGGCCTGCCGCGACCGCGGCATCGGCCTGCGCGTCCACGGCAACCAGCTCGGCGAAGGGCCCGGCGTGCAGCTCGCGGTCGAGCTCGGCGCCGCGAGCGTGGACCACGTGGCGTTCCTGTCCGACAGCGACGTGGAGGCGCTCGCCGGGTCGGACACGGTCGCGACCGTGCTGCCCGGCGCCGACCTGTCGACGCGCATGCCGCTGGCCCCCGCCCGCCGCCTCCTGGACGCGGGCGCCACCCTCGCCATCGCCTCGAACTGCAACCCGGGCACGAGCTACACGTCCTCGATGGCGTTCTGCGTCACGACCGCCGTGCTGCAGATGGGGCTGAGCATCGAGGAGGCCGTCCGCGCAGCCACCTGGGGCGGGGCGCGGGCCCTGCGCCGGGAGACCGGCGACGGCCCGGACGGGCTGGGTGCGGTGGGCTCGATCGCCGTCGGGCACCGCGCGGACCTGCACGCGCTCACCCACCCGGCCGCCATCCACCTCGCCTACCGGCCCGGCATGCCGGCCACGCACGCGGTCTGGCGCGCCGGCAGGCGCGTCGCCTGACCGGGTCCGACCGCGCGGCGGAGGATCGGCGAGGATCGACACCCGAACGAACGACACGACTGGGGGAAGGACCGCGGTGACGGGAACGGACGAGGTGAGCATCGGCGTCGGGCCGATGACGGGCGAGGACGTGGTGCGGGTGGCACGCGGCGGCGCCGCCGTGCGGCTGACGGACGGGGCGCTGGCCGCGCTCGCGGACGGCCGGGCGATCGTCGAACGCCTCGGCGCGGACCCCGACCCGCACTACGGGGTGTCCACCGGGTTCGGCGCGCTCGCGACCGTGCCGATCGAGCCCCGACGACGGCGCGAGCTCCAGGCCTCCCTCGTCCGGTCGCACGCGGCCGGGTCCGGCCCGCTGGTCGAGCGGGAGGTCGTCCGCGCGCTCATGGTGCTGCGGCTGAGCACGCTCACCTCGGGACGGACGGGCGTGCGGCCCGAGACCGCGCAGACCCTGGCCGGGATGCTGTCCGCCGGGATCACGCCGCTGGTCCACGAGTACGGCTCGCTCGGATGCTCCGGGGACCTCGCGCCGCTCGCGCACGTCGCGCTCGCCCTCATGGGCGAGGGCCAGGTGCACGACGCCGACGGTCGCCTCCTCGAGGCCGGCGCGGCCCTGGCCGCTGCCGGGCTCACGCCGGTGGAGCTTGCCGACAAGGAGGGCCTCGCCCTCATCAACGGCACCGACGGCATGCTCGGGATGCTGCTCCTCGCGATCGCCGACCTGCGGGACCTCGCGGACGCGGCCGACGTCGCCGCCGCCATGAGCATCGAGTCGCTCATGGGCACGAACACCACGCTCGCGGCCGACCTCATGGCCCTGCGCCCGCACCCCGGGCAGGCGGTCTCCGCCCGCCGGATGGCGGGCCTGCTGGCGGACAGCGGGATCGTCGCGAGCCACGCGGGGCCGGAGGACGGCCGCGTGCAGGACGCGTACTCGCTGCGCTGCGCCCCGCAGGTCCACGGCGCCGTGCGGGACACGATCGACCACGCCGAGGTGGTGGCGCGGCGCGAGCTGGCGAGCGTCATCGACAACCCGGTGATCGCGCCGGACGGCCGGCTGAACTCCAACGGGAACTTCCACGGCGCCCCGGTCGGTTACGTGCTCGACTTCCTCGCGATCGCCGCCGCGGACCTGGCGTCCATCAGCGAGCGGCGCACCGACCGCTTCCTCGACGCCGCGCGCAGCCAGGGTCTCGCCCCGTTCCTCGCCGCCGACCCGGGCGTGGACTCCGGGTACATGATCGCCCAGTACACGGCAGCGGGAATCGTCTCCGAGCTCAAGCGGCTCGCCGCCCCGGCGTCTGTGGACTCGATCCCGTCGTCCGCGATGCAGGAGGACCACGTGTCGATGGGCTGGTCGGCCGCGCGGAAGCTGCGCCGGTCCGTCGACGGGCTGCGGCGCGTGATCGCGATCGAGCTGCTCACCGCCGCCCGAGCGCAGGACGAGCGGTGCGCCGACCCCGCGGCGCCGCGGCCGGGCGCGGGCACGCGGGCCGTGCGGGACGCGATCCGCGCCGCCGGAGCCGAGGGCCCGGGGCCCGACCGGCACCTGTCGCCGGAGATCGAGGCGGTCGTCGGCCTGCTCGAGCGCGGGGACCTGCCGGCGTAGCCCGCCACCCCCTCCCGTGAGGGAGGAACGGAAAGTCAGCGCGCCCTCCGTTCCTCCCTCGCGGATGTCAGACCGCGATCTCGGTCTCGCCTGCGCCGAGCGCGTACGTCAGCCGGTCCCGGCCGTTGAGGAGCAGGCCGTACGTGTGGTCGAAGTCGGCGTCGTCGCCGAGCCACGGGTCCGGCACCTCGTCGGAGTCCGCGAGGTACCAGGGCGCGTGCTCGCGCGACCCGGCCAGGCCCGCGTCGTCGTCGGACCCGCGCTCCTCGAGGCTGCGCCACAGCACGATCTGGCTCGGGTCCGCGCCCGCGCGCTCGGCCTGGCGCCGGAGCGCGTTCAGGTGCTCGTGCGTCATCGCGAGGACGATGTCGGCCTCGCGCAGCTCGTCGTCGGTGACCTTCGTGGCCGTGTGGTCCAGCACGGGCACGCCGTTGCGCGTGAGGCAGGCGGCGGCGCGCGGGTCGATCGGGTTGCCCTGCTCGTAGGCGGTGGTCGCCCCGGAGGTCACCTCCGCGTCGATGCCCGCACGCTCGAGCGCGTCGGCGAGCATCATCTGTCCCATCGGGGAGCGGCAGATGTTGCCCGTGCACACCACGAGGATCCGAACCGGTCGCGAGGCTGGGAGGCGCATGACTCCAGTCTGTCAGCCCCACCCCCGCAGTCCACCCCCT
>FUHX01000005.1 GCA_900163555.1 Actinomycetales bacterium JB111 | reverse complement strand
CCCCTCCCCCTGCGCCGCCTCCCCTACCCCGCCTCGATGCCGAGCACGGCGAGGATGCGGGCCTCCGTGGCGGCCTCGTCGTCCTGGATCGCAGGGATCGTCACGCCGTGCTGGACGTAGTAGAGGCACGCGCGCACCTCCTCGACGGGGCCGCCCTTCGCACGGGACCAGGCCAGCCGGTTGACGTCGAGCTGGAGGAGCTTGGTCGGGAGCGCGTCCTCGGGCGGGATGCGGCCGGTCTTCCAGTCGACGATGTCGATGCCGTCGGCGGACTCGTACACGGCGTCGATCGTGCATCGCAGCACCACGGGCCCGACCCTCACCTGGAGCGGCGCCTCGACGGCCAGCGGTCGCCGCGCGCCCCACTCGGAGGCCTCGAACTTCTCCTGCAGCTCCGCGAGCCGGCGCTCGTCGACCGCACCGGACGCGTCCTTCTCGGCGACGCCGAGGGCCGGGTCGAGCAGCCCCGCGTCGTCCGGGTCCGGGACGAGGCCCGTGAGGGCCTGGGCGTCGAAGCGGTGCTCGACCCACTCGTGGAACTGGGTACCGAGAGTCGCCGCGGTCGCCGGCGGGCGAGGCACGGGCCTCAGCTTCTGCCGCGCGAAGCCCTCGGGGTCCTCGGCCATGGCGACCAGGCTGGTCGCCGCAAGGTGCTCACCGAGGGGGACCTCGCCGAGCACGGACGCCAGCTCCGCGCGCTCAGCCAGCAGGATGGCCGCCGACCGGTCCCAGAGACCGGCGTCCTCGCCGTCGTCCAGACCGGCGCCTGAGTCCGCTGCAGCGCGCACGCCCTCGGCCGCGGCGCGTGCGCGCCGGGAGACGTCGGCCTCCTCGGCGGGCTCGGGCGGCCACACGGCACTCACCTCGACTCCGCGGGAGGGGTTCTCCTCGGGCGGCTCCTCGGGAGGGTCGATCTCGTGCCCGCCGGCAGGCCGCACCTCACCCGTCCGGATGGCCTCGGCCAGGAACGGTGACCGCACCTGTGGCGTCGCGCCGCCGTTCTTGAACGTCGCCCAGGTCATCAGCAGGCGGGACCGCGCGCGCGTCACGGCCACGTACGCCAGGCGGCGCTCCTCCAGCACGGCGTGCGCGCCAGCCGTCAGGCCGAAGTCCTTCAGGGCGCGGCCGGCGTCCGCGGGGGCACCGACTCCCGTGAGGTCGAGCTGCGGCAGCCGGTCGGCGTCACCGCGCACGGAGCTCGGCACGGCGCCGAGATCGCCCAGCCAGGCGTTGTCGTTCGGCAGGGTCTCTTCGTCGGAGACCTTCTTGTAGCTCACGGCCGGGAACGTGCCGCGCATGAGCCCGGGAAGGACGACGACGTCCCACTCGAGGCCCTTCGCACGGTGCACGGTCATCAGCTGCACGACGGCGCCGCTCGCCTCCTGCGACTCTGACGGATCGGCGTCCGACAGGCCGCCCTCCCGCTCCTCGGCGCGGTCCAGGTAGGTGAGGAAGCCGCTCAGCGAGGCGCCGTCGACGCCCGCCGCATAGCTGCTCGCGAGGCGCACGATCTCGTCGAGGCCGGCACGGGCGATGCCGGGCTCGACGTGCGGGGAGGCCGCCACGACCTCGAGATCCAGCCCGAGCGACTCGATCGCGATGGCCACGGCGTCCTGCACAGGCAGGTGCGCGGCCGCGCGGATGCGCCGCAGCGCGAGGGCGAGCCGTTCGAGCCGGTCCCGCGCGACGTGCGTCAGACGGTGCCCGTAGGCCTCGTACTCCTCCGGCGGCAGGACGTCGATGGCCTCGGCGAGGGTCTGCTCCTGCCGCGGATCGATGACGGACTCGAACGGATCGGTGTCCGTCTGCTCCCCCGACGACGGCCCCCCGGCCGGCTCCTCGGCTCCGGCGCCCGAGGCGCCGGCCGCCGTGGGCTGGGCGGCCGACGTGACCGAACCCGCCGTGGGCGCGGTGGCCGCGGCGGTGCCGGACCGCAGGCCGGCCCGGGCGAGGTAGCCGGACCAGGCGTGCAGGGTGCGCAGGTCAGCGAGACCGAGGCCGAGGCCGGTGACGAGCCGGACGAGGAGGTCGCCGCGGGTAGGGTCGACGGCGGCGGCCAGGGCGGCGCGCAGGTCGAGGATCTCGGGGCGCAGGACGAGGCCGCCCGCGCCGACGATCTGCGCGGGGACCCCCGCCTCCAGGAGCGCCGCATGGATCGTGACGAGCGCGCCGTTCGTGCGACCGAGCACGGCGGCGGTCGGTGCGGCGGCTGTCGATGTGGCGACGGTCGATGTGGCGACGGCCTGCGCGGCGGTGGGATGGGCGCTGCCGACCTCCGCGGGGCCCGCCCCCTCCCCCGATGCCGCGCGCATAGCGGGCTCGTACCAGGACTCCCGAAGAATCTCGGCGATGCCCTTCGCCTCGTCGTCGCTGGTGACGAACCACGCGGACTCGACCGACCCCTCACCCGCGCCCGGGCGGGCACCGAGCGTGGGCAGCGGCAGAGAGCTGTGCGCGCCGAGGGGGCGGGCGATCGAGTTGGCGACCTCGAGGATCGAGACGTCGTTCCGCCACGACGTGGACAGGCTTCGCACCTCGGCGGGCGTCGCGCCGCCGAACCGCTCGGGGAAGGTCTCCAGCGCGGCGGCGGACGCGCCGCGCCATCCGTAGATCGACTGGTGCGGGTCGCCGACGGCCGTCACCGCGCAGCCGCCACCGAAGGCCGCGGCCAGGAGGTCGGTCTGTGCGACCGAGGTGTCCTGGTACTCGTCCAGCAGGACGAGCCGGTACCGGGCGCGCAGCTCGTCCGCGACGTCGGGGACCTCGGTGACGATGCGCCGCGCGGCCGAGGCGATGTCCGCGAACGTCGCCACACCGGTCGCGATGCGCTCGGCGCGCAGCGCGAGGACGATGTCCACGAGCTCGGCCCGACCCCGGTGGCGGGAGGCGATCTTTCGCACGTCGGCGTTCGGCGACCGCGACCAGCCCTCCCCCTCACCGAGCAGCGTGGCGGCGGTGGCCTCCAGCTCCTCGCGCAGGATCCGCTCGTAGACGTCTGCGCGCAGGAGCGAGGTCATCTGGCCGTCGAGGCTCACCGCGGCGGCGACGATCGTCGACAGCGCCGACTCGCCGAGCTCGGCGAGCTCACCCGTCCAGGTCGACACCGTGCGGAACGCGAGCTCGTAGGTCTCGGCGTCGGTGATGAGCCGGGCCGTCGGCTCGAGACCGATCCGCAGCGCGTGGTCCTTGTAGATCGTGCCGGCGAACGAGTCGTACGTGGAGACGGTCGGGCGGGCGGCGTCGAGGTCCTCCCGGGGAATACGACGACGGGCGCCGATCGCCCGTTCGAGGGTCCCGAGCCGCTCCCGCAGCCGCTCGCCGAGCTCGCCGGCGGCCTTCCGGGTGAAGGTGAGGCCGAGGACCTCGTCGGGGGCGACCTGGCCGGTCGCCACGAGGTGGACCACGCGCAGCGACATGGTCTCGGTCTTGCCGGCGCCGGCGCCGGCCACCACGAGCTGCGGTGCCATGGGGTGCGCCATGACGGCGGCCTGCTCGGCGGTCGGAGGGTAGGCGGCGCCGATGAGGCGCGCGGTCTGCTCGGGGGTGAGGTCGCGCCCTGTGAAGCCCCCGCTGGACATCGTACTCATCGCTTCCCCTCGCCGTCGCCGATCCTGCGCCCCTCGCGCTGCACTGGGCAGGAGGTGCGCAGGTCGCAGAACGAGCACATCGCGTTCTGCCGGGCCGTCATGTGGCTGCCGGACATCGCCCTGACGGCCGACCGCAGCTGGTCGTGCGCCCAGGTGTCGGTGCCCTCGGGCAGCGGGGCCTGGTCCTTGCTCAGCGCCTTGGTCTCGGCGCCGAGGTACACGAGTCGCCCTCCGGCCGGTGCCGGGCCCCCGTCCGACTCGTGCAGGGCGCGCAGGGCCACCTGGTAGACGCCGAGCTGCGGGTGTTCCTCGGGCTTCGCATCCGTGGCCCCCGTGCCGGTCTTGAGGTCGACGACGCGCGCGGTGCCGTCGTCGTCGATCTCGAGCCTGTCGATCCGCCCGCGGATGCGGGCGTCGCCGACCGTCGCGTCGATCTCCACCTCGACCTGGACCTCGGTCGGGATCGCGAGGTACTTCGCCAGTCGCTCGACGAGCCGGGTCGCCTTCGCCCGCTGCATGTCGGCCGCGAGTCCCTCGCCGAGATCCAGGTCGGCGAGCTTGGTCTCGAGCGTCGCGAGCAGCTCGGCCTCCGTCCCGGACGGGTTCTCCTCGGCGATCGCGTGGATGAGCGTGCCGAGGGACTGGGCGTCCGAGTCCCCGCCGCGGCCACCGAACCGCCCGAGCGCCCACCTGAGGGCGCAGGTGTTCGCCTGCTCCACCGACGAGGGGCTCACGCCCACCGGATCCGTCCCGGTCCGCAGGGGTTCGAGGGTCGTGGGCTCGAGGCCGAGGCGCCACTCGTCCGGCGAGGCGCCGTCGACGTCCTCCGCTGCGAGGTGGGCGAGGACGCGCGCGGCGTCGGCGTCCGACGGGTCGGCGGCAAGGGCCCTCCGTAGCTCGGCGACGAGCTCGCGCAGGTCACGGACGACCTGCCGCGAGGCCGCGTCGGGCGGTCGCGCCGCGGTCGCCGATCGTTCGGAGTCGGACCCGACGACGAGCGCGCGCGCACCGGCATCGGGCGGGCTACCACCCGTCCCGCCACTGCTCGCAGGCACGCCACCACCTGCGGCCACCGCCCGCACCTCCTCCGCCCGACGCTCGGCGTCGGCGGCCATGAGCTCATGGAAGATCGAGGGCACGATCTCGCCGTCGTCGACGGCCGTGACCAGCAGGTCGGCGCGCGCGCGGGATGCGGCGAGCACGAGCTGGCGGAGCTCGTCGTCGCGGACCTCGCGGCGGGCCTCGGCGTACCGCTCCACGCCCGCGTACCTGCCCGTCACCACGTCGACGAGGGCCTGGGAACCGAGGATGGAGTCCCGTCGACGCAGGTCGGGCCACACGTCCTCCTGCAGGCCGGCGATCGCCACGAGGTCGAAGTCGACCCCGGGCGCCTGGGCGGGAGTGAGGACCTGGACGACGTCCTTCTTGCCGGACTGCTGGGCGAGTGTGTCCTCGGCGACGGCCTTGGAGTCGATGCGGCCGACGAAAGCAGCGGCGGTGACCGATCCCTCGCGCTCCTCGTACCGCTCGGCGGCGTAGAACAGGGCGAGCGCGGCGTCGAGGTCGGCGTGCGCTCGGGGGGCGCCGGGCCCGCCGTCGACGGCACGCGACTGCCACACGGAGGCCAGCCCCGTCGCGTCCCAGGCGGCCCACAGCACCGCGTAGGCACCCTCGCCGCGCTCGATCGCGTCCCGGGCGGCCGCCAGCACGCGCCCGACCCGCAGATACGGGTCGGTGAGGATCTGCGGCAGTCCGTCAGGAAGCGCGTCGCGCATGTCCTCCGACGGGAGGGCAAGGATCGCGCGGAGCGCGTCGAGTGTCACGGAGTCGGAGTCCGTCGCCCCGCCGGCCGCCTCCGAGGCGACGCGCAGCGCCCGCATGAGTCGGCGCAGGCGGATCGGGTCCGCCCCGCCGATGGGCGAGAGCAGCAGGTCGCGGACGTCCGAGCCGTCGACCTCGCCGCCGGTGACGATCGTGTCCGCCACGCGAAGGGCGTCGAGCAGCATCCGCACCGCGGGCTCGTCGCGCAGCGCGCCGATGCGCCCGGAGGAGATGGGGATGCGCCGCGCCGCCAGCAACGAGCGCATCGCGGTCGCGAGACCCGACGTGCGCACGATGACGGCGCACCGCTCGTACGGCAGCCCGTCGACGAGGTGCGCGCGCCGGATCGCGTTCGCGATCTCGTCGGCCTCGGCGGCCGCGCTGCGCACGGTCCGCACCTGCACGCCGAGTGCCGCGTCTCCCCCGTCCGTCTCCCCCGACGTCGTCGCTCGCCTTCTCGCGAGGCCCTCGCCACCGGCGGGGAGCCGATCGGCGAGCGCCGCCACGGCCGCGCGGACGTCGGAGGTTCCGCGGTGCACGCTGCCGAGCACGCGGGTCGTGGCGCCGAGGCCGCCGGCGGCGAACTCGGCGGTGGCGTCCTGGACGAGGCTCGGGCTGCCGCCGCGGAAGGTCTGCACGGCGACGTCGGGGTCGGCCAGCAGAAGCAGCCGTGCGCCGTCGCGGGCGAGCACCCGCAGCAGGCGGACGGTCGAGCGGGTGACGTCCTGGTAGTCGTCGACGACCACGAGGTCCCACGCGGGTGGCTCCGTGCCGTCACCGGTCTGGTCACCCACGCCGTCGGCGCCCGGGGGCGGCGTGCGCCAGGAGGCGAGGACGAGCGCGGCCTCGTCGACGATGCGGGCGGAGTCGTAGCGCCGCTTGCGGCGGGCCGACGCGACGGCGCGGTCGGCGCCCGACCCGTACGACGAGTCGTCCTCGACGCCGATCGCGTCGCGGTACTGCTCAAGCACGGTGGCGACGGCACCCCACTCGCCGCGGCCGTGCTCGGCGGCGAGGCGACGCAGGTCCTCGGGCTCGAGGTCGAGCTCGCCGGCGCGGGCGAGGATGTCGCGAAGCTCGTGCCGGAAGGCGTCCAGGCCGAGGGCCGACTCGGGGATCGACTCCGGCCAGGCGGGCGGGACGACCTCGCCGGAGGCGTGGGCCGCGAGGAGCTCGGCGAGGATGCCGTCCTCGTCCGGCCCCGAGATCAGGGCCGGCCCCGGGCTGCCCCAGTGGGCGGCGTGCCGGCTGAGCAGACGGAACGCGAAGGCGGCCGGGGTCGCGACCGTCACCGACTCGTCGTGCGCGCCGAGGCGCCGGGCGACCGCGTCCTTCAGGCGGGTGGCGGCCCGCCGGGCCGGCGACAGAAGGACCACGCGGGCGCCTGCCCGGGCCGCCTCGCAGGCGGCCTCCAGGCCGATCGTCGTCCGGCCGGAGCCGGGCGCGCCGAGGGCGAGGAGGCTACGGGGGCCGCCGGCGTCCGTCGCCTCGGCGACCACCGAGGAAGCCTCGGTGTCGAGGGGGACGCGGGCGGCGTCGTCGGGGGAATCGACGCGCAGGCGGGGGCGGACGAACGTGGGCACGGGCACATGGAATCATGCACCACCCACACCGGCTGCTCAGCCGTCGACGGGCCAGCCGTTGGGCGTGCAGCCCTGGAGGTCGATCGACTGCTGCACCATGACGGGGGCGGGCTCGCCCGGGTCCTGGCAGTCCACGTGCGCGTGGCCGATGAGGTGGCCGACCTCGTGGTTGACGAGGTACTCGCGGTACTGCGGGACGTCGCCGCCGGCCTCGAGGAAGGGCTCGATCGCGGCCGCGAACCGGTCGGAGTTCAGGACCGCGCGACCGTTGCGGCCGCACGAGTAGATCCCGCCGACGTCGAGGGGCGTACACAGGTCGATGCTCGTCTCCGGGCTCGCGAGGGTGACCGCGAAGTCGGCGTCCTCGGAGTCCGTGCGGGCGAAGGCGACGGAGCCGTCGTGGCCCCAGCCGCGCTCGTCGTTGAGGACCGACAGCGCGTAGTCCGCGAACGTCTCGCCGTCCACGGGCAGGCCGTCCTCCACCTCGACGCGGACCTGGTAGGTCGTACCGGCCTCGCGCGGGGCGTCCTCGGTCCCGGGGACGACGGTGAGGTCGCCGTCGCCGGTCGCGCCCTCGAGGTCGCCGCGGATGCCCGCAGCGTAGGCGTCCTCGGACAGGCGGAGGAGGTCGGCCTCCGTCGGGGCGGGCAGGCGGATGCTTGCGAGCAGGGAGGTGGGCCCGTCCTGGGTGGAGTCGTCCGCCGTCGGGTCGTCCGTGTCGGTCTCGCCGTCGGCGAAAGGGGCGGGGGCGTGGGGGGGTGCCGACGGGTCGACGGCCGCCTCACGCCCAGAGATGCCCGTGTGCGCGGACGCGGCGGTCGCGGCGCACAGGGCGAGCGCGGCGATCGAGGCGGAACGGAGGAAGAATCGTGGTCGGGACAGCATCGGTGCCCAGTCTTCCAGGCGGTCACGCGCATGTCAGTGAGGACGATTACGCTTGTGGACGGATTCGTTCAACACCACCCGGCCCGCCGCGGCGGGCCCCCGGAAGGACTCTCATGCAGGTGACGATTGGTATGCGGTCGAGCGCGCGGGACCTCTCGCTCGAGGTCGAGCTGGACGAGGCGGAGTTCGTCGGGCAGGTCGAGACGGCGCTGAAGGACGGTTCGACGCTCCAGGTGACCGACAGCAAGCAGCGCCGCTACCTCGTGCCGGCCGAGGCCATCGGCTTCGTGCAGATCGGTGCGCCGACCGAGCGCAAGGTGGGCTTCGGCGTCGCCTGACCGGCGGAAGGGCTCCTGGATGGTCCGCACGCGGACGGTCCGCACGCGGCCCGTGCTGCACGGTCTGCGCTGCGCGTGGTCCGTGCCGCGAGCGGGACGGCGGGGGTGAGACGTGAGCGGGGGTGGATCGCGACTGAGTCGCGTTCCACCCCCGCTGCCATGTCCCCGGCGCTGTTCGAGGGAGTATCGTCGAGTCGTCCCGGCTGACCGGTCGTCATTCCTCATGCGAGTTCCTGGGCGACTACCGCCCGCTTTGTGCGCGATCGGCTGCCTGCGCCCCATCTCGGCGCCCGATCCACAACACGAAGAAGGCACATGACCACCGACACCCCCACGGGCGTCGTCGACCTCTCCGGTGCGCACGCGCCCGTCGAGACGGACGTCGCGACCCCCGACATCACCGACGACGCCGGAACCGCCATCGAGGAGACGTTCGCGGACATCGGCGTCGCCGAGCCCATCGCGGCCGCCCTCCGCGACATCGGCATCACCCACCCGTTCCCGATCCAGGCCCTCACGCTGCCGGTCGCGCTGCGCCGCGCCGACATCATCGGCCAGGCGAAGACCGGTACCGGCAAGACCCTGGGCTTCGGGCTCCCGCTGCTGCAGCACGTGGTCTCCCCCGGTGAGGACGGCTACGAGGACCTCCTCGAGCCCGGTGCGCCTCAGGCGCTCGTCGTGGTCCCGACCCGCGAGCTCGCGAAGCAGGTGGCCGAGGACCTCGTGGCCGCGTCGCGCCGCCGCACTGTCCGCATCGTCCAGGTGTACGGCGGCCGGGCCTACGAGCCGCAGATCGCTGCTCTGGAGAAGGGCGTCGAGGTCGTCGTCGGCACGCCGGGACGCCTCATCGACCTGCTCAAGCAGAAGGTCCTCACGCTGAGCTCGGTGGGCACCGTCGTGCTCGACGAGGCCGACGAGATGCTGGACCTCGGCTTCCTGCCCGACGTCGAGACGCTCCTCTCGCGGACCCCAGCGAACCGCCACACGATGCTGTTCTCGGCCACGATGCCGGGCGCCGTCGTCGCGCTGGCACGCCGCTACATGTCGAAGCCGACGCACATCCGCGCGCAGGACCCGGACGACACGGGCGCCACCGTGAAGTCGATCCGTCAGGTCGTCTACCGCGCGCACGCCATGAACAAGGTGGAGATGCTCGCCCGCATCCTCCAGGCGCGCGACCGCGGACTGACCATCGTGTTCACCCGCACCAAGCGGACGGCCGCGAAGGTCGCGGACGACCTGGCCGACCGGCACTTCGCCTCGGCCGCCATCCACGGCGACCTCGGCCAGGGCGCGCGCGAGCAGGCGCTGCGCGCGTTCCGCACCGGCAAGGTCGACGTGCTCGTGGCGACGGACGTCGCGGCCCGCGGCATCGACGTCGACGACGTCACGCACGTCATCAACTACCAGTCCCCCGAGGACGAGAAGATCTACCTCCACCGCATCGGCCGTACCGCCCGTGCGGGCAACGCGGGCACCGCGGTGACGTTCGTCGACTGGGACGACATGCCGCGGTGGTCGCTCATCAACAACTCCCTCGGACTCGGCCTCGCCGAGCCGCCGGAGACGTACCACACGTCCGAGCACCTCTACGCGGACCTCGACATCCCGGAGGGCACCGGCGGCTCGCTGCCGCGTTCGGCCCGCACGCGGGCGGGGCTCGGGGCCGAGCAGGTCGAGGACCTCGGCGAGACCGGCAAGTCGGCCGGCACGCGCGGTTCGGGTGGTCGCGGCGGCTCCGGCGGTCGGGGTGGCTCGGGCGGTTCCGGTGGTCGCGGCGGTTCCGGTGGTCGCGGCGGTTCCGGCAGCGGCCGGGGCGGCTCGGGCGGCGGCCGTGGCGGCCAGCGTCGGTCCGACGGTTCCCGCGACGGCGACGGACCGGGCGCGAACAGCAGCGCGGACGGCGGTTCCGGGGCGTCGGGCTCCGGGGCGTCGGGCTCCGGCCGCCCGCGCAGGCGGCGTCGTCGTCGGACCACGGGCGGCTCGTCCGCCCAGGCCGGCGCGAGCGAGTAGACCCGGCCACCACCTGACGTCTCGAGGGGCGGTGGGTGGCTCGTCTCCTGCGGGAGGCGAGCCACCCACCGCCCCTTCGTCATGCGGTGCCGAGGTGGCCGGTGGACCACATCGTCGTGAGCGTCGTGCAGGCGACGAGGACGGAGAGGATCCCGCCGAGGAGCAGGGGGCGGAACCCGGTGGTGCGGATGGCTCGGATGTCGGTCGACAGGCCGACGCCGGCGAGCGCGGTGGCGACGAGGAAGACGCTGACGTGCGTGGCGGCGTCGGTGGCGGCGGCCGGGACGATGCCGGTGGAGGTCACGGCGGCGACGATGAGGAAGCCGAACAGGAACCACGGGACGAGGCGGAGGATGCGGCCCGGGGTCATGCGTGCGCCGTCGCCGGACCGCCGTGCCTCGGCGACGGCGAGCGTGACGCTGATGGGGATGATCATGAGCGTCCGCACGAGCTTGACGACCACGGCGAAGCCGAGGGCGGAGGCGCTGAAGACGCTGGCGGCCGCGACGACGGAGCTCGTGTCGTTCACGGCGGTACCCGCGAAGAGGCCGAAGCTGTGGGGAGTCATGCCGAGGGCGTGCCCGATCGGGGGGAAGGCGATGACGGCGAGGATGTTGAAGAGGAAGACGGTCGAGATTGCGTAGGAGATGTCCGAGTTCTTGGCCTTGACGATCGGCGAGACCGCGGCGATCGCCGACGCGCCGCAGATGCCGGTGCCGACGCCGATGAGGGTGCGGATGTCGCGGTCGATGCGCAGCGCCCGACCGATCAGCCAGGCCGCGAGGAGGCAGACCGCGAGCGACGTGAGCATGACGGGCAGGGACTCCCAGCCGACGACGACGATGCTCCGGAGCGAGAGCTGGGCACCGAGCAGGACGACCGCCAGCTGGAGGACGAACTTCGAGGAATAGGTGATCCCGGGCGCGATCGGCCCGCTCGGCCTCCGCACGCAGGCGATGACCACGCCGATGACGACGGCCGGGATCGCCGAGCCGACGATCGGGACGGCGGACGCGATGAGCGTCGCGACGGCGGCGATCGCCAGGCAGAGGAAGAGACCGGGGAGGACGTCACGTCCGCGAGCAGTGAGTCGGTTGGGCAGGGTCGCGACCGGGGCCAGTTGCATGGGTTCGATGATGCGCCTGTGTGGGGATGGGTGGTAGCGGGTTCCGCGTTGGAGGGGTACAAGGAACGGTTGTAGCGTGGGCGAATGGCTGGCCCCTCCCTTGACGAGCTGCGTGTGCTGGACGAGGTTGCGCGGGCCGGAAGTCTCTCGGGGGCTGCTCGAGCGTTGGGCGTGAGTCAGCAGTCGGTCTCCGCGCGACTCCGGGGGCTCGAGCGGCGGGTGCGGCTCGAGCTGGTGCTGAGGTCGACCGCGGGCGCAGTGCTGACGGAGGCGGGCGAGACGATGCTCGCGTGGGCGCGGGAAGTTCTCGACGCGGCCGATCGGCTCGAGGTGGCCCTGGACGGGCTGCGGGGGGAGTCGCCTGGTCGCGGGCTGACGATCGCTGCGAGCCAGACGATCGCGGCGCACAGGTTGCCGGGGTGGCTCCTGGCGCTTCGAAACGAGGAGCTCGCGGAGGGTTCTGGTCGCGGGACTGACTTCGCGCTGCGCACGGGGAACAGCGTGGAGGTCGCGGAGCTTGTGCGGAGCGGGGTGGCGGATCTCGGTTTCGTTGAGACGCCGGAGCTGCCGAGGGATCTCTCGTGTGCGGGCGTGCAGGTCGACCGGATGGTGGTGGCGTGCGCGCCGCAGCACCCGTGGGCGGAGCGGAATGAGGTGGAACTGTCGGAGATCGCCGGGACCGCGCACGTGACGCGCGAGGTCGGGAGCGGGACGCGCGCGGCGTACGAGCATCAGGTGAGGACGCGGGCGGGGGTGGAGCCGCACGAGCCGGCGATCGTCCTGTCGACAGAGGCCGCCGTGCGGTCGGCAGTCGCGCAGGGCGTGGCACCGGCCGTGCTGAGTCCGCTCACCGTGCGCGACGACGTGCGCCTGGGCCGGATCGTCGCCAAGGCGATCACGCCGCGGGTGACGCGTACGTTCACGGCCGTCTGGCGCGGGACCGACCGGGATCTGGTCGGCCGACGACGACGGCTGGTCGAGATTGCGGCAGCGGCCGGTGAAGGGGTGGGCGTCGACGGGGCGGGAATGGCGGACTGATCGGGCTCGTCAGGTTCGATCCGCACGTTTTCGGGTGCGGTCAGTCGTCCATCGACGCGCTCAGCCGACCCCGAGCATGTTCAGCCGTCCTCGGGAACGAGGCGGACGAGTCGTTCGCGGATCTCGAACGGGTCTGTTTCGGTCTCGATCTCGATGAGTCCGTCCACGGGGGCCCATCCCTGTTCGCCGGCGACCATGAACTCCGCCGACCATGACGTCGTCAGTGTCATGGACTGTTCCGAGGATGTGTGCGCGTATTCGTGCGAGACCGTGTGATCGGGCCAGGGCGCCCCGGGGACGTTCGTGACGATCGGCGCGGAGCCGTCCTGCGGATCCCAGGAAAACTCCACCGGAACGAATCGCACGAACACTTCGTGCCCCAGTAGCTCGGTCTCGGCCACATGTTCACGGGCCGTCGACCAGACGATCACCGGCATGTTCACGAGCTGGTAGCCGACGGATGAGTCGTTAAACTCCGCGGAGCCGACCTCGACCAGAAGTTCAGCGGCCTCCGACCGTGAGATGACGATCGGCTCGGGTGCGTCGGGGGCGGAGGCGGGAATCGCCTCGGGTGGACCCGTAGGTTCCGCGTCCGGCGGGGTGAGCGCCGGGCACGACAGGACGCCGTCCAGCAGCACCATCCGGTACGACGGATTCATGGCCGGGAGGTCCGGATTGCACACGATGTTGTGCGCATAGCCGCCGTCATAGCCGGTGGAACCGCCAGAAGCAACGACAGCGACGGCATCCGGATGAGGCGCACCGGGATACCCAGAAGTCACTTCAACGTGCTCTTGGACCCACTCAAGCTCCACGCCTCCCGCGGTGGGGTTCGCCGAAGCATCCCGTCCGTCAGGCTCGTCTTCGACAGCCAATGAGCTAATCACCGGAAAAGCGATAGCCGCAAGAGCAATAGTACTTAGCGACCTGAATTTACTGCGGCTCACGACGCAACCTCGGCGTCCTCGTTCAGAGCGTCTACCACAACCCACGAATCCGCAATTCGCTCCACAAGGACGAATTGCGTAAACGAACGGACATCGAGCCCCTCAATTCGCTCACCCTGAGCGTCTATGCGATCCCTCTCGGAGTAGCGTGCATTAACCGAAACGGATACGGTCCCATCAGCCCTTGGAGGCGCGGCAACACTGCCGAACGCAACAAGACCCATGTCATTCGCATACAAACCTTCGTTGACAGCCTCCCGTGTAAGGTTCACGTAATTCTGACAATACTGGCAACTAGCATCCGATATGCTTTCAAAGTCCTCAATCACGCCAGTCTCTTCGGCGAACGCCATGAGCTCAACGAAGTACTCCGCAGTCGCAATGGCGCCGGCCTCACCCGGGTCGTCCATCTCGGCCGGCCGCTCCGGCGGCGGCGTCGCGCGTCGCTCGAGCTCCCACTCGGTGAACTCCACGTCGGCCGTGGAGACCTCACCTCCGGACGGGGACTCTTCACCGGACGGCGTCTCCGCCGACCCCGACGGAGACTCTGCGCTCGTCGACTCTGTCGCCGACTCGGACTCTGAGCCACCATCGCCTTCGGTGCTCTCAGAGGAGTCCGACGACTCGTCTCCCCCGCCACCGCAGGCAGAAATGCCCACGACACCGACCAGGCCCACCACGGCAGCCGCAACACCGCGACGCCCCCACCGTTTCCCCATGCCGACGAAAGTAACCCGAAACCGGACCCCACGGGGCGGGTACCACTCAATCTGTGGACAACCCCGACCGAGCCACATCGGTGTCAGCAGCGGCGCGGCCCCTCACCTACGGGACAGGCCGGTGACCCTCACGGTGCCCAGTACAGCCCCCGGGTCACCAACCGGATGCACCCCATCTCACCCACCACCCGACGACGCGGCCAGCCACCCACCCGACGACGCAGTCCCCGGCACCCCCACATTCACGTGGCCGTCAACCTGAGCTCGCCACCTGTGGAAGAAGTGGCGAAGGACCAACCTGTGGAAATCCTTGCGCGCGCATTCACGCGCCCAAACCTGTGGACAACCGGTCCACCCATACGAACTCGGCAAGTTATCCACAAATTTGCATTCACCCCTTGACTAATCGAACACCTGTTCGAGATAATTGAGGCAACGCAATCGGAACTATCGGACCGTTCCATGGAGGGAGAATATCGATGGCACTCGATGACGCGCCGCCCGATGCTCCTCTCCCCGAGCCCGCGGCGGAGTCGAACAACGAGAACTCCTCTGCTGATGCCGCTGACACGTCCGCAGCGGACTCGCACGCCGAGATGAGCGCCGGACCTGCGCCTGGCGCGGATCACCCCACAACCGATGGAAGCGTCCTGGCCGAAACTGGCCCCGCGCGGACGATGGCACTCCTTCGTCAAGCCACGACGGCCCTGGCGGAGCTTGCCTCCGCAGACTTCCACGAGCTGTCAGGCCAAGCCCTGACCGAGGCAGTCCAGATCGAAGAGCTGGCAGAGCGCTGCCTCGCAAGCGCTCGCGCGCACACCCTCACCGCGGTCGAGGGAAACGGGATGTGGGCGGCCGAGGGGCGGCAGTCCCTTCGCACGTGGCTGCGCGACCAGACGGCCGGCAGCGATGCGAGCTCCACTCGCGCGCTTCGCACCGCACGCACCCTCCGAAACGATCTCCCCGCGAGCGACCGCGCCCTCGCCGAGGGCCGTATCGGCCCCGAACACATCCTCGTACTGACCAAGCGAGCCATGCGGTCACCCTTCTTGCGCGAACGACTGCGGGACCAAGCCTGCGGGGAGTCGTACCTGGTCTCCCTCGCCGAGGGGCTCGATGCCACCCAGTTCGACCGCGTGGTCCAGGCCTGGGCCATCCGATCCGACCCAGGCGGTGAGGACCAGAAATGGCGGGATACAGGCACCCACGAGCAGGTCACCATCTCCAAGACGCTGGACGGCTACCACCTCAGCGGCTGGCTCGACACCGACGGCGGACAACACGTCAAGACACTCTGTCAAGTACCGACTTTGGTGGAGAGGTGGTTCTCCAGCGCAGCGGGGTGCTCGCCGGGGTTGAGGTGCTCGTATTCCACGGGTGGGACCAGTCCGATCTCTCCGTGCAGTCGTCGGTGGTTGTACCAGTCGATGTACTCCGCGACGGCGACCTCGAGATCGTCGATGCTTCGCCAGGGGCCCTTGTTCCGCACGAGTTCGGCCTTGAACAGCGAGTTGAATGCCTCGGCCATGGCGTTGTCGTAGGAATCACCGACGGTCCCGACCGAGGCCACGGCCTTGGCCTGGGCGAGGCGCTCGGTATAGCGAACGGCCCCGTACTGAACGCCGCGATCACTGTGATGGACGAGGCCCGCGAGGTCGTGGCCGGCACGCTGCCGGGTCCAGATGCCCATCTGAAGGGCGTCCAGCGCGAGGTCGGTGTGTAAGGACAAAGAGACCTGCCAGCCCACGATGCGGCGGGAGAACACGTCCAGGACGAACGCTGCGTAGACCCAGCCAGCGAAGGTCCGCACGTAGGTCAGGTCCGCGACCCACAGCTGGTTGACCGCACTCGCGGTGAAGTCTCGCTCGACCAGGTCCGGGCGCCCGTCCAGAATCGCGGTCCCGAATGTCGTGCGAGGAGTCTTGGTCCGCGCGATCCCGCGCAGTCCGGCGGCCCGCATCAGGCGCTGGACGGTGCATCGGGCTACCGGTAGGCCCTGACGGTTCAGCTCGGCGTGCATCTTCCGGATCCCGTAGACCCCGTAGTTGACCTCATGCAGCCGCTGGATCTCACCAGTGGTCGCAGCGTCGGTGACCGACCTGCGGCTCGGCGGCCTGGTCTTCCTGGCGTAGTAGCCGCTCGGGGCGACCTGCACGTCCGCGCTGCGTAGCGCCTGGCAGATCGGCTCGACCCCATAGGCGGCCTTGTTCTCGTCGATGTAGGTGTCGATCAGTGCGAGGGGCGGTCGAGCTCCGCCGCGAAGAAAGCTGACGCGCTACGCAGGATCGCGTTGGCCCGTCGTAGCTCGCGGACTTCCTTCTCCAGATCCGCCAGCCGCTGCGCATCACTCGTCGTGGTACCAGCCCGGTCCCCGGCATCGATCTCGGTCTGCATCACCCAGCCGCGCAGCGTCTCAGGGTTGATACCCAACTGCTCCCCGATACGCCGGCAAGCACCCGAACGCGTGCTCTCGTCCTTCTTGGCATCGATCACGAGCCGGATCGCTCGCTCCCGCAATTCCGCGGGGTACTTCCGTGGTGGCGCCATCGCTCGTCCCTCCAGGATTGATGCTCTCCATCAAACCCGGTACGTGACATCACCCCCTGGTCCCGAGTCCGCCCCCACCTCACGATCACCGCCACCGTCGAGACCATCAAATCCCTCATCGAAGCGACGGCTCCCGCGACCACCCACACCCAGCGCACCGCCAAGGGTGCGGACGGCGCCATGGACGCGGAGGACGGCCTCGACAGCAGCTGTGGCAGTGACGCCTCCAGCACGAGCACCGGAAGCGATGGCGACACCGGCAGCCCGATCGCAAGCGGCAGTGGACGTACCGACGCCAGCCACGAGACCCCGGGCAGCGACTCCCCCGAGACCCCACCCTTGTGGGACCTCCCGTCCGACGAGTGGACCGAGGGCGACGACCACGTCATCAACCCCTACCTCCACTACCCGAAGCTCATCGGCGTGGATCCCGCGACCTACAGCGACGGGACGCCGATACCTCCTGCGGTTCTCGCGCAGCACATGTGCGACAGCGAATGGATGCGCGTCATCTTCGGACCGGAATCAACCATCCTCGACGTCGGGCGGGAGAAGCGTATCTTCCCCGCCAACATGGCCCGTGGAATCTGGGCACGGGACGAAACATGCCGATATCCCGGCTGCGACGCCCCACCCGGATGGGGCCAGATCCACCACTCGATGGAGTGGTACAAGGATCGCGGTCCAACTAGCGCCGACCTCGGCATCCTGCTCTGCCACTTCCATCACAGGCACGTACACAAACGCGCCATCACGATCACCAGGCGCGCTGGCCAATGGCTGTTCCACGACCAGTACGGCGCCGCGATCACAGCCACACACTTCCAACCCGAAGCGATCGGCCACTTCTCCATGCCTCCGGACGACGCCGGCGAGGACGCCGCGTAGCCGATGATGTCCGGCCGGGCCTCAACCGGCCCGCCCCTCACCCAGCCACGCACGCACGCACGCACGCACGGCCACGCCAGCCCAGTCACGCTCAACAGGCCACGCCCCGCCCCGCTCTCTACATCCTCGCCCGGTACATGTCGACGAACGCGAACGTCGCCGTCGCCACGAGCTGCACGGCGATCGCCGCCAGCAGCATGCCGGACAGTCGGGTCACAAGCGTCGTCCCCGACACCCCGAGCAGCCGATGCACGATGTCCGAGAACCACAACGACGCCGCGATCACCAGGTGCACGGCGACCACACCGAGCGACACCGCCACGATCTGAGGAGTCGCCTGCGCGTCCTGCATCGCCAGCATCGCCGCCACGATCGCGCCCGGACCCGCCATCAAAGGGGTCCCCATCGGCACGAGCGCCACCGCAGCCCCGGACCCGGACGGCCCCGGTTCCTCCGCCTGGCCCGACAGCAGCTGCATCGCCACGATCAACAGCAGCAACCCGCCCGCCAGCTGCAGCGCGGGCAAGGAAATGCCGAGGAAACTGAGGATGTAGGGCCCACCGAACGCGAACGCCGCGATCACACCGAGCGACACGGCGGTCGCCGCCACTGCCGCCCGGTGCCGCTCGTGCACCGTCATCGTGGACGTCAGCGACAGGAAGATCGGCAGGTTCCCGACCGGATCCATGATCACGAACAGCGTGACGAAGGTCGAGACGAACACCGCGAGGTCGAAAACGGAACTCATGTCGATACCCCAGCCGGTCCCCCACCGGTCAGCGGCAGGGAACCCGCCGCCACGATGCGCTCGAGCTGATCCGGCGCGGTGAGATTCTCCCCCAGCCGATTGACCTTCCCGCGGCCGTGATAGTCCGACGATCCCGTGACGATCAGCCCCTCGCGCCCGGCGAGCCGACGCAGCTGCGCGCGGGCGTCGTCGTCGTGGTCGCGGTGCTCGATCTCCACCCCCAGCAGCCCGGCCTCGATCGCCGCCGGGATCGCCTCCGGATGAAGGCCGCGCCCGCGCGCCGCGAACGGGTGTGCAATCACCGGCACCCCTCCCGCGGCGCGAACGAGCTCGATCGCTTCCTGGACGTCCGGCGCGTAGTGCGGGACGTAGTACTTCGTGCGGTTCGCGACCGGACCACCGGGCGCGAACGCGGCCGACCGGTCGGGCACATGACCGGCCGCCACGAGCGCATCGGCGATGTGCGGACGGCCGATCGTCGCGCCGGCGGTCACCTGCTCTGCCACCTGCTCCCACGTGATCGGGAAGTCCTCGGCGATGCGCTCCACCATCATCCGCGCCCGCTCGACGCGCGAACTCCTCGCCCGCTCCGTCCGCGCCAGCAGCCCGGCATCCGCCGGGTCGAACAGGTACGCGAGCAGGTGGATCGACCGGTGCTCGTACTGCGTCGAGATCTCCATCCCGCGCAGGATCGAGACACCGTGCTCGACCCCTGCAGCAACGGCCTCCGACCAGCCGGCGGTCGTGTCGTGATCCGTCAGCCCCACCACGTCGAGCCCGGCCCGCGCCGCCTCCGCGACCAGCCCCGCGGGCGTGTCCGTCCCGTCGGACACCACGGAGTGGGTGTGGGGGTCGATTCGCGCGATCGTCACCCCGGCACGTTACCGCCCGACGACGACGCACAGGACCGCACACACACGCACCCCGGGCGGGGCCTCCACGAGCGACACCGCCTCCGACCTCACCTCGGCGTGGGCCCCGGCGTCGGCCCCGGCGCGCCGAGCATCCTCCCGGGGTGGGACGATGGGGCAATGAGCACGCCTTCCGACAGCGCCGACGAGACCCAGGCCATCGAGGACCGCGGGTCGAACCGCTCCCAGCGGCCCAACTCCACCGCATTCCGGTCCTTCATCGCCGAGGGCTGGGGCCCGCTCGCCGCCGACACACCCGAGCGGCTCCCCTCCGCGGACACCGCGCAGGCCGCGCGCGACGCCGTCTCCGCGCAGTTCCCCGGCGAGCGCCTCGTCCTGCCGGGCGGCGACCTGCGCGTGCGCAGCAACGACACGGACTTCCCGTTCCGCGCGCACTCCGCCTTCGCCCACCTCACCGGCTGGGGCTCCGCGACCGAGCCCGACTCCGTGCTCGTCCTCCACCCCAACGGCGACTCCCACGACGCCGTCCTCTACTTCCGCCCGCGCGCCGGCAAGGACACCGAGGAGTTCTACTCCGACGCCCGCTACGGCGAGCTCTGGGTCGGCGTCCGCCCCTCCCTCGAGGAGGTCGCCGCCGCCACCGGCCTCGCGACCGCCCACATCGAGACCCTCCGCGACGACCTCGCCAAGGACGCCGGCCAGGGCCAGGTGCAGATCCGCCTCGTCCAGGGCGCCGACCAGGTCGTCACCCAGCTCGTCGACGAGGTCCGCACCCAGGCCGGCCTGCTCGAGGTCGGCCAGGAGCAGGTGCTCACCGCCGACTCCGCCCTCACCGAGCTCCTCTCCGAGGTCCGTCTCGTCAAGGACGACTGGGAGGTCGACGAGATCCGCGCGGCCGTCGCCGCCACCGCGAACGGTTTCGCGGACATCGTGCGGTCGTTCCCTCGCGCCACCACCCACGCGCGGGGCGAGCGAGTCGTCGAGGGTGCCTTCGCGGCCCGTGCCCGTGAGGAGGGCAACGGCCTCGGCTACGACACCATCGCCGCCAGCGGCAACCATGCAAACACGCTGCACTGGATCAAGAACGACGGCGCCGTCCGGCCCGGCGACCTCATCCTCGTGGACGCGGGCGTCGAGGTCGACTCCCTCTACACGGCCGACATCACCCGCACGCTGCCCGTCGACGGCGTCTTCACCGAGCCGCAGCGGCGCGTCTACCAGGCGGTCCTCGACGCCGCCGACGCCGCCTTCGCCCGCGCCGCCCAGGTCAACCCGGACGGCAGCCGGGTCCGCTTCCGCGACATCCACGCCGCCGCGATGGAGGTCATCGCCGCGCGCCTCGCGGACTGGGGGATGCTCCCGGTCGGCGCGGCCGCCTCGCTCGAGCCGGAGGGCCAGTACCACCGCCGCTGGATGGTCCACGGCACGTCGCACCACCTCGGGCTCGACGTGCACGACTGCGCCGCCGCCCGCCGAGAGATGTACCTCGACGCCGAGCTCGTCCCCGGCATGGTCTTCACGATCGAGCCCGGCCTCTACCTCCGCGCCGACGACCTCAAGGTCCCGTCGGAGCTGCGCGGCATCGGCGTGCGCATCGAGGACGACGTCCTCGTCACCGAGGACGGGGTCGAGAACCTCTCCTCGGGCCTGCCCCGCACGCCCGACGCGATCGAGGAGTGGATGGCCGGCCTGCGCGGCTGACCCGAACCTCCTACCCGCCCGCCAGGTGCTCGCGCGCGAACCTCAGCGACTCCAGGCACATCGTCCGCCGCTGCAGCTGCGACGACGATCGCGTGTTGATCTCCACCACGACAGACCCCTCGAACCCGGTGTCCCGCAGGTGGTGCAGCACCTCGGCGCACGGCTGCTTCCCGTGCCCCGGCACGAGGTGCTCGTCCTTGATGGTTCCCGTGCCGTCGGTGAGGTGCAGGTGCGCGAGCCGCCCGCCGAGCGATCGCACCATGGTCATGGTCGCCTCGGCGTCCATGCCCGACGTCGCCGCGTGCGACAGATCGATCGTCACCGAACCGTACTCGTGCTCGGTAGGGTCCCAGCCGGGCGAGTAGGCCTTCACGTGCGCGCCACCGGCGCGGGCCTGCCAGGTGAACATGTTCTCGACCGCGAGCCGCACCGGTCCGGCCGCCTCCCGCTCCGCGATCTGGTCGACGAAGCGCTGCGCGTACTTGCGCTGCCACCGGAACGGCGGGTGCAGCACGACCGTCGGCGCCCCGACGGCGGCCGCGACCTCGACCGACCGGTCCACCTTCTGCCACGGGTCGCGCCCCCACACGCCCTGCGTGAGCAGCAGCGTCGGCGCGTGGATCGCGTGGACGGGCAGCCCGTACTTGTCCTTGAGCGCGTTGATGAGGTTCGGCTCGCGCGACTCCGGCGAGGTGAGCACCATGATCTCCACGCCGTCGTAGCCGAGCTCCGCGGCCATCGCGAACGTGTCCTCCACCGACCCCGGCATCACCGACGCCGTCGAGAGCCCGACCGGGATGGTCACCCCTCGGCCGCTCGCTGCTCGCCCTGCGGCTCGGTGGGGCGCTGCCGGTGCGTCTCCGCCCGCCGCAGCTGGTCCTCGCCGTGCGCGCGCTGGTCGGGCGCGAGATCCTCCAGGCGCGCGCCGTAGCGCGGCGTGCCGTCCGCCCCGGGCGCGAACCCCGTCGACGGCGCGCGCTGACCGCCCGCGGCACCCGCCGCGCCGTCCGGCCCGGGGCCGGCCTGCGTGCTCGACGACGGACCGCCGTCGACCGGGAATCCTCCCGCCCCTGCGCCCGGCTCGGCCGACAGCCCGCCGCCCGTCCGGCCGCCGCCCGCGGGCACGTCTTCCGCGGGCACGTCTTCCGCGGGCACGTCACCGCCGGAAACTCCACCACCGGGCACATCGCCGCCCGGTCCGCCGCCGCTCGTCGCGCCGCCCCCGTGCACTCCGCCCGCGTAGCCACCCGCGCCGCTGCCGTACGACCCGCCGGCGGGCGCGCCGTACGCGCCGCCCGCAAGAGCAACAGGCGCCCGCACCGCCCCGCCGAGGCCCTCCTTCGCGAGCGCGGCCTGCATGCCGGCGGCCACCGACGGGTCGGCGATCACCGTGTAGCGGCGCGCCACGACCGTCGACGACGACGTGAAGTCCCGGGTCTTCGGCCGCAGGGTGTAGCTCCCCACGCCGAGCAGGACGCCGAACGCGGCGCCCACGACGACGGGCACGAGGAAGTCCACGAGCCCGAACCCGCCGACCACGATCCACATGACGATCGCCATCATCACGCCGAACCACGCGCCCGTCGCCGCGCCCGAGGCCGCGACGCGGCCGTAGTCGAGCCGTCCGGTGATCCGCTCGACCATGCGGAGGTCCTCCCCCACGATCGAGACCTTCCGGACCGGGAAGTCGTTGTCCGACAGGTGGTCGACGGCGCGCTGTGCATCCTCGTACTTCGTGTACGAGCCGAGCTCGACACCGGTAGGGATCGTGAGCGCCGCAGCACCGCGGGGCTGGTTCGGGACTGACATGCACCCAGTATCCGCCCCGCACCCTCCGGACCGCCACAGGTTCACCCGCGGACGAACACTCACGGGCGGTTACGCTTTCGGGCGTGACAGCGACGACCTCCAGGCAGGCAAGCGTCGCCCGCGTCTACATCGGGCGACTGGCGGGCACCCCCGTGTTCGACCCCCTCGGCGACCAGGTGGGCCGCGTGCGCGACGTCGTCCTGCTCGCCCGCGTCCGGATGGCGCCCCGCGCCGTCGGGCTCGTGGTCGAGGTACCCGGCCGCCGTCGGATCTTCCTCCCGCTCACTCGGGTCACGGCCATCGAGCCCGGCGCCGTCATCACGACCGGCATCCTCAACCTGCGCCGCTTCCAACCACGCGCCGCCGAGATGCAGGTCGTGGCGGAGCTGTTCGACCGCCGGGTCCGTCTCTCGGACGGCAGCGGCGAGGCCACCGTCCAGGACATCGCCATCGAGCGGCAGCGCAACCGCGACTGGGTCGCGACCAAGGTCTACGTACGCCGGGTGAGCGCGTTCGCCGCGTTCGGCCGGGGCGAGAACCTCCTCCTGCCCCTCAACGACGTCACGGGACTCACGGGCCCGACCAGCGCCCAGGGCACCGAGGCGCTCCTCGCCCAGCTCACGGACCTGAAGCCGGCCGACGTCGCCGAGGTCCTCCACGACCTGCCCGACCGTCGACGCATCGACGTCGCCCGCCAGCTCCCCGACGAGCGCCTCGCGGACGCTCTCGAGGAGCTCGGCGAGGACGACCGCGTCGCCATCGTCTCTGCGCTCGACATCGAACGCGCCGCCGACGTCCTCGACGTCATGCAGCCCGACGACGCCGCGGACCTCGTCAACGAGCTCCCCGACGACAAGGCCGCCCAGCTCCTCGAGCGCATGGAGCCCGAGGAGGCGGCCGACGTGCGCCGACTCATCGCCTACGACGAGCACACCGCCGGTGGTCTGATGACGACCGAGCCCGTCATGCTCGGCCCCGAGGCCTCGGTGGCGACGCTGCTCGCCCACGCCCGCCGCGCCGACGTGCCCGCCGCGCTCGCGGCCATCGTGTTCGTCGTCCGGCCGCCGCTGGAGACCCCGACGGGCCGCCTGCTCGGCGTCGTCCACCTCCAGCGCGCCCTGCGCGAGCCCCCGACGTCGTTGATCGGCACGATCCTCGACACGGACGTCGACCCGGTCCTGCCCTCGGACGGCATCGGCAAGCTCACGCGACTCCTCGCCACCTACAACCTCACCGCCCTGCCCGTGGTGGACGAGGACCACCGGCTCCTCGGGGCGGTGTCCGTGGACGACGTCCTCGACCACCTCCTGCCGGACGACTGGCGCGAGGCCGACGAGGACGTCACCGACGAGATGATGGACGACGCAGTGGAAGAGAGGCGAGGCGATGAGTGACCGCCTGGACACCCCGAGCAGCCACCGGCTGCGCCGACGCCCGTCCGACCCCGACCGCGTCGGCCGCGTCTCCGAGGCGGTCGCCCGCTTCTTCGGCACCCCCAGCTTCCTCGTCTGGCTGACGGTCTTCGTCGCCGGCTGGCTGGCCTGGAACACGCTGGCGCCGGAGCGGCTGCGGTTCGACTCGCAGGAGTTCGGCTTCACCGTCCTCACGCTCATGCTCTCGCTGCAGGCCTCGTACTCGTCGCCGCTCATCCTGCTCGCGCAGAACCGGCAGGTCGACCGCGACCGCGTGAGCGCGGAGCAGGATCGCCAGCGCGCCGACCGCACGCTCGCGGACACCGACTACCTCACCCGCGAGATCGCCGCTCTCCGTCTGGCCATCAGCGAGACGGCCACACGTGACTTCGTGCGCTCGGAGCTGCGCGACCTCCTCCAGGACGAGGTCGCCCGTCGCGACGAGAAGATCCTCGACCTCGAGCGCGAGCTCGCCGCCCTCCGCGAGCACAGGCTGGACGAGCTGGCGGCCTCCGCCGGCACCGAGCCGCCCCGTGACGAGGACCCCGAAACGTCCCGCTGATCCGGGCCTACCATGGGGGTATGAGTGCCCCCACGATCGAGTCCGTCCACGCCGTGCTCGAGAAGGTGATCGACCCCGAGATCCGGCGGCCGATCACCGAGCTCGGGATGGTCCGCAGCGTGGAGGTCGACGACGACGGCGACGTGGTCGTCGGCATCGACCTCACCACCGCCGGGTGTCCCCTCAAGGACACGATCACGCGCGACGTGACGACCACCGTCGCCGAGCTCGCCGGCGTCACCGGCGTGCACGTCGCCATGGGTGTCATGTCCGACGAGCAGCGCAAGGCCCTGAAGACCCAGCTCCGCGGGGGCACCCCGGAGCCGGAGATCCCCTTCAGCAAGCCGGGCAGCCTGACCCGCATCTACGCGGTCACGTCCGGAAAGGGCGGCGTCGGCAAGTCCACCGTCACCGCGAACCTCGCGGTCTCCATGGCGAGGCAGGGCCTGAAGGTCGGCGTCCTGGACGCCGACATCTACGGCTTCTCGATCCCCCGCATGCTGGGCGTCGAGCTCCCGCCGACCAAGGTCGACGACATGATCCTGCCGCCCGTCGCGCACGACGTGAAGGTCATCTCCATCGGCATGTTCGTGCAGGACCGACGCCCCGTCGTCTGGCGCGGCCCGATGCTCCACCGTGCCCTGCAGCAGTTCCTCGCCGACGTCTTCTGGGGCGACCTCGACGTCCTCCTCCTCGACCTGCCACCCGGCACCGGCGATGTCGCGATCTCCGTCGCCCAGATGTTGCCGCGCTCCGAGATCCTCGTGGTCACGACCCCGCAGATCGCCGCGTCCGAGGTCGCCGAGCGCGCCGGGACCATCGCCGAGCAGACGCATCAGCACGTGGTCGGCGTCGTCGAGAACATGAGCTGGTTCGAGGGCCCGGACGGCACCCGCACGGAGGTCTTCGGCTCGGGCGGCGGCCAGCAGGTCGCCGACCAGCTCACGTCCACGCTCGGCTACGACGTCCCGCTCATGGCCCAGCTCCCGCTCGAGGTGGCCGTCCGCGAGGCCGGCGACGGCGGCACGCCCGCCACGATCTCCGACTCGGCCGCGAGCTCGCCGGCCGCCGCGGAGCTCACCAACCTGGCCGCCGCCCTCGGCACCCGCGCCCGCGGGCTCGCCGGCCGTTCGCTCGGGGTCACCCCCGTCTGACCGGTCGTCGCCTGGCCGGACGCCGTGAGGCCGAGAGGCCATGAGGCCGAGAGGCCATGAGGCCGAGAGGCCGAGAGGCCGAGAGGCCATGAGGCCATGAGGCCGGACGTTCTATCGCCGCCGCCGACTGATGGCCGATCGGGCGGGTAGGAGGCCGGCGGGTCGGCCGCAACCGGTCAGGCGGTGGCGACGGCCTCCTGGTAGTCGGAGATCACGCGGTCGCGCACCGTCTGGATGTGGTGCGCGATGAGCGCTCGCACCTTGTCCGCCTCGCCCGCAGCGATGAGCTCTGCCGCCCGCACGTGGTCCCGCGCGCACTGCAGCGACACGGGCGTCATCGGCGCGTCCCGCCGCCGCAGGACGTCCGTGAGGTCGATCGCGTTGACGGCGAGCTCGGTGAGCAGCGGGCTGTACGCACTGCGCGCGATCCGCTGGTGGAACTGCACGTCGTAGCGGCGGAACTCGACCGTGCTCCCGGCCTCGCACGCCGCCATCGACCGCGCGGCCAGGTCGGCGAGCTCCGCCTGGTCCTCCTCGGTCGCCCGGTCGGCGGCGAACGCGGCGGCCTGCGACTCCAGGGCGATCCGCGCCTCGTAGGCCTCGGTGACGAGGGACGGCGAGGGCGTGATGACGGCCATCGCGCGGCCGTTGCCCTCGATGAGGCGCTGCTCCCGCAGCCGGAGGATCGCCTCGCGCACCGGCGTCTTGCTGACCCCCAGCGTGCGTGCGAGGCCGGTCTCGGAGATCGCCCCGCCCGGCGGCAGGGTCTTGTCGATGATCGCGGCCCGGATCGCGTCGTACGCGCGCTGCGTCAACGTGTCCTGCCGGGTCTCGAGCCGCGGTAGTTCTGCAGACATCCGCTCTCCCTCCTCGCGATAGATATACAGCGCACTGTATACGGCGACGGCGTTCTCGGCGGCGACGCCGCGAGGGGAGACCGGAACGGGAGGTCGGGAGGGGACATCGGCTACATGGCGTCGCGTTACACGGTGTCGGGCTACGTGGCGTCGGGGTCGAACGGTGCGTGCCGCGAGGGATCGAAGTCCTGCGGCGCGAAGCCGGCCATCGTCGTCGAGCGGACGGGTCCCGGCGCGGAGGCCGGCACTGTTGCAGAGGCCGGTCCCGTTGCGGAGGTCGTTCCCGCGGCGGCGGCCGCGCCCGAGGCGAGGGCGGCCGCGGAACCCGGTTGCGTCGTCGGGCCGGAGGGGGACGTGCGCCTGGGCGCGGGCTCCCGCATGGCGTCCGCGACGATCCGGCGCGGGTCGTACTGGCGGGGGTCGAGGTTCTTCCACTCCTCCAGGTCGTCACCGAGCTCGTCCCGCACCTTCGACTGGGTGTCGCGCGCGACCTCCCGGATCTTCACGACCACCCGGGCCAGCTGCCGCGACAGGTCCGGGAGCTTCTCGGGGCCGACGACGAGGAAGCCGACGAGAAGCAGCACGATGAGCTCACTGCCGCTGATGCCTCCCATGGTGCCGATTCTAGGCGGCGGTCCGGCCCGCACGCGCATCGCGTGCGGGCCGGACCGCCGAGCCGGAGGAGACGTCCGTGGTCAGATCTCCTCGGGCACCGAGGTCAGCTCGACCTCGACCTCCATCTCCTGGCCGTCGCGCTCGATCGTGAGGGTCGTCGTGTCCCCGCCCTCGAGCGACCGCACGAAGACGATGACCTCGGACGGATCGGTGACCGTGTGGCCGTCGACCTGACGGATGACGTCCCCCGGCTCGATCCCGGCCAGGTCGCCGGGGCCGCCGTCGACGACCCCGCCGTCCTGCACGACCCGCACGCCCTGCCCGAAGTACGAGGGGTCCAGGGTGATGCCGATCTGGGCGAAGGAGGCATGGCCGTCCGCGATGATCTGCTGGACGGTGCGCTCCACCTGGTTCGAGGGGATCGCGAACCCGAGGCCGATGCTGCCGGCCGTGCCTTCCGCCGTGGTGGAGTTCGAGTAGATGACGGAGTTGATCCCGACCACCTCGCCGTCGTAGTTGAGCAGCGGGCCGCCCGAGTTGCCGGGGTTGATCGCGGCGTCCGTCTGCACGGCGTTGATGTAGCTCTCCTGTCCGGGGTCGCCGACCGACACGGGCCGGTTGACCGCGGAGATGATGCCGGCCGTGACCGTGCCGGTCAGGCCGAGGGGGGCCCCGACGGCGATGACGAGGTCGCCGACGACCGTCTCGTCCGAGTCCGCGAGCGGGAGGGGAACAAGGTCCGTGCGGTCGACCTGGAGGACCGCCAGGTCGTAGCCCGGGGACCGGCCGACGATCGTCGCCTCCTCCACGGAGCCGTCCGAGAAGGTGACCGAGATGCGGCCGCCGTCGGCCGCGGCCTCGATGACGTGGTTGTTCGTGACGATCAGGCCGTCCTCGGAGTAGATCATCCCGGTGCCGGTGGCGCCCGTGCTGCCGCTCACCGACTCGATGTAGACGGTGGAGGCGAGGGCGACGTCGGAGATCGAGGCGACCGAGGCGTCCGGGCGGTCGACGTTGCGCGCGCCGCCGGACGTGGAGGACTCGGTCGCGGAGGAGTCCGAGGTGGTGTCGCCCGTGCCGTTGCCGCCCGAGCCGTCGTCACCGCCCGACTCCGGGAAGAACGCACGGCCGCCGACGGCGCCGAGCACGAGGCCCGCGAGCAGCGCGACGAGAGAGACGAGCACGACGATCGGCGTGGCGACCCCGCGGCGCTCCCCGCGCGGGCGCGAGTCTCCGCCTCGTGGCGGTTCGGTGCCGTCGACGCCCCCGCCGCCACCGCTGCCGCTGCCGCCACCGCTGCCGCCACCGCTGCCCGAGTAGGGGCCCAGGCCGGCGGCGAAGCCGGAGCCGGACGAGCCCGAGCCGCCGGCGGACTCGCCGGCGCGGCCGGTCGAACCGAACGACGACGAACCGAACGTCGACGAACCGGCCGGCGAGGAGGCACCGACGGGGGCCAGCCCCACGGCCGTGCCGCCCTGGGACGACTGGCCGGGCCCACCGCTCTGGCCCTGACCGCCTCCGAACGACGTGTGCGAAGAGGACTGCGCCTGCCCGGGCGCGTGCGACGGCGACTGCGGGCCACCGCCCGGGACCACGGGCGTCAGCGGCGCGGTCTCGGCGGACGGGCCGCTGGGTGCACCCCGGCCCGGGGTCGCGGCGTCGGTCGCGGACGAGGACGAGGCGCCGCCGGGGCCGCGCGTCGGCGGCATCGGGGCGCGGGAGCTGCTCGGCGACCACGCGGGGCCGCCCTGCTCGGCATGCCGACCGGCCGGGGTCCGCTCACCGAGCGGAGTCCGGTCGCCGGACACGGGCGAGCCCGACGACGACGGCGTGCCCGTTGCCGACGGGGACCCGGACGAGAACGGCCCAGGCTGCGACGAGCCAGGCTGCGAGGGGACGGGCTGCGCCGTGCCGGACGGCGAAGGCCCGGGCTGCGAGGGTCCGGGCTGCGGACGTCCGGCCTGTGCCGGTCCCGAGGACGCGGGGCCACGCCCGCCCTCCCCCGGACCTGTCTCATAAACACAACTCCTGTCTCATATACACAACTGA
>FUHX01000002.1 GCA_900163555.1 Actinomycetales bacterium JB111 | reverse complement strand
CTCCTCGTCCGAGTCCGGGAGCCGCCCGTGGGTGCCCTTCACGCAGGTCGGGTCGGACGATGCGGTGGACCTCGGTGACGCTCTCCGCCTCGCTGACCTGGGAGGGGTCGGTCAGGTACAGGTTGAAGTGGACGCCGACCAGTCCGTCGGCGGCCGGCTCGGCGTCGGCCAGGCCGTTCGTCGCGAGGTACTCCGAGATCGCGACGTGCGCGTCCCCGATCTGGTGGTACGGCCCCACGACGCGGGCGACGACCGCGTCCTGCTCCGGGACCTCGTGCACCGTCAGCGGGGCGGCGACCGCCGTCCCGGGTGCGACGGGCAGGAAGACGGACTCGTCGACGTCGGACTCGGTGAACTCCTCGTTGTGCTCGAACACGCCGCCGGGCCCGACCGGGACGATGCCCTGCCTCGCGACCTCGGGCATGAATGCCTGCCAGAGCATGCCCTCGTCGGCGTAGGTGGGGACGACGTCGCGGTAGGTGACGACGGTGCGGGCCGGCGTGCGCCGTCGGCTGATGTCGAAGGTGGTCATGGAATGTCCTTCCAGGGTGTCGATCATGCGGGTGAGCACGGCGAGCCGGTCCGTCGCGGCGTCACGCTCCCGCTCGAGCACTGCGCGCTGTGCCGACAGGGCGCGGGCGAGGGCGGGGGTGTCCCGGGAGGCGAGCAGTGCCGCCATGGCCGCGACCGAGAACCCGACGTCGCGCAGCCGGCGGACGAACGCGGCGTCGGCGAGCTGGGCGGTGGAGTAGTAGCGGTAGCCGCTCTCGTCGACCCGGGCGGGCACGAGGATCTCGTGCTGGTGATAGTGCCGAAGCATCCTCACGCTGATCCGGGTCTGGGCGGAGAAGCGGCCGATCGCAAGGTGGTCGTCGTCCATGGCCACGAGTCTGGAGGCTGACACGGTGTGAGGGTCAACCCCTCTCACTCGCGGGTGCGGAGCGGGCGCCACGCATCCCCGTTCCGGGCGCCGCCCGCCCACGATTCGGCCGAGAGGATACGGGACCGCGCCGGGGCACCCGCGTCCCGTAGCGTTGTCGGGTACGGCCGCGCACGCGGCATCCCGACGGAAGGACACCCATGTCCGACACCCTGCCCACCGCCTCCGGTTCGTTCGGCGACGAGCCGACGCTGACCTTCCCGACCCCCGACGCCCCGGCCGGCCTGCAGTCGCAGGTCCTCGTCCAGGGCTCGGGCGACGAGGTCGAGGCCGGCGACACGATCATCGTCAACTACCACGGCCAGGTCTGGGACGGCGACCTCTTCGACTCGTCCTGGAAGCGCGGCGAGACGATCTCGTTCCCGATCGGCATGGGCGTCGTCGTGGGACCCGAGGTGGGTGGGGTCAGTCGCTGCCGCGCAGGATCGCGAGGATCCGCACGATCTCGACGTAGAGCCAGATGAGCGTGACCGCGAGGCCGAAGGCCGCGGCCCACGAGTACTTGGCCGGGACGCCGGCTTTGACGCCGCGCTCGATCGAGTCGAAGTCCGTGATGAGGCTGATCGCCGCGAGGACGACCGCGAAGAGGCCGACGAAGACGCCGAGCGGGATGCCCGCGATCTCCACGCCGGTGCGCAGGCCCCAGGGGTCCTGGGAGACGCCGGTGATCTGCAGGACGAAGTTCGTCAGGGCGAACAGGCCGTAGCCGACCATGCCGATGAGCAGGAAGCGGGTGAGCTTCGGCGTCACGCGGACGATCCGGAAGGCGAACAGCGCCAGCGACGCGAGGGCGACCGCCATCGTGGCGAGCACCGCCTGGATGACGATGCCGGGGTACAGGTACTCCATGAACTTGGAGAACGCGCCGAGGAACAGGCCCTCGAAGGCGGCGTAGGCCAGGATCAGGGCCGGGCTCGGGGAGCGCTTGAACGCGTTGACGAGGCCGAGGGCGAGGCCGCCGAGCGCGCCGACGATCCACGGGACCAGGGCCTGCTCGAGCGGGACGAAGTAGGCGGTCGCGAGCGCCACGGCGATGACCGTGCCGAGCACGACGCCGGACTTGACGATGACGTCGTCGAACGTCATCCGGCCGCCGGTCTGCTGCACGGCGGAGGCACCCATGTACTGCTGCTCGAACCCACCGCCCTGCTGGTAGGTCTGCGCCTGCTGGACGAATCCGGCCTGGCCGTAGCCCGCCTGCTGGGCGTACTGGCCCTGCTGGGGGTAGCCGCCCTGCTGGGGGTGGCCCTGCTGGCCGTACTGGCCCGGGGCCTGCATGGTGGGGGCGCCGGCAGCCTGCCGCTGCTGGGAGGCGTCCTTCGAGAAGACGCCCCGGTTGAAGTAGGGATTGCTCACGTCGATCCTCCTGCCCGGAGCGGGCGTGGGGCGATGGCGTCGGCAACCGACGCCTCGGGTCCCTCCCAGTCTAACCGGGGGCGCCTCACGGGTGAGATCGGGGTCGGGGAGGACTCCCCCGCCTCCGCGGCGGGCTGACGAGGGCCGCGGGAGGGCGACGTACTAGGTTGTCACGTGCGCGCGTCGCCCACGACCCCGGTTGATGGATCGCGCGCGCACCAGCGCGATCCCGCCGGATCGGCGCACGTCCACCACGCGAAGGGGGTCTCCGAGTGATCGAGGCGCACGGACTGACCAAGCATTTCGGGGACAAGGTCGCGGTCGACCAGATCAGTTTCGCGGTTCGACCGGGCTCGGTGACGGGCTTCCTCGGGCCGAACGGTTCCGGCAAGTCCACCACGATGCGGATGATCATGGGCCTCGACCGGCCCACCGCCGGGACGGTGACGATCGACGGGAAGCCGTACAGCAAGCTCGCCTCCCCTCTCCACGAGGTCGGCGCGCTGCTCGAGGCCAAGGCCGTCCACCCCGGCCGATCCGCCCGCTCCCACCTGCGGGCCCTCGCGGCCACGCACGGCATCGGCCGGCGCCGGGTGGACGAGGTCATCGAGCTCACCGGCATCTCCACGGTCGCCTCGCGGCGGGTCGGCGGCTTCTCGCTCGGCATGGGCCAGCGGCTCGGCATCGCGACCGCCCTGCTCGGCGACCCCCGCGTCCTCATCCTGGACGAGCCGGTCAACGGGCTGGACCCGGAGGGCGTGCACTGGATCCGCACCCTCGTCCGCGGGCTCGCGGACCAGGGGCGCACGGTCTTCATCTCCTCGCACCTCATGAGCGAGATGAGCCAGACGGCGGACGAGCTCCTCGTCATCGGCCGCGGACGGATCATCACTGCGGGTCCGGTCAAGCAGGTCATCGACTCCACGGTCCGCCCGGTCGTCCTCGTCCGCTCCCCCAACCTCGACCCCCTCGTCCGCGCCCTGCCCCAGGGCGCGAGCGTCCGCCGGGTCGAGGAGCACGCGGTCGAGATCGAGAACGCCACCGCGCCGCAGATCGGCGAGGCCGCCGCCCAGGCCGGGGCCGTGCTCCACGAGCTCTCCCCCCGCAGCGCGAGCCTCGAGGACGCCTTCATGCGTCTCACGCACGGCGCGGTCGAGTACCACGCCGGCGGCCAGGCGCCGCCGCAGGCCGGATTCGGCCCGACGACGCCGAACGGCCCCCAGGGTGCACCGGGTGGCCCCGGCCAGGGCTACCCGGGCCCGAACCCGGGTGGACAGCTCCCGGGCGGCCAGTACCAGGGAGGCCCATACCCGGGAGGCCCCGGTGGCCCCGGGCCTCAGCAGGGGGCGGGGTCTCACCAGCGACCAGGGTCGAACCAGGGGCCAGGCCCCCGGCAGAACGCCCCGTACCCGACCCAGCACGGCGCACCGGACCAGGGCGCCCCGAACCAGCAGGGCCGGCAGGGCCCGCCGTCCGGCCGACCCGGCCCCGTCAACCCGGAGGAGGGGCGATGACCGCCGTCGCCGCGCGACCGCACCGCGTGACCTGGTTCGGAACGCTTCGCGCCGAACAGATCAAGTTCTTCTCGCTGCGCTCCACCTGGTGGGTGCTCGGCGTCGGGATCGCGATCTTCGTCCTCATCGAGTGGGGGACCGTCTGGGGCGTCACCGACACGATCCGGAGCTACGGGGGGCTCATCGACCAGAGTCAGCTGCCCCCCGACTTCTCGGCCTTCGCGATCGTGCTCATGCACCCGCTCATCGGCGCCACCTCCGCCATCCTCGGAGTGCTCACGGTGACGAACGAGTACGCCTCGGGCATGATCCGCTCCACGTTCACCGCCCAGCCCGGGCGCATGAAGGTGCTCAGCGCGAAGGTCATGCTCGTGGCGGTGGCCGTCGCGGTCCAGGCCCTCGTGGCGTTCCTGATCACGACGCTGATCACCGGGAGCTACTTCTCCGACGTCGGCCTCCCGGCGGTGGACCTCGCGAGCGCGGGCACATGGAAGGTCGTCGGGCTGTTCGCGATGTACACGGCCCTGTGCGCGGCCATGGGCATCGGCATCGGCGCGGCCATCCGGTCCACGGCAGGCTCGGTGTCGATCGTCCTCGTGCTGCTCCTGCTCATCTCCGGGCTCACTTCGCTCCTGCCCTGGTCGTGGGTGAGCGACGTCCGGGACATCCTCCCGTCGAACCTCGCCACCTCGTACCTCTCCCCCGACCTCTCGCAGTACCAGGAGGCGGCCGGCCAGATCGGCTTCGCCGAGAGCAGGCCGTTCTCGACCGGGGTGAGCGCACTGATCGCGACCGCGTGGGCCGGCGTCCTGCTCGTCATCGGCGGCGCGGTCGAGGGGTCGAAGGTGTAGACCGTGACGACCGGCGAGTTCC
>FUHX01000049.1 GCA_900163555.1 Actinomycetales bacterium JB111 | reverse complement strand
AATCGGCGGCCAGCCACCGATCAGCCGACTGTCACCAACCTGACGGCCGAGTACATCTAGCCGGCGACCTGCTCGCCGCCGGCCGCCGTGCCCTTGCCGGGCGTCGGCGCCGCGGGCGCGATCTCGACGTCGGTCGCCCGGGTGGGCGTGACGATGACGGGGCAGGTGGCGTGGTTGAGGACCGCCTGCGACGTGGAGCCCATGACGAGTCCGGCGAACCCGCCGCGGCCGCGCGTGCCGACCACGAGGAGGTCGACCTGCTCGGACAGCTCGGCGAGCACCGCCGCCGGGTTGCCGTCGACGGCCTGCCGGTGGACGGTGATGTCGCGCCCGGCGAGGATCGGGTCGACGACCTCGTCGATGGAGACCCGCACGTCGCGCAGGATCTCCTCGTGGTCGACGGTCGACGGCAGCCAGGCCATCGCCGACGCGCCGGCCGTCAGCGGCACCGCGGCCACCGCGTGGACCTCGGCGTCGAACGCCTCCGCGAGCGCGAGCGTGGTCGTCACCGCCTGCTTGGCGGACGGCGAGCCGTCGACGCCGACCGCGATCCGCCGTGGCGGCATGAAGGGTTCGTCCCGCGCTGCGGGGACGACGACCGCCGGGCTGAAGGCGTGGGCGGGCACGGCGGAGGGCACGGCGCCGAGCAGCCGGTCGGCGAACCCGCCGCCGCCCCTGGTGCCGCAGACGACCGCCCGCGCGTCCTTCGAGTGCTCGATGAGGATGCCGGAGGCGTCACCGGGGTTGACCTCGGTCGTGACCTCCAGGCCGCGGTCGTTGATGGTGGCGGCCGCGTCACTGACGACCGCCTGCGCGCCCTCGCGCACGGTCTGCTCGTCGATGACGACCGACCCCGCGCGTCCGCCCGCGATGTAGCTCGGCAGCCGGTACGCGCAGACGATGTGGACGCTCAGGCCGCGCGCCTTCGCCACGCCCGCCGCCCAGTCCAGCGCACCCAGACTGATGTCCGACCCGTCGACCCCGACGACGATCGTGTCCTGTCCCATGATGCCCGCCCTTTCGCTCCGTCGGCCGTGTGGTCCCAGTCTGGTCCATCCTCAGGCCCGACGGGGCGCTGCCGGGCCGGGCATTTTGCTCCGCGGACGGGATCGGCTCGAGGGGCGACACGCGAGGACGCCCGGGTGGGACGTCGATGACCAGGTGGATGACGACGCGCCGTGGAACGACGACGCCCCGCCCCGCGCGAGGCGGGACGGGGCGAGGTCGAGACTGGGGAGCGTCAGCCGACGCGGATGTACGTCGGGGCGCCGAGCCAGGAGTTCGGGCCGACGGTGGTCCCCATGCCGGGGTTCCAGGCCGCGACGTTCTGCCCGTTGCCGAGGTAGATCGCGACGTGGCCGGGCCAGTACATGATGTCGCCCGGCTGTGCCTGCGACGCGGGGACGCGGGTCCCGGCGGAGAGGACCGCGGACGGCGTGCTGCCGACCTCGTAGCCCAGCTGGCGGTAGACGTAGCTGACGAAGCCGATGCAGTCCCAGCCGGCCGGCGAGGTGCCGCCCCAGGAGTAGGGGGCGCCGACGTACTGCATCGCGATCGACACGGCGGACGACCCGAGGCCGGAGCTCGGCGCGACGGCCGGGGTCTCGGTCTGGGCGGCGGGAGCCTCGACGGTCTCCTGCGTGGCGGCCTGCTCGGTCACCGTGGTGTCGGTGGCCGTGGTGTCCGTGGCCGCGGTCTCGGTCGCCTCGGGGGCGACCTCCTCGCGGGTGTCGGTACGGTCCGCGGCGGTCTCGGTGCGCACCGGCTCCTCGACCACGGGCTCCGGCTCGGGAGCCGTCGCGGCGTCCGCGGTGCCGAAGATCGAGGCGGTGTCGACCGCGTAGCTTGCGTTGGGGTCGACGCTCAGGGCGGCGTTGGTGCGGATGACCGAGTCCGGGATCGCCGGCTGGTTCTCCGTCTTCGGCGCGGTGTCCGGGCTGGGCTCGGCGACCGCGGAGGTTCCCGCGATGGCGACGACCATGGAGGCCGAGGCGGCCGCGATGATGCTGCGGCGGGCGGGGACGGTGATCTTCAGGGAGTTCGCCATGGTGTCAGCCCACCACCCGGATGTACGTCGGTGCACCGCGGAAGAGCGGCGACTCGTACAGCGGCTGGGACGGGTTGCGCGCGGCGATGTGGTTGCCGTTGCCGGTGTAGATGCCGACGTGGCCGGGCCACCAGACGAGGTCGCCGGGCTGGGCCTCGGCGGCCGAGACGACGCGGCCCGCGCCGCGCTGGGCGGCGGACGAACGCGGGATGTCGATGCCGAGCTGCGCGAAGACGTACGCGGTGAAGCCCGAGCAGTCGAAGCCGGCCGGCGTGGCGCCGCCGTAGACGTACGGCGTGCCGACGTACTGGCGGGCGATCGCGACGATCTGGTTGCCGATGCCGGAGCTCGACTCCACGACGGGGGTCTCGGTCTCCTGCGGGGCGGCCTGGGTCTCGGCGGCGGGCGCCTCGACGGTCTCCTGCGGGGCGGCCTCGGCCTCGACGGCCGGCTCCTCCGCGGTCACGGTGGTCTCGACCTCTGCCTGGGGCTCGGCCTCGACGACCGGCTCGGGCTCGGGCGCGGCCTCGGCCTGCGCGGAGCCGAAGATGCCGGCGGCCTCGACCTGGTAGTCGGCCGACTCGTTCACCGTCAGAGCGGCATTGGTCGGGACGATGACTGAGTCTGCGGGCGTCGCGTTGATCTGCTTGTCGCCAGCGGCCTCGGGGGCGGGCGCTGCTTGCGCCGTGGTCGCGGCGACCGCAACGACGACTGACGCCGAGACGGCCGCGAGCGTCCCGCGGCGGTTCGTGGTCTTCAAGATAGTGGGCCTCTCCGATGTCATCTGCGGGGTGAGCTGTCGGGTTAGGACACGGAGAGTGTCCTGCGAGACCGGGGATCTCGCTTCACCCCAAGGCCGGTCGCCCGGCCGTACTACCTGGTTCCCCCGCCCCTGCCGCGGTGGTGCTCGCACCTACCCAGAGCGGCGACAGGGCTCGATGTCCGTCCGGGTGCACCCCATGGAGTGGGGCACGCCGACGACTGTAACCATCTTGAGATCAAAAGTCACACATCGGTAACGACTTTGTGCGAAAGGTCACGACGGCATCCCTGGAGACCCGCAGATCGGCCGATTCTCGCGGATTCTCGCAGTCGCCGAGCGGGTCCACAGGCACGTGGCGGCGGCCGGCGGCGCGCCGCCGTCGGCCGGCCCACGCCGCCGTGCTAGTGACGAAAGGTCACAGATCGGTATCGCAGCGGCGCACCGGCGCCCCTAGGTCACGAATCGTGACCATCGGCGCCGCGTGGCCGCGGGCCTGCGGCGGGCGCCCGTGCGCACGCCGCCGTCCGAGCACGTGTCGCCGACGGGGCGCGCCGGCCGGCCGCGTCAGGCCCGGACCGCGAGGTGGCGGGCGTCGGTCGTCGCGAACGAGATCCCGTCGGTCCCCTCGCTGACGAGGACCAACCGGTCCCCCTCGCGGGTGGCCGTCACGCGGGAGCCGGGCAGGAGCGCCAGCTGCTTCATGCGCGCGAGCAGGTCGGTGTCCACCTGCAGGGGCTCGCCGATGCGGACGAGCTCGAACTCCGCGCTCGCGCCGTCGTCCAGCCCGACCGTCGCCTCCGCGAGCGACGTGAGGTCCGCAGGGCGGGGCTCGGAGTTCGTGCCGGGGATCGGGTTCCCGTACGGATCGGTCGTCGGGCTCTCCAGCAGCTCGGTCAGTCGCTCCTCGACCCGGCCGGACATGACGTGCTCCCAGCGGCACGCCTCCTCGTGGACGAAGGCCCAGTCCAGCCCGACGACGTCGACCAGGAGGCGCTCGGCCAGTCGGTGGCGCCGCATGACGGCGACGGCGTGCTCGCGGCCCTCCTCCGTCAGCTCGAGCTCGCGGGTGTCGGTGAGGATGAGCAGGCCGTCGCGCTCCATCCGCCCGACCGTCTGCGAGACGGTCGGTCCGGAGTGCCCGAGCCGCTCCGCGATGCGCGCGCGCAGGGGCGGGACGCCCTCCTCCTCCATCTCCACGATGGCTTTGAGGTACATCTCGGTCGTGTCAATGAGGTCGCTCATGGTCTCTCCCGCAACAGGATCTGCCCCGCCCTTATGCCCGATCAGGCCCTAGGGAGGACCCTACCCAACGGATCGCGGGTGGGGACCGGGTGATCCACGGGGCGGGCCGCGGCGGACCCGCGTGCGACTCCCTGACGTCGGGTGGGAGGATCTGCGCGTGCCCGACGTGACGATTCCCGCCCACCTCCTGCCCGACGACGGCCGTTTCGGCTCCGGCCCCTCCCGCATCCGCCGCGGGCAGGTCACCGCCCTCGAGGCGGCCGGCCGGTCCCTGCTCGGGACCTCCCACCGGCAGGCGCCGGTGAAGACGCTCGTCTCGCGCGTGCGTCAGGGCCTGACCGACCTGCTGTCCCTGCCGGAGGGCTACGAGATCGCGCTCGGCAACGGCGGCGCGACGGCCTTCTGGGACGCCGCGGCGTTCTGCCTCGTGCGCGAGCGTGCCCAGCACGCCGTCCACGGCGAGTTCTCCTCCAAGTTCCACAAGGTGACGAACGCGGCGCCGTTCCTCACCGACTCGATCGCCGTCACCGCCGAGGCGGGGCAGGTCGCGCTGCTGGAGGACGCCGATGGCGTGGACGTGCACGCCTACCCCCACAACGAGACCTCGACGGGCGCGCTCAGCCCGGTGCGCCGCGTCGGCTCCGGCGACGCGCTGACGGTCGTGGACGGCACGTCCGCGGCCGGCGGGGCGGCGGTCGACGTCTCCGCCACCGACGCCTACTACTTCTCGCCGCAGAAGGCGCTCGGGTCGGACGGCGGCCTGTGGCTGGCCGCCCTCTCCCCCGCCGCGATCGCGCGCATCGAGGAGCTCACGGCCGCGCGCTGGGTGCCCACGTTCCTCGACCTCGGCCCCGCGCTCGCCAACTCCCGCAAGGACCAGACCCTCAACACCCCGGCGGTCGCCACGCTCGTGCTCCTGGCGGAGCAGGTCGAGTGGATGCTGGAGCGCGGCGGGCTGGCCTGGTCGGCGGCCCGCACGGCCGAGACCTCCGGCCACGTGTACGCGTGGGCCGAGGCGAGCGACTTCGCGACGCCGTTCGTCGCCGAGGAGTTCCGCTCCCCCGTCGTCGTGACGATCGACCTCGACGCGTCGGTCGACGGCACCGCGGTGACGTCCGTCCTGCGGGCGCACGGCGTCGTCGACGTCGAGCCGTACCGGGCGCTCGGCCGCAACCAGCTGCGCTTCGGCCTCTTCCCGTCCGTGCCGCTCGAGGACGTCCAGGCGCTGACCGCCTGCGTCGACCACGTCGTCGGCCGTCTCGCCTGATCTCGGGGCCGGCCCCGACCCACCCGGCCTACGCCTCGCGGTTCTCCCCGCCGAGTTCGTGCAGCAGGCCGTGAGTGCGTGCTGCGGGAGACCCGACGTCGGAGTCGTCAGCACGAACTCGACAGACGAGGGCACGACGAGGGCACGACGACGGCGAGCCGTACGTCCCCGGGGTCGTACACCTAGGTCTCCCGGGTCTCCTCCGCCGAGCGGGCCGCGCGCTCGCGGGGCCCCTCGTACTGGATGTGCCCGGGAGCCTGGCGCCGGAAGGCGAACTGCACGCCCCAGGCGCGCCGCGCCCACAGCGCCGCGACGACGGCCACGAGCACGGACGGGACGGCGCCGACGAGGATCGAGGCCCGCGGGCCGAACTGCTCGGCCACCCACCCGACGAACGGCGCGCCGACCGGCGCCGTGCCGAGCAGGACCATCATGTACAGGCTCATCACGCGCCCGCGGTAGGCCGGCTCGGTCGAGATCTGGATCGTCGCGTTCGCGCTCGTCAGCATCGTGAGGACCGTGAACCCGACGGCGACCAGGGAGATCGCGAACCAGAGGTAGCTCGGCGACAGGGCGGAGCCGATCGAGGCCACGCCGAAGGCGAACGCCGCCAGCAGGACCGTCCGCACGCGCGGGCTGCGCCGTCGGGCGGCCATGAGGGCGCCGGCCAGGGAGCCGATCGCCATGATCGAGCCGAGCACGCCGAACTCCTCCGGCCCGCGGCCGAACTCGACGCGCGCCATCACGCCCTGCGTGACGGCCTGGTTCATGCCGAGGGAGGACACGACGCCGACGGTCACCATGACGACGATGAGGTCCGTCCGGTTGCGGACGTAGTCGAGCCCCTCGCGGAACTGGCCCCGCGCCCGCGGGATGGAGACGCGTTCCCGCAGCTCGCCCACGCGCATGGCCGACAGCGCGAGGATCGTCGCGCCGAACAGGACTCCGTTGGCGACGAACACCCAGCCGGTGCCGACCCAGGCGATCGCCAGGCCCGCGAGCCCGGGGCCGATCATGCGGGCGATGTTGAAGGAGGTCGAGTTCAGGCCGACCGCGTTGGGCAGGTCGCCGGGCTCGACCATGTCGGACACGAAGGTCTGCCGCACCGGCCCGTCGAACGCGGACGCGACGCCGAGCAGGAAGGCGAAGCCGTAGACCATCCACAGCTCGACGACGTCGGTGAGGACAAGAACGCCGAGGGCGAGCGCGAGGGCGCCCATCGCGCCCTGCGTGAGCATGAGGAGCTTTCGGCGGTCGACCCGGTCCGCGATGACGCCCGCGAGCGGGCTGAAGAGCAGTGCGGGCAGGAACTGCAGGCCGGTGACGATGCCCATCGCCACGCCGGAGTCGTCCGTGAGCTCGGTCAGCACGAGCCAGCCCTGGGCCACGCGCTGGGCCCAGGTCCCGGTGTTGGCGACCAGCGCGCCGAAGAACCACAGCCGGTAGTTGAAGTACCGCAGCGAGTGGAACATGCCGACCCGGTCCCGGCGCTTCGGCTGCGTCGTCGGCTCCGGCATCGGTCCGGACCGCGGGGTCGTCACCGGGACGGGCCGCTCGGTGCCCGGCACGCCGGCCCCTGGCACTACCGCTCCGGGCACGTCAGTTCCCGGCGCAGCGGCCGGGGGCGTTCCCCCTCCGGGCACACCGGTTCCGGGCACGTCGGCTCCCGACGCACCGGTCGCGCCTGTGTCGGCGCGACCGGGCTTCGGGGAGGACGTGGGACCCAAGCCGGGATCAGATCCCCAGGAGGCTCTGGATCGGGCCGAGCGCGAAGTAGACGACGAACGCGAGCGCCACGCCCCACATGAGGGGGTGCACCTTCTTCGCCTGCCTCGTGGCCGCCATGAGGATGACGTAGGAGATCGCGCCCGCGCCGATGCCGACCGTGATCGAGTAGGCGAACGGCATGAACACGATGGTGAGGAAGGCGGGGACGGCGATCGCCAGGTTCTTCCACGGGATGTCCGCGACCTGCTGCATCATGAGGAACCCGACGACGACGAGGGCCGGCGTCGCGGCCTCGTACGGGACCACCGCGGCGAGCGGGGCGAGGAACGTCGCGAGCAGGAAGCAGATGCCGGTGACGATCGGCGCGAGCCCGGTACGGGCGCCGTCGCCGACCCCCGTGGCGGACTCGATGAACGACGTGTTGGACGAGACACCGCCCGCACCGCCGGCCACCGCGGCGATCGAGTCGATCGCCAGGATCCGACGCATGGCGGGCGGGTTGCCGTTCTCGTCGAGCAGGTCGCCCTCGGCCCCGACGGCGACCATGGTTCCCATCGTGTCGAAGAAGTCCGCGAGCATGATCGAGAAGACGAGGACGATGACGGCGACGAAGCCGATCTTGTCGAACGCGCCGAACAGGCTGAACTGGCCGACGGTCGCGAAGTCCGGCACCTCGACCGGGCTGCCGGAGATCGCCGGGATCGTCAGGCCCCAGCCGCCCGGGTTGGAGCCGTCCGGCGCCTGCGAGCCGAGCGACGCGATCGCCTCGATGACGATCGCGAGGACGGTCGAGGTGACGATGCTGATGAGGAGAGCGCCGCGCACCTTCCGCGCCATGAGGACGAAGGCGAGGAGCAGGCCGACGACGAACACGACGAGCGGCCACGAGGCGATCGACCCGTCGATGCCGAGCTGCAGCGGCGTGCCGCCGGGGCGGACGATGCCCGCGTTGACCATGCCGATGAGCGCGATGAACAGGCCGATGCCGACCGAGATCGCGGTCTTCATGTGCAGGGGGACGGCGCGGAAGATGGCCTCGCGCAGCCCGGTGAGCACGAGGATGAGGATGAGGATTCCCTCGAGCACGATGAGGCCCATCGCGTCGCCCCAGGTCATGCCTGGCATCCCCACGACCGTGTAGGCGAGCAGGGCGTTGATGCCGAGTCCCGCGGCGATCGCCAGCGGGTAGTTGGCGACGCCGCCCATGAGGATCGACATGACGCCGGCGATGAGCGCGGTGCCCGCGGCGATCGCCGCGATGTTCGCCCCCTCGGTGCCGCCGCCGAGGAAGTGCCCGGTCGAGTCCGGCGTGGACAGGATGATCGGGTTGAGCACGAGGATGTAGCTCATCGCGAAGAACGTGACGAGCCCGCCACGCACCTCCTGCCAGGGCGTGGACCCGCGGGAGCGGATCTTGAAGGCCCGCTCGAGGAACGAGTCGGAGCCGGCGCTGGGCTGCGAGGACGCGGCGGAGGTGGGCTCCGTGTCCGCGGAGGAGTCGGTGGTCACGGGTGTCCATTATTCCCGCCCACCGTCCCGAATCCCAGCCCTGGAACATCATCTGCGTCTCCTTTGGCCGGTCGGGCGGCCTACGATGGCGAGCGCCGAGGGCCGTGCCCATGCGGCCCGGCGAACACGTCGGGGAGAGACGAAACATGAAGCTTCTGGTCACCGGTCGGACGAACCTCGCCCTCGACCTCCCGCCCGAGGTGCAGGTGGAGACCTTCCGCGAGAACCGGCCGATCCCGGCCGAGCACCTCGACGCCGACGCCGTCGTCGCGTGGGGGGACCCCGCCTCGATCGCCTCCATGGCGAACGACATGCCGAACCTGCGGTGGGTCCAGTCGCTGTCCGCGGGCACCGACCTGTTCGAGTCCGCCGGCCTGGGCGACGTCGTCCTCACGAGCGGCCGCGGCCTGCACGACGCGACGGTCACCGAGCACACGGTCGCCCTCATCCTGTCCCTGGTCCGCCAGCTGCCGCAGATGTTCGCCGTGCAGGCCGAGCCGCGGTGGGGCACGGAGTTCCGCGGACCGCGCGAGCTCCAGCCGCCGGAGCGGGTCGCCTCGATCCTCGAGAGCCGCGTCCTGATCTGGGGCTTCGGCTCGATCGGTCAGCACCTGGCCGGCGTGCTGACCGCCCTCGGCGCGACCGTCCGCGGCGTGGCCCGCAGCGCCGGCGAGCGCGGCGGCTACCCGGTGGTCGCCGAGGAGGACCTCGACGCCGAGCTGCGCGAGACCGACATCCTCGTCATGGTCCTCCCGTCCACCGACTCGACGACGAAGGCTCTGGACACGCACCGCCTCGCCCAGCTTCCGTCCCGGTCGATCGTCGTCAACGTGGGACGCGGCAGCACGGTCGACGAGGACGCGCTCGTCGACGCCCTGGAGGCCGGAGAGATCGCGGGCGCCGCCGTCGACGTCGCGTCGTCGGAACCGCTGCCGTCCGACGCCCGGCTGTGGACGGCACCGAACATCGTCATCACCCCGCACGTCGCCGGGTTCCGCGCGTACGGCGGGGAGCAGCTCGTCGCGGACAACGTGGCCGCGCTCCTGGCCGAGCGGCCGGGAGACATGCGGAACGTCGTCGAGCGGGGCTGACGAGCGGCGACCGCTCGGGCGGTGATCGCGCGGCCGAGGCGGCCGCTGCTCCCCCGGCCCTACTCCCCCAGGTCGAGCGGCCGCGAGCCGTCGGGCGTGAGGCCGGCCCGCCTGCGGGTCGTGCGGTTGGCGTGCACCGAGTACCGCGGCAGCCAGCGGATCATCGCGGCCATCGCCAGCGCTGCCGCACCCGCCGTCACCCACACGACCGCGGCGAGCGAGCCGATGACCGGTCCCGCCGAGAGGAGGAGCGGGCTGGCCGCCTGGCCGAGGTCGCCCTGGAGCCGCCAGGCCGCGAGGAACTGGGCCTGCCCCTGGGCGGGCGCCGCGTCGGAGCCGAGGGTCATGAGGATCCCGGACGTGATGCCGTTGCCGAAGCCGAGCAGGAGGCCGACCGCCCCGAGGCCGGCGGCGCCGGCCGTGAACGGGATGAGGGCGAGCGCGACTCCCATGACCGCCATGCCGGGCAGGCCCACCCACATCCGGCCGAGCCGGTCCATCGCGTGCCCGGACGGGTAGAAGAGCAGCATGTCCATGCCGGCCGCGACGCCGAAGATCACCGAGATCGTCGCGCCGTCCAGCCCGATGTGCTCGCCCCAGATCGGCAGCACGGTCTGTCGCGCGCCTCGGACGAGGGCGACGAGGAGGGCGACGGAGCCCAGGCGCGTGAGCACCTCGCGGTTGACCTTCAGGACCTGGGCGAAGCTCGGCCCGCGCGGCGGGCTGGGCCGGTCCGACCCGTCGACGTCGGCGCCGCGGCGGCGGGCGCGCAGTCCGGCGAGGCGCCCCGCGCGCCGCCCAGCACGCTCGGGCAGGTCCGCGTCGGTGTCCCCGACCGCGATCAGCGCCACGAGCGCGAGCAGGGAGGTGACGACGCCGACCGCGAAGGCCCAGCGGTTGGAGGCGAACAGGAGCACGGCCGCGCCGATGAACGGGCCGACGAAGCGACCGGTGCGGTGCACGCCGGCGAGGGTCGACAGCACCCGGGCCCGGCGCTGCGGCGGGGTCGCGACCGTGAGGTAGGCGTGCCGGGCGATCGCGAAGACGGACTGGGACGCGCCGAGGACGAGCGCGGCGATGCCGAGGACGAGGAGGGACCCGCCGACGAGCGCGGCGGCGAAGGCGGCGATCGCGACGATGCTCGCGGCCATCATCGCGCGCCGGTCGCCGAGCCGGGCGACGACGACGCCCGCGGGGAAGTCCGCGAGGATCTGCCCGACCGGGACGAGGGCGGCGAGAAAGCTCGCGAGCCCGAGGGACGCGCCGTGGTCGGTCGCGTAGGTGACGATGATGGGGAGCGCCGCGCCGACGCCGATCTCGGCGAGGAAGCTCGGGACGAAGGCCCCGAGGACGACCGACCGCATCGGGAACATCGGCCCGTCGGCGGCCACGCCCCGACCGCTCACCTCGGGACGTCGGCCGCGAGGGTGTCGATGTCCTCCGCCGTGTACAGGGCGTTGATCTGCTTGTCGTTGGCCCCGCCGAAGCCGTTGTCCTGGAAGAGCCCCGTCTGCCAGGGCCGGGAGATCTCGCGGAAGTCGCGCGGCCGGTTGTGCACCTGGCGCACGAGCGTCCCCGTCCGCAGCGAGTGCCAGTGCAGCCAGATGTCGTCCTGGCGCGGGCACCGCTGCTCGAACGCACGACCCGACTCCTTGAGCGCGTTCAGCATCGCCGGCGGGTGGAGCACCCCGGAGACGCCGGTCGCGAAGTGCCGGTGCGACCCGAGCGTGGACCGCACGGGGTGCCAGGTGAGGTACGGCAGCAGGACGGTCCCCTGCAGCCGGATGCGGTGGGCGCGCATGGCGACGACGTCGTCCGGGTGTGCGGTATGGGTCGCCCAGATCTCCTCGAGCCAGCGGTACGGGTAGACGACGTCGTCGTCGGCCGTGAGGATCGGGATCTCGTGGTGCTCGACGCTCTCCACGTACGGGTAGTACTTCTTGTGCGGCCCGAAGTTCTGGCACGGCAGGATCTCGACGCCGCGGGCCTGCAGCCGGCGCAGGACGGCGGGCGGGTCGGCGAGCACGTCGGGCTCGTCGACCCAGAGGATGAGGCGCTGGGGGCGCACCGACCCGCGCGCGATGGACTCCAGCGCGAGGTAGCAGGTGCGGCGCAGACGCTTGCCGTAGCTCGTCATCGAGACGACGACGGGTACGTCCCCGACGGCCGGCTCGTCGCGGTCGAGGACGTTGCGGACGCCGAGGCGGATCTCGTGGCCGGTGGAGGTCCACCGGTGGCGGACGAAGCCGCCCGCCCACCGCGCGACGTTCTTCCACTCGATGCGTCGCTCGTCCTGCTCCTCGCGCGACCGCGTCTGGTCAGGCGTCACGCCTGCCCCTTCGGCTCGGCGGCAGGGTCTGTTTCGGGTGCCGACCCCGCGTCGGTCGGTGCGTCGGTCGGTGCGTCTGCCTCGGCGGGCGCGGCGCCGTCAGCCGCGGCGTCGCCCCCCGTGCTCGCGTCGCTGCCCACGGGCGCGTCGTTCTGCGAGGTCGCGTCGCCGTCGGCGGGTGCGTCGCTCTGGACGGGAGTCCCGCTCTCCGCCGGCGCATCGCCGTCGCCGGCGCGGCGCGTGGTCCGCCGCCGCTGGCGGGCGGGTCGGGACGACTCCGCGGCCTCGCCGTCGGGGCCGGCGGCGTTCTCGCCGTCCTCGCCCTGCGGCGCGATGATCTGGATGTCCCACTCGTCGACCACCGGCTCGGTCGCGTCCCACAGCGCCGCGGGCGTGGGGGCGCGGGTCTCGGAGTGCGCGCCGCAGCCGTGGTCGACCGACACGACGCGGCCGTCGTCCTCGGACCATTCGTTCGAGCACACGCCGAACAGCCGGCTCGCGGTGCCGGAGAGCCGGAGGAAGAATCCGCAGGAGTAGCACGAGGCGGCGGCGTTCTTCGCGGCCGGGGTGTTCGGGCCGCCGGCGCCGCCGTACCAGCGCTGCATGGCCTCCTCGCGACCCAGCCGCGACAGCACGCGCTCGCGCTCGAGGCCGAGGTCCGTGACCTGCGCGCGGTCGAGGTCGTCGTCGTCGCCCGTGAACTCCCACGCCTGCACGAGCCGGGCGTCGTCCTCGACGAAGGGCAGGACGTCGTTCGGCCCGACGTCGCCGGGCCGCAGGCGGTCCGCCCACGGCACCCAGTCCGGGGCCAGCAGGGCGCCGTCACCGGGGACGAGCTCGACCTCGGACACGCTCGGCGTGCGGCCGCGCGGGACGCGCGCGACCGTGACGGCCCAGCGCCATCCGGCGTAGCCGGGAACCATGGAGGCGAAGAAGTGGGTCCCCACGCGGGTCTCGAGGATCTCGAAGCCCACGTGCTCCCCGACGTGGCCCTCGCGGGCGACGTCCACCGCAGCTTCGCGCGCGAGATCGACCGCCCCGGCGAGCACGGGATCCTTCGCGGGGGCGCGGGTGACACGGATAGCAGACACCGACCCAGTCTAGGCGCGCCCGGGAGCGGCCACCCCCGCGCCGGTAGTGGGCCTCGTCAACGTCCCGCGGCGCCGCGAGCGGCCGGATCGCGGGACGCGCTCAGGCGTCGAACTGGTCCGCGACCGCGCGCAGGAGCGTCGCGAGCTTGCTTCCCGACTCCGGGTAGCGGCCGCGGTGGAGCGAGTTCGAGGCGCGGTCGAGCGCCTTGATGAGGTCCTCGACGATCGGGGCCATCTCGGCCGCCGGGCGGCGCTGGGCGCGCGTGACCGACGGCGGGGCCTCGAGCACGGTCACGGACAGGGCCTGGGGTCCGCGGCGCCCGTCCGCGACCCCGTAGTCCACGCGCGCTCCGGCCTTGGGGGACGCGCCCGCGGGGAGCGCCGAGGCATGGAGGAAGACCTCCTGGCCGTCGTCTCCGGCGATGAAGCCGAATCCCTTGTCGGCGTCGTAGAACTTGACCTTGCCCGTGGGCACTGTGGAACCTCGTTCGGTAGTCGTGGGTGCGGCGCGAGGCCGCGGCGCGGCCCGACCCGCGCGGGCCGGACACCCCATGATACCCGCGAGGACTCGCGCCGTCCCGGGGTTTGCGGCCACGTCACCTCGCGATGCCCGACGCCGCGTCCGCCCACAGCGAATCAGCCCCCGCCGCGCGGGGATGGGGACCTCGGATCGTTGCGGGCGGGCCCGGGGCAGGCGAAGATCGATACGTGAGAGCCGCCGCACACTCCGTCCCCACGTCCTCCCGCACCTCAGCGATGGCGCTGCTGGCAGCGCTCGCCGCCGTCGTGGCCACCCTCGGGCTCGGCACGCTGCCCGCGGCCGCCGAGGCGCCCGAGAACCTGCCCGACACGGTCACCGACCACGCGGGCGTCCTCACCGAGGACGAGGTCTCCTCGCTCGAGCAGCTCTTCCGGCAGACGGACGACGAGAGCGGGGTCCAACCCTTCATCACGTTCGTCCCCGACTTCGACGACATGGACGCCACTCAGTGGGTGGAGCAGACGGCCCAGCTCTCCAACCTCAACGACAACGAGGCGCTGCTGGCGATCGCGGTCGACAACAACACCTGGGCGGTCGCCGTCACCGACGGCGCCCCGGTCTCCCAGGGCGAGGCGGAGGGCGTGGTCAACGGCGAGCTCGCTGACCACTTCCGCGACGGCGACTTCGCCGCGGTCGGCGAGGCCTGGGCCGAGGGACTCGCGGACGAGACGGGCGGTGCGGGGATCGGGACGGTCGTCCTCGGCGTCGTCGTGATCGGCGCGATCGTCGCGTTCGTGATGTGGCGGCGTCGCCGGTCGAAGGCGGAGGCCGACCCGCTCAAGGGCCTGCCCGAGAACCACCCGGCGCGCCTCCCGCTTCCCGAGCTGCGCACGGAGGCCGGGTCGAAGCTCCTGGCCGCCGACGACGCCGTCCGGTCGTCGGCCTCTGAGCTGGAGTTCGCGAAGCTCCAGTTCGGGCTGCAGCGGACGGACGAGTTCACGGCGGCGCTCGCGCGGGCCCAGGCGGCCGTGGCCGACGCCTTCGAGGCCCGCCGCCTGCTCGACGACGACAAGCCGGAGACCGAGCCGGAGGAGCGCCGGCTGCTGCTGCGCATCCTCGACCGGTCCCACGAGGTCGACACGACCCTCGAGGCGCAGCGCGAGGAGTTCGAGCGGCTGCGGGACATCGAGTCCCGGGTGGAGGAGGTTCTCACCGAGACGGGCCAGCGGGCCGAGGAGGTGCGCGCGCTCGTCGACAACTCGCGCATCAACCTGCGCGCGCTCTCGACCCGCTACCCGGCGAGCGCCCTGCAGTCCATCTCCGAGGACCCCGACCATGCGGACGACCTGCTCGACTCCGCGCTGGCCAGCATCCAGGAGGGGCAGGCGACCGCCCCGAAGAACCGGTCGGCCGCGGTCGTGCACGCCCGCGTGGCCGAGGCGGCCGTCCAGCAGGCCGCGCAGCTCGCGGAGCGCGTGAGCGGCGCGGGCAAGGAGCTCGAGTCGGCGACCACGAACCTCCCGAAGGCGATCGCCTCGATCTCCGCCGACATCGAGGACGCCGACCGGCTCGCCCAGGGCAACGCGGCCGTGGCGGCGGCCCGCACGGACGCCGTCGCCGCCATCGAGGCCGGCGAGCAGGCACGGACGGGCGGGGACCCGCTCGCCGCCCTCGACCAGCTCGAGAGCGCGGAGAACGCCATCGACGAGATCCTCGCGCCGTACCGCGAGCGCGAGGAGAACACCCGCCGCAAGCGCACGATGGCGGAGCAGAAGATCGCGCGGGCGGACGCGCTCGCGGAGTCGGTCGACCGGCTGATCTCCACGCGCCGCGGCGCCGTGGGCGAGCGCGCGCGCACCGCCTACAGCTCGGGACTGCGGGCGCTGAACGAGGCGAAGCAGCTGCTCGAGGCGAGCCCCGAGGAGGCCCACCGCAGCGCGCAGAGCGCCGAGAGCCAGTTCCGGACCGCGGAGCAGGCCGTGCAGGGCGACCTCGACTCCTTCGGCGGGAACCCCTACGGGGGCGGGTACGGACGCGGTGGCTACGGCCGGCGCGGCGGCGGCCTGGACGTCGGCTCGATGATCGTCGGCGGCATCATCTCCGGCCTGCTCAGCGGCGGCGGAGGGGGCCGGCGTGGCGGAGGCTTCGGCGGCGGGTTCGGTGGCGGAGGAGGTGGCTTCGGCGGGAGCAGCGGATCGGGCCGCTTCTGACGGCCTGACCTCGGCGACCGGGCGCCGACGCCCCCCACCACCCGGCCGAATCAGGGAAAGATGGGCACCGCCCACCACACGACCGCTCGGTCGTACATCGACGAGGAGTAACGATGGCAGAGAAGCAGAGCATCTTCGGACGCATCGCCCAGCTCACCCGGGCCAACATCAACGCGCTGCTGGACCGCGCCGAGGACCCCGAGAAGATGCTGGACCAGATGGTCCGTGACTACACCGCGTCGATCAAGGAGGCCGAGGACGCGGTCGCCGTGACGATCGGCAACCTCCGGCTCGCCGAGCGCGACCACGCCGAGGACGTCCGCGACGCGAGCGACTGGGGCAACAAGGCGCTCGCCGCCTCGAACAAGGCGGAGGAGCTCCGGAACTCGGGCGACGCCGCCGGCGCCGCGAAGTTCGACAATCTCGCGAAGGTCGCCCTCAACAAGCAGATCTCGGCCGAGAACGAGGCCAAGGAGGCCGAGCCGATGATCTCCTCCCAGCAGGAGGTCGTCGAGAAGCTGAAGACCGGCCTGGTCCAGATGCGCGGCAAGCTCGACGAGCTGAAGTCCAAGCGCGACCAGCTCGTGGCCCGCCAGAAGACCGCGAGCGCCCAGAAGCAGGTGCAGGGCGCGATCTCCTCGATCAACGTCCTCGACCCGACGAGCGAGATCTCCCGCTTCGAGGACCAGGTCCGCCGCGAGGAGGCGTTCGTCGCCGGCCAGGCCGAGATCAGCGCCGGCTCGATCGAGGACCAGTTCGCGGAGCTCGCCGACCACGGCAAGGATCTCGAGATCGAGGCCCGCCTGGCCGCCCTCAAGTCCGGCAACGCCCCGCAGGCGATCACCTCCGAGGCCTCGGGTGCGCCCGAGGCCGAGGCGGAGGCGGACGAGAACCGCACGACCTACTGAGTTCTCCTCTTACGTAGAGCTCCCCACGGGTGGGACGGCGTCGGTCGCCGGAGCGCACAGCTCCGGGACCGGCACCGTCCCACTCGTCGTTTCAGCAGGCGACCAGAACCGGCCGACGACGACGTCGCGCACCTTCTCGCCCTCTCGCCTTCTCGCCCTCTCGCCTTCTCGCCTTCTCGTCTCCTCACCTGCCCGCCTGCCCGCCTGCCCGCC
>FUHX01000019.1 GCA_900163555.1 Actinomycetales bacterium JB111 | reverse complement strand
CACCCGCCCGACGACGGACCACCCCCAGGCCGTGACGTTCGCACCCGGACCCGACGGCGCGGGCGCCACCTCCGATCTCCTGGACTGGCTCGGCGTCACCGACCGCGTCGCCCGTCCCGCGGGCCCGCGCCCGATCGGCCCCGCCGGCCGCAAGAAACCGCGGACGAGCGCACCGGCCGACGCCGACTCCGCCGGGCTCGTGCTGCTCGACCTGCCGGACATCGACTCGACGGTCGCCGCCCACCGTTCCTTCGCGGCATCCCTGGCCGAGCGGGTGGACGTCCTGGTGTGGGTGCTCGACCCGCAGAAGTACGCCGACGCCGTGGTCCACCGCGAGTTCCTCGCGCCCATGTCCCGACACGCCGACGTCACGCTCGTCGTGCTCAACCACGCCGACACGCTCGGCGCCGACTCGCGGGCGGCCGTCACCGCCGACCTCAGGCGGATCCTCGCCGAGGACGGACTCGGCGACGTCCCCGTCCTCCTCGCCTCCGCGCGGACGGGCGAGGGCGTGCCCGAGCTGGTCGCCGCGCTCGGGCGGCAGGCCCGCTCGCAGGTCGCCGCACATGCGCGCCTGGCCGCCGACGTGCGGACTGCCGCCGACGCCCTCGCCGAGGCGGCGGGGCTCGACGGCGCCCGCTCGGGCGGCCCGTCAGGGAAGGACGTTCGTCGGGCCGCGGGCGGCGCGGACGTCGTCGAGGCGGCCGGCGCCGCCGCCGGCATCCCCCTCGTCGAGCGTGCGGCCGCCGACTCCTACCGGGCGGGCGCCCTCAGGCGCGTCGGATGGCCGCCGGTCCGCTGGGTCTCCCGACTGCGGCGTGATCCGTTGCGTCGTCTCGGGCTCAAGGCGGGCTCGGGCGTCGAGCGCGCGACCTCGCTGCCGCCGGCGAGCCCGGCGCAGGTCTCCACCCTCAACCGGTCGGTCCGCGCGCACGCCGACGCCCGCGCCGCCGAGCTGCCGAGCGGCTGGCGCATGGACGTCGCCTCCGACGTCGAGTCCCGGCTCCCGGCGCTGCTCGCCCACCTCGACGGCGCCGTCAGCGCCGTCGACCTCGGTCAGGACCGCCGGCCCGCGTGGTGGAAGGTCACCGGGGCGCTCCAGTGGCTGATGCTTGGCGCCGCGGTCGTCGGCGGGCTGTGGCTCGCCGCCCTCGCGCTCGTCGGGTACCTGCGCATGCCCGAGATCCCGACCCCGGACATCGGCGGCTGGCCCGTGCCGACGCTACTGCTCATCGGGGGAGTCCTCGTCGGACTTCTCCTGTGGCTCGTCGGCGCCCAGGCCGCACGGGTCGGCGCCGCCCGGCGTGCCCGCGCGGTCCGTCGTCGGCTCGCGGAGGCCGTCGCCTCGCACGTCGACGCCGAGATCACCCGGCCGCTCACGCAGCACGTCGAGGGCTTCGGTGCGTTCCGGGACGCCCTGGCGACCATCCGTCGCTAGCTCGACCGACCGAGCCCCGACACGCGCGACGCGCCGGCCCGATACGGGCCGGCGCGTCGCGCGTTGCGGTGCAGCTACGGCTGCTCAGTACCTCGGCTGACGGGGACGCGAGGGAGCGCTCGCGCGCCGCTCGGTCCACTCGCCTTCGCGACGCGGCCGGCCGGAGAACGACTTCTCCCCGCCACGCTCACCGCGCGCCTTGTCCCGGATGCCCTTCCCGGGGCGTCGGTCGCCGAAGGACTCCTTGGCGAAGCGGCCCTCGCCGCCTCGACGCGGGCCGGACTTCGGGCCGGTGTCCTCGCGGAGGTTGAGCCGGCGGCCGCCGATGACGGCGCGGCCGAGCTTCTCCATCGACCGGTTGTCGATCGGGGAGGTGACCTCGACGAGCGCGAAGCTCGGGAAGATATCGATCTTGCCGATGTCGCTACCGGACAGCGAGGACTCGCCCGTCATGGCGCCGACGATCGAGCCGGGGCGCACGCCGTCGCGGTGACCGACGTCCACGCGGTAGGTGACCGAGGAACCGTCGTTGCTGCGGCGACGGTTGACCCGGCCACCGCGCTCGCGACCGTCCTCGAAGCGGGCGGAGACGAACTCGCCGTCCTCGTCGATGCTCTCCTCGCGGCGCGGGCGGCGCTTGTCGGCGCCGGACGCCTGGGGGCGGTCGTCCTTCCAGGCCCGCTTGCCGCCCTGCTCCTCGCGGTGCGGCAGGCCGAGGTCGTCGGGCTCCTTCGAGGTCCGCGGGCCCTCGTCGCCGACGGCGAGCGCGAGCAGGGTCGCGGCGACCTCGGCCGGGTCGGCCGGCGCCGTGTCGCCCATGGCCTCGGCGAGCAGCGTCCGGTAGAGCTCGAGGCGGCCGGCGTCGTGGCGGGCGGACGTCGAGGCGAGGATCGTCCGCGCCCGGTGCGCGGAGACGTCGGCGGGAGTCGGGATGACGGCCTCGGTCAGCGTGGCGCCCGTGGCGCGCTCGATCTGGCCGAGCCGGCCCTTCTCGCGGGGCGTGAGGAACGTGAGCGCGCGGCCGGTGCGCCCCGCGCGGCCCGTGCGGCCGATGCGGTGGACGTAGGAGTCGGTCTCGCGCGGCACGTCGTAGTTGACGACGAGCCCGATGCGCTCGACGTCGAGACCGCGGGCGGCGACGTCGGTCGCCACGAGGACGTCGAGGGTGCCGGCGCGCAGGCGTTCGACGAGCCGCTCGCGCTCCCGCTGGGGGACGTCGCCGGACAGTGCCGCGGCGGTGACGCCGCGCGACTGGAGCTCGATCGCGACCTCCTCGACCTGCGCCTTGGTGCGGACGAAGACGATGGCGGCCTCGGCGTCGGACACCGCGAGGATGCGGGCGAGGGCGCCGGTCTTGTGCCGGAAAGGGACCACGGCGTACGTCTGGGTGATGTTCGCGACCGTGGTGGCGGGCGGCGTGACCGAGATGTGCACGGGGTCGGTCATGTGCGTGGCGGCGACGCGGCGGATGCCCGAGGGCATCGTGGCGGAGAACAGGGCCGTGCGGCGGTCGGTCGGCACGTGCGACGCGATCGACTCGACCTCCTCGGCGAAGCCCATGCGGAGCATCTCGTCGGCCTCGTCGAGCACGAGGTACTTCACGCCGGCCAGGTCGAGCGACCCGCGCTCGATGTGGTCGATGACGCGACCGGGCGTGCCGACGACGACCTGGGCGCCGTCCTTCAGGCCCCGCAGCTGCGGCGTGTAGGACGAGCCGCCGTAGATCGGCAGCACCTTGAGGCCGTCCATGCGGTGCGCGAGGTCCTCGAGGGCGTCGGCGACCTGGATGGCGAGCTCACGGGTGGGCGCCAGCACGATCGCCTGGACGCGGCGCTCGGACGTGTCGATGGCGGCGAGCAGCGGGAGGCCGAACGCAGCCGTCTTTCCGGTGCCGGTCTGGGCGACGCCGACGACGTCGCGGCCGGACAGCAGCACCGGGATCGTACGGGCCTGGACGGGCGTGGGGGTGGTGAAGCCGAGCTCCTCGACCGCGCGGCGCAGGTCGTGGGGGAGCCCGAGGTCGGCGAAGGTCGCCGGGGTCTCGGCGGCGTCGTCGGGCATGGTTTCGGGCGCGTGATGGGACACGGTTCTCCTCGGGATACGGCGAGAGGGGCGCCCCTACCTGGGCGCGTGCCGCACAGTGCCCGAGATCATCCGCGCCTTGTGCGCCGGAGAAGGTGAGTAGGGCGTGCGCGGCCATGGATGGCGCACTCGCACCACCCAGACTAGTGCCGGAGGGCGTCCTTGCTTAAGAGGAGGGCGCGGTGAGAACCGTTACAGGCCCGACGACGGCGCCGGCCCGGTCATGGGGGTGGCCTCCTCGGCCGCGGGCTCGCCCTGCGACCGGTAGGAGGCGGTCGCGGCGACGACGGACAGGACGAAGCCGATGCCGAGCGCCGCAAGGTACGGGAGCTCGCCGGAGGAGCCGAGCGGGACGACCGCGACCGCCAGGCCCGTCAATGCCACGAGGACCGCGGCGCCGAGCGCGTCGGCGATCTGGAGGTGCGCACTGACCTCGCCCTGACGGGCACGCGGCGTCCAGCCGAGGGCGAGGACGGACGAGGCGGACATGGCCAGCCCGATCCCGCCGCCGCCGAAGACCCAGCCGACGATCGTCAGCCAGGCCGGCACGCTCGGCCACGCGGACGGCATGACGAGGAGGATCCCGAGGGCGAGGAGCGCGGTGCCGATCCACGGCAGCCGGGCGCGCGCCGTCTCGGTCCTCACGCGCGCGGCGACGACGGACGCGGCGCCCCAGGACAGCGACCCGGTCGTGAGGACCAGGCCGGCGGCCATCGGGCTCCAGTCGTGCTGACGCTGCAGCATGAGCACGAGGAAGACCTCGACGCCGATGAAGGATCCGTTGAGCAGGGCGCGGCCGGTGATGAGCGCGGGGACCTTGGGCCGCAGCCGCAGCGCGCCGCGTGGCAGGAGGCCGGGCACGCAGACGGCGAGTGCGACGAGCGCGAGCGCGATGGCGATGGCGTCGGTGAGCGTGACCCCGCCCCGCTCGCCGGGCTCGGCCCCGGTCGACTGCAGGAGCGCGGCGCCGACCCCGGCGCCGATCGCGAACCAGACGACGCCCCGGCTCCCGCCGGCGGGGGCGGCCGGGACGTCGTCGGGGTTGGGCAGGTCGTCGGAGCGGCCGATCCGGGCGAGGACGCCGAGCACGAGGAACAGGGCGGGCAGAGCGACCGCGGCGATGCCGAGGAACACCCAGCGCCACGAGGCGTGCTCCGCGAGGAAGCCGGCGAGGACCGGGCCGACCAGGGACGGCACGACCCAGGCGGCCGAGAACGCGGCGAAGAACCCGGGCCGCCGCCGCGCCGGGACGACCGTGCCCACGAGCACGTAGAGCGGGACGATGACGAGTGCACCGCCGATGCCCTGGACGGCCCGGCCGATGACGAGGACCCACATCTCGGGGGCCGCGCCCGCGATGACGAGCCCGACGATGAACGTAGCGACGCCCGTGATGAGCGCGAGCCTCGTGCCGCCGGCGTCGCACCAGCGACCGGCGGGCGGCGTGGTCGCGACCTGGCTGGCGAGGGTGATCCCGTACGCCAGTGCGTAGAGCTGCTCGCCGCCCAGCTCGTGCGAGACGGTCGGCATCGCGGAGGCGACGGCGAGCGCCTCGAACGCGACGAAGGTGACCAGGGCGACCGAGACGACGAGCAGAAGTTTGATCGCTCCGGTGTCCGCGTTCTGCTCGGAGTCCCGGGGGAGAGGCTGTGGCACGTGCTGATCGTCGCCCAATCGGGGGCGGCGGACAATCCGATTGCCCGTGAGACGTACCATCGGGGGTGGCCCGCCCGTCTCGCGGGACCCACCGACCGAAAGGAACCGCAGTGCTCCGCACGCGCCAGGCAGGAACCCTCACGACGGCCGACGACGGCTCGACCCTCACCCTCGCGGGGTGGGTGGACCGCCGCCGCGATCACGGCGGGGTGGCGTTCTTCGACCTGCGCGACGCGTCGGGCATCGTCCAGGTCGTCATGCGGGACGAGGAGCAGGCGCACGACCTGCGCGGCGAGTTCGTGGTCCAGGTGACCGGCAGCGTGCGCGTGCGCCCGGAGGGCAACGCGAACCCGGACCTGCCGACCGGCCAGATCGAGGTCGTCGCCGACCGCATCGAGATCCTCAACACCTCCGCGCCGCTGCCGTTCCAGATCTCCGACAACGCCTCGGACTCCGGCACGGTCGGCGAGGAGGCCCGCCTCAAGCACCGGTACCTCGACCTGCGTCGGTCCGGCCCCGCGGCCGGGATGCGGCTCCGCGCGAAGGTCAACCAGGCGGCCCGGCGCGTGCTCGACGCGCAGGAGTTCGTCGAGATCGAGACCCCCACCCTCACCCGCTCGACGCCGGAGGGCGCCCGGGACTTCATCGTCCCCGCCCGCCTCGCGCCGGGTTCGTGGTACGCGCTCCCGCAGTCCCCGCAGCTGTTCAAGCAGCTGCTCATGGTCGCCGGGATGGAGCGGTACTACCAGATCGCCCGGTGCTACCGGGACGAGGACTTCCGCGCCGACCGCCAGCCCGAGTTCACGCAGCTCGACGTCGAGATGAGCTTCGTCGAGCAGGACGACGTCATCGCCGTCGCGGAGGAGATCCTCGCGGAGCTGTGGGACCTCATCGACCACTCCATCCCGCGCCCCATCCCGCGCATGACGTACGCGGAGGCCATGCGCCGCTTCGGATCGGACAAGCCGGACCTCCGGTTCGGCGTCGAGATCACCGAGCTGAAGGACTTCTTCGCCGACACGCCGTTCCGCGTGTTCCAGGCCCCGTACGTCGGCGCCGTCGTCATGCCCGGGGGAGCGAGCCAGCCCCGGCGCACGTTCGACGCCTGGCAGGAGTGGGCCAAGCAGCGCGGCGCCCGCGGCCTGGCATACGTGACGATCGGAGAGGACGGCACCCTGGGCGGCCCCGTCGCCAAGAACATCTCCGACGCCGAGCGCGAGGGCCTCGCCGAGGCCGTCGGCGCGAAGCCGGGCGACTGCGTCTTCTTCGCCGCCGGCGCCCCGACCGCCTCCCGTGGCCTGCTCGGCGCGGCCCGGCAGGAGATCGCCCGGCGGGTCGGCCTCATCGACGAGGACGAGTGGGCGTTCGTGTGGATCGTCGACGCGCCCCTGTTCAAGTCGACGGACGAGGCCGAGGAGGAGGGGGACGTCGCCGTCGGCGAGGGGAAGTGGACTGCCGTTCACCACGCCTTCACGTCGCCGACCCCGGAGTGGATCGACCGCTTCGAGGAGGACCCGGCGAACGCGCTGGCCTACGCGTACGACATCGTCTGCAACGGCAACGAGATCGGCGGCGGGTCGATCCGTATCCACCGCCGGGACGTCCAGGAGCGCATCTTCTCGGTCATGGGCATCGGCGAGGAGGAGGCGCAGGAGAAGTTCGGCTTCCTGCTCGACGCCTTCGCGTTCGGCGCGCCCCCGCACGGCGGGATCGCGTTCGGCTGGGACCGCATCGTCGCCCTCCTGCATGGCGTGGACTCCATCCGCGAGGTCATCGCCTTCCCGAAGACCGGCGGCGGCTTCGACCCGCTGACCGCGGCTCCCGCGCCGATCACGGACGCCCAGCGTGCCGAGGCCGGCGTGGACTTCGTGCCCGAGGAGGAGGACGAGGAGTCCGACGAGGCAGCGGCCCCGAAGGCCGACGTGTGAGCCTGACCGACACGGGCTTCCTCGCGGGCGACATGTTCTACCGCGCACAGGCGGCCCGGTTCGGGGCGACGGTCCTCGCACAGTCCGACCGGGCCGGGGTCGGGGTCGGACCCGACCCTCGCGGTTCGGGCCTCCGGCTCCTCGCCTCCGGCGAGATCGGCGAGATCGCCGACCTCCTGCTGTCCCACCCGCTCGACGACGTGACCTCCGTCCAGGCGCCGCTCGGCACCCTGGACGAGGTCCGTCGTCGGGCGGGGGACGCGGCGGCGGAGCCGTGGCCGTCCCTGACGTCGGGACGCGCGTGGGACCTGCTCGTGCTCACCGAGGCGCCGCCGCGGCGGGACGGGGAGGGGAACGCCCGGGCGCTCGAGCCGGCGGAGGCGAGTGTGATCGTCCCCGACGTGCTCGCCGAGGCGTACCCGGACACCTGGGCGCTGCAGCACGTGGACGAGCTGTCCTGGACCGGCTACGTCGAGGACGGGACGTGGCTCGCCGTCATGGCCTGCAACCGGGCGCCGATGCTCGGCGGGGGAGAGGTGGCCGTGCTCTCCGGGCTCGGCACGCGCCCCGCCGCCCGCGGGCGTGGGATCGGCGCGGCCCTCACCAGCGCGATCGCCTGTCGCGAGCTCGGCGACGGCGCATCCGCGATCCAGCTCGGCACGTGGACCGACGTCGACGGGCCGCGGCGGCTGTACGAACGGCTCGGCTTCCGGCTCGTCCAGCAGGTCGAGAACCTCGTGCGCCCCGAGGGCTGACGAGCCGGAGGTCGGCGCCCCGGGTTCGCGAATCGGGTCACGGACGGCGCGACCGGCGGCGGGACGACTGGCACCATGGGCAGATGACTCGTCACCTGGACATCCACCCGAAGGATCCCGAGCCCCGCAAGGTCGCCCAGGCGGTCGACGTCCTGCGCTCCGGCGGGCTCATCGCGTACCCGACCGACTCCGGCTACGCGCTCGGCGCCTCGCCCGGCAACAAGGAGGCGATCGAGCGGATCACGCGCATCCGCCGCATCGACAAGAAGCACCACTTCACACTGGTCTGCCACGACTTCGCCCAGCTCGGGTCGGTCGTCATCGTGGACAACTCGGAGTTCCGGCTCATCAAGTCGCTCACGCCCGGGCCGTACACGTTCATCCTCAGGGCGACCAAGGAGGTGCCGCGGATGATGGTGCACCCGAAGAAGCTGACGGTCGGCGTGCGCATCCCGGACCACCCGGTCGCCCTCGCCCTCGTCCGGGAGCTCGGCGAGCCGATCCTGTCCTCCACCCTGATCCTCCCCGAGCAGAACGCCCCGATGAGCGAGGGGTGGATGGTGGCCGACGAGGTCGGGCACGCGCTCGATGTGGTCATCGACTCCGAGGTGACCTCCACCGAGCCGACCACGGTCGTCGACCTCTCGTCCGGCGAGCCGGTCGTCGCCCGGGAGGGCGCCGGAGACACGAGCCGTTTCGAGTGAGTCGGGACCCGTCACAGGGGTCCGTGCCGACCGTGACCGGTGGGTCGGGCTGGCACTTCGACTCCGACACCCTCCTCCCGGTCATCGACGACGAGGCGGCCTTCCGGGCGGCGCAGGGCGACGATCCGACGCTGGAGCTCCTCGTCCTGCTGTGGTCGCGCCGCCCCGGGTCGGCCCTGCCGATCGCCCGTGACCTGGTCGGCTCGCGGCCGACGCCCCGGCACCGGGCGCTGCACGCCGACGTCCTGCGGGACCTCGGCCGCACGGCCGAGGCGATCGACATCTACGACTCGCTCGTCGCCGAGACGGCGGGCACGCCCCGTGAGGCGGTGATGACGCAGCACCTCGGCAAGGCGCACTGGTCCGCCGGGAACGTCTCCGAGGCTCTTGTGGCATTCGAACGCGCTCTCACCCTGCGGACCGAGGCCGGGGCGCCGGAGGACCTCGTCGCCTCCTCGCGCGAGGCCCGCGACCGGGCCCGGCGGGCGCTCGACGGGACGGCGCCATGGCCAGGGGACACCCGTCGTCTGAAATGAGTTCGGCAGCGTGGGCGGGGTCGACTATCGTCCATCCGTGCCTCCAGCCATCCACGCCCATGCGTTGCGCAAGACGTACGGCGACTTCGTCGCCGTCGACGGCATCGACTTCGAGGTGGCGCCGGGGGAGAGCTTCGGACTGCTCGGCCCGAACGGGGCCGGCAAGTCGACGACGATGCGCATGATCGGCGGCACGCTCGACCGCACCGGCGGGGAGCTGTCCGTCCTCGGCATGGACCCCGGGCTCCAGGGCCCGCAGGTGCGCGCGCACCTCGGCGTCATCCCGCAGCAGGACAACCTCGACGAGGAGCTGCGCGTGCGGGAGAACCTCATCATGTACGGCCGGTTCTTCGGCATTACGCGCGCCGAGCTGGGGCCGAAGGCGGACGAGCTGCTTCAGTTCGCGCAGCTGACCGAGAAGGCGAAGTCGAAGGTCCAAGCCCTCTCGGGCGGCATGAAGCGCCGGCTCACGATCGCCCGTGGGCTCGTCAACGACCCGAAGGTGCTCCTGCTCGACGAGCCGACCACCGGGCTCGACCCGCAGGCCCGACACATCCTCTGGGACCGGCTGTTCCGGCTGAAGGAGAACGGCACGACCCTCGTCGTGACCACGCACTTCATGGACGAGGCCGAGCAGCTCTGCGACCGTCTCATCGTCGTCGACCACGGGAAGATCATGGCGTCGGGGTCCCCGCAGGGCCTCATCCGCGAGTACTCCACGCGCGAGGTCGTCGAGCTGCGCTTCGGTTCGGAGCGCAACGCCACCGTGGTCGACGAGCTCACGGACATCGCCGACCGCATCGAGATCCTGCCGGACCGCGTGCTCATGTACGCGCACGACGGCGAGGGCGCGCTCGAGGAGGTCGGCCGCCGCGGGCTGAACCCGGTGACGTCCCTCGTACGCCGCTCCTCCCTGGAGGACGTGTTCCTCCGCCTGACGGGCAGGAGTCTCGTTGACTAGCAGCGACGTGACCGCGAACGGCTCGGCGCTCGGGACGCGGCCGGCGGGTGAGACGTCGGCGGGCGCCACCGAGCGGCACCTCGCCATGGCTCGGGTCACCCGGCGCTGGGGCTGGTGGTTCGAGGTCGAGGCATGGATGCGGAAGTTCCGGGCGTACGCCTTCTCGGCGCTGATGTACGCCGTCGGGCAGCCGTTGCTCTACATGATCGCCATGGGCATCGGCCTGGGCACGCTCGTGCAGTCGGGGGCCGGGCAGGTCGACGGCGTGGAGTACCTCGTGTTCGTCGCCCCGGCCATCCTCGTGTCGACGACCGTCATGTCGACCTCCGGCGAGCTCACCTTCCCGGTGTTCGGCGGGTTCAAGTGGGACCGCCTCTACTACGGTCCGGCCGCCACCGCGATGACGCCGGGCCAGATCGCCTTCGGCCACTTCACCGGCGTCATGATCCGCTTCACGGCCCAGTGCACCGTGTTCTGGCTGATCATGCTCGCGTTCGGTGCGACGTCGTCGGCGGCCTCGATCCTCGTCGTCCCGATCGGCGTGCTCACCGCCGCGGCCTTCGGCGCGCCCCTGCAGGCGTACTCCTCGACGCTGGAGAACGAGGGCTTCCAGTTCTCCTTCATCCAGCGCTTCATCGTCATGCCGATGTTCCTCTTCTCGGGCACGTTCTTCCCGCTCGGTGTGCTCCCGGTCTACCTGCAGTGGATCGGCTGGATCTCGCCCGTCTGGCACGGCACCCAGCTCGCCCGCGTCGCCTCGTACGGGGCGGACGTCCCGCCGTGGCTCATGGTCGTGCACGTGGCCGTGCTCGTCGCCCTCGTGCTTCTCGGGCTGGCGTGGGCGCGGCGTGGGTACACGAAGAGGCTCGGCGCATGACCCTCACCCGGCCCTCCGGGCGCCTCACGGTCACCGCCAGGATCCGTTCGGTGTGGGCGCGCAACACGCGCGCCGTCATCGAGCGCGGATTCGCGGTGGTGTTCGCGCAGAACTGGATCATCCTCGTCTCCGGCTTCTTCGAGCCGGTGCTCTACCTGCTTGCCATGGGCGTCGGCATGGGCGGCATCGTCGGCCAGGTCACGGGACCGGGTGGGCAGCTGGTCGACTACGCGGCGTACATCGCGCCGGCGCTGCTCGCGACGTCGGCTATGAACGGGGCGATCTACGACTCCACGTTCAACGTCTTCTTCAAGCTCAACTACGCCAAGCTCTACCAGGCGATGCTGCAGACCTCCCTCGGGCCGCTCGACGTCGCGCTCGGCGAGATCTTCATGGCCCTGTTCCGCGGCCTGCTGTACGCGACCGGGTTCCTCGGCGTCATGGGGATCATGGGGCTCGTGACGAGCTGGTGGGCGTTGCTCATGATCCCCGCCGCGGTCCTCGTCGCGTTCGGGTTCGCGGCGATCGGCATGGGCGTCACGAGCTTCATGCGGACCTTCCAGCAGATGGATGTCATCGGCTTCGTCATGCTGCCGATGTTCCTGCTGTCCGCGACGCTCTACCCGATCGAGGTCTACCCCGAGGCCGCCCAGTGGTTCATCAAGGCGCTGCCGCTGTGGCACGGCGTGGAGATGATGCGGCACCTCTCGGTCGGGCACATCGAGTGGTCGACGCTCGGCCATCTCGGCTACTTCGTCGGGATGATCGGACTCGGCCTGTGGCTGACCACCGCCCGACTCCGGGCACTCTTCCTGCGCTGACGCTCGCATCTCTCTGAGCCGTCGGATCAGCTGAGCGGTCACCATTCCGTGGGCTCGCCGGGTCCCTCAGGCTCGTCGCGTCCGTCGGTCACGTCGCTGTGGGCAGAGTTGTCCCCCGACCTGTTCCCTGGGTCGTCCTGGTCGAGTGGGGTCTCGTTCGGCTGTGTGTTCGGCGAAGGGTCGGGGGTCCATGTGTGTGGTACTCGCGGGGTGATGGGTTCGCCGCTGGGGCGGGTGAAGATCCATTCGCCTCCGACCGAGGTGATGGTGATGTCGTGTTTGTGGACGTAGGTGTGGTGGTGGTAGCACAGCAGGATTCCGTGCTCGACGTCCGTGGGCCCCGAGTGGGTGAACCATTGCAGGGCGTGGTGGATCTCGCCGTACTCGGGTGGTGACTGACAGCCGGGGTACTGGCAGTGCTGGTCGCGGGCGATGACCGCTCGGACCATGTTCGCGGGGTGGATGCGTTGGGCTCGGCCGACGTCCAGGACGGTGGACTCGGGTCCGAAGATGACGCGGGCCCATTCGCTGTCGCACAGGAACCGGGCGAGCATCTTCGGGCTGAGCGGGCTCCGGTCACTGAACGTGGCCGGCTCGATGCCCTTGAGGACCTGGTAGTCCAGTCCGGTGCCGATCTGGTGGTCGTCACCCGGGGCCCAGGTCGACAGGTCCGGCAGCGCAGGCTGCGCGGAGGCATCGCCGGTCCCGAAGGTCTGTCCGCCGTGTGCCGTGCTCGCGTCGCTGGGCGTGTCGTTGCCGTGAGCGTCGGGCCCGGTCAGGGGGTGCTCGCTGGCCTCGATGATCGCCCGGACCGTCTCCAGGGTGGCGGTGATGGTGATGTGGGGTCGGATCCGCGCGTTCGGAGTCACCGAACCATCCGTCAGCATCTTGTGGCTCGCGGTCACAAGCGCACCGGCGCGCCGTTCGGCGATGGTGAGCCCGTCACCGGCCTGGCGCTGGGAGCCGGCGATGGCGTCCATGGCGGTACGGACGACGTGTCCGCTGGCCTCGTCCAACCACCCCACGAGGTGCCAGCCACCCATGGTCGGTGAGATCGCGAGGTGCTCACGGCGGGTGGGGTCCTGCCAGGCCCGGTCGGCGGCTGCGGGGTCGGCCTGGGTGGCCCAGCGGCGGACGATGATGTCGAAGTTGGACGCGTCGTGCTGCTCCGCATGGGCCACGAGCATCGTCTCAGTCTCGGGGTCAGCGACCAGGTCGACCAGGTGCGGGTTGGACAGCACGTGCCGGGTCAGCACGGAGACGTGATCGGCCCCGATCCTGCCCGCTGCCAGAGACTTGGCGGCGTGGGGGAGGTGGTGGCGCAGTCCCCGGGAGTTACGGACCGTGACGGCCGTCGCGGCCTTGCTGGCTGAGGTGCGCGCTCGGAGCCAGGTGGCCAGGGTGCGGTGTCCGTCCAAGGACCACGTGCCGGAGGACTCGACGGCGCCGATGAGGGAGGACTCGATGTGGGCCAGGCGCCGGCCGGCCTGCTCGACCAGCCCGATCCCCTCCGTGAGCTCCGCGGAGGACAGGGCGTGGGCGTCCAGGCCGACCAGGTCCTCCAGGCTGTGGACGAGGTCGCGCAGCTGCTCCAGCGGGTGGCCGGCGGCACCGGGGCGCTGGTCGATGAGGTCGTGTTGTGCCATGTCTGTCCACCCCCGCTCGTCGTTGAGTCCTGGCCTGTCTTCCTTCCCCGAAGTCTATCGAACAGGTGTTCGAGTGTCAAGACTTTTCGTTGCAATTCCGCCGATTTCCACAGGTAGTCGACGCGCCACCTCATCCACAGGCGACCGCCCCACGGCTTGACACAATCCCCACCTTCCGGCCCCCCGATCCAGGACGGGAGACGACGGAGCCAGACCGGCAGACGACGGAGCCAGACCGGAAGGCGACGGAGCCAGACCGGAAGGCGACGGAGCCGAGGTGGGATCAGATGGAAACGGCGCGGAAGAAGCCGACCCGGGAGAAAGCCGACCCGGGAGAAAGCCGACCCGGGCGAAAGCCGACCCGAGCGGAAGCCGACCAACCCGGGGCTGGTCGAGACGAGGGGAGAGGAGCGACGGGGGGAGAGGAGCGACGGGGGGAGAGGAGCGACGGGGGACGCCGACGGCTGACGGCGTCACCACATTGGACGACCGGACTCTCGAGGGGGACGCGGGGCGTCGTCGAACACCCAGATCGAACACCCAGGTCGAACGCACATAGCGGAGCACCACCGCCACCGAGACCGCCCGGACGTCGATCCGCCTTGCCCGCTAACCTACGAGTCATGGCGTTCGACATCGATGGATTCACCCGGACGTCGGAGCGGGTGGGCTACGAGGACCTCGACCTCGACGTCTTCCTCGAGCACCCGTTGCCGCCGCGCACCCTTCGAACGATCCGATACATGGCGGACGTCGAGTACCACACGGTCTGCTACCTCCGCGACATGCTGGTGACCCCCTCGCACGCCGAGGGAGTTGTCTCCGCCTTCATGACCTTCTGGAACCGCGAGGAGTTCTGGCACGGGGAGGCGCTCTCCTCCGTGCTCGCGCGCCACGACATCGCCCTCGACTTCGACCAGCTCAAGGCGAAGCGGCTCAAGCTCGGATGGAAGGACAGGCTCTCGCCCGTCGTCCAGTCCCTGGGGTCGAACCTCATCGGCAAGGACTTCATCGCCGTGCACATGGCGTGGGGAGCGGCAAACGAGTGGTCGGCCGGCGAGGCGTACCGCCGGCTCGCCGCGCTCGAGGGGGAGCCCGTCCTCACCACGCTGCTGCAGCGCATCGCAAAGCAGGAGTCCCGACACGTGGCCTTCTACGCGACCCAGGCCCGCAAGCGGCTCGAGGGGCATCCGAAGGCGCAGAAGATCGCGCGCTTCGCCCTGACGAAGTTCTGGGGACCGGTCGGCACCGGCGTCATGCCGGAGACCGAGGTCGACCACGTCATGCGTCACCTGTTCTCCGGCCCGGAGGGCCGCTCCTACGCGGCCCGCATCGACGCGAACATCTCGCGCCTGCCCGGCCTTTCCGGCCTGCGCATCGTCCAGGACGCCCTCGACCGCCGCGGGGTACCCGCGTGACGGGGCTCGACCCCGCAGCCGACCCCGCAACCGACCGGGCCCACGCCGCGACGTTCGCGCATCCGGACCTCGAACAGATCGACCAGCACGCGGCGTTCGACGTGCGCGGCTACGCGGGGAGCGCCACCGGGATTCGCCCCGAGACCGTCGACCTCTCCGAGTTCGAGCGGCGTCCGCTGGGCGAGCGGGCCCGGGGCGCCGTCCGCCTGCTCGTCGGCGCGATGTCGGGGACCATCGCCCAGCTCCGGGACATCCTCGTCACGCCGAGCCACCTCGAGTCCCGGCTCACGGCCTTCCTCACGACGAGGGCGTTCGAGCACTACTGGTCGGCGCACACGCTCTCCCTCATCGCCGACCCGTCCCGTGCCGGCGAGCCGCTGTACGCGGCACCGCCGTCGGACGCGGCTCGGCTGGACCTTGCTTCCTGGCGCCCCGTCCGGCGCGCGATCACGTCCAACCTCCTCGGTCACGACCACGTCGCGCAGACCGCGACCCTCGGCCTCGTCGACAGCCTGCTCACCGCGCGGGTCGCGCGGCGGCTCCCGGACCTCGACGGGCGGCTGTCCGACGTCGCCGGCCGGCTCGTCGACATCACCTCCACCCACGCGGACTTCTACGACGAGCAGGCGGAGCTCCGCCTCGGCGCCTCCTGGCGCGCCCGCTCGATCACGCGGCTCGGGCTGCGTTCGTTCGTCTGGCCGACGCGACGCCCCGACGGCGCACCCTCGCTCGGCCACCTGCTGCGCCCCTCGGACCTGGACCCGGTCTCGGGCCATCTCGCCGCGCTGCCGGGCCTGTCCCGGATGCGCGTGCGACCCTCGGGCCGCACGGGCGGCGTTCGCGTGGTCACCGGCTGACCACCGGGACGAGCGCGCCGAAACGGGCGACGTCGTCGTCGGGCGGCCGACCGGCCGCCAACCCGACCTCCACACCTGCAGCCAACCCGGCCGCCACCGCACCCACCGCACCCAGCGCGCCCTCAGGGCTGAGGATCGCGGGCGTCGTAGGCCAGGAAGCTCCGCTGCCACGCGGTGATCGCCCACAGGGCGACGATGCAGGCCCCGCCTGCGACGACGGCGGCCCACCCCTCGCCGATCGCGCTCGCGAGACTGCCGAGGAGGAACTCGCCCAGGCGCGGCCCGCCGGCCACGACGACGACGAAGATGCCCTGGAGCCGTCCGCGCAGGTGGTCCGGGGTCGCCACCTGCATGATGGTGGTCCGGAAGACCATCGAGACGGCGTCGCAGGCTCCGGCGGTCGCGAGCATCGCGCAGGCGACGACGAGGCCCCACCGGGGACCGAGGGTGCCGGAGACGAGGACGGCCACGCCGAACGCGGCGATCGCCACGCCCCACCCGGTCACCGCGAGCACGGTTCCGGCGCCCTGGCGTCGCACGCGGCCGACCGGGCCGGAGATGACCATGGCGAGGAACGAGCCGAGCGCGACGGCGGCGGACAGGATCCCGGTCGTCCCCTCGGTCCCGCCGAGCCAGACGATCGCGACCGCGGGCAGCAGGGCGCGCGGGTTGGCGAGGATCATCGCGCAGAAGTCCGTCAGGAACGTCATCCGGATGTTGGGCGCGGTGGCGAGGAACCGGACGCCCTCCGCCACCGAGCGGAGCCCGGGCATTCGGGCGCGGACGCCTTCGACGGCGTCCATCGGGGGAATCCTCGGCAGCGTGAGCACGCTCCACATCGCCACCGAGTACAGGATCGCGTCGGTGGCGTAGGTCCAGGTGTATCCGGCGATGTCGACGAGGAACCCCGCAAGGAGCGGGCCGGCGAGCATCGAACCGGACATGACGACCGCGTTGAGCGCGTTCGCCGCCGGGAGCTGTTCCCTCGGCAGCAGGCGCGGGTAGATGGCGGACCGCGCGGGGGAGACGATGGCGAAGCCGGTCGAGTGCAGGGCGACGAGCAGGTAGAGGATCGTCGGGTTCGTGTTGCCGAGCGCCGCCTGCAGGACGTTGAGCCCGCCGGTCACCCAGAGCAGGACCCCACCCCACAGCGCGACCGAGCGGCGATCCATGACGTCCACGACGGCCCCGCCGTACAGGCCGACGACGACGATCGGGAGCAGGGCGGCGAGGCCCACCATCCCGACCGCCATCGAGGAGCCGGTGAGCGCGTACAGCTGGAGCGCGATCGCGGTGGTTGCCAGCTGGGCGCCGACGGCGGACGCCATCTGCCCGATCCACAGGTGCCGGTAGGGGACCGACTCCCGCAGGGGTGTCAGATCGACGAGGAGGCGCACGTGGAGGGAGACTACGCGCGTTCTCCGACGGCGGTCCGGGCGCCCCTAGTGCCGGATGGCGAACCGCTCGTGCACGCGGCGGAGCGACGGCGGGGCCCACCAGTTCCAGCGCCCCAGCAGTGTCATCGTGGCGGGGACGAGCAGCATCCTCACGAGCGTGGCGTCGATGAGCACGGTCAGCGCGAGGCCGATGCCCACCTGCTGGATCGCGGCGACCTCGCCGAGCGCGAAGCCCAGGAAGACGGCGATGATGATGAGGGCCGCCGACGTGATGATCCGGCCCGACCGCTGGAGCCCGCGCTCGACCGCGAGGTCGTTGTCCCGCGTGCGGTCCCAGTACTCCTTGATGCGCGCGAGGAGGAAGACCTCGTAGTCCATGGCGAGGCCGAAGCCGAAGGCGACGACGAGGGCGACGACGTAGGTCTCCAGCCCGCCGTGCGGCTCGTCGAGGCCGATCAGGCCGGACCCGGTCGTCGTCGTGAGCAGCCAGGTCGTCAGCCCCAGTGACGCGGCGATCGACAGCGAGTTGATGACGAGCGCCTTGAGCGGGACGAGCAGCGAACCCGTCATGAGGAAGAGCAGCACGAACACGGCCACGGCCACGACCAGCGCGGTGAGCGGGAAGCCGTCGACGAGCGCGTCGGTGAAGTCGATCTGCGAGCCGGCGCGGCCGCCCACCCAGGTCTCGTACCCGGCCTGAACGTCCCTGATCTCCTCGGTGACGGCCACGCCGGTGGCGTCACCCGGGTCGTCCGTGTCGAGATCGACGACGACCAGCGCCTGCTCCTCGCCGAGCGGGGCCGGGTCCCGCACGGTCGCCACGCCGTCGACGGCCCCGATCTCGGCGACCAGGTCGCCGACGTCGCCCGCGGGTGCGTCCGCGACGACGAGGACATCGCCGAAGTCGAGCGCGGGGTAGCTCGCGGACACCTCCGCGAGGGCGAGGCCCGTGTCGGTGTCCTCGGGGACCATCTCGAACGTCGAGGCGCGCAGCGTGAGGTGCGTGAGCGGCAGGGCAAGGACCACCAGCACGACGGCGACGCCGCCCATCACCCACCACGGTCGCCGGTGCACCCGACGGGCCAGCGCGGAGAAGATGCCCTCCTCCGTGGAGTTGTCGCTGACGGCCCTGACCGCCCTGCCGATCCCGGGGATGCGCTCGAGGGCCGAGCCGCGCGCGAGGACATGTCCCCACAGCATGAGCAGCGCCGGGGTGAGCGTGGCGGCCGCGACGACGGCCAGCAGGATCACCGCGACCGCGCCGAGCGAGATGATCGTGAGGATGTCGGGGCGCATGAACAGCAGCCCCGCCACGCTCACGGCCACGGTGATGGCCGAGAACACGACCGTGCGGCCGGAGGTCTGGACGGTCGTGCGGACGGCCTCCGCGATCCGCGGGTCGCCCTTCGCGATGCGCGCGCCGTCGTCGGCCGCGCGCATGAGCGCGACCTCCTCCCGGAACCGGGAGACGACCAGCAGCCCGTAGTCGATGGACAGTCCGAGCCCCAGCACCGTCACCACGTTGACGACGAACGACTCGACGTCGGTCGCGTACGTGAGCCCGAGCAGTGCGCCGAGGCCGAGGACGATCGAGGCGACGGCGCCGATCACCGGCAGCGACGCGGCGAGGAACCCGCCGAACACGAGGATCATGATGAGCAGGGCGGCGGGCAGGCCGAACGCCTCGCCGGTGACGAGATCCTTCTCGATCTGCTCGTTGATCGCGTCCGTGACGAGCTGCAGGGACATGACGTGGGAGTCGACCCCGTCGCCGAGCGCCGTCAGGTCGACGTCCCGCATGGCCCGCTCGACGGCGTCGTGCACGGACGGCATCGGCGCCTCGGTCCCGATCGTGGCCACCACGGCGACGCCGTCGCCGCCCGCGGCCACGAACGGTGCCGCCTGCGGGTCGTCCACCCCGCCCGGGAAGGCGGCGGGGGAGGCGGCTCCCGTCACGCCGTCGATCTCGGACAGCTCGGCCGTGAGCGGCCCGAGCACCTCCACCACCGCCGCCCCGACGGCGGGATCCGCCAGGTCGATCCCGGTGACGACCATCGTCACCGTGTCCGCCTCGGTGGAGTGCTCGCTGATGGCCTCGGCGGCGCGGGTGGAGTCCGAGCCGGGAACGACCGGCTCCGACCCGCCGACCACCCGGTCGAAGAGCCCGTCACCGCCGACCGGGGTCATTGCGAGCACGCCGACTGCGGCGACGACCACGATCCAGCACGCGACGACGATGCGGGGCGCGGCGGTCACGAGCCGCCCGAGCGCGGTGAACATGGGCGCCATGCTCCCACCACGCGGGTGGTGGCGCCGTCGGGGACGGCGCCTGCGAGACCGGGCCCGCGCGGCGCGCGCAGCGAGACCGGGGCCGCGCCCGACGGGCGTGCCCACGGCCGCGGGCGCCCGGCCCGGCGTCGGGGGAAGTCCGTAGGCTTGCCGCGTGGACCTGTTCACCTCTGCCTCGACGACGGACGACGGGACGCCTGCGGCGTCGACCGGCGCGCCGCTCGCCGTGCGCATGAGGCCGGCCAGCGCCGAGGAGGTGGTCGGGCAGGAGCACCTTCTCGCGCCCGGTCAGCCCCTGCGCAGGCTGCTCGACCCGGTGGACGCGTCGGGCACCCGCCGCACCTCGCCGGCCTCGGTGGTCCTGTGGGGTCCGCCCGGGACGGGCAAGACGACGATCGCCTACCTCGTGGCCCGTGCGTCCGGCCGCCGGTTCGTCGAGCTCTCGGCCGTCACGGCCGGGGTGAAGGACGTCCGGCAGGTCGTCGAGTCCGCGCGCCGCGACCTGGTGACGTCCGGGAGGGAGACGGTGCTCTTCGTCGACGAGGTGCACCGCTTCACCACGACACAGCAGGACGCACTCCTCCCGGCGGTCGAGAACCGGTGGGTCACGCTCGTGGCCGCCACCACCGAGAACCCGAGCTTCTCCGTCAACGCCCCGCTGCTGTCCCGCTCCCTGCTGCTCACCCTCAAGCCGCTGACCGAGGAGCACGTGCGCAGCGTCGTCGAGCGGGCGGTCGCCGACCCGCGCGGCCTGGGCGGATCCCTCGCCCTCGGCGAGGACGCCGCCTCGGTCCTCGTGCGGCTGGCCGGGCCCGACGCCCGCAAGTCGCTCACGATCCTGGAGGCGGCGGCCGCCGCCGCGGAGGACGCCGGGGACGACACGATCACCGCCGCACACGTCGAGTCGGCGATCGACGTGGCCGCGGTCGTCTACGACCGCGAGGGCGACCAGCACTACGACGTCGTCTCCGCGTTCATCAAGTCGATGCGGGGGTCGGACCCGGACGCCGCGCTGCACTACCTGGCGCGGATGATCGCGGCGGGGGAGGACCCGAGGTTCATCGCGCGTCGGGTCATCATCGCCGCGTCCGAGGAGGTCGGCATGGCCGACCCGACCGCGCTCACCACCGCCGTCGCCGCCGCCCAGGCCGTACAGATGATCGGCATGCCGGAGGGAAGGATCCCGCTCGCCCAGGCGGTCGTCCACGTCGCCACCGCGCCGAAGTCCAACGCGTCCTACTCCGGCATCGACGCCGCGCTCGCGGACGTCCGCTCCGGCACGATCGGACAGGTGCCCCTGCACCTGCGCGACGCCCACTACTCCGGCGCGAAGGACCTCGGCCACGGCACCGAGTACCGCTACCCGCACGACGACCCGCGCGGCGTCCTCGCCCAGGACTACCTGCCCGAGGAGCTGGCCGGGCGCTCCTACTACTCCCCGACGACGCACGGCTACGAGCGCGAGATCACAGCCCGTCTCGGCGCGATCCGCTCGATCCTGCGGGATCGCCGCTGATAGCCTTGGCGGGTTGTCCGGAGCCGGTATCGGCACCGCGACACTCCCGGGGTCATAGCCGCCGCGGAGCCTTCACGGCCCGCACGAGTCGACCCCACGCCGTCGGCGCAGCGCCGTTCGGTCGTGACACAAGGTAAGGACACACGCATGGCTATCAGCCGCACGCGCCGCCAGGTGCGCCTCTCGCGCGCCCTCGGGATCGCGCTGACCCCGAAGGCCCAGAAGTACTTCGACAAGCGCCCCTACGGCCCCGGTGAGCACGGCCGCGCCCGTCGCCGCCAGGACTCGGACTACTCGGTCCGTCTGAAGGAGAAGCAGCGTCTTCGCGCCCAGTACGGCATCCGCGAGGCCCAGATGCAGCGCGCCTTCGAGGAGGCCCGTCGCGAGCCGGGCATGACCGGTGAGGCGCTCGTCGAGCTGCTCGAGATGCGTCTCGACGCCCTCGTCCTCCGCTCCGGCTTCGCCCGCACCACGGCACAGGCCCGCCAGGCGGTCGTGCACCGCCACATCCTCGTCGACGGCAAGCTCGTCGACCGCCCGTCCTTCCGCGTCAAGCCGGGACAGGTCATCCAGGTCAAGCCGCGCTCGCAGACGATGACGCCGTTCCAGGTCGCCGCCGCCGGCGCGCACCGCGACGTCCTGCCCGAGCTCCCCGCGTACCTCGACGTCAAGCTCGAGAAGCTGCAGGCCGAGCTCAAGCGCCGCCCGGAGCGCAGCGAGGTCCCCGTGACCTGCGACGTCCAGCTGGTCGTCGAGTACTACTCGCGCTGACCTCACCTCGCACGAACCGCGCCCCGGGCACACATCTGCCCGGGGCGCGTGTCATACCCCCGCATGATCGCGCGGGGCGCGCGGTCAGGCACGATGCCTGCGCCGTTACCGAATCGCGATAAACTCCCACCCGTTCGCCCTCCGGCCCTCGCGCCCGGGCGGACCCCCTGTTGCCCCCGACCGGAGGACCGATGCGCACCGCCGAGCTCCATCGTCGATGGAACGAGCACTTCGCCCGCCACGGCCACGAGATCCTGCCGTCGACGTCGCTCGTCTCGCCCGACCCCTCGATCCTGTTCACGATCGCGGGCATGGTGCCGTTCATCCCGTACATCGTGGGAACGGAGACCGCCCCGTACCCCCGGGTGGCGTCGGTCCAGAAGTGCATCCGCACGAACGACATCGAGAACGTCGGCCGCACCACGCGGCACGGCACGTTCTTCCAGATGTGCGGCAACTTCTCGTTCGGCGACTACTTCAAGCAGGGCGCGATCGACTATGCGTGGGAGTTCATCACCGACGCCGATCGCGGCCTGGGCCTCGACGGCGACCGGATGTGGGTGACCATCTGGGACCAGGACACCGAGAGCTACGACCACCTCACGAAGGCCGTCGGCCTCGACCCGGCCCACATCGTGCGCCTGCCGCGCGAGGAGAACTTCTGGGACACCGGCCAGCCCGGCCCCGCCGGACCCTGCGCCGAGTGGCACTACGACCGCGGTCCCGCGTACGGCCCCGACGCCGTCGGCGGCACGGTCGACCCGGGCGGCGACCGGTACCTCGAGATCTGGAACCTCGTCTTCGACCAGTTCCTCCGCGGCCCCGGCAGCGGCAAGGACTACGAGCTCCTCCGCGAGCTCGACCGGAAGTCGATCGACACCGGCGCCGGCCTCGAGCGCATGGCCTACCTCCTGCAGGGCAAGGAGAACCTGTACGAGACCGACCAGGTGTTCCCGGTCATCGGTCGTACCGAGGAGCTCACGGGCCGCTCGTACGGGGCCGACACCGAGGACGACGTCCGCATGCGCGTCATCGCGGACCACGTGCGCTCCGGACTCATGCTCATCAACGACGGCGTCCGCCCCGGCAACGACGGCCGCGGCTACGTCCTGCGCCGCATCCTGCGCCGCGCGATCCGGTCGGTCCGCCTGCTCGGCGTCGACCGCCCCGCACTCCCGGAGCTCCTGCCCGTGTCCAAGGACGCGATGAAGGAGACCTACCCGGAGCTCGAGCAGCGGTTCGGCGAGATCTCCGACATCGCCTACGGCGAGGAGGAGTCGTTCCTCCGCACGCTGACCTCCGGCACGACGATCCTCGACACGGCCGTCGCGAAGGCGAAGTCCGTCGCGGGCGGCGCCGGCGCGCGCCTCTCGGGCGACGACGCGTTCGCCCTGCACGACACCTACGGCTTCCCGATCGACCTCACGCTCGAGATGGCCGCCGAGCACGGCGTGAGCGTGGACGAGGAGGGCTTCCGCACGCTCATGGGCGAGCAGAAGGCCCGCGCCCGCGCGGACGCCATGGCCAAGAAGTCCGGCCACGTCGACACCTCGGTCTACAACGAGATCCTCGGCCGGACCGACGGCGGCGTCACCTTCCTCGGGTACACGGACGCCGAGTCGGACGGCCGCGTCATCGGCCTCCTCGTCGACGGCGTGCCCGCGCCCGCCGCGACCGCGCCCGCGAACGTCGAGGTCATCCTCGACCGCACGCCGTTCTGGGCGGAGCAGGGCGGTCAGCTCGCCGACCAGGGCGAGATCCGCGGCGTCGACGGCGGCCTCGTGGACGTCGCGGACGTCCAGCAGCCCGTCAAGGGCCTGACCGTCCACCGCGGCACGCTGACCGAGGGCACGATCACGCTCGAGGAGCAGGTCCACGCGGCCATCGACACCTCGCGCCGCCTGCACATCGCCCGCGCGCACACCGCCACGCACATGATCCACAAGGCGCTCCACGAGTACCTCGGGGAGCAGGCGACGCAGGCGGGCTCGGAGAACTCGCCGTCGCGCGCGCGGTTCGACTTCCGGCACGGCTCGGCGGTCGACTCCGGCGTCCTGTCCGACATCGAGGGCCGCGTGAACACGCGCCTGACCGAGGACCTGGACGTCACCGACGCGGTCATGAGCCTCGACGACGCCCGCGCCGCGGGCGCGATGGCCCTGTTCGGCGAGAAGTACGGGGACCGGGTCCGGGTCGTGTCCATCGGCGGCGACTGGTCCAAGGAGCTGTGCGCGGGCACGCACGTGCCGCGCACCGGCAGCCTCGGCCTCGTCACCGTCCTCGGCGAGTCCTCGATCGGCTCCGGCGTGCGACGCATCGACGCCCTCGTCGGCGCCGGCGCGTACCGCCAGCAGGCCACCGAGAAGGCGATCGTCTCCCAGCTCGGCCAGCTCACCGGCTCCCGTCCGGACGAGCTCGTCGACCGCATCGGGTCGCTCATGACGAAGCTGAAGAGCGCCGAGAAGCAGCTCGCCTCGGCCCAGCAGGCCGAGCTCCTGCGCAAGGGCGGCTCCCTCCTGGAGTCCGCCGAGCAGGTCGGCGACGTCTCCCTGGTGGCCGCGGACCTCGGTCCGGTCTCCGGCGCGGACGACCTGCGCACCCTCGCGCTCGACATCCGCGGCCGCGTGGGCGAGTCCAGCCCGGTCGTCATCGCGCTCGTCGGCACGTCGAACGACCGGCCACTCGTCGTCGTCGCGACGAACGAGGCGGCCCGCTCGGCCGGGCAGAAGGCCGGCGCGCTCGTGCGCGTGGCCTCTTCCGAGCTCGGCGGCGGCGGTGGCGGCAAGGACGACGTCGCGCAGGGCGGCGGGACGGACGCGTCCGCCGTGCCGCATGCGCTGGCCGCGGTCCGCCGGTCGGTGGAAGCCGCGTGACGGTGCGCCGCGGGGTCAGGCTCGGCGTCGACGTCGGCACGGTGCGTGTCGGCGTCGCCCGCAGCGATCCCGACGGCATCCTCGCCACCCCGGTCGAGACGCTCTCTCGCGCCGACGACGACTCGGACAAGCGGGCGATCGTCGCCCTCGCCGACGAGGTCGGCGCGATCGAGATCGTCGTCGGGCTGCCCAAGAGCCTGGACGGCAAGCAGCGCGCGTCCGCGCGCGCGGCCACCGAGTACGCCAAGGGCCTCGCGGGACTGGCGTCTCGCTCCGGCCTGACCTCGGAGCTCCGGCTCGTCGACGAGCGGCTCACCTCCACGGCCGCCCACCGCTCGATGCACGCCTCGGGGCGACCGGGACGCAGGCAGCGGGAGGTCGTCGACCAGGTGGCCGCCGTGCTCATCCTGCAGACCGCACTCGATTCCGAACGTACGACCGGGCGCCCCGCGGGCCGGCCCATCGCCGTCCGCACGCCGAAGGAGACGCAGGAATGACCGACCTGTTCGACGAGGTTGCCGGCACCCCCGACGGCGCGGAGCCGGAACGGCGGGTCTCCCGCCGGGAGGCCCGGGAGATGGAGCACCGCGGCAGGCGCCGGCGCAACAAGCGCGTGCGCGCCGTCGTCGTCGTCCTCGTGACGGTCCTCGCCCTCGCGGCCCTCGCGTGGTTCCTGCTGCCCAAGGTGCGCGAGATCGCCGGCTTCCGCCCGGACACCTCCGCGGAGGACTTCACCGGCCCGGGCACGGGTTCCGTCGACGTGACGATCGAGCAGGGCGAGACCGGCGCGGAGATCGCCGCCACCCTCCAGGAGGCCGGGGTCGTCGCCTCGGAGCGCGCGTTCACCGACGCCTACGCCGAGAACCCCTCCTCGGGCAGCATCCAGCCGGGCACGTACACGCTCCTGCAGGAGATGCGGGCGGCCGACGCCGTCAGCGCCCTCCTCGACCCGGACAGCCGCAACGAGATCACGATGACGATCCCCGAGGGCTTCACGCGTACCCAGGTCTACGAACGCATCGCCTCCAACCTCGACATCCCGGTCGAGGAGGTCGTCGACGCCGTAGATCCGGCCGCGATCGGCCTCCCCGAGGTCGCCGACGGCCAGGTCGAGGGCTGGTTCGGCCCGGCGACGTACGCCTTCGAGCCGGACGCGACGGCCGAGGACGTGCTCACCGAGATGGTGTCGCACCAGGTCGGCCGCCTCACTGAGCTCGGCGTGCCCGAGGACGAGTGGCAGAGCGTGCTCATCCGCGCGTCCATCGTCGAGCGCGAGGTCACCACGCCGGACGACATGGCCCGCGTCGCCACCGTCATCGCCAACCGCCTGAGCGGCGACTCCGAGACGAACCAGCTGCTCGGCATGGACTCCACGGTCCTCTACGGGCTGGGGGAGTCCAGCGGCATCCCGACCACGGCGCAGACCCAGGACACCGACAACCGGTACAACACCTACGTCCACGCCGGACTGCCGCCGACCCCCATCGGCTCGCCCGGTGACACGGCGATCAACGCCGTGCTCAACCCCGCCGAAGGCGACTGGCAGTACTTCGTGACGATCAACCTCGACACCGGCGAGACCCTGTTCGCCAACACGCTCGAGGAGCACAACGAGAACGTCCAGCTGCTGCGCGAGTGGCAGTCCGAGAACCCGTCGTGACGCCCGGGCAGGGCGACCGCCCGACGACGGGGCCCGGCCGGGAGGCCGGGTCGCCGGGGTCGGTGGTCGTCGTCGGCGAGGACGTGTTCGCGCCGGGCGTGGCCCGGCGGGCCGCCGTCCTTGGCTCGCCGGTCGCTCACTCGCTCTCGCCGACGCTGCACCGGGCGGCGTACGCGCAGCTCGGCCTGACCGACTGGGCGTACGGGCTGCAGGACGTGACGGCCGAGCAGCTGCCGGCCGCGCTCGCGGGACTGGACACGTCCTGGGCGGGCCTGTCGCTCACGATGCCGCTCAAGGTGGCGGCGGCGGGAGCCGTCGACCTCACGGACCCGGTGGTCAAGGTCGCCGGCGTCGTCAACACGATCGTCGTCCAGTCCGGCGGGCTGCTCGTGGGTGCCAACACGGATGTCGCGGGCATCACCGGTGCACTGTCGGACGCGGGCGTCCGGGCCGGCTCCGCGCGCAGCGCGCTCGTGCTCGGGGCGCGCGCGACCGCCTCGTCCGCCGTCGCCGCGCTGGGGGGTCTCGGCGTGAGCGAGATCGTCTTCGCCGCGCGCAGCACCGGCGGGCCGGGTTCCGCTCTCCCCGTCGCGCACCGCGCGGGACTGCAGCATTCGCGGATCGACATCGCGGACGCCGCCTCGGTCGCCGAGGCGGCCGCCCGCGCCGACGTCGTCGTCTCGACGCTCCCGGCCGGCGTGGCCGACCCGGTCGCCGCCGCCCTGCGGGCGCGCCCGGACGGTGAGGGGCTGGGTGCCCACCGCGTGCTCCTCGACGTCGTCTACGGCCCGGAGCCGACCGCCCTGGCCGCCGCGTGGTACGTGGCGGGCGGCACGGTCGCCGAGGGCTGGGGAATGCTTCTGCACCAGGCCGTCGATCAGGTCAGACTGATGACCGGGAGGCACCCGGACATCGCGGTCATGCGAGAGGCCGTCCGCGACCAGCTGGCTCTCCGTGCGACCGGGGTCCCGGTCCCGGACTCGCCGCCGGTGCTGCCTCCCGCTCGGTAGGGGCGCAGGAGACGACCGACGGGGGAGAGGGCGACGTGGAGGAGACGACGGACACCGGCTCCGCGCGTCCCCGTGCGGCCGCGCTCGGAGCGGTCGGGCCGGTCACGTTCGCGCTGTCCGTCGTCTGCGGACTGGCCGCGGCGGCCGGGCTGGTCCTGCTGCATGCCCCGGGTGCGCCGTACGCCGCCGGGTCGGTGTCGCTCGTCGCGTGGGGCGTCGCGGGCGGGTCGCTCGCCGCCCACGCGGTCCTCCTCGCGGTCACGGACGCCAGGACGCACCGCCTGCCCGACCGCCTGCACGCCTCGGCGCTGGTCCTCCTCGTCCCGCTCCTCGTGCTTGCCGCGCTCGCCGCGGGCGAGCCGTCCGCGCTCATGCGGTCCCTCGCCTGCGGGCTCGTCCCGCTCCTCGTCGTCTACCTCGCGGCGCTGGCCGCGCCCGGCTCGGTCGGGCTCGGCGACGCGAAGCTGCTGCTCGTCCTCGGTCTCTGGCTCGGGAGCCTCTCGGTGGGTGCCGCCGTGGCCGGGCCGGTGATCGGGATCGTGCTCGCGGGGCTCGCCTCGCTGCTCGGCATCCTCACCCGGCGGATCGGCGCGCGGTCGCACGTGCCGCTCGGGCCCTCGCTGGTCGTCGGTGCGGCACTCGCCACCGCGCTCGCGCTCGCCGCGGGGGGCTGAGCGCGCACCGGTCGCTCAGGACGAGCGGTCTGCCGGACCGATCTCGGCGGCCGCGCGGCGCATCGCTGCGACGAGCCTGGCCACCGCCCCCTCGTCGCCTGTCACGGCCTCCGCGGGCAGGTCGGCGCCGTCGAACACGACCTCCGCCCAGGCCGAGGAGTCGATCGAGACGTCCGCGTCCGCCCGCTCGACGTCCCCTCGCTCGACGGTCAGGCCGTCGCCGTCGCAGACCACGCCGTAGTCGTACGCCAGGTCCTGACCCGCGCGGGAGTCGTGCAGGTGGAGCCCGATCGACACGCCCGGGTCCACCCGGGCGCCGGACACCATCGTGCGCATCGCGAGGACCGTGGCGTCCGGGGTGAGGCCTCCCGACGTCGGACCGGTCGGGGACTCCTGCGCCCATCGGCCGAGCGCGTGCATGACCGGCTCCAGTCCGTGCCCCCACGGGGTCAGCTCGTAGACCCGCACGCGCGCGGGCGGCGCGAGGACGCGCGAGGCGACGATGCCCCGCTCGATCAGCGAGCGGAGCCTGGTGGTGAGCACGGTCGGGGTGATGCCGATCGCGGACTGCTGGAGCTCGCTGAACCGCTTCGGCCCGAGGAACAGCTCACGGATCACGATGTAGGCCCAGTGCTCGGAGATGAGCTCCATCCCGTGCGCCGTCCGGCACGCGTCACCGAGGTCGGCGTAGGTCCTCTTCAGGGGCATGGGAGAATAGTACCCGCGAAGTAGTGACGAACAAGCTCTACCTATGTTAAACATAGCGCCATGGTCGAGGGAGACGCACCCGTCGAGACAGACGCACCCGACGTCGCCGGCCTCGCCGTCGACGAACGGACCTGGCGCGCCGCACTCGCCTCGCAGGTCGCGAGGGAGAAGGCGCACACGCGCGCCGGGGACGCGCTCGCCGCCGCCCGCAGACGGCTCCCGGTCACGCCGGTCGGCGAGGCCACGGTGCGCGGCGCGGACGGGGAGATCCCGTTCGTGGATGTGTTCGAGGGGCGCCGCCTCCTCGTCGCGTACGCGTTCATGTGGAACCACGGCCGCCCCGCCGCGGAGCAGTGCCCGGGGTGCACGTTCTCGGTCGCCCAGCTTCCCGCCCAGACGTACCTCTCCGAGCGCGACGTCACGCTGGCCGTCCTCTGCGAGGGCGCGTGGCCCGAGGTCTCCGCCTACCGGTCCCTCATGGGGTGGGCGCACCCGTGGTACTCCACGGCGCAGACCGGCGACGTCCCCACCGTGACCGGCGAGAAGTACCTGCGGTGCTACGTCCGCGACGCGGACCGGGTCTACCTCACCTACGAGGCGACCGACCGCGGGACCGAAGTGATGGACCCGGTCCTCGGCCTCCTCGACCGCACCCTCCTCGGTCGTCAGGAGACCTGGGAGGACTCGCCCGACGGTTGGCCGCAGACCGTCCCCGGCGGATGGTGGCGCCGTGACGGACGTCCGGTCGCCCAGCTCGAGCGGCTCTCGTCCGCGCACCTCTCATCCGCACTCGCGCCACCCCACCCGCACGGAAGGAACCAGGCATGTCCCCGACACTGACATCGACCGACGGAGTGGAGATCCACTGGTCCGCCGAGGGATCGGGGCCACCCCTGGTCCTCGTCGACCCGATCCTCGTCGACCGCACGCTCAGCCCGAACGCCTCCCTGGCGGCCGAGCTGCGCGAGACGTTCCGGGTGATCCGGTACGACCGGCGCGGCAAGGGAGAATCGGCGACGAGGCTCGACCCGACGCTGGACACCGAGGTCGACGACCTCCGTTCCGTTCTCGCCGCGGCGTCACCCGGGGAGCCTCCGGCGGTCTTCGGGTTCTCCTCGGGAGGATCGCTCGCGCTGCTGGCGGCGAGCCGGGGCGTACCCATGCGCGCGCTGGTCGTCTTGGAGCCGCCGTCGAGGATCCCGGACGTGGACGCCGTCGTCGCGCGGACCCTCACCGCCGTCGAGGAGGGGCGACCGGCCGACGCGGTCCGGGCGCTGTTCGCCTACCAGGGCATGCCGGCCGAGGTCGTCGACCAGATGGGGGAGATGATCGAACGTCTCGCGGTCTACGCCCCGACGATCCCGGTCGACCTCCGGATCGCCGAACGCCTCACGGTCCCGACGCTCTCCCGGGTCACGGCCGACGTGCTGGTCCTCGCGAGCAGCTCGAGCCCGCCGCAGCTGATCGAGTTCTCCCGGTTCGCTGCCGAGAACACCGGCTCGGGGGAGCCTCTCCTGCTCGACGGCGACTGGCACGGGATCCCCGACGACGTCCTCGCCCGGGAGGTCGCCCGGTTCCTCGCCCCGCCGGACGCGTGAGCCTCGCGAAGGATCCGCGGGGAGATCAGGACGTGCTGATGACCTGGACTCCGTGCTCGACGGCGTCGGCGAGCTGGTCGTCGTCGGCGGGCAGGTCGGTGACGATGACGTCCACGTCCGTCACGGGCCCCACCCGGTGCAGGGCGCTGCGCGAGAACTTCGCGGCGGTGACCGCAAGGATCGAGCGGGTCGCACGCGCGGGGACGGTCCGCTTGAAGTCGGCGACGTCCTCGTAGGGGTGGCGGATCGTGCCGTCCTGGATGGCTGCCGCGCCGAGGATCGCCACGTCGACGTGGACGCGGCTGAGGTCCTCTACGGCCCCGGGGCCGTAGAAGGCCTGGATCTGGCGCCGGTACCGGCCGCCGATCATGATGAGCTCGCACTCGGGATGGTCCTCGAGCAGCCGGATCGGCGCGGCCGCATTCGTGACCACCGTGATGGGGTCGCGGCCGAGGCGGGCGGTGAGGATCGCGTACGCGGTGGTGGAGTCGTCGACGAACACGGAGTCGCCGCGCCCGATGAGCCGCGCCGCGGCCTCGGCGATCGCGTCCTTCGCGGCCGTCTCCTGGCCAAGGCGGAAGGAGAACGGCGTCTCCGAGAGCGACGTGGCGATCGCGGAGACGTGCCCGCGGGAGCGGACGATGACCTGCTGGGCCTCGAGGTCCGCCAGGTCACGGTAGAGCGTCATGGACGACGTGCCGGTGACGCGCTGGAGCTCCTCCACGCGCGCGTTGCCCAGGGTGAAGATCAGGGTCGCGAGGCGGTCCTGCCGCTCGCCCTTGGTCTCCGTGCTGCTGCTCGACATCCGTCTCTCTTCTCGTCTCCGCCGTGCGCCGCACGTCCGGCGCCCCCGGCGCCCGGGGGACAGGTGCGGGCGGTGGCCGGCTCACCGCCGGCCACCGCACCGTTCACTTGGACTGGCCGTAGTTCTTCAGACCGGACCCGGCCTCGGCGAGAAGCTCGGGGGAGAGCACCTTGATGCTCGTGCCCGGGGCCGCCGTCGCGGCCATCGCCCGCAGCTGGACCTCGCAGATGTACTCGAGGTACGGCAGCAGGTTGTACGCCTTCGCCAGGGTGGGGCCGATCGTCAGGGCGCCGTGGTTCGACATGAGCGCGCCGGAGCGGTCCTTCAGGGCGTCGGCGACGTTCGTCGCAAGCTCGTCCGACCCGAACGTGGCGTACGGGGCCACGCGCACGGGGCCGCCGAACATCGACGAGTAGTAGTGCGTCGCGGGGACCTCGTCGACGACGACGCTCAGCGCCGTCGAGGCCGGGGCGTGGTTGTGCGTGATCGCCCCGGCGTCGGTCGCCCGGTACACCGACAGGTGGAGGGGCAGCTCACTCGACGGCGCGTACCTCGCGTCGACCGGGTTCCCGTCGAGGTCGTGGACGCCGACGTCGGCCGGCTCCATCTCCCCGTACTCCATGCCCGACGGCGAGATGACGACCTGGTCGCCGACCCGCACCGACACGTTGCCGGCCGTGCCGACGACGAGTCCGAGCCGCTGCATCTCCTTGAGCACGCGCACGACCTCCGTGCGCTCGTTCTCCAACAGCATGTGTGTCGCTCTCCTTCGGTCGGTCCGCTCAGGGCTGGAGGATGTACTTCGAGCCCTTGCCCGCGGCCATGTCCTCGAGGGACTCGACGAGGGCCTCGAGCGGGCGCACCTCCGTGCACAGGCTCATGCCGTCGAACTTGCCGGTGGACAGCAGCTCGACCGCGATCTGCACGTACCGGGGCTGGTGGTGGTAGACGCCCTTGAGCGTGTACTCCTTGTAGTGCATCGCGGAGGAGTTCACGGAGAACGGCGCGTCCTTCGGCGTCCCGCCGAACAGCAGGGCCGTGCCGCCGGGGCGCAGCTGGAGGACGGTCTGCTCCCACACCGCGGGCAGGCCGACGGCCTCGATGGCCACGTCGGCGCCGCGGCCGCCGGGGGTGAACGGGCGCACGGCGTCCGCGCACTCCTCGGGGGTGTCGAGGCCGGTGAGGTTGACGATGTGGGCGGCGCCCGCGGCCTCGGCCTGCTCGAGACGGCTCTGCGAGCGGTCCGCGACGACGACGGTCGCGCCGCGCAGCTGCGCCAGCTTGACGTACATCTGGCCGATCGGGCCGGCGCCGTTGATGACGACCGTGTCGCCGAGCGCGATGCCCGACTCGTGCATGCCGTGCACGACCGTGGACAGCGGCTCGAGCGGCGCGGCGGCCTCGAAGGGGAGCGACTCCGGGATGACGTAGGTGTTGCGCGCGACGATCGGCGCGGGGATGACGATCTTCTCGGCGAACGCGCCGTTGAGGTACTGGAGGTTCTCGCACAGCGACTCGCGGCCGATCGTGCAGGCCCAGCAGGAGCCGCACGGGGCGGAGTTCGCGGCGACCACGCGGTCGCCGACGGAGAACTTCGTGACGCCCTCGCCGACCTCGGTGACGATCCCGGCGAACTCGTGGCCGAACCGGGCCGGGAGCTCGGGGAACAGGGTGGGGTGGCCGCGGCGGTAGGACTTGAGGTCGGTGCCGCAGGTGGCGGCGGCCTTGACCTCGACCGCCACCTCACCGGGACCCGGGTGGACGTCCTCGACGTCCTCCAGTCGAAGATCCCCGGGGCCGTAGAACATGTAGGCGCGCATTGCTCTCCTTCGTGGTGGACCGGGGCGGGCCGTCGCCCGCCCCGGGGGAATGTGGTGGTCGCCCGCGAGCGGGATGCCCGCGGGCGACCGGGTCTCACTCGACGTCGCCGACCTCGACGTCGGGGTGCTTGCGTGCGAAGGCCTGGAGCTTGTCGGTCGAGGACTTCAGGGCGGAGTACAGCTCGCCCTGGATCTCGCCGAGCTCCTGGTAGACCTCGTGCAGCTCCTCGTTCGGCTCGACGACGTCGCCGAAGCGGGCCATCTTGTTGGCCGCCGTGCGGATCGAGGTGTCGCCGTGGACGCCCGTGGAGGCCATGGCGAGGACGCCCGCGCCGAGCGCGGAGATCTCGTCCTCGAGGCAGGCTGTGATGGGCAGGCCCGAGGTGTCGGCCATGATCTGGCGCCACAGCGGGGAGCGCACGCCGCCGCCCATGGCGCGGACGGTGGTGACCTTCGTGCCGGTCGCGTCCTCCATGCCGGCGAGCGAGCGGGCCATCTCGAGGCCGATCGCCTCGAGGATCGAGCGGTACATCGACCCGCGGCCGTGGGAGCCGCGCCAGCCGACGACGGCGCCGCGCGCGATCGGGTCCCAGTGCGGGCTCTGGACCGCGTTCCAGTACGGCATGGTGACCAGGCCGCCGGAGCCGGGCGCGCGCTCGGCGGCGATCCGCTCGAGCTCCGGGTCCGGGCGACCGCCGAGCTTCGGGTCGCCGAAGGCCGTGCGGTACCAGGTCGGGAGGAATGCGCCGGAGTTCTGGAGCACCTCGAGCACGTAGTGGTCCGGGATGCCGGCGGCCAGCGTGCGGTAGGCCGGGCCGAAGGCATAGTCCTCGGCGAGCACGCCGGCGACCACCGCGGTACCGAGGTTCATGTACAGGGTCTGCTGGTCGACCGACGCGGCGCCGATGCCGGCCGCCTGGCCGTCGCCGAGTCCGGCGACGAGCGTGATCTCCTGGTTCAGGCCCCAGCCGGAGACCACGTCCTTCTTGATCGTGCCGATGACCTCGCCCGGCTTGTGCAGCTCGACCGTCTGGTCCTCGCGGATGCCCGCGATCTGAAGGAGCTTCGGGTCGTACTGCTGCTTGGCGATGTCGAACAGGCCGAGGGAGTCGGCCGTGGCGACCGAGTCCTTCCACTCGCCGAGGAGCTTGAAGACGAGGAAGGCGTGGACGTTCGTCACGCGGTCCGCCTTCTCGAGCAGGCCCGGCTCGTTCTCCTTGACCCACGCCATCTTGTAGATGCCGGGGGTGACGTCCGGCGGCTTGCCGGACAGGGCCCAGATGTCCTTCGAGCCGTACTTCGCGATCTGGTCGGCGGCCCGGATGTCCATCCAGAGGATGCCGTCGCGCAGCGGGGTGCCGTCCTCGGTGAAGGGGGCGAAGGTCTCGCGCTGGTGGGTCACGCCCATCGCGGTGATGCGCTGCTTGTCCGCGTCGCTCAGCTGGGAGACGGCGGACGCGACCGCACCGTTGGTGGACGACCACCAGTGCTCGGGGTTGTGCTCGGCGAAGCCCGACTGCGGGGAGCGCAGCGGGATCTCCTCCTTGCCCAGGGCGAGAACGTTGCCCTCGGGATCGACGATGATCGCCTTGCTCGAGGTGGTCGACGAATCGACCGCGATGACGAGCGGGGATGACGTTGGCATGTGGGACCTCGAATCGACGTTGATCGGCACCGTGGCCGCGGGGGCCTGCGGTGAGGGCAGCGCACGCGCGTCTCGCCCTCACTGATCATTCCAACACGATCAGTGTTGAATTTACCGTTCCACCTGATGAATTGAACGAACGTGCGGCGCAGATGCACCGATGGTCGGCACCGGGGAGAGTTCCTCGGTGCCGACCATCGGGGTTCGGCGTCGTCGATCGGCGGCGTGGGCCGACGTGTGGCCGGGCGGTCCCGGCGGGCGGTCAGCCCAGGTGCCGCTCCGCGGGTCCGGAGTAGTCGGACAGCGGGCGGATGAGCGCGTTGGACGCCCGCTGCTCCATGACGTGCGCCGTCCAGCCGGTCACCCGTGCCGCGACGAACAGGGGCGTGAAGATCTCCGTGTCGAAGCCCATGAGGTGGTAGGCCGGGCCGGAGGGGTAGTCGAGGTTCGGCTGGATGTTCTTGGCCGCGACCATCTCCGACTCGAGCGCGTCGTAGAGGGCGAGCAGGTCCGGCCGGTCGTAGTGCTCGACCAACCGGTCGAGCGCCTCCTTCATGGTGGGGACCCGCGAGTCCCCGTTCTTGTACACGCGGTGGCCGAAGCCCATGATCTTGCGCTTCTCGGCGAGAGCCGTCGCCAGCCACGGCGCGGCGTTCGAGGCCTCGCCGATCTCGTCGAACACGTGCATGACCTGCTCGTTCGCGCCGCCGTGCAGGGCGCCCTTGAGCGCGCCGATCGCCGCGGTCACGGCGGAGTGCAGGTCCGACAGGGTCGAGGTGACGACCCGCGCCGTGAACGTCGAGGCGTTGAAGGAGTGCTCCGCGTAGAGCACGAGCGAGACCTGGAACGCGTCGGCGACGACCTCGTGGGGCTCCTCGCCGAACGTCATCCACAGGAAGTTGGCCGAGAGGTCGAGGTCCTCGCGCGGGGCGACGATCTCCTGGCCACGCCGACGGCGCTGGTCGTAGGCGATGACCGCGGGAAGGGCGGCCATGAGCCGCACCGCCTTGTCGAGCTCGGCCCCCGGTGAGGAGTCCTCTGCCCTCGGGTCCGCGGCGCCGAGGTAGCTCGTGGCCGTGCGGACGACGTCCATCGGGTGGCACGTGGTCGGCAGCGCATCGATGATCGCGATCAGCTCGTCGTCCATCGCGCGGTTGGCCCGCTCGGTGGCCTCGAGGGCCGCCAGCTCCTCGGGGGTCGGCAGCTCACCGGTCCACAGGAGGTGGGCGACCTGCTCGAACGAGCAGCTCGCGGCGAGCTCCTGGACCGGGTAGCCGCGGTAGAGCAGGGAGTTGGTCTCGGGGTTGACCTTGGAGATCGCGGTCGTGTCGGCGACGACGCCGACCAGGCCCTTGCGGACCTCGGAGCCACCGGTGGTGGGGGGAGTGCTCATGGGGTGGTGTCCCTTCCGTACGTGAAGATGCGGTCGTCGAAGGTGTTGTAGGCGGCGTAGTCGAGGAGCTCGTACAGCCGCGCGCGGGTCTGCATGCGCGGCACGACGCCGGCGAGGGTGCCGGTCCGCGCGAGCTCGTCGAGGGCGTCCTCCGCGGCGCCCATGGCCGAGCGCAGCAGGGAGACGGGGTGGATGACGAGGTCGATGCCGATGTCGCGCAGCTGGTCGTGCGTGAAGAGGTCGGACTTGCCGAACTCCGTCATGTTGGCCAGGAGGGGGACGTCGACGGCGCGGCGTACCGCCTCGAACTCTGCCGGCGTGCGCATGGCCTCAGGGAAGATCGCGTCCGCCCCGGCGTCGACGAGGGCCTTCGCCCGGTCGACCGCGGCGGGCAGGCCGTCGATCGCCCGGACGTCCGTCCGGGCCATGACGAGGAAGTTCTCATCCCGCCGGGCCGAGCACGCGGCCTGGATCCGCCGGGCGGCCTCCGAGACCGGGACGACCTGCTTGCCGTCGAGGTGGCCGCATCGCTTGGGGTTCACCTGGTCCTCGATGTGGGCGCCGGCCACGCCGGCGTCCTCGAGCATCTGGATCGTCCGGGCCACGTTCATGGGCTCGCCGAAACCGGTGTCGGCGTCGACGAGTGCGGGCAGGTCGGTGACCCGGGCGATCTGCCCGGCGCGGCCCGCGACCTCCGTCAGGGTGGTCAGCCCGATGTCCGGCAGCCCGAGGTCGGCCGAGAGGACGGCGCCGGAGATGTAGACGCCGTCGAAGCCCTTGTCCTCGATGAGCTTCGCGGACAGGGGGTTGAAGGCTCCCGGGAGGACGAGCAGGCGGTCCGACGCGAGGGCCTCGCGGAAGCCCGCGCGCTTGTCCGCCGCCGAGGTTCCGGCGTGCAGCATCTAGAGGATCCCCTCGGGTCGGCCGGCGGCCTCGATGGCCGCCTCGGGCGCCGTCACGGTGAGCTCGCCGAGACGCTCGGCGCCGAGGTTCGGCAGGTCGGCGGCCACCGCGAGGAAGCGCTCGGTCTCGTCCGCGTCGAGGATGCCCTCGGCAAGCGTGCGGAACTTGCCCACGTACTGCTCGCGCGCGAAAGGTCGCGCGCCGTCGGGGTGGGCGTCCGCGAGGGCGATCTCGTCGACGATCTCGGTGCCGTCGACCAGACGCGCGACGATGCGGCCGCCGAAGGCCTTCGTCGCGGGGTCGGTGGAGTGGTACCGGCGGGTCCATCCAGAGTCCTCGGTGGTCGTGATCTTCTGCCACAGCGCCACGGTGTCCTCGCGCTGCGCCCGCTCGGGGGCGTATGACCGCTCGTGGTGCCACCCGCCGTCCTGCAGAGCGACGGCGAGGATGTAGGGGATCGAGTGGTCGAGCGTCTCGCGCGTGGCGGTCGGCGAGTACTTCTGCGGGTCGTTCGCGCCGGAGCCGATGACGTAGTGGGTGTGGTGGCTCGTCTCGAGCAGGATCGACTCCACCCGCTCGGGGTCGCGCAGCTCCGGGTGCGCCGAGCCCATGCGCCGGGCGAGGTCGATGAGGGCCTGCGCCTGGTACTCCGCGGAGTGCTCCTTTGTGTAGGTCCGCATGATCGCGCGGTGCGGCTCGCCGGGGGTGGGCAGCTCGACGTCGTAGGACGCCGTCGGCCCGTCCAGGAGCCAGGCGACGACGCCGTCCTCGCCCTCGTAGATCGGCTCGGGCGAGGTCTGGCCCCGCACCGCGCGGTCGACGGCCTCGATCGCGGCCTTGCCCGCGAACGCGGGCGCGTAGGCCTTCCACGTGGAGATCTGGCCCTTGCGGGACTGGCGGGTCGCCGTCGTCGTGTGCAGGGCCTGGCCGACGGCCTGGAAGATCGTCGCGACGTCCAGGCGCAGGAGCGTGCCGATGCCGGCGGCGACGGCCGGGGCCAGGTGCGCGACGTGGTCGATCTTGTGCGCGTGCAGGCTGATGGCGTCCACGAGGTTGACCTGCACCTCGTATGCGGTCGCCACGGCCGCGACGACGTCGGCGCCCGTCAGCCCCCGGGCGTCGGCCAGGTGCTGGGCGACGGCGAGGATCGGCGGGATCGTGTCGCCCGGGTGGGAGTACTCGGCCGCGAGGTAGGTGTCGTGGAAGTCGAGCTCGCGCACGGCCACGCCGTTCGACCAGGCGGCCCACTCGGGGGCCACTCGCTCGTCCTGCGGCAGCCCCGCGACGGTCGCGCCGGGTGTGCGCGGCCGGTCGAGCGCCTGCGCGCGTGCGGCGACCACGGGCGGCCGGGTGAGCGAGGCGGTCGCGACCGAGAAGTTGTCGATCACGCGGTTGATCACCATGTCCGTCACCTGCGCATCCGGCGTGACCCGGGCGGCCGCCAGCTCGGCGATCGCCCAGGCCAGCTGATCGGTACGCGCGAGGTTCTCCTCGGAGCGGTGGACGCGGAGATGATGGCGTGCCATGGGATCCCTTCCTCATCGAGGGTTCGACACCCGCGCGCATGCGGTGCGGGCGGGTCCGCCCAGAATCTCACGAGCGCGCGCGGCCCCGCTCGGGCGGCCACGCCGTCGCACCCTCGCGCGTCGGCAGCGACCGGCACTCGACCGGCACGCGGGCACCGGGGTCGGGCCCGCCGCCGAGATGGGATGATCGCCGCATGCTCAGGTGGACCACAGCCGGCGAATCCCACGGCCAGGCGCTCGTCGCCGTGCTCGAGGGCGTTCCCTCGGGCCTGCAGATCACGTCTGACGACGTCGTCTCGGCCCTTGCGCGGCGTCGCCTCGGGTACGGGCGCGGCGCGCGGATGAAGTTCGAGACCGACGTCGTCGCCCTGCTCGGCGGCCTGCGCCACGGCGTGACCATGGGGAGCCCCGTCGCCCTGACGATCGGCAACGCCGAGTGGCCCAAGTGGGAGACCGTCATGTCGGCCGACCCGGTCGACCCGGACGACCTGCTCATCGACGCCGGCACCGGCGACACCCGCGAGGTCGCCCGCAACCGGGCGCTCACCCGCCCGCGGCCCGGCCACGCCGACCTCACCGGCATGCGGAAGTACCACCTTGACGACGCCCGCCCCGTCCTCGAGCGGGCCTCGGCCCGCGAGACCGCCGCCCGGGTCGCGCTCGGCGCGATCGCGGCCGCCGTCCTCGAGCAGGTGGCCGGCGTGCGCCTCGTCTCCCACACCTTGTCCGTCGGCCCGGTCCGCGTCTCCGACGACGCGCCCCTGCCCACGCCCGACGACGTCGCCGCCCTGGACGCCAGCCCGCTCAGGTGCATCCACCCCGAGTCCTCGGACCGCATGGTTGCGGAGGTCGACGCCACGAAGGCGGCCGGCGACACGGTCGGCGGGGTCGTCGAGGTGCTCGCCTACGGACTCCCGCCGGGCCTGGGCAGCTACGTCAGCGGGGAGACCCGGCTGGACGCGCGTCTCGCGCAGGCCGTCATGGGCATCCAGGCCGTCAAGGGCGTGGAGATCGGCGACGGCTTCGAGACCGCGGCCCGCCGCGGCTCGCAGGCGCACGACGAGATCGTCCGTGACGACGACGGACGGATCATGCGCGCGACGAACCGCGCGGGCGGCACCGAGGGCGGCATGAGCACGGGCGAGGTGCTGCGCGTGCGCGCTGCGCTCAAGCCGATCTCGACCGTTCCCCGCGCCCTGCGGACCGTTGACACGGCCACCGGCGAGGAGGCCACGGCGCTGCACCAGCGCTCCGACACGTGCCACGTCGCCCCCGGCGCCGTCGTGGCGGAGGCCATGGTCGCCCTCGTGCTCGCCCAGGCGCTGCTCGAGAAGACCGGCGGGGACTCGGTCACCGAGGCCGCTCGGAACCTCGCCGCCTACCTGGACTCCTTCGCGGAGTTCCAGCGGTGAGCCAGGACGACGCCGCGACCGCCGCGTCGGCGGCCTCGTCGGGTCCGACGACGACGGACGCCTCCACGCCCGACGTCCGCCCCATCGCGAGTACGCCCGTGCCGCTGCGCGGCCCGGACCTCGTGCTCGTGGGCCTGCCGGGCGCGGGCAAGTCGGCCGTCGGCCGGCACCTGGCCAAGATCCTCGGCACCGCGGTGACCGACTCCGACGACCTCATCGAGGAGCGGTCGGGACGCTCGATCCCGGACCTGTTCGCGGCCGCCGGCGAGGAGCACTTCCGCGACCTCGAGCGCGACGTCATCGCCGAGCAGCTCGCGCGCGGCTCGGGCATCCTCACGCTCGGCGGGGGAGCGGTCCTCGACCCGGTCACCCGCGCCGCGCTGGCCGCCCGGCGCACCGTGTACCTGCGGGTCTCGCCCGAGCAGGCCCTCGCCCGGGTCGGCAGCGGCGGGACCCGCCCGCTGCTCGCCGGGGACCCCGCTGCACGCATCCGACTCCTGGCCGAGCAGCGCGCGCCGCTGTACGGCGAGGTCGCCACCTGGACGGTCGAGACCGACGGGCGCGACCTCACAGACGTGGCCGAGGAGATCGCCGCCCTCGGATCACAGCCCACGATCATCACGGTGCCGGGGGAGCGCCCCTACCCGGTGACGATCGGCCACGACCTGTCCGGCGAGGTCGCCCGTGCGATTCCCGACGGCGCCACGAAGGTGCTCGTCCTCCACCCGGAGTTCCTCACCGAGAAGGCCGGTCGGATCGCCGCCGCGATCCGCTTCGGCGGCCGCGACGCCCTGGCCCACGCCCTCCCGGACGCCGAGGCCGCGAAGTCCTGGGACGTCGTCGGCCGGTGCCACGACATCCTCGGTGAGCACGGCTTCGGCCGGGGCGACGTCGTGGTGACCCTCGGGGGAGGCGCGACGACCGACGTCGGGGGGTTCGTGGCGGCCACCTGGCTGCGCGGGGTGGGAGTGGTGCATGTGCCGACGACGCTGCTCGGCATGGTCGACGCCGCGGTCGGCGGCAAGACCGGCGTGAACACCCCGGCCGGCAAGAACCTCGTGGGGTCCTTCCACCCGCCGCTGGCCGTCATCTGCGACCTCGACCTGCTCGCCACGCTGCCCCGCGCGGACCTCGTGGCGGGGCTCGCGGAGGTCGTCAAGGTCGGCTTCTTCGCCGACCCCCACATCCTGTCGATCGTGCGCGCGGACCCGGAGGCTGCGTCGGACCCGGGCTCGAGGCAGCTGCGCGAGATCGTCGAACGCGCCATCGCCGTCAAGGCGGTCGTGGTCGGCCAGGACCTGCGCGAGTCGGGCCTGCGCGAGATCCTCAACTACGGCCACACCACCGCGCACGGCATCGAGCGGTCCAGCGGGTACACCTGGCGGCACGGCGACGCGGTCGCGGTCGGCATGGTGGTGGCCGCGGAGCTCGCCGAGCGCGTCGGCATCGCCCCGGCCGGCCTCGCCGACGGGCACCGGTCGGTCCTCACGTCCCTCGGCCTGCCGACCTCGTCCGACCGCCCGTGGGACGAGGTGCGCGCGGCCATGGGCAACGACAAGAAGGTCCGCGCCGGCAGCCTGCGCTTCGTCGCGCTGCGCGGCGAGCAGGAGCCCGTCATCCTCGCAGACCCGGACGAGGCGGCCCTTCAGGCCGCCTGGTCCACCGTGGCCGTATGACCTCCGCCCCGACGCCGGAGCCCGGGCCGGGCGCATCGGCGCTCCCCGTGCAGGGTGTGCCCGGAGTGGGCGGCCCGGCGGAGCAGTCGGACCGACCGCGGGTCGTCCTCATCGGGGTGCCCGGTGCCGGGGTGTCCACGGTCGCCGAGCTGGTCGGCAACCGCCGCGGTCTGACCGTGCTCGACACGGACCAGGTGGTCGAGCGCGAGCTCGGCGCCCCGATCGAGGACCTGCTCGTCCAGCACGGCGAGGAGAAGTTCCGCGCCGCGGAGACGCGCGTGGCCACCGGCGCGCTGCAGCGGGACTGCGTCGTGGCGCTCGGCTCGGGCACGCGCGGCGTCGCCGAGCGGCTCGCCGAGCTCGCCGCCGGCGGAGTGCCGATCGTCCACCTCACGGTCACGCCGGGGGTCGCGATGCGGCGCCTCGGCCTGTCCGGGCTCGGCGCCGTGGCGCCCATGAACCCGCGTGCCCTGTGGGTGACCATGGCCGCCGAGCGCGCGAAGGCGTTCGACGTCGTGGCGACGCACGCGATCGACACGACAACGAAGGAGCCCGACGACGTCGCGGACGAGGTGGTCCTGTTCCTCTCGTAGGCGGACACGGCAGGGGAGAGGCGCCTAGCGACATCCGCTCCAGGACCCATAGACTTCGCCGATCGAAGGAGTGATCGGTATGCGCACGAGGATGAGCGTGGTGATCGGTGGGGTCGCGGTGCTCGGCGTCGCGGTCGGGGGTGTCGCGGGCGCGGCGATCGCGCAGCTCGACCGGTCGACCGACGGCGGTTCCCGAACGGTGGCTGCGGTGCCGCTGGACGACCCGCACGCCGCGCCGCCCTCGTACCAGGTGAACGAGGCGGGCCAGACCCTCGGGTCGCTTGCCGACGCCACGGGTACCGACGACGCGCCGGACCTCGTCGCGGTCGCCATGGACGACGGGACCACCGCCTACATCCGAAGCGCCGAGCTTTTCGAGGTAGAGGGGAGTAACGAGGACCCCTCTTCGCCGGCCGAGGCGCTTGCGCTCCAGGATGCCCGCGACGCGAACGGCCCCGTGGAACTCACAGCGTACGCGTCTGACGGCGTGACGGTGGTCGGGACGTGGACGGCCCTCACCGGCCTATAGGTATTGCGGGGCGTGCTAAGCACGACATACCAAGCAGGACCTCTTGATTCGGCACTATCAAGCACCTAGCCTTGATGCATGTTCGTCGTCACCGCAGACCAGAACCGGTCCACCGAGCACGGGGACCGCGTCGAGGAGGTCCTGGAGTCCCTCCGGCCGTGGCACGCCCGCGGGAAGGCCATGATCGTCAGGCCCTTCGAACGCACGGTGGGCGACGAGATCCAGGCGGTACTCTCGGCTGCCCCCCTCGCCGTGGACGCGGCGCTCCGGCTCGCGCGCCTTGACTGGGCGGTCGGCATCGGGGCCGGCGGCGTGGACCACCTGGCCGAGACGGCATCCGCCTCGTCGGGCGTCGTCTTCCGCCTCGCCCGCGACGCGGTCGAGCACGCCCGCAGCAAGGCCTCTTCCTTCCCGATCGTCGTCCGCGGGGAGGACAGCGAGCAGGCGGACGCCGCGACAGCCGTCCTCCACCTGGTCGGGGCCCTGCGCCGCACGCGCTCCGAGCCCGGCTGGGAGGTCGCCGACCGGCTCGTGACCGGCGCGACCCAGCGGCAGGTCGCCGAGGAGCTCGGCATCACCTACCAGGCCGTTCACGACCGCGTGCGGGTGGCCGGCGTCCGCGAGGAGCTCGCCGCGCTGCCCGTGATCGCCCGGCTCGTCGACGAGGCGGCGGGGGAGTCGGCATGACCTCCTGGACCGAGGTCGGCGTCGCCGCGGCGCTCGTCGTCGTCACGGGGATCGCGGCCGCGCTCACCGGCAGCCCGGTCGTCTCCGCCCTCCTGCGGCGCTTCACCATGCGCGACACCGACCGCGACGGCGCCGCCGACCTGCACTTCCACCCCCGCGGCCTCGACAACGGGGGCAGGTGGATCGGCTACCTCGAGCGGGCGGCGATCGCCGCGTCCATCGTCACGGGCGTGCCCGAGACGGTCGCCGTCGTACTGGCGATCAAGGGTCTCGGCCGCTATCCCGAGCTGCGCAGCGACCAGCGCCCGCGCGAGGGCGCGGACGCCGTCGTCGGGGATGACCCTGCCGGGACTCCCGGCGGCCACTCGCCGATCGTCGGACTGACCGCCGAGCGCTTCATCATCGGCACCCTCGCCTCCTACCTGTGGGCGGCATCATGGGGACTGGCGGGTCTCGCGATCCGCACCGCGATATCCTGAGCCGCCGATACGTCGATCCGGCGGCAGTCACGTGGCCGTCCTCGACGCGCACCGACTGATCTCCCACCCCGAAGGACGGAACCCTCATGGCAACGACCAACGACCTCAAGAACGGCATGGTCCTCGTGATGGACAACGGGCTGTGGTCGGTGGTGGAGTTCCAGCACGTCAAGCCCGGCAAGGGTCCGGCGTTCGTGCGCACCAAGCTGAAGAACGTCCTGTCCGGCAAGGGCATCGACAAGACCTTCAACGCGGGCGTCAAGGTGGAGACCGCCACGGTCGACCGTCGCGACATGCAGTACCTGTACAACGACGGCACCGACTTCATCTTCATGGACTCCAAGGACTACGAGCAGATCCCGGTCACGCCGGAGGTCGTCGGCGACGCCGCGAGCTACATGCTCGAGAACACCGAGGTCGTCATCGCCATGCACGACGGCCGCGTGCTGTTCGTCGAGCTCCCCGCCTCGGTCGTCCTCACCATCACCGAGACGGAGCCGGGCCTGCAGGGCGACCGCTCGAACGCCGGCACCAAGCCCGCCACCGTGGAGACCGGCCTGCAGATCCAGGTCCCGCTCTTCCTCGAGGAGGGTGTCCAGGTCAAGGTCGACACCCGCACGGGCGACTACCTCGGGCGCGCCTGAGTTGTCCCAGACCCCCGATGTCCCCGGCCCCGACGACGCCGCCCAGGTGAGCGCACCGGAGCAGGCCGAGCAGGTGGAGACCGTCGACGCGACGTCCGACGACGCGCCGGCGGGTGCCGCGCACGCGCGGACCGCGCGCACGAAGGCCCGGCACCGGGCGCTCGACGTCCTCTTCGAGGCCGACGCCAAGGGCCTCGCCGGCAACGGCGCGGACGTGCTGCGCGTGCTCGCCGACCGGCGGCGACGCACCGTCGCCCAGGACGGGCTGCCGAGCTACGCGATCGACCTCGTCCAGGGCGTCGCGGACCACATCGAGATCATCGACGAGATCATCGAGACCAACGCCCGAGAGTGGACGCTTCGGCGCATGCCGGCCGTCGACCGAGGGCTGCTGCGCCTCGGCGTTCTCGAGATCGTCTTCCTCGACGGGCTCGAGGACGCGGTCGCCATCCAGCAGGCCACGCTGCTGGCCCGCGAGCTGTCCACGGACGACTCGCCGCGCTTCATCGAGGGCGTCCTGCAGGAGGTCGCGCGCACGAAGGCCGTCTACGGCGACTGACGTCGACGTCAGGCGGGCGCCCGGCCGGATCTGCTCTCAGCGGATCGGGCCGTGCGGGGCCGCACGGTCGCCCTACGGTGAGGCATGGCCGAGACGAGTCGACCCCGCAACCCGAACACCGAGCGCGAGGGCGCCCACGCCCGGGTTCAGGTCCGCGTGATCGGGGCGGCACTCCCGGAGCCGCTCTGGCGGGTCGTCCTCGGCGCCCGCCTGCGGCGCATCCGACACGAGCGCGGCGAGCGGCTCGTGGACACCGCCGACCGGGCCGGCGTCTCGCCCCAGTACCTCTCCGAGGTCGAGCGCGGGCTGAAGGAGCCCTCGAGCGAGATGATCGCCGCCATCGCGCGGGCCTTCGGCCTCACCCTCGTCGACCTCACGCTCGGCGTGGCGGAGTACCTCGGCGCTCCCGCCGTGGACGCCCCGTCGTCCTCGGGTCGGGCAGCCCCGGCCGGGCCGGCGGCGTCGCTGCGCGCACCGGCCTCCGGCCTCCTCCTGGCGGCCTGACCGTCCCTCGGGCGCGCTCAGCGCTCGACGATGACGGAGTCGACCAGCCCGTACTCACGCGCGGCCTCGGCCGAGAACACCCGGTCGTGGTCGGTGTCCGCACGGAGCCGCTCGACGCTCTGGCCCGTGTGAGCCGCGAGCACCCGCTCGATCTGCGACCGGACCCGCACGACCTCGTCCGCCCGCAGGATGAGGTCCGGGATCGTCCCGCGGCCCTGGGCGGTCGGCTGGTGCAGCACGATCCGCGCGTGCGGCAGTGCCGAGCGCATCCCGTCCGCGCCCCCGGCCAGGAGGACCGCCCCGACGGCGACCGCCTCGCCCACGCACGTGGTCGCCACTCGCGGCCGGATGTACCGCATCGTGTCGTAGATGGCGAGCATGGCGCTCGGGTCGCCGCCCTCGCAGTTCACGTACAGCTGGATGTCCGACTCCGGGTCGTCGGACTCCAGGTGGAGCAGCTGCGCGATGAGGGTGTTGGCCACGCCGGCGTCGATCGGCGTCCCCAGGTAGACGATGCGCTCCGTGAGCAGGTGCGAGTAGACGTCCATGATGCGTTCGCCCCGCGGGTGCCGGGCGATGACGTTCGGGACCGTGTATGTGCTCATCGCGCCGTCCCCGCCGTCGCCCGCGTCGTCGTCGGGCCGAAGCCCGCGGGCATCGGCCCGCGCGGGCGGACCTGGTCGAAGTCCGTGACGATCTCGTCGACGAAGCCGTACTCGCGCGCCTCGGCGGCCGTGTACCAGTGGTCGTGCAGCGAGTCCTCGAAGACCCGCTTCACCGGCTGCCCCGTGTCCTCCGCGACCGCGGCAAGCACGGTGTCCCGCGTGTGGCGGAGGTCGTCGGCCTGCAGCTCGATGTCGACGGCGCTCCCGCCGATGCCGGCCGAGCCCTGGTGCATGAGGACGCGGGCACTCGGCAGCGCGCGGCGCCGTCCCCGGGCGCCGGCCGAGAGCAGGAACTGCCCGGCGCTGTAGGCGATCCCGAGGACGAGCGTGGAGACGTCGGCGGGGATCAGGCGCATGACGTCGCGGATCGCGAGCATCGCCGGCACGGAGCCGCCGGGGGAGTGGATCCACAGGTCGATGTCCGCGGCCGGGTCCTGCGCCGCGAGGGTGAGCAGCTGGGTGGCGAGCAGCGTGCCGTTGTCGTCGTCGAGGACGCCGTCGAGGACGAGGACCCGGCGCTCGTACAGGGCTCGACGGTCGGCCGGGGAGAAGTGCGGCGTGGTCGGTTGTTCGCTCATGCGCCCAGCCTCGCCCCCGGTCGTGCGCCGTCGGCGCCGTCTCTGCCGCGAGCAGATCCGCCGTCGGCAGCGTGCCGGGTCGGCGAGGAGGAGTGGCCTTCGGAGGTGGCGCGCGGCACGCCGGACGGCGGCGCGTCGGACCACCCCCGAGGGATAGGATCGATCCCGCAGACATCCTTTAACCATCTGTCCAGTGAGGCAGGGAAGGAGGTCACGGCACCCATGTGCCCAGACCCCACTTCGGCGGGCAGCACGCCCCCGGCCGGGCGAGAGGTTCTCACCGCGAGCGACATCGATCGATCGCTCACGCGGATCGCCCATGAGATCATCGAACGCAACTCCGGGGTGGACGGGATCCTGCTTCTCGGCATCCCCACGCGCGGCGTCCCGCTCTCCGTCCGGCTCGCCGGACGCGTCGCCCGCGCTGCGGGCCTGGACACGCCGGTCCCGCACGGCTCGCTGGACATCACCATGTACCGCGACGACCTGCGCGCCCAGCCCACCCGGACCGTCGCACCCATCTCCCTGCCGCCCGACGGCGTGACGGGCAAGACGGTCGTCCTCGTCGACGACGTCCTGTTCTCCGGCCGCACGATCCGGGCCGCGCTCGACGCGCTCGGCGACCTCGGCCGCCCGCAGCGCGTCCAGCTCGCCGTCCTCGTCGACCGCGGCCACCGGGAGCTGCCGATCCGCGCCGACTTCGTCGGCAAGAACCTGCCCACCGCGCGCAGCGAGCAGGTCCGCGTGACGCTGTCGGAGACCGACCCGTCGGGCATCGACTCGGTGCGCATCACGACCCCCACGCCGGTCGGAGGGGAGTTCCTGTGAAGCACCTGCTCTCGATCGCCGACCTGAGCCGCGACGAGATCGACTCGCTGCTCGCGACCGCGGCCACCATGCACGAGGTCCAGGGGCGCGAGGTCAAGAAGATTCCGACCCTCCGCGGCCGCACGGTCATCAACTTCTTCTTCGAGGACTCCACCCGCACCCGCAGCTCGTTCGAGATCGCGGGCAAGTGGATGTCCGCCGACACGATCAACATGTCCGCCAAGGGCAGCTCGGCCTCCAAGGGGGAGTCCCTGCGGGACACGGTCCTCACCGTCGCCGCGATGGGTGTCGACGCCCTCGTCGTCCGCCACCCGGCCTCCGGGGCGCCGAAGCGCATCGCCGACTGGGTCGACTGCTCCGTCATCAACGCCGGCGACGGCACGCACGAGCACCCCAGCCAGGCCCTCCTCGACGCCTACACGATGCAGAAGGCGCTCGGCAGCCTCGAGGGCCGCCGCGTGGCCATCGTCGGCGACCTCACGCACTCGCGCGTGGTCCGGTCCAACCTGCTGTGCCTGCGCACGCTCGGCGCCGAGGTCACGCTCGTCGCCCCGCCGACCCTCATGCCGTCGGGCATCGAGTCCTGGGCGGCAGCCGACGGCTTCTCGCTGAGCACCGAGCTCGACGCGGTCCTGCCGACCGTCGACGCCGTGATGATGCTCCGCGTCCAGCGCGAGCGGATGGCCGGCGGCTTCTTCCCGACGCCACGCGAGTACACGGTCGGCTACGGCCTGACCCGCGACCGCCTCGGCCTGCTGAAGGACCACGCCGTCATCTGCCACCCCGGCCCCATGAACCGCGGGCTGGAGATCTCGCCCGACGCCGCGGACGCCGCGCGATCCCTGGTCCTCGACCAGGTCAGCGCCGGCGTCGCGGTCCGTATGTCGATCCTCTACCACCTGCTCGCGGGCGACGGGAGCGCGGAATGAGCACCACAGCCACCACGCCGGAGATCCTCATCCTCGGCGCCGCCATCGAGGGCGGGAAGGCGGCCGACGTCCGCGTCGTCGACGGCACGATCGCCGAGATCGGCCCCGACGCCGCAGCCTCCGCCACGTCCGACGCCCACCGGATCGAGGCCGACGGCCTCGTGCTTCTCCCGGGCCTCGTCGACCTCCACACGCACCTGCGCGAGCCGGGGCGCGAGGACGCCGAGACCATCGAGTCCGGCTCGCAGGCGGCTGCCGTCGGCGGCTTCACCGCCGTCCTCGCCATGGCCAACACGACGCCGGTCGCGGACACCGCGGAGATCGTCGAGCGGGTGCACGACATCGGGCGCCGGGTCGGCCTCGTCGACGTGCAGCCCGTCGGGGCCGTGTCCAAGGGCCTTGCCGGCGAGGAGCTCGCCGAGCTCGGGCTCATGCACCGCTCGCGCGCAAGGGTGAAGGTCTTCTCCGACGACGGCCGCTGCGTGGCCGACTCCCGCCTCATGCGCCGCGCACTGGAGTACGTGCGCGCCTTCGGCGGCGTCGTCTCCCAGCACGCCCAGGACCCGGGGCTGGCCGGCACGTCTGCCTGCTGCCACGAGGGCGAGGTCTCCGGGCGGCTCGGCCTGCCCGGCTGGCCCTCCGTGGCGGAGGAGTCGATCATCGCCCGGGACGTCCACCTCGCCCAGCACACCTCCTCCCGCGTGCACGTCGCGCACGTGACGACGGCAGGCGGCGTCGACGTCGTCCGGTGGGCGAAGGCCCGCGGGATCTCCGTGACCGCCGAGGTCACGCCGCACCACCTCATGCTCACCACCGACCTGCTCGCCGAGTACGACCCGGTGTACAAGGTCAACCCGCCGCTGCGCCCGGACGAGGACGTCACCGCCCTCCGGGAGGCCCTCGCCGACGGCACCATCGACGCCGTCGCGACCGACCACGCCCCGCACGCCGCCCAGGACAAGGACCACGCGTTCGCGGACGCCGCGTTCGGCGTTCTTGGACTGGAGACCGCGCTGCCCGTCGTCTCGACGACAATGGTCGCCTCCGGCGCAATGACCTGGGCGGACGTCTCCGCGGCGATGTCCGCCCGGCCGGCGCGCATCGCGGGACTGGACTCCCACGGCCAGGGCATCGCCGGCGGCGCCCCGGCCAACCTCACCCTGATCGACCCCACCCGGAAGGTGATCGTGGACCGCTCCACCTCGAAGTCGCTCTCACGCAACAACCCCTGGCACGGACGCGAGCTCGTCGGCGCCGTGACGACGACGATGCTGCGCGGCCGCCTCACCGCCGTCGACGGCGCGATCGTGGAGGCTCTGGCATGAGCGCGGGACGCGACGTCGCCCTGCTCGTCCTGGAGGACGGGACCGTCTACAGCGGGTACGCCTACGCGGCCACCGGCCGCACGCTCGGCGAGGCCGTCTTCTCCACCGGCATGACCGGGTACCAGGAGACGCTCACCGACCCGAGCTACCACCGCCAGATCGTCGTCGCCACCGCGCCGCACATCGGCAACACCGGGGTGAACGACGAGGACGACGAGTCGTCCAAGGTGTGGGTCGCCGGCTACGTCATCCGCGACGCCGCGCGCCGCACCTCCTCCTGGCGCGCCACGGGCGGGCTCGAGGAGCGGCTCGCCGCCGAGGACGTGGTCGGGATCTGCGGGATCGACACCCGCGCGCTCACGCGCCGGCTGCGCGAGCAGGGCGTCATGCGCGCCGGGATCTTCTCCGGCTCCGCGCTGCCGGCGGGCGCCGCGGACCGGCACCCCCAGGCCATCGAGGTCCTCGTCGACCTCGTGCGCACCTCACCGCTCATGGCCGGCCAGGACCTGGCCGGCGAGGTCTCCACGCCTGAGCGCTACACGATCGAGCCGACCGGCGAGCAGGTCGCGGAGATCGTCGCGGTCGACCTCGGCATCAAGACCCGGACGCCCGCCCAGCTCGCCGAGCGCGGCGTGCGCGTGCACGTCGTCCCGCGCGACACGACCCTTGGCGCGATCCTCTCCCTGAACCCCGACGGCGTGTTCTTCTCCAACGGCCCGGGCGACCCGGCCACGGCCGAGCACGAGGTCGAGGTGCTGCGCGGCATCCTCGACGCCTCCGTGCCCTACTTCGGTATCTGCTTCGGCAACCAGCTGCTCGGCCGCGCCCTCGGGTACGGCACGTTCAAGCTCGCCTACGGGCACCGCGGCGTGAACCAGCCGGTGCTCGACAAGGAGACCGGCCGGGTGGAGATCACGGCCCACAACCACGGGTTCGCCGTGGACGCCCCGGTCGAGGAGGTCTCGACCGCGCCCTACGGCGACGGACGGTACGGCCGGGTGGAGGTCAGCCACGTCGGGCTGAACGACCAGGTGGTCGAGGGCCTGCGCGCCCTCGACATCCCCGCGTTCTCCGTCCAGTTCCACCCCGAGGCCGCCGCCGGCCCGCACGACGGCGAGCACCTCTTCGACCGCTTCATCGCCATGATGTCCGCGCAGCGCGCCGCGCGCGCGGAGTCCACCGGCGCCGCCACCGCTACCCCCGAGGAGAACTGATGCCGCGCCGGGAAGACCTCAAGTCCGTCCTCGTCATCGGATCCGGCCCGATCGTCATCGGTCAGGCCGCCGAGTTCGACTACTCCGGCACCCAGGCGTGCCGCGTGCTGCGCGAGGAGGGCCTGCGGGTCATCCTCGTCAACTCCAACCCCGCGACGATCATGACCGACCCCGAGATCGCGGACGCCACGTACGTAGAGCCGATCACCCCCGAGGTCGTCGAGTCGATCATCCTCAAGGAGAAGCCGGACGCGGTCCTGCCGACCCTGGGCGGCCAGACCGCGCTCAACACGGCGATGGCCCTGCACGAGTCGGGCGCCCTGGAGCGCCTGGGCGTCGAGCTGATCGGCGCGTCGGTCGACGCGATCGTGCGCGCCGAGGACCGCCTCGCGTTCAAGAACGTGGTCGAGCGGGCCGGCGGCGAGTCCGCGCGCTCGGCGATCGCGCACACGATGGACGAGGTCCACGCCGTGGCGGACGAGCTCGGCCTGCCGCTCGTCGTGCGCCCGTCCTTCACCATGGGCGGGCTCGGCTCCGGCATGGCCTACACCCGCGAGGACCTCCAGCGCATCGCCGGGGCGGGACTGCACTTCTCGCCGACCACCGAGGTCCTCCTCGAGGAGTCGATCCTCGGGTGGAAGGAGTTCGAGCTCGAGCTCATGCGCGACAAGGACGACAACGTCGTGGTCGTCTGCTCGATCGAGAACGTCGACGCCGTGGGCGTCCACACCGGCGACTCCGTGACGGTCGCTCCCGCGATGACGCTCACGGACCGGGAGTACCAGAAGATGCGGGACATCGGCATCGCGGTCATCCGCGAGGTCGGCGTCGACACCGGTGGCTGCAACGTGCAGTTCGCGGTCGACCCGGCCGACGGCCGCATCGTCGTCATCGAGATGAACCCCCGCGTCTCGCGGTCCTCCGCGCTCGCCTCGAAGGCCACGGGCTTCCCGATCGCGAAGATCGCCGCCCGTCTCGCGATCGGCTACACGCTGCCGGAGATCCCGAACGACATCACCGGTTCCACGCCCGCGAGCTTCGAGCCCGCCCTCGACTACGTCGTGGTGAAGGTGCCCCGGTTCGCGTTCGAGAAGTTCCCCGCCGCCGACCCGACCCTGACGACCACCATGAAGTCGGTGGGGGAGGCCATGGCGCTCGGCCGCAACTTCACCGAGGCGCTCGGCAAGGCCCTGCGCTCGCTCGACCGCTCCGGCCAGCAGTTCCACTGGCGGGGCGAGGCCCCCGCCGGCGCCGAGCTGGAGGCGCTTCTCGAGTCCACCCGCACGCCCACCGAGCACCGCCTGGTCGACGTGCAGCAGGCGATCCGGGGCGGCGCCACGGTCGAGCAGCTGTTCGAGGCTACCGCCATCGACCCGTGGTTCCTCGACCAGATGCTGCTCATCGACGAGGTCGCACAGGAGGTCGCCGATGCGCCCGCGCTGAGCGCGGAGGTCCTCACGACCGCCAAGCGGCACGGCCTGTCCGACGTCCAGATCGGCGAGCTGCGCGGCCTGAGCGAGGACGCGGTCCGCGAGGTGCGCAGGGCCTTCGACCTCCACCCCGTCTTCAAGACGGTCGACACCTGCGCGGCGGAGTTCGCCGCGGACACGCCCTACCACTACTCGTCCTACGACGAGGAGACCGAGGTGGCGCCGCGCGAGAAGCCGGCCGTCATCATCCTCGGCTCCGGCCCCAACCGGATCGGGCAGGGCATCGAGTTCGACTACAGCTGCGTGCACGCGGCGCTCGAGCTGCGGGACCGGTTCACGACCGTCATGGTCAACTGCAACCCCGAGACGGTCTCCACGGACTACGACATCTCCGACCGGCTCTACTTCGAGCCCCTCACCTTCGAGGACGTCATGGAGGTGTACGAGGCCGAGCTCGCCGCCGGCCCGGTCGAGGGCGTCATCGTCCAGCTGGGCGGCCAGACCCCGCTGTCCCTCGCCGACCGCCTCCAGTCCGCGGGCGTGCCGATCCTCGGCACCCCGCCGGAGGCGATCGACGCCGCCGAGGACCGCGAGATCTTCGGCAAGGTCCTCGAGGACGCGCAGCTGCCCTCGCCGGCGCACGGCACGGCCACCTCGCCGGAGCAGACCGTCGCGGTCGCCGAGTCGATCGGCTACCCGGTCCTGGTCCGCCCGAGCTACGTGCTCGGCGGGCGCGGCATGCAGATCGTCTACGACGAGCCGGACCTGCGCGACTACCTCGCGAACGCGACCGTGCACGCCGGCGACGCCACCCGGCGCGCCGCCCCGCTGCTGGTCGACCGCTTCCTGGACGACGCGGTCGAGATCGACGTCGACGCCCTGTACGACGGCACCGAGCTCTACCTCGCCGGCGTCATGGAGCACGTCGAGGAGGCCGGCATCCACTCCGGCGACTCGGCCTGCGTGCTGCCTCCGGTCTCGCTGTCCGCCGCCGAGATCGACCGCATCCGCAGCTCCACCGAGGCGATCGCCCAGGGGGTCGGGGTGCGCGGCCTCATCAACATCCAGTTCGCGCTCGTCTCGGACGTCCTGTACGTCATCGAGGCGAACCCGCGGGCGTCCCGCACCGTGCCGTTCGTCGCGAAGGCGACCGGCGTGCCGCTGGCCCGCGCGGCCGCCCGCCTCATGGCGGGGGAGTCCATCGCGGACCTGCGCCGGCGGGGCCTGCTCGCCGAGCGGGACGCCTCGGTGCTCGACCTCTCCTCGGCCCTCGCGGTCAAGGAGGCGGTCCTGCCCTTCAAGCGCTTCGCGACGCGCGACGGGCAGATCGTCGACTCGATCCTCGGGCCGGAGATGCGGTCCACGGGCGAGGTCATGGGCATCGGCGCCACGCTGCCGATCGCGTTCGCCAAGTCGCAGACGGCCGCCTTCGGCGGGCTGCCGACGTCGGGCCGGGTGTTCGTCTCGGTCGCGGACCGCGACAAGCGGGACATCGTCCTGCCGGCCGCCCGCCTGGTCGACCTCGGCTTCGAGCTGCTCGCGACCGACGGCACGGCCGCGGTCCTGCACCGCCACGGCATCCCGTCGACGACGGTGCGCAAGCACTCGGAGGGCACCGGCCCGAACGGCGAGCCGACGATCATCGAGCTCATCACGAACGGCTCGGTCGACATGGTCGTCAACACGCCCTCGGGCCAGGGCGCCCGCGCCGACGGCTACGAGATCCGCGGCGCCACCACGGCCGTCGACCGGGCGATCATCACGACGACCGCCCAGTTCGCGATCGCCGTACGGTCCATCGAGGCCGAGCGGGCCGGCGCGTTCGACGTCGCCTCGCTCCAGGAGCTCGACGAGGCACGCCGCTCCCGCCGGGAGACGGCCGGCATCACCGCCTAGGAAGAGGACAGCCCATGAGCACCACACCGGCCCCGACGTCGGCCACGGGCGCGGGCGCGCCCGTCGCCCCCCGCGCCGACGGCTTCGGCGTCCGCCTGGCCGCGGCGATGGCGGACGCGGGGCCGGTGTGCGTGGGCATCGACCCGCACGCCGCGCTGCTCACGCAGTGGGGCCTGCCGGTCGACGCCTCCGGCGCCCGCGAGATGGGGCTGCGCGTGGTGGAGGAGGTCGCCGGCTCGGCGGCCGCGCTCAAGCCGCAGTCGGCGTTCTTCGAGGTCTTCGGCCCCGAGGGCGTCGCCGCGCTGCAGGAGGTCCTCCTCGCCGCCCGCTCCGCGGGGATCCTCACGGTCCTCGACGTCAAGCGGGGGGACATCGGCACGACCATGGGCGCCTACGCGCGCACGCACCTGGCCGAGGACTCGCCGATGCCCGCGGACGCCATCACCGTCTCGTCCTACCTCGGCCCGGACTCGCTGAACCCCACCGTGGAGCTCGCCCGGCTCACCGGGCGCGGCGTCTTCGCGCTCGCGCTCACCTCCAACCCGGAGGGCGAGCGGCTCCAGCACATCGGCGGGGCCGGCGGCTCGGTCGCGGGCGCCGTCGTCGACTGGGCGGGCGTGACCAACGCCGCGACCGGCGAGACGCCTGGGCCGGTGGGTCTCGTCGTCGGGGCGACGATCGGGTCCGCGGTGCGCGATCTCGGCGTGGACCTGTCGGACGCCGGCGGCATCATGCTCGCTCCGGGGATCGGCGCCCAGGGCGCCGGGGCGGCGGAGCTGCGCGACGTGTTCGGCGACGCCCGCGACCGCGTGCTCGCGTCCGCCTCCCGCTCGGTGCTCGGCGCCGGCCCGGAGCGCGGCGCCGTCCGCGCCGCCGCGCGCGCGACCGTCGACGAGGTGCGCGCGGCCCTCGCCTGAGGAACACCTCCGAGGCACTTCCGTCCGGCAACCGTGCCCGGGTCCTCCCGGGATGTCGTAACCTGTGCCACACCAGAGGTTTGCTCCCTCGATGACGAGGCATTCCATCGAACGACGAGGTGGTCACCGTGACGGTTCCCGAACTCACGGCCGAACAGCGCGCGGCAGCGCTCGCCAAGGCGACGGAGGCGAGGCGCGTGCGCGCGGAGGTCAAGGGCTCCTTGAAGTCCGGTGAGCTCGATCTGTCGGAGTTCCTCAGGCGGGCGGAGTCCGTCGAGGCCCTCGGGAAGATGAAGGTCGTCACGCTGCTCAGCGCCCTGCCGGGCATCGGCACGTCGACCGCCCGCAGCCTCATGGCCGAGTACGACATCGCCGCCACCCGGCGCGTGCGCGGGCTCGGGCCCCACCAGCGCTCGAGGCTCGTCGGCCGGTTCGGGTAGGTCGGTCGTCGTCGCGGGCGCCGGCGCCGGTGGGGCAGCGCGTGGCGCGACTAACCCCCTCCTCGCGCGGGCGACCACCGCGGTGCTGCCAGAATGGTCGACGTGAGCACGCCCGACACCGCCGAGCACGACGCCCCGGACACCTCGCTGCTGACGGTCCTCAGCGGACCGACCGCCGTCGGCAAGGGCACCGTCGTCACGGAGCTGCGGCGCAGCTACCCGGACCTGTGGTACTCGGTCTCCGCGACCACGCGCCCGCGGCGCCCGGGCGAGGTCGACGGCGTGCACTACCACTTCTACTCGTCCGAGCAGTTCGACGCCGCGATCGCGGCGGGCGACATGCTCGAGTGGGCGGTCGTCCACGGGGTTCACCGCTACGGCACCCCGCGGCACGCGGTGCTCGAGCAGCTCGCCGGCGGCAGGCCCGTGCTCCTCGAGCTGGACCTGCAGGGGCACCGACAGGTCCGCGAGGCGCTGCCGGGCGCGCGGCACGTGTTCCTCGCGCCGCCGAGCCGCGAGGAGCTCGAACGCCGGCTCGTCGGCCGGGGCACGGAGACCGCCGAGGAGCGACGCCGACGGCTGCAGACCGCGGACGTGGAGATGGCCGCCGTCGAGGAGTTCGACGAGATCATCGTCAACACGCACGTGAGCGATGCCGCAGCGGCACTCGCCACACTCATGGGCCTGGGAGAACCCTCCCCGCGATAGGCTGGCCCGAGTCCCCGCCGCGCATCTCCGCCGCGGCGCGGGAGGACACCGAGCCTGGGAGGACACATGGCTGGAACCGTCGCCGAACCGATCGGGATCACCGACCCGCCGATCGACGAGCTGCTCGAGCACGTCGACTCGAAGTACGCACTCGTGATCTACGGCGCCAAGCGCGCGCGTCAGATCAACACCTACAACCAGCAGCTGCAGGACGGCCTGCTGGAGTTCGTGGGCCCGCTCGTCCCCTCCACCCCGGAGGAGAAGACGCTGTCCATCGCCCTGCGCGAGATCAACGCCGGACAGCTGACCCTCACGCGCGCCACCGAGGACTGACCCGTCGTGGCCGCAGGGCGACCGCTGAGCATCGTCCTCGGCGTGACCGGGGGCATCGCCGCCTACAAGGCGCCCCTCGTCCTGCGGCTGCTGACGGAGGCGGGCCACTCGGTCCGCGTCATCCCCACCGCATCGGCCCTCCGCATGGTCGGTGCCCCCACCTTCGAGGCGCTCTCGGGCGCGCCCGTGACGACCGACGTCTTCGACGGCACCGTCGCCGTCGAGCACGTGTCCCTCGGCAGGAACGCCGACCTCGTCATCGTCGCCCCGGCCACCGCCCACACGCTCGCCCGCGCCGCCGCCGGCCTCGCGGACGACCTGTTGACCGCCACGCTGCTCACCGCCACGTGCCCGGTCCTGTTCGCCCCGGCCATGCACACGGAGATGTGGCGACACCCCGCCACCGTCCAGAACGTCTTGACGCTCCGGTCGCGCGGCGTCACCGTCCTCGACCCGGACTCCGGGCGCCTCACCGGTTCGGACACCGGCCCCGGTCGGCTGCCCGGGCCGGAGCGCATCGTCGCCGCCGCGCTCGCCCTCGTCGACGCACCCCTCGCCGAGACCGCGCCCGACGGCGCACCCTCCACCGCGGCCGCCGAAGGCCCGACGACGGTCGGGACCCCGACCGCGCCCGTCACCACCGCGCGCCCCGGCTCCTGCCCGCCCCGCCGCGAGGACCTGGCCGGCCGGCGCGTCGTCGTCTCCGCGGGCGGCACCCACGAGCCGATCGACCCGGTCCGGTTCATCGGCAACCGCTCGACGGGCCGCCAGGGCGTCGCGCTCGCGCGCGCCGCCGCGGACCGGGGCGCCCGCGTACAGCTGCTGGCCGCCAACGTCGCGGAGAACCTGCTGCCGGACGATCTCGCCATCGAGATCACGAGGGTGGGCAGTGCGCTCGAGCTGAGCGACGCCGTCGGGGCCGCGTCCGCGGATGCGGACGTGGTGATCATGGCGGCCGCCGTCGCGGACTACCGGCCCGCGGAGGTCGGCGCGACCAAGGGCAAGAAGGACGGCTCCGGCGAGCGCACGATCGCGCTCGTCGAGAACCCCGACATCCTTGCCGGCCTCGCCCACGACCGACCCCGGCCGGACCTCGTCGTCGTCGGGTTCGCGGCGGAGACGGGCGACGAGCACGGCACGGTGCTCGAGCACGGCCGTGCCAAGGCGATCAGGAAGGGCGCGGACCTGCTCGCGGTCAACGAGGTCGGCGTCGCCGCCGGCTTCGGTGACGTTGCGACGAGGCTCACGATCATCGACCGAGCCGGGGAAACCGTGGACTCCCGGGACGGGACGAAGGACCAGATGGCGGACTTCCTGCTCGACGCGGTGGCAGCCAGGCTCGGTGCGCCTACGATCGAGCAGTGACTCAACTGCGCACCTTCACCTCGGAGTCCGTGACCGAGGGCCACCCCGACAAGATCTGCGACCGGCTCTCCGACTCGATCCTCGATGCGCTGCTGGAGGAGGACCCCGACGCCCGCGTGGCCGTCGAGTGCCTCGTGACGACCGGGCAGGTCCACGTGGCGGGGGAGATCCGCACGAACGCGTACGTCGACATCCCCGGCATCGTGCGCAGCGAGATCAGCCGCATCGGGTACACCTCCTCCGACGTCGGGTTCGACGGCAAGTCCTGCGGCGTGTCCATCTCGGTGGGCGAGCAGTCCGCGGACATCGCCCAGGGCGTCGACAAGTCCCTGGAGTTCCGCGACGACGCCGGGGCGAGCGACCCGCTCGACCTCCAGGGCGCCGGCGACCAGGGCCTCATGTTCGGGTACGCCACCGACGAGACCGACAGCCTCATGCCGCTGCCGATCCACCTCGCGCACCGGTTCGCGGAGCAGCTCACCCGCGTGCGCCGCGAGGGCCGCGTCGAGTGGCTGCGCCCCGACGGCAAGACCCAGGTGACTGTCGACTACGGCGACGACGGCCCGGTCGCGGTGTCGGGGATCGTCGTCTCCACCCAGCACGACGAGGACGTCACCCAGGACGAGCTCGAGCGCGCGATCACCGAGCAGGTCGTCCGACCCGTGCTCGCCGCCGAGCTGGCCGGCGCTGCCGAGCACGTGGACGCCTCCTCGGTCGACATCCTCGTGAACCCGACCGGGCGCTTCGTGCTCGGCGGCCCGATGGGCGACGCCGGCCTGACGGGCCGGAAGATCATCGTCGACACGTACGGCGGCATGTCCCGCCACGGCGGCGGCGCGTTCTCCGGCAAGGACCCGAGCAAGGTCGACCGCTCCGCCGCGTACGCCATGCGCTGGGTCGCGAAGAACGTCGTCGCGGCCGGGCTGGCGCGCCGCTGCGAGGTCCAGGTGGCCTACGCGATCGGCCAGGCCAAGCCCGTCTCGCTGTACGTCGAGACCTTCGGCACCGCCCGGGTCGCGGAGGCCGAGATCGAGCGCGTCGTGCGCGAGGTGTTCGACCTGCGCCCGCTCGCGATCATCAACGACCTCGAGCTCAAGGCCCCGATCTACCGGGAGCTCGCTGCTTACGGGCACTTCGGGCGCACCGAGCTCGACACGCCCTGGGAGCGCCTGAACCGGGTGGACGCCCTGCGCGCAGCCATCGGCGGCTGATCCGGCCCGCGCGCTGCCCTCGCCGGGCTCTGTGAACGGCGGGCGACGGACGTCGGGCATCGATGGTGAGATGGGCCCATGAGCCCGTCCGTCGACCAACCCACCCTCGGTGGGGTGCTCGACGGCGTGGCGCCGCCCGTCCCCTCCGGGGACCCGGACGCGGACGTCGTCTCCGTCCTCGTCGAGACCCCGCTCGCGCACCTGGACCGGCCCTTCGACTACCTGGTGCCGCCCTCGCTCGCCGAGAAGGTCGCCGTCGGATCCCGCGTCCGCGTGCGGTTCGCCGGCCGGGAGCTCGGCGGGTTCGTCCTGTCCCGGACCCGCGGCAGCGACCGCAGCGACCTGGCCCCGCTCAAGCGGGCCGTGAGCGCCGCCCCCGTGCTGCCGCCCCGCATCGCGGAGCTCTGCCGCCGGGTCGCGTTCGAGCACGGCGGCACCACGGCCGACGTGGTCCGGCTCGCGGTCCCCTCCCGCCACGCGACGACCGAGGCCTCGGTCCTCGAGTCGCTCGGCTCCTGGCCCGGACCCGATGCGCGGTCGGGCCCTTCCGTCGGCGCCCGAGGCCCGCGCGAGACGGCCGGCGTGCCTGACACCGAGGCCGCCGAGGCCGCCGAGGCCACGGAAGGCGCGGCCACGAACGACACGGACGCGACGCCGTCGGATCCCTGGCGCACCTACGCGGCGGGGGAGGCGTTCCTGCGCCGGATCCGCGACGGCGGGTCCCCGGGCGCCGTCGTCCAGGCGCTGCCGGGGCGCACGGAGGAGCTCGCGGTCGAGGCGGCCGCGTCCGCGCTCGCGTCCGGACGCCGCGTCCTCGTCGTCGCCCCGACGTCCGCCCACGTCGACACCCTCGCCGCCGCGTTCGCGGACGCCGGCATCCCCGACGTCGAGCTCATGCGGGCGGAGGACGGCACCGCCCGCCGGTACCGCGCCTTCCTGCGCGCGCTCACCGGGCAGGTGGGTGTCGTCATCGGCACCCGGTCCGCGGCGTTCGCGCCGCTGCCGGGCCTGGGGCTCGTCGTCCTGGTCGAGGACGGGGACGACCGGCTCGCCGAGCCGCACGCCCCGTACCCGCACACGCGCGACGTCCTGCTCTCGAGGCACGCGGCCCCGGACGGCGAGCGGGCCGCGATGGCGATCGTCGCCGTCGGGCGGACGGTCGCCGCCCAGCACCTCGTCCGCACCGGCGTGCTCGCCTCCCTCGCCCCCGGTCGGGACGCGGTCCGCGAGTCGACCCCGCGGGTAGCCGCGCCGAACGACGTCGAGCTCGGCCGCGAGGGCCCCGCGGCCGCCGCGCGCATCCCGCACGTCGCCTGGACGCTCATCCGGGACTCCCTCACCACCGGCCCGGTGCTCGTGCAGGTCGCCCGCGCGGGATACGTGCCCGCACTCGCCTGCGCGCGCTGCCGGGAGTCCGCGCGCTGCCGGCACTGCCACGGGCCGCTCGGGCTGGCCCGGGGCGGCGGACCACCGTCGTGCCGCTGGTGCGGGCGGGCGGCCGCCGACTTCCGCTGCGACACGTGCGGCGGGACGGCCGTGCGCGCCGTCCGCATCGGCGCCGGCCGTACGTCGCACGAGCTCGGGCGGGCATTCCCCGGCGTGCCGGTCCTGGCCTCGGGGGCGGGGGAGGACACCGGCGTCGCGCGCACGGTCGACGACCGTCCGCGGCTCGTCGTCGCCACCCCGGGCGCCGAGCCGGTCGCGGACGGCGGCTACCGTGCCGCCGTCCTTCTCGACGGCGGCGTCGCGACCGCGCGCCCCGGGCTCGGCGTGGCCGAGGAGGCCCTGCGCCGGTGGCTGACGGCCGCCTCGCTCGTGCGGCCCGCACCGGACGGCGGTCGGGTGCTCCTGCTCGGCCGGCCCGCGCCCCAGGTCGCCCAGGCGCTCGTGCGGTGGGACCCGGTCGGCTTCGCCGAGCGGGAGCTGGCCGAGCGCGCCGAGCTCGCGCTGCCGCCCGCCACCCCGGCGGCGGTCGTCCGGGGCGGGCCCGAGGCCGTCCGCTCGTTCCTCGCCCACGTCCACGCCGACTCCCGCGCCGCCGAGGTGGCGGTGCTCGGCCCCGTGCCGATCGAGGACGCGCCCGCGCCTGGCGGGGGACGTGGGGTCGGCGAGCCGCAGGCGCAGGCGGTGCTCCGGTCGGACGAGCGGGTGCCGCTCGGCCCGATCCTCGCCGCCGCGTCAGCCGCCCGGTCGGCCCGCAAGGAGCCCGGCTCCGTCCGCGTGGAGCTGAACCCTCAGGACCTGCTGTAGCGAGGTTCGTCGTGCGGCGACGGCCCCGTGTGGCGGGGGCGACGCCCCGCGCCCGCCGATTCGCCCACGTCCTCGGCCGGCGGGCACCTACCATCTGGGGGTGCGCATTCTCTTCGCCGGGACCCCGGACGTGGCCCTGCCCGCCCTTTCGCACCTGCTGGACTCGGAGCACGAGGTGGTCGGCGTCCTCACCCGGGCGCCGGCGCGGCGCGGCCGCGGCCGGACGCTCCACCCGTCGCCGGTCGGCGAGGCGGCCGAGGCCGCTGGCGTCCCCGTGCTCACGCCCGCCACTCTCCGCGACGAGGCGGTCGTCGAGCAGATCCGCGCCCTCGGCGCGGACGTCGCCGCCGTCGTGGCCTACGGGCTGCTCGTCCCGCCCGCGGCCCTGGAGTCGATCCCGCACGGCTGGGTGAACCTGCACTTCTCGCTCCTGCCGGCCTACCGGGGCGCGGCACCGGTCCAGCGGGCCCTGCTCGCCGGCGAGGACGTCACCGGCGCGACGACGTTCCTTCTCGAGAAGGGGCTCGACACCGGCCCCGTCATCGCGACGATGACGGAGACGATCCGGCCCGCCGACACGGCCGCCGACCTCCTCGACCGCCTCTCCACGGCCGGGGCCCCGATGCTCACCGCGAGCCTCGAGGCCCTCGTCGGCGGCGACGCGCAGCCGGAGCCCCAGGGCACCGACGGCGTCTCGCACGCCGCGAAGCTCGACCCGCCAGACGCCTACGTCTCGTTCGCCACCCCGGCCATGCACGTCGACCGTCTCGTCCGCGCGACCACGCCCGCCCCGGGCGCCTGGACCCTGCTGCCGGGCGACGTCCGGCTCAAGCTCGGCCCCGTCACTCCTCGGCCGGACGTCACGGATCTCGGCCCCGGCCACGTGCGCGCCGGGCGCCGGGAGGTCCTCGTCGGCACGGCCACCCACGCGGTCGAGCTCGGCCAGGTCGCCCCCGCGGGAAAGGGCTGGATGGCCGCCGACGCCTGGGCGCGCGGCGCGCGCCTGGACGACGACGTCCGCCTCGGAGGGGAGGCCTCGTGAGCGACCGCGAGCACGGCGAGGGCAATCAGGACAGGGATCACGGCCGCGGGGGACCCCGAAGAAGGGACGCCCGCGGGGGACCGCGGGGCGGCGGCCCGGGAGGCGGCCGCGGCACGGGCGGCCGACGGCCCGCATCGGGCCGCACGGGCGGGGGAGAGCGCCGACCGACGACGCCGCGGCGCACCGACCCCGCGCGCCGCGCGGCCTTCCAGGTCCTGCGTCAGGTCCGCGAGGAGGACGCGTACGCGAACCTCGTGCTTCCGGGGCTCCTGCGCGAGCGGGAGATCTCCGGTCGGGACGCCGCCTTCGCGACCGAGCTCGCCTACGGCACGCTCCGCCTGCAGGGCCGGTACGACGCCATCCTTGCCCTCGCCTCGGGCCGGGACGTCACCCTGCTGGATCCGCCCGTGCTCGACGTGCTTCGGCTCGGCGCGCACCAGCTCCTCGCGATGCGCGTGCCGACGCACGCGGCCGTCTCCGAGACCGTGAATCTCGGGCACGAGGTCGTGGGGCCCGCGCCGACGGGCCTCATCAACGCGGTCCTGCGCAAGGTCGCGGCCCGGGACGTCGAGGACTGGCTCGACTCGGTCGCGGACGGCATCCGGGCCGCCGGCGACCCCTGGTACGAGATCGCCGCCGCCGTCGAGTCGCACCCCGCGTGGATCGTCCGGGCGCTCACCCAGTCCCTCGAGGCCGACGGCCGCGGCCGCGACGAGCTCGGCGACCTGCTCGAGGCCGACAACTCGCCGGCCCGCGTGACCCTCGTGGCCCGGCCGGGCTGGTCGTCCGTCGGCGAGCTCCGCCGGCAGGCCACCGAGCGCGGCGGGGAAGCCACGGACCACCCGCTGCTGGGCGCCGTGGAGCTGCACGGCGTGGCGCCCGGGGAGCTCAGGGACGTCGCCACCGGCCGGGCCGGCGTCCAGGACGCGGGCTCCCAGCTCGTCGCCCACGCCCTGCTGGCCGCCGGCGGGACCGACGAGTCAGGCGGAACCGAGGAATCGGGCGCGCTCTGGCTCGACCTGTGCGCGGGACCCGGCGGGAAGGCAGCCCTGCTCGCCGCCGAGGCGCAGCGTCGCGGCGCGCACCTCGTCGCCAACGAGGTGCAGCCCCACCGGGCGGACCTCGTCCGCCGTTCCGTCCAGCTCGCGGGGGAGTCCGTCGACGTCGTCGTGGGTGACGGCCGCGCGGCGGCCGACCTGGTGGCCGCGCGCGGCCGGGACGGCGCGAGCCGCATCCTGCTGGACGCGCCCTGCACCGGCCTGGGTGCGCTCCGACGTCGGCCGGAGGCGCGGTGGCGGCGCAGCGTGGAGGACCTCACCGAGCTGACGGTCCTCCAGCGAGAGCTGCTCGACGCCGCGGCGGACGCCCTCGCGCCGGGCGGCCTCCTCGCGTACGTCACGTGCTCCCCGCACATCGCCGAGACCCGCCGACAGGTCGCCGGGATCCTCTCCCGTCGCTCCGACCTCACGCTCCTGGACACCGCGGCGGTCGCGCGGTCGGTCGCCGGCGGGATGGCAGAGGGCGTCGTCGGGACGCCGGTGGACGGCGTGCGCGCCGACGCGGCGGACGGGCAGTCCGACGGGTCCGGGAACGTCGTGCAGTTGTGGCCGCACGCGCACGGCACGGACGCGATGTTCCTCGCGCTCATCCGTCGGGACTGACCTGCGCCGGGCGGCTAGGCTCGTGCCATGTCCGTCGTGATCTCGCCGTCCATCCTCAACAGTGACCTCTCGGACCTCAAGGGGGAGCTGGAGCGCATCTCCGGTGCCGACTTCGCCCACGTCGACGTCATGGACAACCACTTCGTCCCGAACCTTTCGTGGGGCCTGCCCGTCGTCGAGGCGTGCGTGCGGGTCAGCCCGGTGCCGATCGACGCCCACCTCATGATCGAGAACCCGGACCGCTGGGCGCCGGCGTACGCGGAGGCCGGTTGCGCCTCGGTGACCTTCCACCTCGAGGCCGCCACCGCCCCGATCAAGCTCGCCCGCGAGCTGCGCGCACTCGGCGCGAAGGCCTCGGTCGCCCTGCGCCCGTCCACACCCTTCGAGCCGCTCGTCGACCACCTCCACGAGTTCGACATGGTGCTGCTCATGACGGTCGAGCCGGGCTTCGGCGGGCAGAGCTTCATCGAGTCCGTCATGCCCAAGCTGACCCGGGCCCGGAAGGCCGTCAGCTCGGCCGGGCTGGACGTCCGGCTCCAGGTGGACGGGGGAGTGTCGCGCGCGACCATCGAGCGCGCCGCCGAGGCCGGCGCCGACACCTTCGTGGCCGGCTCGGCCGTGTACTCGGCGGAGAACGCGAACGACGAGATCGCGGCGCTCCGCGAGCTCGCGGCAGCGCACGTGCACTGACGCACCCGCCAGGCACGACCCGCCCGTGACCGCACGGGCAGTTCTCCCCGTCGCCCCAGAGGCGTCGTCACCCGCCGTTCACCCGGCGTTCGCGCGCTCGTCCACCGACCCGTGGACGCTACGAGCAGTCGCGAACACCCGGGCCCAGGCGCTCGGTCGAACCCGCCGAGGAGAACCAATGACGCTCGAGATCGACCCGTACTCCACCGCAGCCGTCGGCGACGACGTCTGGGTGGACGGCATGCTCCTGCGCGACGCAGCCGGCGAGCTGCCCGACGAGGGCATCACCAACCGCGGGGTGGGGACGTCCCCGGACCGCATCGCGGGAGACCTCTCGAGCCTGAGGACCGCCCTGTCCGACTTCCTCACCACCCACGAGACCGGCCTGCTGGCCCTCGCCGCTGCCGCCGAGGCGTGCGGCTCCTCCACGGTCAGCATGACCGAGGGCTTCGAGGAGATCGACCACGCGTCGGGCTCCGGCTTCGACTTCCTCGAGGTCTGACCTCGCGCCTGACCGGCGCCACCCCCACCACGACGGTCGGCCGACGCCGATCCGCACCCGAGAGGACCGCACATGGCCGGCGCAGACCGCCTCCCACTGCCCGACGGCATCGCCACGACGCTGCTCGTCCAGGGCACCAGCATCTCCCGCATCCAGGGTCGACTGGAGCAGACCCTCCTGTCCGACGGCTCCGCGTCCCAGCGCCTGCGCGGCGCGTTCCCCGCCGGCCTCTCCGCCGAGGCCATCGACACCGAGCTCTCCGTCCTGTCCGGGCACGTCTCGACCGCGACGAGCAACATGGGCAGCGCCGGGCAGCACGTCTGGGACGTCGGCGCCGCGCTCGAGACCTGCGAGAGCGAGGTCGAGGGCCTGCAGGCCGACTGGGACGAGCTCGACGCGTGGTTCGACCGCGCGCTCGCGGACATCAACAGCGACCCGTACTACGCCGAGCCCGAGAACCAGCGCGACCGGGCGGAGGCGATCGAGTCGATCGATCTGCAGCGCGAGAGCGGGCGAGACGACCTCAAGGAGCGGTACCACTCGGCGATCGACACGTTCGGCGACGCCGCGAGCGCAGCGGCCACCCGCCTGACGGCGCTGACGGACGGGATCGTCCCCCCGTCCCAGCAGGGCAGCGTCACCGACATCGCGGCGGCGATGACCGCCGGCACGACCATCGCGGACCATGACCGCGCGACGCACGTGGCCGAGGAACAGGCGGAGGACGCGTCCGACCTTCTCGAGCGCGCCGACGACGAGAGCCTGAGTGCCGAGGAGCGCCAGGAGGCGATCGACGAGTTCAATGCCACGTACGGCGACCTGGCGGACGACCCGTACTTCTCCGCCGCGCTGATGGACGAGATCGGCGAGGAGGAGCTCATGCAGCACATCGCCAACCTCCAGGACTACCAGGGCGAGAATGTGGAGAACGAGTCGGTCGACGCCTCGATCGACACGTACCTCAACGTGCTCGGAAGTGCCTTCGTCACCTCCACGAACGACCCGGTCGGACTCTCGGACTACGCCACCGAGCGGCTGACGCCCGCGGCCGAGACCCGACGCGACGAGTTCACCGCCGCAGCCGACGAGTACTACCCCTACGACGACGGCAACGGACACGTCCCCGGCTGGTGGTCGATCGGCCAGCTCATCAACGGCGCGCAGTTCGCCGACGTCCCCGTCACGCCTGACCGCGCGTTCACCGAGTCGCTCGGCGCGGACATGATGCGGTTCTACTACGACCCGGACACCGTCGTGGGGATGCAGACGAACAACCCGATGAACATGTCGCCCACTGGGAATCCGTACCCGTACGACTCCCTCGTGGAGTTCCCCGAGGGCCTGGAGCTGCCCGGTGGGGTGGACCCGGAGCAGATGTTCCGTGACCCGCTGTACTCCCTCAACTACTCAGTCACAGGTGACGAGGAGGCCGCCACGGGCCTCTACCTCTCCGAGGTCGGCACGCACGAGGTCAACGGGGAGCAGGTGCCGGTGAGCGGCATGGAGTACCTCATGCATCGCGCCGTCAACTACGAGCCGGCGTACCACGAGGCCATGCTGTCCCCGGTGGTCGAGGGCGCGCACAACGTCGCGCGTGACCCCTACGACGAGGAGAGCACGCAGGTCGCGCAGGAGTTCGTGGACGCCCACCTGCGTCTCATCGGGGGCGAGTACGAGAACTATGTGGACACGACGTTCATGACGACCTCCGTTGCGGACGTCTGGGCCGCGAACATCGACTCGCTCATGTACGCGGTCGACGACGACGGCGTGGCGGTGGGTGAGGACGGCGTGTACGCCGGCAACGGCCCCACGCAGGCCGACTACATGTTTTCGATCTCGGACGATGTCCGGGCGTACCTGCCGGACCTCATGAACTACTTCGCCGAGGACCGCCCGGGTGAGTTCGTCATCGACCCGAACGGCCCGGACGCAGGCAACCCGCCCGCCCTCCAGCGCATCATCGACGCAACGGTTCTGGACAGCCACTTCGACGCGCAGAACATCTTCGACCCGGAGCACTACCAGAGCCTGTCCGGCGCGGAGAACGCGCTCCAGGTCTCGACGGACCAGAGCAGTCTGTTCCTCAACTACGTCAACGAGTCGCTCGACCAGCAGGGTGCGGCAGACGATGCTCAGCTTGAGCAGACTCGTGGATACATCAACGGTGCGGTCAGCGGGGCGTCGGGCCTCATCGCGGGGCTCGGTACGACCGGGAGGTTCGTCTACGGCATGGCCGACGATCTCGTCATGGACGCGTTCTGGGACGCGGTGGGCGAGAACTACGACCCTGCCAACGCCTCGAACTCGGCGGTGAACTTCAACTCCGCCCTCGAGGATGCGGTGTATCAGGGCGCCTACTCCGCGGAGCCGTGGAGCGTGGACCCGTGGGACGCGCAGACGAACCCGGCCGGAGTCATGTCCCCGGAACAGTGGTCGGAGGCCACAGGTCAGCCCAGGTTCGACACCGACAACCCTGCAGACTGGACGCCCAACCAGCGCAGGGCCTACGAGGCGTATGCGATCGACCCGAACGGCGGGATGGGCAACTACACCTCCGGCCCGGTGACCGAGATCGGTGACTCGGCGACGGAGGCGGAGCAGCTCGTCACGGCCCACCGGAGCCAGGCGGACCAGTGATGCGTGTCGCGACCCGGTTCAGGGGTGACCAGGACCCCCGTACCGGCTCCGCCGCCGACGACGTACACTCACCGGTGAGCACGTGCTCCGGGGTCGGTGAAAATCCGAACCGGCGGTCATAGTCCGCGACCCTCACGGCGACGTCGAACGTTTCGTCACCACGAGGTTGAACCGGTGGAACTCCGGTACCGACGGTGAAAGTCCGGATGAGAGGAAGCACGGGACGGGTCCATGGACCCGTCTGTTCGGGAACGTCCGCGTTCCCTCGCCCCGGCGCGCTGCCGGGACGAGGAGGAGCGTAGGGATGTCGGACCACAGACCGCACGGGGTGACCCGCGGCGCCGTCGGCGTGCTCGCGCCGCTCGGCCTCGGGGTCCTCGTCCTGCTGGCCTGGGAGGCCGCCGCCCGCGCCGGCCTCGTCGACCCGTTCTTCCTCCCCGCGCCCGCCGACATCCTCGCCCGGCTCCGGGACGACCTCGTCGGCACCAACCGCGAGTTCCTGTGGCCCACCCTCGCCGCCGCCGGCTGGGGCACCCTGCTCGCCGCGGCGGTCGCGATCCCGCTCGGCATCGCCATCGCCTCCTCGCGCATCGCCCGCCGCCTCCTCGAGCCGTACGTGGCCGCGTCGCAGGCGCTCCCGGCGGTCGCCGTCGCCCCGCTCCTCGTGCTGTGGCTCGGCTACGGGCTGCTTCCCGTCGTCGTGCTGTGCGCGCTCATGGTCTTCTTCCCGATCCTCCTCGGCACGGTCCTCGGGTTGACCGAGGTCGACCCCGACGTCGTGGAGGCCGCCCGCCTCGACGGCGCCTCCGGCCCGTCGCTGCTCGGCCGCATCCTCCTGCCGCTCGCCCTGCCGTCCCTGCTGACGGGCCTGCGCAACGGCGTCACCCTCTCCCTGACCGGCGCGATCGTCGGCGAGATCGTCACCGGCGGACGCGGACTCGGACTCCTGCTGTCCGGCCGCGCCGCCGCGGCCGACACGACCGGGCTCTTCGCGGTCCTCACGTTGCTGTGCGCGCTCGCCGCGCTGCTCTTCGCGCTCATCGGGGCGCTGTCCACCCACCTCCGCCACCGACAGGACACCTGACATGACCATCCGCCTCCGCTCCCTGCTCGTCGCCCCCGTCGCCGCCGCTCTGCTCCTCGCCGCCTGCTCCGGCGGGGGAGGGGACGACGACAGCAGCTCGGACGGAACCTCGCCCGCCTCGGGCGACGCCCTCACGATCGGGCTGACCTACGTCCCCGACGTCCAGTTCGCCCCCCTGTACGTCGCCGAGGCGAACGGCTACTTCGAGGAGGAGGGCGTCGAGGTCGTCCTGCGCCACCACGGCGCCTCCGAGGGCCTGTTCACGGCCGCGGAGGCCGGCGAGGAGGACGTCGTGGTCGCGGGCGGGGACGAGATGCTCCAGGCCGTTGCCGCGGGCTCGGAGCTCACCGCCGTCGCCACGCTGTACCAGACCTACCCGGTGGCGATCCTCGTCCCGGAGGACTCCGACGTGGAGTCGGTCGAGGACCTGTCCGGCCGCTCGGTCGGCGTCCCGGGGGAGTTCGGCGAGACCTGGTTCGGCCTGAGGGCCGCCCTCGCGTCCATGCCCGACGGCGGCGCGGACGTCTCGGTCGAGACCATCGGCTTCACGCAGGTCAGCGCCCTGCGCGCGGGTCACGTCGACGCGGTCGTCGGCTTCGTGAACAACGACGCCGTCGCCCTCGGCCGGGCCGGCACGCCCACGCGGGCGATCCCGCTCGCCGACGACGTCCCGCTCGTCGGCGTCGGCCTCATCGCCACGGACACCGCGCTCGAGGAGGACGAGGACGCGGTCGCCGCGATCGTCCGCGCCGTCCTCCGGGGGGCGGCCGACGTCGCCGCGGACCCCGAGGCGGCCGTCGACATCGCGGCGGAGTACGTCCCCGACCTCACGGCCGAGGAGGCTCGCGACTCGGCCCTCGCCGTCATCGAGGCGACCGCGCCGCTGTACGGCGACGCCGACACGCTCGGCGCGATCGACCCGGCCCTGTGGGAGCGCATGGGCGAGTTCATGACGTCGGCGGGGCTCCTCGAGGGCGAGGTCGTCACGGACGACGTCCTCCGCGACCTGTCCGGCGCGGACGCGGGGGAGTCGTCGTCGGAGTCCGCCACGGAGTCCGCCACGGACGCCGGGGCGTAGGCGACACCGGACCGCGTACGCTGAGCGCCGTGAAGACGTTCGACCAGTTGTTCGCCGAGCTGACCGCCAAGGCGACGGAGCGACCCGAGGGGTCGGGGACCGTCGCCGAGCTGGACGCCGGCATCCATACGATTGGGAAGAAGATCGTCGAGGAGGCCGCCGAGGTGTGGATGGCCTCGGAGCACGAGTCCGACGAGGCGGCGGCCGAGGAGATCAGCCAGCTGCTCTACCACCTCCAGGTCATGATGATCGCGCGCGGCCTCACCCTCTCGGACGTCTACCGCCATCTGTGAGGCGCGACCTCCCGACCCGAACCCCACCCCCGCACGTCACCCACGTCCTCGCGCCCGTGCGCGCGACAGGAGAGGACCCATGCTCCGCATCGCCGTCCCGAACAAGGGCTCCCTGAGCCAGCCGGCCGCCGACCTCCTGGCGGAGGCCGGGTACCGCCGTCGCCGCGACCCCCGCCAGCTCGTCCTGACCGACGAGGACAACGGCGTCGAGCTGTTCTTCCTCCGCCCGCGGGACGTCGCCGTGTACGTCGGCGCGGGCACGGTCGACTGCGGCATCACCGGCCGCGACCTGCTCCTCGACTCGGGCGCGGACGCCGTCGAGCACCGCGCGCTCGGCTTCGCGCGCTCCCGCTTCCGGTTCGCCGCCCCCGTGGACGGCCCGTCGAGCGTCGAGGAGCTCGCCGGCACCCGCATCGCGACGTCGTACGACACGGTCGTCCGGGCGTTCCTCGCCGAGCGGGGGATCGAGGCGGGCACCGTCCACCTCGACGGCGCCGTCGAGTCCGCCGTCCGGCTCGGCATCGCCGACGTCGTCGCGGACGTGGTCGAGACCGGCTCCACCCTTGCGGCGGCCGGCCTGGAGGTCTTCGGCGAGCCGGTGCTCGAGTCGGAGGCCGTCCTCATCCGCAACGCCACCGCGGACGTCCCGGCGGGGCTCGACATCCTCGACCGCCGCGTCGAGGGCGTCCTCGTCGCCCGCCAGTACGTCCTCATCGACTACGACGTGCGGCGCGAGGACCTCGAGCGCACGGTGGCCGTCGCGCCCGGGCGGGAGTCGCCCACGATCTCCCCGCTGCGCGACGACCAGTGGGCCGCCGTGCGGGTCATGGTCGAGCGCGGCCAGATGAACAAGATCATGGACGAGCTGTACGCCGCCGGCGCGCGCGCCATCCTCGTCACCTCGATCGTGGCCAGCCGCCTGTGACCCCCGACCCGCGGGACGTCCGCGCCGACCTCCACCGGCCGTTCCGGTCGCTGCTGGTGCAAGTTGTCGCGCGGGTCCTGCAGGTCGCCGTGCTGCTCGGCGCGCTCGCGATCATGTTCCTCACGGGCCGCATCCCCGGCGTCGAGCACTGGAACTGGCCCGACCAGTTGGGCACGGCGATCGTCGGGCTGCTCATCATCGCCCTCCTCGAGCGGTGGTCGCGGCTCGCCGCCCTCCCGTCGGAGGACGGCCTCGCCGTGCGGAACTTCGTCGGCACCCGTCGCCTGCAGTGGGCGGAGATCCTCGGGGTGGAGTTCGGGGAGCACCGTCCGTGGGCCGTCCTCGACCTCTCGGACGGCTCCACGGTCTCCGTCATGGCGATCCAGCGGTCCGACGGCGACCGCGCCGCCCGGGACGCCGCCCGGCTCTCCACGCTGGTCGAGCTGCACGCCCGCGAGGCGGGCGCGGACGACGCCGCCTCCTGACAGTCCGGCGGGCTGACGACACTGCTCGCTGACGACACCGCCGGCTGACAACCCGGCGGCCTGACGAGCCGTCCGCCTGACGGGCCCCCGACGACGAGCGCCGTCCGGCCTACCTGCTCCCGATGAGCCCGGCGGCGTGCCGCCCCGCGACGAACGCGGCAAGGAAGGGAACCGGGTCCTCCGTCAGGCTGCGGCCCATCGTCGACATGCGGATCCCCACCGACTCCTCGAAGGCCGCGAGCGCGCCCAGGGTGGCGTCGTCGACCGGCACGTCGACCGCGCGGTGCCGGCCCGCGAGCGCGTCCGGCAGCCGCTTGGCCACCAGGTCGTCCGCCGGTTCGCCCGGCCACGTGACACCGCGTGGGACCGCCACGTCCGCGGGCGCCAGCGCGACCCGGCCGAGCGCGGTGACGCTGTGGTGGGACAGTCCCAGGTGCCGGTGCCTCGCGTCGGTGCCGGACATGCGCAGCGCGGCCACCGGCCGACCACCGAGCACCCCGACCGCGTTGATCGCCTCGCCGGCCGCGACCCCGGAGAAGCCCCAGCGGGTCCCCGTCCCGAGGTTCCCGGGCCCCTGCGCCACGACCGCGACGTCGGCGCCGAGCGCGATCCGCGCGCCGAGCAGGCCGGTGTGGACGGTGACGGCCTCGACGTCGCCGCCGAAGGCCTGCCCGACCGTCACCGTGCCCGCGATCGACCCTGCGGAGGTGAGTGCCGCCGCCGTGCGGGAGAACCAGGCGGGAAGCGCCCCGCCGTCCGTCATGATCGAGGCGACCGACGCTCCCGGCGCCTCGGCCAGGATGCCGGCGACGACGGCGGGCAGCGCCGAGTGCAGGTCGGCGACGACGACCGGCATGCCGTCGATCGAGTCGGCGTCCTCGAGAGCGGCGTGGTGCGGCGAGTCCTGCTCGTCGACCCCGAGCACCATCACCTGGCTCGGGGAGTAGCGGGCCTTGACGAGGTGGCCAGGCCCGGGCGGCGGGTCGTCCGGGAGCCGGTCGGGCACGGCGACGACGAGCGCGTAGCCGCCCGTCCCGAGCCCCTTGGCGAGCGCGGTGACGTTGAGGAGCACGCGGTCCCCGGCCCGTGGGGAGCCCACCACAGCGGGGTAGGCGAGCGCGCGTACGGTCTGATCCTCCGGTGCGGCTGCCGCGGCGTCGTCCCCCGCACCGTCCTTGAGCGGCCGCTCGAGCGTCACCGAGAGCTCCTGCGCCCCTGCCCACGACCGGCCGAGCGAGACGACGGTCCCGGCGCGCCACTGAATCACGTATCCACGCTACCTCCAACGCCGCGGCGGGTCGGTAGCGTGTGCCCCGTGACCGGAACGAGCCCGCGTGTGCCGAAGGAAGAGCGACTCCTCAACCTCCTCGCCGCCCTCAGCGGTACCGACCGGGGCATGTCCAAGGCGGACATCCGCCGGCTCGTCAACGGCTACAGCGACCACGCCGACGACGCCTTCGAGCGGATGTTCGAGCGGGACAAGGAGTCCCTGCGCGAGCTCGGCGTGCCCCTGGCGACGATCGTCTCGCAGGTGCACGAGACCGACGTGGCGTACCGGGTCACCGACGACTCCACCCCGACCACGGAGCTCAGCCTGACCGCCGCCGAGTCGGCCGTCCTCGCCGCCGCGGCCGGGGTGTGGCGCGAGGCGTCCCTCCGCTCGCCCGCGCAGCGCGGGCTGACGAAGCTGCTCGGTGTCGTCGACACCTCCGCGGAGGCGACCGCCGGGCCGGCCACGCCGCAGCTCGACCTGGCGCAGCCGGGACCCGCCTTCGCGACGATCCTCGACGCGCTGACCCACGGGAAGTCGGTGCGCTTCACCTACCGCGCGGCGTCGACGGGTGAGGTCTCGGACCGCATCGTCGACCCGTGGCGCGTGGCCGCCCGCGGCCGCGCCTGGTACCTCGTCGGCCACGACCACGCCCGCCTCGCGCCCCGCGTCTTCCACCTGGGCCGGATCCGCGGGAACGTCCGCCGCGTGGACGCGGGCCCGGTCACGCCCCGCCCGGCCGACCTCGACGTGGACGCCGAGCTGTCCGCCTCGGAGTCGCGGGACGTGGAAGGAACCATCGCGCTGGCCCCGGGCAGGGGCGGGTTGCTGCGCGGCGAGCCCGCCGACGCGCCCGCCCAGGCACCCGCGCTGCCGGACGGCTGGCGCGTGGTCCGCGCGACGGCGTCGAGTCTCGAGTCCCTGGCCGCCTCGGTGACCTCGGTGGGGGACGGCGCGATCGCGCTGGACCCGCCGGAGCTCGTCGCCGCGGTCCGCCGGCGCCTCACGCACCTCGCCCGGCTGCCCGAGTGCGAGGACCTGCCCGCGCCGCGGCAGCAGCGTCGCCGCAACTCCGGCCGCAGCGAGGTGGCCGAGGACCGGATCGCCCGGCTGCTCGCGCTGGTCCTCCACCTGCACGAGCACGGCGAGCGCACGGTGGGGGACCTGGCCGACCACTTCGGGGTCAGCGAGAAGCAGATCCTCAGCGACGTCGACCTGCTGTGGGTGACCGGCCTGCCCGGCTACTCCCACTCCGAGCTCATCGACTTCTCCGTCGACGCGCTGGAGAGCGGGGTGATCGCCCTGTCGAACGACCAAGGTCTCGCCCGGCCGCTCACGCTCACGACGTCCGAGGCCGTCCTCTTCCTCGTCGCCCTCGGTCCCCTGCGCACGGTCGCGGAGGCGCTCGGCCTGTCCACGGAGATCATCGACTCGGTGACCGACACCCTCGGCGCGGTCGCGGCGGAGGCGTCGAACGTCGCGGGCGCCGTCGACGTCGCGGTCCCGCAGGCGGACCCGGTCGCGCTCACGACGGCCCGCGAGGCGATCGACTCGGGCCGCCGGATGCACATCCGGTACGTCTCCGCGGCCGACGTCCTCACCGAGCGGGACGTCGACCCCCGCTCGCTCGTACCGGACTCGGACGCCTGGCTGCTGTCGGGGTGGTGCCTGCGAGCCGACGCGCCGCGGACGTTCCGCGTGGACCGGATCCTCGACGCCCGCGTCCTCGACACGCCCGCGGAGCCGCACCCGTGGCCGGAGGCCACCGAGCAGCTCGGCGACGTCGGGGAGGAGGTCGTGCTCGACCTCGCCCCGACCGCGCGCCGGTTCGCCGAGTCCATCCCACACATCGCGATCTCGGACCTCGATGACGGCTCCGCCCGCGTCTGGCTGCGGGTCGCCGATCCCGGGTGGTTCCTCACCGCACTGCTGCAGCTCGGCGACGACGCCCTCGCCCTCGGCCCGACGGGCTGGGTCGAGCGCGTCCGCGTCGTGGCGGACGGCGCGCTCGCGGCCTACGACGCCGGCTGACCCGCGCCGAGGCGGTCACCGACGCGTCGGTCACCGATGCGCCCGCCACCGGTTCGACGCGATGCCGCCCGGTCACCTCAGCAGGACTCCCCAGCACCACGCCTCAGCCGGCCACCCACCCGACGGCGTCCCCCGGCTGGTCCGTGACGATCCCCGTCACCCCGAGGCCGGCGAGCCGACCCGCCTCCGCGGGATCGTTCACGGTCCACGCCCACACCTCGAGCCCGCTCTCGGCGGCCCGGGCGACGAGCCCGGAATCGATGTCCGCGTGGTCGACCGCGACCGCCTGCGCCCCCAGCGCCTCCGCCGCGGCGCAGACGTCCGGGACGGACCAGTCCATGCCCACCGGTCCGAGGAACGACGAGCCGGGCGCCGTCGTCGCCCGGTCCGCGAGCAACGCGCGAGGGATGTGGGGGAGGAGGGCCGCCGCCGCGGCCATGACCTGGCGGTCGAAGGACTCGACGACGAACCCCAGCTCGTCGGCGAACACGTCGAGCGAGGCACCGACCGCGACCACGGCCTGGTGCGGCGCGGCCGCCCGTGCGTGGCCGTCCGGGGCGGACTTGATCTCGACCAGCACCCACGGCTCGACGCCGGAGGCACGGTCCGCGCCGGCGATCGCGGCGAGCGACTCCGCAAGGGTCGCCAGCCCGTGATCCGCCACGAGGGCGGCGGCCGGGTGGTCGAAGACGCTCGACCCGTCGGGCAGCACGAGGTCGTGCCGGACCATCGGCACGCCGTCGGCGGACAGGTGGGTGTCGAGCTCGACGCCGTCCGCGCCGGACTCGACCGCACGCACGAAGGCCTCGGGGGTGTTCTCCGGGAGCTCCGCGGAGGCCCCCCGGTGCCCCAGGACCGCCACGCGTCGTTCCCCCTGACGGCGGGCCCTCTCCGGGGCGACTATCCTTGCCATGCACTGCTCCCTCGTTTACCTAAGGTGATGACCATGTTTCGCAACGGGCTCCAGCCCACCCACATCATTGTGCTGGTGGTCGTCATCCTCCTGGTCTTCGGCTTCTCCCGCCTCCCCGACATCGCCTCCTCCATCGGCAAGGCGATGAAGGTGTTCAAGAAGGAGGTCAAGGAGTTGCGCGAGGACGACGACGCCCCCACGACTCCCGGCTCCCCGGGGACCGGACAGGACTCCACGTCCCAGCCCCCGTCGTCGGGCGGCGGAGCGGCCGGCGGCGGGACCTCGGCGGGCGACGCCGACCCGTCGGCGAGGCGGAGCGAGTCCACCTCCCCGAACTCCGCCGGGTAGCAGGTGGCGCGCCCCAGGCGCGACCCCGAGGGGCGGATGCCGCTTCGCGCGCACCTCGGTGAGCTGCGCCGCCGACTCCTCTTCGCCCTCGCCGGCGTCCTCCTCGGCGCGATCGCCGGGTGGTTCTTCTCCGAACCCGTCATCAACCTGGTCGCCGAGCCGCTGCAGACCGCGCGGCCCGGCCAGCCCGTCCTCACCGAGCTGAACTTCGGCACGCTCGGCTCCGGCTTCGACCTGCGGCTGCAGGTCGCCATCGTGCTCGGCATCATCGGTACCGCGCCGTGGTGGATCGGGCAGCTGTGGCTCTACCTCGTGCCCGCGCTCAAGCGGCGCGAGAAGTGGATCACGGTCGCATTCGTCCTGTCGGGGACGGTGCTCTTCCTCGCCGGCGCGGCCCTCGCATGGTGGCTCGTCCCGCACGTCGTCGACATCCTCACCGACCTCGTGCCGGCGTCCGGCACGAGCCTCATCGATGCGCGCACCTACCTGGCGTTCGTCATGCGGCTCCTCATCGTCTTCGGCGTCGCCTTCCTCCTGCCGATCGTGCTCATCGGGCTGACCACGGCGCGCCTCGTCCGCGCCCGGACGTACCTCAAGGGCTGGCGCTGGGCCGTCATCGGCGCCTTCGTCTTCGCCGCGTTCGCCAACCCGCTGCCGGACGCCTGGTCGATGATCGGGATGGCCATGCCGATCCTCCTCCTGTACTTCGGCGCAATCGGGGTGTGTGCCCTGATCGAGTGGCGGCGCGCCCGCCGCGCGGCGCGCACGACCCCCGACGACGACGCGACCACCCCGGACGGGGCTGTCGCCGACGCCCCGGCCCCCGGCCCGTCCGACGACGCCGGCCGAACCAGCGAGCCCGGCGCCACGGAGCGCGCCCCCGAACGCCCGGGGTCGACGTGATCGGGGCCCGCCGCCGCATCGGGCTCGTCATCAACCCGTCTGCCGGGACGGGCCGGGGCGAGCAGGTCGCCTCGGACGTCCGCGCCGCGCTCGACGACGACGCCACCGCCGTCGTCGACCTCACCGACTCCGACGCCCTCGGGGCGGCCGCCCGGGCCCGCGAGGCCGTGACGGCCGGATCGATCGACGCGCTCGTCGTCGTCGGCGGGGACGGCATGGCGCACCTCGGTATCAACGTGGTGGCGGGCACCCCGGTGCCGCTCGGCCTCGTGTCGGTCGGCTCCGGCAACGACCTCGCCCGGGCGCTCGGCCTGCCGATGAACGACCACGCGGCCTCGCTCGCCCTCGTCCGCGCGGCCCTCGACCCCGCGCACCCCGTCGCGGCGCCCCGGCAGCTGGACGCCATCCGCGTGACGCCGGCCCCCGGGCCGGGGGAGCCGCGGTCGATCGGGATCGTGCCCGACTCCCCGCACGTGCGCTGGGCGGCGTCGTCGGTCGTCGTCGGGTTCGCGGCGGCCGTCAACCTCGCCGCGAACTCCTACCGCCGCCCGCGCGGCTCCGCGAAGTACCTGCGCGCGGTCGTCGCCGAGACGGCCCGCTTCACGCCCTACGGCATGGCGACGTCCGTCGACGGGGAGCCGTGGTCCGGGCCGGCCACCCTGCTCACGCTCGCGAACGCGCCCCTGTTCGGTGGCGGCCTCCCGGTCGCGCCCGACGCCGTGCCTGACGACGGACTCATGGACGTCGTCCATATCGACGCGGTCGGCCGCGCGCAGATCTCCACGCTGTTCCCGCGGTTCGCCCGCGGGACGCACGTCTCCCTCGACCAGGTGACCATCACGCGGGCGGCGGAGGTCGTCGTCGGGCAGTCGCCGGAGCACGGGCGTGCCCTGCCGATCGCGATGGCCGACGGCGAGTCCGTGGGCCCGCTGCCGCTCGCCGCGACGATCGTCCCGAGCGCCTGGCGCCTCCTGGCCCCGCTCGCCCCTAACCTGGAGGCATGACTTCCCCCGCCGAGCGCTACCGGTCCTGGCGGAAGGGCGGGCAGGACCCCGACCGCGTGGTCGACGACTTCCGCGCCGGCTGGGAGTTCTCGCTCGACCCGTTCCAGATCGAGGCGTGCCGCGCGGTCGCGGCCGGCCGCGGAGTGCTCGTGGCCGCGCCGACGGGCGCCGGCAAGACCGTCGTCGGGGAGTTCGCCGTCCACCTCGGCCTGGCGACCGGCAGGAAGACCTTCTACACGACCCCGATCAAGGCGCTGAGCAACCAGAAGTTCGCGGAGCTCCGCGCCCGGTACGGGCCCGGCACGGTCGGCCTGCTCACGGGCGACACCTCGATCGACGGCGACGCGGACGTGGTCGTGATGACGACCGAGGTTCTGCGCAACATGCTGTACTCCGGCTCGGACGCGCTCGACGGGCTCGGCTTCGTCGTCATGGACGAGGTGCACTACCTCGCCGACCGGTTCCGCGGCCCCGTGTGGGAGGAGGTCATCCTCCACCTCGACACCGACGTGCAGGTGATCTCCCTGTCCGCCACGGTCTCCAACGCGGAGGAGTTCGGGGACTGGCTGACCGAGGTCCGGGGGGACACGGCGGTGGTCGTCTCCGAGATCCGGCCCGTGCCGCTGTGGCAGCACATGATGGTCGGCCGCCGCATCCACGACCTCTACACGCACGACGTCGACCCCGGTGACCTCGGCGCCGACCCGCCCCTGAACCCAAACCTCCTCGAGGCGATCCGGCAGGCAAGCCGGGCACCGCGCGGGTCCCACGGCAACCCGCGCTCGCGCAACCAGCCGAGCGGACGACGCGGCCACCACCATCGCGGCCACTCGGGCATGCGGCCCGCGCGCCGGCCCGCCCGCGCGGACGTGGTCGCGGCGCTCGACGCCTCCGGGCTCCTGCCCGCGATCGTCTTCATCTTCTCGCGGGCCGGCTGCGAGGACGCCGTCCGGCAGACCGTCTCCGCCGGCATCACGCTGACCACCGCGAAGGAGGCCGACGAGATCCGGCGCGCCCACGAGGCCGCCACGGCCGCGCTGCCGCTCGCAGATCTGGCGGCCCTCGGCTACGACTCCTGGGCCCACGCCCTCGAGCGCGGCATCGCGTGCCACCACGCCGGCATGCTCCCGGTCTTCAAGGAGACGGTCGAGCAGCTGTTCGGGCGCGGCCTCGTCAAGGTCGTGTACGCGACCGAGACGCTCGCCCTCGGCATCAACATGCCGGCCCGCTCGGTAGTCGTCGAGCGCCTCGACAAGTGGGACGGCGCCGCGCACGCCGACCTCACTCCGGGTGAGTACACCCAGCTGACCGGCCGCGCGGGCCGGCGGGGGATCGACGTCGAGGGGCACGCGGTCGTCCTGTACGGGCAGGGCGTGGACCCCACGCACGTGGCCGGCCTCGCCTCGCGCCGGACCTACCCGCTGCGTTCCGCGTTCCGCCCCACGTACAACATGGCCGTCAACCTCCTCCAGCGCCTCGACCTGCCGAGCGCCCGGCGCGTGCTGGAGTCCTCGTTCGCCCAGTTCCAGGCCGACCGGTCCGCGGTCGGGCTCGCCGCGCAGGTGCGCCGGCACGAGCGCAGCGTCCGCGAGCTCGAGAAGCAGATGGCCTGCCACCTCGGCGACTTCGCCGAGTACGCCACGCTGCGCGAGCAGCTGTCCGACGTGGAGACCGAGGAGTCGCGCGCGCGCTCGGCCGCGAGGCGGCGCGCGACCGACGACTCCTTCGCCGCCGTCCGGCGCGGCGACGTCGTGGCGTTCCGGCGCGGCCGGCACACCGGCCACGCGGTCGTCCTCCAGCCCGCGGAGAGCACGATGGACCGGGCGGGCATCCAGGTGCTCGACGACGACCGTCGGGTCCGGCGGATGACCTCCACCGAGGTGCCGAACGGCATCGAGGTCGTCTCCCAGGTGAGCGTGCCGAGGCGCTTCAACCCCCGCAGCCCGCAGGAGCGCCGGGACCTCGCCTCGTCCCTGCGCAACTCGCTCGCCCAGGGCACGGGGCCCCGCCGCGACGCACCGGGCCGGGTCGGCGGTCGGCCCGACGACGCGGGGAGCCGGTCCGGCCGGGTGAGCGGGAAGCAGGGACGCGGCTCCTCGACAGGCTCCGACGCGGTGCGCGACGACGTCGAACGGGGCCCGGTCGCGAAGGCGGAGGTCCTGCGCAGCCGCCTGCGGGACCACCCGTGCCACGGCTGCAGCGACCGGGAGGCGCACGCGCGCGTCGCCCGTCGCTGGGTGCGCGCCAGGCGGGAGCTCGACACCCTCACCGAGCGCATCGAGCAGCGCACGGGCTCCGTGGCCCACGAGCTCGTGCTCGTGTGCGCTGTCCTGGACGAGCTCGGGTACCTCGCGGACGAGGAGGTCACGGAGTCCGGGCGCTGGCTCGCCCGGCTCTACGCCGAGCGCGACGTCCTGCTCGCCGAGTGCCTGCGCGCGGGTTCGTGGGACGGGCTCGAGCCGGCCGAGATCGCCGCCGTCGCCACGATGATCGTCTCCTCGTCCCGCACGAACGACCTCGCGACGCCCGGGCGCTCCCGGCTCGACGGGCCGCTCGGTGACGCCGTCCGCGCGACCGCGCGCCACGCCACGCGGATCGGCGACATCGAGCGCGCGCACGGGCTGCCCCCGATCGAGCCCGTCGACGACGCCCTCGTCCCCGCGGTCCTCGCGTGGGCGCGCGGCGGCGAGCTCACCGACGTCCTCGACCGGGCCGGCATCGGCGCCGGGGACTTCGTCCGGCAGTGCAAGCAGCTGCTCGACGTCCTCGACCAGATCACCCAGGCGGCGCCGTCGGCCGAGCTATCGCAGGCCGCGTGGGAGGCGGTGGCCCTCGTCCGCCGCGGCGTCGTGGCGTGGTCCAGCGTCTGAGGAGTGTGTGCCGTCGTGGCGTCGTGCCGTCGTGCCGTCGTGGCGCCGTGCCGTCGTGGCGCCGAGAGGCCGCGTCGTGCCGTCTCGCCGTTACGCCGCGTCGCAGCTGTGCCACCGAGGACCGGCACACCGGCACCCCGGCCGGTCCGTCCCGTTCGCCCCTGACGTCACACGCGGGTCCATCCGCCCCGACTGTGACGAGTTGTCCACAGCCGGTGGATGACACGCCGGGGACGCGACACGCCGGATCTCCGCGGCTGGTTCCGCACGGGCATGCCCTCTGACCAGGCACAACGCGGTAACGACGTCTGTCGTCCGGTACCGACGGTTGCGGGATTCGGATAGTTTCGACGAACCCCTTGATCCGGGTTCGATTCGGACCCGCACCCCGTTCCGGCCGGTCTCCGTTCGGAACGTGCGGCGGGGTAGTGGCCCGCGCGCCCAGTAGAAAACGAGTCTCGCCACGGCGAGGCACGGTCCGAAGGGCGCGCGGGCCCCACACCTTCTTCAGGCAGGTGTCACGGCCGCTCCGTGCCGGCCTCACACCGCGTGCGTCCCCGTGCCGGCCTCACGCTGCCCGCGTCCCCGCACCGACGAACCCCACCCGTGCCGACGTCCCCATGGGCCGATCGGCGCCGGGCGGCGCGGCAAACCTAGACTCCTCGGGTGCCCGCACGCCTTCCCCGCCCCCTCGCACTCGTCGTCGCCGGTCTCGCCGGCTTCGTCGCGGACCTCGCGTTCGCGCCGCGCGGCTGGTGGTGGGCGGCGATACTCGCGATCGCGGCGCTGCACCTCGCGATCCGTAACCAGCGCACGGGATTCTCGTTCCTGGTCGCGGCCACCTTCGGCTGGGTCTTCATGCTCCGGCACCTCTCCTGGGCCGTCGACGCCGTCGGGGGAGGGGAGGTGGTCCCCTGGATCGCCCTGTCGATCCTCGAGGGGGCGCTTCTCGGGCTCTTCGGTCCGCTGAGGTCCTGGGCCGTCGGCCTGCTCGGACTCGCCAAGCGTCCGTTCCTCGGGTCCCTCGTCGCGTCGGTCGTCTGGGTCGGCGTCGAGACGCTCCGCAGCACGTTCCCGTTCGGCGGGCTGCCCTGGGGCACCCTCGCGTTCAGCCAGGTCGACGGGCCCCTGCTCGCCTTCGCCAGGTACGGCGGGGAGCCGCTGGTCACCGGGCTCGTCGTCGTCGCCGGCATCCTCGTCGCCGAGGCCGCCTCCGCGACCACGCGGTTGCGCCCGTTCCGCGGCATCCGCCTCGCCGCCACCGCGGTCGTCATCGGACTCGTCGGCCTGCTGATCCCGCTGCCCACCGGCGCGCAGTCCGGCACGCTCAGCGTCGGCGGCGTCCAGGCGTACGTCCCGAACAACGGGCTGACCAGCGCCGCCGAGGCGCGCACCGTCACGGCCGACCACGCCCTGCTCATGGAGCAGCTGCTGGCCGAGCACCCGGACCTCGACGCGGTGCTCTGGGCGGAGTCCGCGGCCGACGTCGACCCGCGCGAGGACGAGTCGGTCGCGGCCTCCCTCGAGCAGGCGACGAGCCTCGGCGTCCCCGTCGTGTTCGGCACGCAGCGCTACCTGGCCGGCGAGGACGGCACCCGCAACCGGTACAACGAGGTCCTCGTCTGGGAGCCGGGCGTCGGACCCGTCGGCGAGGCGTACGCCAAGCAGCACCCGGTGCCCTTCGGCGAGTACATGCCCTTCCGGTCGTTCTTCCGCATGTTCTCCCCGGCCGTCGACCGGGTATCCGTCGACATGCTCCCGGGCTCGGAGCCCGCCGTCATCGACGTGCCCGTCGAGCGCCTGGGCCGCGACGTGCCGTTCGCCGTCGGCATCTGCTTCGAGGTCGCCTACTCCGGGATCATCCGGGAGGGCGTGGAGCTCGGCGGCGAGATCATCTACGTGCCGACCAACAACGCCAGCCACGGCGACACCGCGGTCAGCCACCACCAGCTCGCCATGACCCGCTTCCGCGCCGTCGAGCTCAGCCGCGCGGCGGTCCAGGTCGGCCGCACGGGCGCCTCCGGCGTGGTGGCCCCGGACGGCGAGCTCCTCAGCTCCACCGACCTCTTCGAGGTCACGACCTACGCCGCGACGGACCTGCCCCTGCGCACCGACACCACCCCGGCCATGAGCGTGGCCGGCCCCGCCGCGCTGATGAGCATGCTCGCCACCGCCGGCCTCGGTATCGCCGGTATCGTCAAGGGTCGACTGACCGCGCCCGCGCGCCAGCGCTGAGCGACCGACCAGATGGAGCCCAGCTACGTGACCCAGCCCTCCGGCGTCGAGCATCCCCGGACGCTCGTCATCATCCCCACCTACAACGAGATCCAGACGCTCCCGACCGCGGTGCGCCGCGTGCGGGAGAACGCACCCTGGGTCGACGTCCTGATCGCCGACGACAGCTCGCCGGACGGCACCGGGGCGGTCGCGGACCAGCTCGCGGGTCAGGACGCGCAGGTGCGGGTCATGCACCGCGCCGGCAAGGAGGGGCTCGGCAAGGCGTACGTCGCCGGGTTCGCGTGGGCGCTGGACCGGGGATACGAGCTCGTCGTCGAGATGGACGCGGACGGCTCCCACCGCGCCGTCGACCTGCCCGCCCTCCTCTCCCGCGCGGAGCAGGCCGACAGGCCCGACCTCGTCATCGGGTCCCGCTGGACGCCGGGCGGGCGCGTCGAGAACTGGCCGAGGTCCCGCGAGGCGATCTCCCGCACGGGCAACACGTACGTCCGGCTCGCGCTCGGCATGCCCGTCGGCGACGCCACGGCGGGCTTCCGCGTGTTCCGCGCGGACACCCTAAGGGCGATCGCGCTCGACGAGGTCGAGTCCGCGGGCTACTGCTTCCAGGTGGACATGACGTGGCGGGTGCACAGCGCCGGGCTGCGCGTCGTCGAGGTGCCGATCGTGTTCGTCGAGCGGACCGAGGGCGAGTCGAAGATGTCCGGGAACATCGTCCGCGAGGCCCTGTGGCGCACCACCGTCTGGGGGGCGAAGCACCGCGCCCGGCAGGTCGGGCGCCTCGCCGCCCGGGCCGGCGGCGCGATCTCCGACGGCGTGACGGGACTCCGCGGACGGGTCGCCTCCGCACGCGAGAACCGCCCCGACGGCGGTCGGTCGCCCGAACAGTGACCGAACGGGTGCCGATTCGGTCGCCTAGATCACAGCGGCCGGGTATCCGGATCCGGAACAATGCTTGACGTCCCGGTGTTGTTGAGGTCAGCACGAGGTGTACCTGTGCCCCGCGACCCGCGTCGCGACAGGCAGCACGGACACCGACCCGGCACGGAACGTGCCGCGGACCACCCGAGGTGAGGAGAGACAGATGGCAGATCGAGCCCTGCGCGGTATGAAGATCGGCGCGTACTCCATGGAGTCCGAGGAGGGCGTCGAGTTCGCCGAGCGCGTCCGCATCACGTTCGACTGCGTCGACGGCCACGTCTTCACCGTCCCGTTCGCCGTCGAGGCCGAGATCCCCGCGCTGTGGGACTGCCCGGAGTGCGGCAAGGAGTCCCTGCGCCGCAACGCGGAGCGCCCCGAGCCGACCAAGCCCGCCCGCAAGGTGCGCACGCACTGGGACATGCTCCTCGAGCGCCGCAGCATCGAGGAGCTCGAGGTCCTGCTGGACGAGCGGCTCGAGCTCCTGCGCAGCGGCCAGCTGCGCCGCCGCAGCGCCTAGAGAACTCCGCGGGGCGCACACCGCCCCGCGAGCCCCCGCACCACGCATCGGCCCCAGCCATCCGGCTGGGGCCGATGTGCGTCGTCGGACGTATGCTTGCCCGCGGCCGTTCGCGCCGACGCGAGACCCCGCCGAGAGGACCGCAATGCCCGCCGAGACGACCTCCACGACCTCCACCTCCGACGGTGAGCAGACCGGGGCCGACGCCCACGACGTCATCCGGGTCACCGGCGCCCGGGTGAACAACCTGAAGAACATCGACGTCGAGATCCCCAAGCGCCGCCTCACCGTCTTCACCGGAGTGTCCGGCTCGGGGAAGAGCTCCCTCGTCTTCGACACGATCGCGGCGGAGTCCCAGCGCCTGATCAACGAGACCTACTCGGCCTTCCTCCAGGGCTTCATGCCCTCGCTCGACCGGCCCGAGGTCGACCGGCTCGGCGGGCTGACCACGGCGATCGTCGTGGGCCAGGAGCGCATGGGAGCGAACATCCGCTCCACACTCGGAACGGTCAGCGACATCAACGCGATCCTCCGCGTGCTCTTCAGCCGCTTCTCCACGCCGCAGATCGGCTCGCCCCAGGCGTTCGCCTTCAACGTCCCGTCGCAGTCCGGCTCCGGCGCCCTGACCGTCCAGCGCGGCGAGAGAACGATCGCGCAGAAGGCGACCTTCGAGATCGTCGGCGGCATGTGCCCGAGGTGCGAGGGGACCGGCAGCGTCAACGACATCGACCTGGGCGCGGTCGTCGACGAGAGCCTCAGCCTCAAGGAGGGCGCCATCCTCGTCCCGGGCTACACCCCGGACGGCTGGTACGTGAAGATCTTCTCCGCCGTCGTCCCGGCCGACGTACCGGTCGAGAAGATGACGAAGAAGCAGCGCCACGACCTGCTCTACGCCGAGGCGCGCAAGGTCAAGGTCGAGAAGTCCAACCTCACCTACGAGGGGCTCGTCCCGCGCATCGAGAAGTCGATGCTGTCGAAGGACCGCGACGCCCTGCAGTCCCACATCCGCGCGTTCGTCGACGCGGCCGTCACGTCTGGCACCTGCCCCGACTGCGGCGGCACCCGCCTGTCCGAGGCGGCACGCAACGCCCGTATCGGGGAGAAGTCGATCGCCGACGCCTGCGCCATGCAGCTCTCCGATCTCGCCGAGTGGGCGCGGACCCTCGACCTGCCCGACGCCGGCCCGCTCCTCGAGGGACTCGTCGAGACGCTCGAGGCGTTCGTCGAGATCGGCCTCGGGTACCTCTCCCTCGACCGCCCGTCCGGCACACTCTCGGGCGGCGAGGCCCAGCGCACCAAGATGATCCGCCACCTCGGTTCCGCGCTCACCGACGTCACCTACGTGTTCGACGAGCCCACGATCGGCCTGCACCCGCACGACATCCGGCGCATGAACGACCTCCTGCTCCGCCTGCGCGACAAGGGCAACACGGTCCTCGTCGTCGAGCACAAGCCCGAGACGATACTCATCGCCGACCACGTGATCGACATCGGCCCGGGCGCGGGCAGGGCCGGGGGAGAGGTCGTGTTCGAGGGGACCGTCGACGGGCTCCGAGCCGGCGACTCGCTCACCGGACGCCACCTCGACGACCGTGCCCGCCTGAAGGACACGGTCCGCACCGCGACGGGCGCGCTGGCCATCCGAGGCGCCGACCAGCACAACCTCCGCGCCGTCGACGTCGACGTCCCCACGGGCGTCCTCGTCGCCGTGACCGGCGTGGCCGGCTCGGGCAAGAGCTCTCTCATCCACGGGGGACTCGCCGGGCGCGACGGCGTCGTCCTCATCGACCAGAGCCCGATCAAGGGGTCCCGGCGCTCGAACCCCGCCACCTACACCGGGGCGCTCGAGCCGCTCCGCAAGGCATTCGCCAAGGCGAACGGGGTCAAGCCCGCCCTGTTCAGCGCGAACTCCGAAGGTGCCTGCCCGGCCTGCAACGGCGTCGGGCTCATCTTCACCGAGCTCGGCTTCATGGACACGGTGACCACCACGTGCGAGGCCTGCGCGGGCCGGCGCTTCCGTCCGGAGGTGCTCGAGTACACGCTCGCGGACAGGTCGATCGCCGACGTCCTCGAGATGCCGGTCGTCGACGCCCTCGCGCTCGTGTCCTCGGGGGAGTCGAAGGTCGCCGCCGCCTCGAAGATCCTCCAGCGGCTGGTGGACTGCGGGCTCGGGTACCTCACGCTCGGCCAGCCGCTCACGACCCTGTCCGGCGGGGAACGCCAGCGCCTCAAGCTCGCCGCCCAGATGGGGGACCAGGGGGACACGTACGTCCTCGACGAGCCGACGACCGGGCTGCACCTCGCCGATGTCGAGCAGATGCTCGCCATGCTCGACCGCCTCGTCGACGGCGGACGGTCGGTCATCGTCATCGAGCACCACCAGGCGGTCATGGCGCACGCGGACTGGATCATCGACCTCGGGCCCGGGGCAGGGCACGACGGCGGTCGCGTCGTCTTCGAGGGGACTCCCGCGGACCTCGTCGCGGGTCGGTCCACGGTCACCGGCGAGCACCTCGCCGACTACGTCGGGGGCTGACCCACGGGCGGTGGGCGGACGCCCACCCACCGCGTGGGAATCCGCCCACGGGGCGGCGCGACATATTTTCTTCTTGATTCGAACCCCTTGTCAGGAGCCGCTCGCCCTGCTTCACTGGTGCAACTGCACCTGGTTGCGGCGCCCGAGAGGTTCGCGCCGTGTGACCGGGGGCAAGTGCCCAGGGTGGGCGGCGGCACGAATCGTGCCGCCGGAACACCTCGCCGCACGGACGCGGCGCGACCGACGGGGCACGCGGAGTGGGGAGCGATGGAACGACGGCGCCGGACGCAGTCCCGGCCTCGGCATGCCGCCGGGGTCGCACTCGCCGCGCTCGTCTCGCTCTCCCTGACGCCCGCCGCCTCCGCCGCATCGACGTCCTCCTCGTCCACCGCGGTCCGGACAGCGCCCGGCGACTGCACGCCCCTCGAGGTCGAGGCCGGCTTCATCCCGCTCTTCGACGGCACACAGGCGAGCCTCGACCTGTGGAGCCAGGCCGGCCCCGGCAGCTTCGAGCTGCGCGACGACTGCTCGATGGAGACCACCGGGGGTATGGGGCTGCTGTGGTTCCCGGAGGAGTTCTCCTCGTACCGGCTGCGCCTGGACTGGATGATGGCCGGGGACGACAACTCGGGCGTGTTCGTCGGCTTCCCGGACCCGGGCGACGACCCCTGGATCGCGGTCAACTCCGGCTACGAGATCCAGATCGACGCGACCGACGAGCCCGACCGCACCACCGGGGCGATCTACACGTTCCAGGGCGCGGACGCCGGGGCGCGGGACGCGGCGCTGAACCCGCCGGGGGAGTGGAACTCCTACGAGATCCTCGTGGACGACCCGCGGATCGAGATCCGCCTCAACGGTGTCCTCATCAACAGCTTCGCCTCCACCGATCCGGCACGCGACCTCAGCAGCGGGTTCATCGGCCTGCAGAACCACGGGGCCGACGACTCGGTGCGCTTCCGGCACGTGCGCATTGCCGATCTCGGCGGTGCCGGCACCCCGCCGACCCCCGGCCGCGGCTTCTACCTCGCGGACGACTGGAACAGCACGGCCGATCACGAGTTCTCCTTCGGCCGCGTCGGCGACGAGATCCTCGCGGGCGACTGGGACGGCGACGGGAGGGACACGCTGGCGGTCCGCCGCGGGAACGCCTTCTTCCTGACGAACTCCACCACCGGCGGGCACGCGGACGCGTCCCTCACCTTCGGGCGCGCGGGGGACGACGTCCTGGTCGGGGACTGGGACGGCGACGGCGTCGACTCCCTCGCGGTGCACCGCGGACGGAAGGTCTACGTCAGGGCTGACCTCGATCCCGGATCGGCGGTCGACGTCGTGACCTTCGGCCGGGAGTCGGACACGCTGCTCGCGGGGGACTGGGACGGCGACGGTCTCGACACCCTCGCCGCGCGCCGCGGTCACCAGATCCATGTCTCGAACCGGCTCGCGAGCGGGGCCGCGGACACCACGCTCTCGCTCGGCCGGCCCGGCGACCACATCCTTGCGGGGGACTGGGACGGCGACGGCGTCGACTCCTTCGCGGTCCGCCGCGGCAACGTCTTCCTGCTGTTCGACTCGCCCGGCTCGGCAGTCCCCGACGCCGAGTACCGGTTCGGCCGGTCCGGTGACGACGTCGTCGTCGGGGACTGGGACGGCGACGGCGACGACACGCCGGGGGTCCGCCGCTGAGCCGACCGCCCGTCTCAGCTGGTCCCGGTTTCTGCCCGCGCCGTCCGATTTCGAGGGGCTGTCGCAGGGTGCGTACGGCGTGTCCGCTCGCTGGTCTCGCAGTGACACACACCACTGATGGGGTGTGCGCTGGGGTGACAGCATGCGGCGCGATCCTCACGGATGGAACGCCCCGAGGGTCGCGCCTCCTCAGCTCCTGTTCCCCGATCCGTACGGCCGCACGAACAGGCCTGCTGGCTTGATTGTCTACAATCAGGGCAATCGATTCGACGCAGACATCGCACCTTTGGTCGACGCGCGGCGGTCGCAGGGACGCAACCCGGAGACGCGAGCTCTCAATGATGAGCCCGACACGCCGGGGAATCCGGGACCACCGGCCGGTTCTCGCCAGGATCACGGGGCCGGTCACGTCCATATGCCGAGAGTTATTTTTGAATTGAGCGAAACCCCTTGATCTTTGGGATCGGTGCTGGTGTACTCGAGACACCCCGTCCGACCACGGCTTTATGGAACAGCATTATCGTTCACGGTCGTCAGCGGATACCTGGGTGAGACGGCGAGGCAGCCGGTTGCCCAGGGCGTGCGGCGCATCGAGGCGTCGCTCGTTCAGTACGACCTCTTGAGGAGGAATCGTGACGAAACGATCCATGGGCAGCCGCAAGCTGTCCCGGCTCGCGGGTGCCTTCTTTGCCGGCATCCTTCTCGTGCCGTTGGGGGTGAGTGCGGCAAGTGCAGCTCCCGACCACCCGGAGACCCCGGAGGACGTGGTCGAGGCTCCCGGAGACGTCACGCCGACCGACATCGGCGACATCGACTGGAACGACTACGAGCGAGTCCTGCTGTCGAAGGACACCGGTGAGCCGATCGACCTCGCCGTGCTCCCCGACAACCGTGTCCTGCACACGGCGCGCGACGGCGTCATCCGCCTGACCGACCCGGACACGGGCGCGACCCACCAGGTCGCCGACCTGGACGTGTACCAGAACTCGGAGGACGGGCTGCAGGGCATCTCCCTCGACCCGAACTTCGAGGAGAACCACCGCATCTACCTGGTGTACGCGCCCGCCGAGATGAACGGAATCAACTCCCTCGGCAACCCGTACCCGGCGACGACCCCGCAGGGCTCAGCCCCGGAGTCTCTCGAGGGCAGCGACAGCCTGGACGAGTGGCAGGACTGGCTGGGTTACAACGTGCTCGCCCGCTTCACGTTCGACCCGGAGACGAACGTCTTCGACCTCGACTCCGAGGAAGAGATCCTTCGCGTCGAGACGCAGCGCGGCCAGTGCTGCCACGTCGGCGCGGACCTCGCCTGGGACAACGACGGCAACATCTACATGTCGACCGGTGACAACACCCCGGCGAGCACCCCGGGCGCGAACGGCTACACGCCGATCAACAACGCGCCGGGGATGAACCCGGGCTTCGACTCCCGTCGCGGCGCCGGCAACACCAACGACCTTCGCGGCGCGATCCTGAGGATCACCCCCATGGCGGAGATCGCCGAGGGTGCTGAGACAGGTCCCGACTCGACGTACACGATCCCCGAGGGCAACCTCTTCAACACGGACGAGTACGCCGAGCAGGCGGAGCTGGTGCGCGAAGAGATCTACGTGATGGGTCTGCGCAACCCGTTCCGGATCGACTACGACCAGGAGACCGACACCCTCGTCTGGGGCGACTACGGCCCCGACGCCGGCGGCCCGCAGGCCGACCGTGGCCCCATGGGCTTCGTCGAGTGGCAGGCCACGAGCGACCCGATCAACGGCGGCTGGCCCTACTGCCACGGCCCCAACGACGGCGGGGCCTACAACGAGTGGGACTACGCCAACGGCCAGGCGGGCGAACTCACGTTCGACTGCGCCGCAGGCCCGGTCAACAACTCGTCCTGGAACACCGGTCTCGACCAGCTCCCGCCGGTCACCGAGCCGCAGATCTGGTACGGCGACAACCCCGGCGACCAGCCGGCGGAGTGGGACGACCTCGTCCTGCTCGGCGGCGGCGGCCAGGCCCCCATGGGCGGCCCGGTCTACCGGTTCGACGAGGCCAACGAGTCGGACCGCGCGTTCCCGGCGGACTGGGACGGCATCCCGTTCATGTTCGAGTTCTCGCAGGACTACGTCGTGGCGTTCGAGATGGACGAGCTCAGCTCGAACGGCTCGGTCACCTCGATCACCGACTTCCTGCCGAACGCCCACCTCGAGAACACCTCGCAGCCGCTGTGGGACAACCCGATGGACATCGAGTTCGGCCCCGACGGTGCGATGTACGTCCTCGACTACGGCGACGGCTTCTTCCGGCAGAACCCTGACGCGGGTCTGTACCGCGTCAACTACGCGCCGGACAACAAGACGCCGCAGGCCCGCTTCACCGCGGACCCGATCTCGAGCAGCACCGCTCCGCTCGAGGTCGCCTTCGACGCCTCGGAGTCCCGCGACCCCGAGGGCAGCGAGCTGACCTACGAGTGGGACTTCAACTCGGACGGTGAGGTCGACGCCACTGGCGTGACGACCACGTACACCTTCGCGGACCTCGGCCAGTACGAGGTCACGCTGCGCGTGACGGACCCCGAGGGCAAGATCGGCCTGTCGACCACGCACGTGACGGTCGGCAACACCGCCCCCGAGATCACGCTCTCCGTGGAGAACGGCGCCATCTTCAACTGGGGCGACGACATTCCGATGTCGATCTCCGTGAGCGACGCCGAGGACGGCGACGAGCCGGACTGCAGCCGCGTCAACTGGACCTTCGGTCTGGGGCACAACACCCACGCCCACCCCGAGGTGAGCGGTCGCAGCTGTGACTTCACGATCGAGACCGACCCGAACGCCGTCGAGCACGGTGAGGGCGAGAAGATCTACGGCACGTTCGTCGCGAACTACACCGACAACCCGCAGGGCGACGTCCCGGCGACGACGGGCGAGGCGACCCTCATCGTCAAGCCCGAGGTGCAGCAGGCCGAGTGGTACGACGACGCCTCCGGCGTCGAGGTCATCGACGACGCTGCTGCCGACGCCGGTTCCTACGTGACCGGGTTCGGCGGGGACAACTACGTCGCCTTCAACCCGATCGCATTCAGCCGTGCGTCCGACGGCGCTGACATCACCACCGTCAGCGTCCAGGCGTTCGGCAACGGCACCGTCGAGCTGCGCTGGAACGACCTCGAGTCCGAGCCCTTCGCGTCGATCGACTTCGCCGCGCAGGACTGGACCGAGACGTCCGTCGCTCTCGAGTCGATCCCCGAGGGTTCCGGCACGGTCTACGTGACCGCGACCGACTCCCTCGACCTCGACTTCGTCCGCTTCACGGCCGACGAGGTCGTGCCGCCCACGGAGCCGGTCTGCGAGGACCCCGACGCCGCGATCACGGCCGACGACGAGTTCGACGGCACCGAGATCGACGCCTGCCGCTGGGAGATCGTCGACTTCGACGGCGACCTGGCGAACGTGTCCGACGGTTCGTACAACGTCACCACGACCGACGACGACTTCAACGGAAGCACCAACACCACTGTTCCGAACATCATTCAGAACCGTGCAGTGACCGGTGACCAGTGGACGGTCGAGACGTCGTTCAACGCCACCCTGGGGCAGCAGTACCACCAGGGCGGCATCATTGTCCGGGCGGACGAGGACAACTACGTGAAGCTCGACCCGATCTTCCGTAACAACGACGCCGGTCTGAACCTTCGCATCGAAATGCGCAGCGAGGTCAACGGGGTCATGCAGGACCCCCAGGTCGACGTCCTTGACCTGGCCCTTCCCGAGGACGGCAACTACTTCCTCCGACTCACGCGCGACGGGGACACCTTCACGGGCTCGTACTCCTTCGACGGTGAGACGTGGACGGAGATGCCCGAGGGCGTGTCCAACCCCAACCTCGCAGAGGCCTCGCCCGGTCTCGTCGCGCTCGGGAAGAACCAGACCACGCCGACCACGGTGAGCTTCGACTACTTCCGAGTGGTCGAGGACACGCCGGACCCCGAGTACCCGACGGAGTGGGAGAACATCCCGACCGAGCAGGTCTCGATCCAGATGTTCTCGCTGATCCCGTGGGTCTCCGACGCCGGCCTTGAGCCTGTGCTGGACCGCCTGTCGTCGATCGGTTTCGTGAACATCGAGCCCTTCGGTGGCACCTTCGGTGACTACTCCGCCGAGGACTTCCGTTCACTGATCGACTCCTACGGTCTGAGCGCACCGAGCTCGCACTACAACGTCGCCGCCGACACGTTCGACGAGACGCTGGCGTTCGTGTCCACGGTCGGCCAGGAGTACGTCGGTTCCGGCGGTTGGCCGGCACCGGGTATCGGCTCGCTCGATGACGTCCTTGCGACGGCTCAGGCGATGAACGAGCTCGGTGAGCGCTCGGTCGACAACGGCACGGGCAAGATCTTCGGCCACAACCACGCGGCCGAGTTCACCACCCAGTACGAGTACAACGGTGAGCTCACCTCCGCATGGGAGATCCTGGTCGCGGAGACCGACCCCGAGTTCGTCACCTTCGAGCTCGATGTCGCCTGGGCCGCTCACGCGGGTGTCGACGTTCCTGGTCTGATCCAGGAGTACGGCGACCGCATCGAGCTGCTCCACGTCAAGGACGCCACCAACCTCGGCGGCGACCGTCCCACCTTCACCAACCTCGGTGACGGTGACGTTCCGCTCGACGAGATCCTGGCTGTTGCCCAGGAGTCGGCGAACATCACGTACTACGTGCTCGAGTACGACATGGCCGCCGACGGCGAGGACTTCGTGACCACCGGTTACGAGTACCTCACCGGCGACGAGGCCGGCGAGCCGACCCAGCCCGATCCGGAGCCGGTTCCGCCGACGCCTGGTCGTGGGTTCTTCCTAAACGACGGGTGGGACGTCTGGGCCGACTACGAGTTCTCCTTCGGCCGCCCCGGTGACTCTGTCATCGTCGGCGACTGGGACGGCGACGGTACCGACACGCTCGGTGTCCGTCGTGGGAACGCGTTCTTCCTGTCCAACTCGCTCTACGGCGGCTACGCCGACGAGGAGTTCAGGTTCGGTCGCGCGGGCGACGAGGTGTTCGTCGGTGACTGGAACCGCGACGGTGCGGACACCTTCGCGGTGCGCCGTGGCGACGCGTACTTCCTGAACAACACGCTCGTGGGCGGTAACGCCGCCATCGAGTTCAACTACGGTCGCGCATCCGACACGGTTCTGGTGGGCGACTGGAACGGTGACGGTACGGACACCTTCGCGGTGCGCCGTGGCAACACCTACTTCCTGAACAACGCGCTCGGCGGCGGTGTCGCCAGCGCCGTGTTCGACTACGGTCGCGCCAACGACGAGATCTTCGTCGGTGACTGGGACGGGGATGACTCGGACACCTTCGCGGTGCGCCGTGGCAACACCTTCTTCGTCAACAACTCGCTCACCTCGACCACGGCTGACTTCGAGGTCAACTACGGTCGCGCGAGCGACGAGGTGTTCGTCGGTGACTGGAACGGGGACGGTGTCGACACGCTCGGCATCCGCCGCTGACCACCAGTGAACTGACACTCTGACGGGGCCCGTCGGCACGTGTGCCGGCGGGCCCCGTTCTCACGCTCGAATCCGCAACGTCGGGCGCAGACGCGCTCGACCCACATCAAGGGGAACACATGGGATCGACCGGTCAGAACACCTACTCCGGCGCACGTTCGATCGTGCGGGGAGGCACGATCGCGCTCGGCGCGGCCGCTCTCGTCGTCGTCGGCGCCGTCTCGGCCGGCGCGCACGTCACGATCAGCTCCGACACCGATGAGGCCGGCGCCTACGCGCTCCTCACGGTGAGTGTCCCGCACGGCTGCGACGGTTCGGCGACCACGAGCGTCGCGATCCAGATCCCGGAGGAGATCACCTCTGTGACGCCCACCCGCAACGCCCTGTACGAGGTGGAGGCCGTGAGCGAGGAGCTCGACACTCCGATCACGGACAGCCACGGCAACGAGGTGACCGAACGGGTCGCCGAGATCGTCTACACGACCGACTCACCGCTCCCGGATGCCGAGCGCGACGCCTTCGAGCTCTCCCTGCGCCTCCCGGAGGAGGCCGCCGGCACCACCCTGTACTTCCCGGTGGTCCAGACCTGCGAGGAGGGCGAGGCCCCGTGGGTCGAGATTCCGGCCGAGGGTCAGGACGGCGAGTCGCTCGATCACCCTGCCCCCTCGATCTCCATCGTCGAGGCGGGAGCGGTCGCCGAGGCTGAACCGGAAGCCGCTGCCGACACGACCGTGAGCCAGGACGCGAGCGCGGGAGACCAGTCGAGCGTCTCGGACGCGACGGACGAGTCCTCCCAGACACCGCTCGTCATCACCTCGCTCGTGGTCGGAGCGCTCGGACTCCTTGTCGGGCTCGTCGCCCTCGTCCGAGGCCGCAAGCGGTCGTGATGTCGGGCGTCGGATCGCACTGGCGGACGACGACCTCGCGACCTGCCCGCTTCGCCCTCACCGTCGTCCTGGCCGCCGTCGTCGCACTATGCGCTCTCGTCGGCCAGGCCGGGGCCGCCGCCGCGCACGCCGCGCTCGTCGACTCGACGCCCGGTGACGGAGAGGTGCTCGACGCGCCGATCGACTCGGCCCAGCTGGCGTTCAACGAAGCGGTCGACGCCATCGATGGAGCAATCCTCATCTACGCGTCCGACGGTACTCAGATCACTCCCGAGGTCAGGACCAGGGACCACATGGTCGAGGTCTTCATTCCCGAGCCGCTGGAGGAGGGCACCCACACGCTCACCTACCGGGTGGTCTCCGCGGACGGCCACCCGGTTGGCGGGGCGATCACGTTCCACGTCGGCCACCCATCCGACACGGTGGCACCGATCGCGGCCCCGGACGGCGCTGATGCGTCCGTGGGTGTGGAGGTGGCGGTCGCCGGTCTCACCGCACTGCAGTACCTCGGTCTCCTGACGTTCGCAGGGCTCGTGTTCTTCCGGGTCGTGGTCGAGAGGCCCGTCGGTGCCGCACCGACCGGGCAGCGGCGCGTCCTCGTCGCCTCGCTCTCCTCGGCGGTCGTCGCGTCGTCGCTCCTGGTGCCGCTGCTCGCCGTCCGGGTGATCGGCGGCGACCTGACCACGCTCGCGGATCTCGGGGCATGGTCCGGCCAGACCTCATCGGACGCGGTGGCGGCCGCCGCGATCGTGCTGGTTGCGGGGGCGGCCGCGTACGCGGCCGTGCGTGCGTCGTCGTCGGTGGTCGCCCGTGGTGCGTCGGTCGGATGCGCCCTGCTGGCGGTCGCGACCCCCGTTCTGGTGGGCCACTCCCGAACCGTCGAGCCGACATGGCTCATCACGATCGCCGACGTCGGACACCTCCTGGCGGGGGCGTTCTGGCTCGGCGGCGTGACGGGCCTGCTCCTCCACCTCCGCACGGTGCGCTCCGAGCACACGGGCTCGGAAGACACGGTCGGCCGGGCGCTCGAGGTGACGTCGGGGTTCTCACGCTTTGCGCTCTACAGCGTGGTGCTCCTCGTGCTCAGCGGCGGCGCCATGGCACTGCTCGTCCTGGACTCCGTCGGCGAGCTCGTGGGGACCCGGTACGGCATCGCGCTGCTCGCCAAGCTAGCGGTCGTCGCGACGGTCGTGGCGGTCGCGGCCCTCAACAGGCTGAGGATCCTTCCCCGGATCGCGCGGCGGCCGAGCGCCGCGCACCGGTGGCTCGGGCTACGACGCGCGCTGACGTGGGAGGCGATCCTGCTCGTCGTGGTCGTCGCGATCACGGGGCTGCTGACGAACAGCAGCCCGACGACCACCGGCGACGGCGGCCCCACCGACGGGGGAGAGGAAGGTCAGAACATCGCTGTCGAGATCGAGTCCCAGGGGCTGACGGTGACCGGGTCGATCGCTCCCGCCGCGTCGGGCCCGAATGTCCTTACGTTCACGCTCACCTACGAGGGCCAGTCGGTCGAGTCCGGCCAGGTCGAGGTGTCCGCGACCTTGCCGGCGCTCGACATCGGCCCGATCACCGCAGAGGCCACGCAGCTGGACCAGGCGGACACGTACGAGGCCGACCTCACCCTCCCCACCGAGGGCGCGTGGGAGATTCAGGTGAGCGCCCGCGTGTCGACGTACGACGCGCCCATCGCCCTCACGACAATCACTATCCAGTAGCCGACCGTCGGTTCCTGTGCACGATGACCGTGCGCGCCGGACCGACACGAACATCGCGAGGCCGCACCCGCCGGCCGAGCCGACGACCTTGGAGGTCACCATGCGTAGATACACCACGATTGCCGCGGCAGCCCTCGGCGCAGGACTGCTGATGACAGCCTGTTCTGGCGACGCGGACTCCGCGGACCCGGACGAGCACGCCGAGCACGGGGGAGCGGAGGCGGGCTCCGAGGGCGCGGGAGACGGGGACGAGTCGCACTCCGGGCACGGAGGCGACGACGCGCACGAGGGCCACGAGGGTCACGGGGGCGACGCCGAGACCGGCAGCGACGGGAGCGACCCGCACGCCGCCCACAACTCCGAGCGTGACACGACGGCCATCGACGAGGGACCGGTCATCATGCGCGTGCACGGCACGTCGGTCGGTCACTACCAGGAGCTCGCCGAGGGGCTCGGTGCCTTCGACAACGACCTCGTCGTCGAGGGGACGGCGACCCTCGTCGAGGACGAGAGTGGGACGACCCTCACCACCGAGGCGACCGGACTGACGGACGGCCTTCCCCATCCCTCGCACCTGCACGACGGCAGCTGCGACAGCTTCGGCGGCCACTACGCGGACGACCCGGCGGGTGGCATGTCCCCGCCGAACGAGCTGTGGGCCTCGTCCACGAGCGACCCGGAGGGCTCCCTCGAGCCGAGCCCCACGGGCTCCGCCACCGGTGGCGGCTCGGTCGACTGGACGCCGCGGGAGATCTCGCTCTCGTTGATGATCCACGACTCGGAGCTGCCGGGCCTGCCGATCGCGTGCGCCGACTTCAGCGCCTACGACGACACCGCCACCGTGGTGCTCACCGCCGACGACGAGAGCGTCGAGTCCATCGAGTACTCCGTCGACGGCGGTGAGTGGCAGGCGTACGCCGAGCCGGTCGTCATCGAGGGAGCCGGCACGTACAGCGTGTCCTACGCGGGCCTCGACGCATCGGGCGAACGGAGCGAGGCGTCCGAGGTCTCCTTCGAGATCGTCGACTCGGGCTCGCACTGACGGTCCGCAGTGCCGGCGGGTGGGTCGTGGGGGAGTGGCGCCCCCCTCGCCCCGGTCGCGCGAGCGGCTCGCCGCAGGAGGTGGTCGCGTTCGGGCGTGTTCTGCGCCCGATCCGCCGCCTCCCGGAACGCCCGCGCGGCGTCCTGATACTCGCCGGCCGCCTCGAGGAAGTGCCCGCGCACGGCCGCGTGCCGGGGAACGTCGGGGTCGATCGACTCGAGCTCGGCGAACGCGGCGTCGGGACCCCGCCACTCGCCGAGCGCCACCGCGCGGTTCAGGCGTACCAGGGGAGTGTCGGTGAACCGCAGGAGCTCGTCGTACCACTCGACGATCTGCGGCCAGTCGGTCTCCTCGACGCTTCGTGCATCCGCGTGGAGCGCGGCGATTGCCGCCTGGGCCTGGAACTCCCCGGGTCGATCGGCGGCGAGCGCGCCGGTGAGGAGTCGGACGGCCGCGGAGATCTGGTCCTCGTCCCACAGGGTCCGGTCCTGCTCGGCCAGCGGGACCAACGCGCCGTCGGACCTCGTGCGGGCGCGGCGTCGGGCGTGGTGGATGAGCATGAGCGCCAGGAGTCCGTCGATCTCCGGGTGGTCCACGGCGGCGCGGAGCTCCCGGGTCAGCCGGATCGCCTCGGCCTGCAGGTCCACGTCCGACGAGTACCCCTCGTTGAAGACGAGGTAGAGGATGCGAAGGACGGTGGCGACGTCACCGGGCTCGTCGAGCGCCGTGGACCTGATCGTGCGTTTGGCCCGGCTGATGCGCTGGGCCATCGTGGCCTCGGGAACCATGTAGGCGGCGGCGATCTGCGCGGTCGTGAGGCCGGCGATCGCGCGCAGCGTGAGCGCGACGGCGGACGCGGGGGAGAGCGACGGGTGCGCGCACAGGAAGTAGAGCCGGAGCGTGTCGTCGACCTGCTCCGTCGGACCGGGCGCCGCCCAGGACTCGACCCGCGACTCCCGCGAGGCGCGTGCACCGGCAGACCGCGCCGAGTCGAGGAACTTCCGCCAGGACACGGTGACCAGCCACCCCTTGGGGTCGGACGGCACCGACCGCTTCCACGCGGTCAGCGCCTCGAGGAGGGCGTCCTGGACGGCATCCTCGGCCGACGCGAAGTCCGCGCCGCGCCGGACGAGGATGCCGATCACCGCAGGCACGTGGACGCGAGCAGCCGCCGAGACGTCCCGGACGTCAGTCAACGGTGCAGGGTGCGTCGCCCATGATGGGACGCACCTCGAGCCACTCGTGGATCGGCCTGCCGCCCCTGCCCGGCGCAGCCGACAGCTCGGCGGCGAGCTCGTAGGCGCGGTCCCGCGACTCGACGTCCACCATCATCCAACCGGCCACGAGATCCTTCGTCTCGGCGAACGGGCCGTCCGTCACGGGAGGCTTTCCCTCGCCGCCGTAGGCGACCCAGTCGCCCTCGATCGAGAGCACCTGGCTGTCCACGAACTCCCCGGTTGCCCGCAGGCGGTCCGCGAAGTCATTCATATAGGCGATATGGGCGTTGACCTCGTCGGTCGTCCACTCGTCCATCGGCTCGTCGTTGACGCCCGTCGGCGCGCCCCGGTAGTGCTTGAGGAACAGGTACTTGGCCATCTCTGCCGACCTCCATCGGTTCGTGGCGCACCATTGTGGCGCGCTCGTACACCTGGGACGCAACCGGCAGGCGTTTCTCGACATCGACATCGACATCGAGGTCGAAGGGCGAAGGTGAGCACGACTTATCCGCATGCTGCGCGAGATGCACCGCGGACGACCGGTGTACCCGGAGGTGCGACGCGTGCCCCTGCATCCCGCGAGACCGGCACCGACGTCACTCAGGCCGGATCCGTCGACCCCTGCCGATTCCTACCGGTCGCTCCGATAATGCACATTATGTCATTCTACTGTCGGGCGCCCACACCTGGCAGTGACGCCCCGCCTCCCCGATCGGTTGCGTCCAACCGTCAGCGCAGCGCGGGAGCCGAGTCGTCCGACTCGGCCCGGCTCACGTCGGCCTGGTCGCGCTCCACATCGACCGCCCGACGACGGGACGCCAGCCCGGTCCACACGAGGACAAGGCTCACGAGACACACGCCGGCGACGACGGCGAGGCTCACGGCGTACGGGGTGCGCGGCGCAAGAAGAGCCAGCAGCGTCGGCAGGAGGAATCCGACGTACGTGAGCGAGTAGTACACGCCCGTGATCCCCGCGAGGTCGCGCGGCGTCGCGAACGACTGGACGATGATCAGGCCCGAGACGATGCAGACCCCGTACGAGGCGCCGAGGACGGCGGCGACCGCGAACGCCATGCCCGGGTTCCGCAGCTCCGCCGTGACGGCCGCGAGGATCATTCCCGCGGTCATGCCGCCGAGTCCGACGACCAGCCCCCTCCCCCTCGTCACGCGGTCGATGAGCGGGACGAGGCCCTGTGCCACGACGCCGACGCCCAGGGTGACGACCGTGAGGACGGTCGCGTACACGGTCGCGTTCTCGCCGAGCGAGTCCTCGACGACGGTCGGGACGACCGCGTAGGCCACGCCGGCCGCGGCGAAGACCCACGGCGCGGCGGGCACGACGACCCGCAGGAACGTCCGGTGCCCAGCGGCCGGGACCGCAAGGTCCTTGATCCACGGGCCGGTCGCCCGGCTCTGCCTCGGGAGGCTCTCCGGCGCGAGCAACAGCCCGACCAGCGCGATCAGGCACAGCACGAGGTGCACCCCGTACGGCAGGACGTCGGGCCACGGCCCCCACTGTGCGAGGGAACCGGTCACGCCCGCGCCGACCGCGAAGCCGAGCGTGAGGGTCATGGTCGAGCGACGCGCACCAAGACTGCCGGGGGCGTCCGCGAACGGCGCCGAGGACAGCTCCTTGATCCAGCTCGAGCCCACGGACATCGCCACCCCGACGCCGACGCCCGCGAGCACGCGCCCCGCGCACAGCAGCGCGAAGCTGTGCAGGCCGGCGCCGAGCAGGACACTGCCGAGGGCGGAGGCCCCCAGCCCGATCAGGGCGGCGGGCTTGCGTCCGTGCTGGTCGGAGAAGGCCGCGGCGAGAAGGAGCCCGGGAATCAGGCCGAACACGTACATGCCGAGCAGGAGGTTCGCCTGCCACGGCGCGTACCCGCCGAGCGACTCGTACATGTGCAGAAGCGGGGTGAAGTGGTTGCCGCCCCACGCGAGCAGGAAGACGCTCGGTGCCGTCAGCAGCCATGAGAAGCGCCTGCGTCGCGCGCTCACTCGGTGACCTCGTAGGAGGCGTGACCCTGGTCGATGTGCTGCGCGACAAGCCGGGCGTAGCGCTCGGGGTCGCCGTCGTCGAGCGCGTCCGTGAGCGCGACGTGCTCGTCGAGCAGTCCCGCAAGGTCCTGGGACCGGGCGGACACGGCGAGCCGGGTCAACCGGTACAGCCGGGGGCCGAGGGTCCGGGAGATCTCAGCGACCACCCGGTTGTCGTCGTGCCCGATGACGAGCGAGTGGAAGACGAAGTCGAGCGTGGCGAAGGTCCGCGACTCCCCCACGGCGGCCCGCTGCTCCGCGAGGTTCTCCCGCAGCGCGGACACGAGCGCGCCCCGGGAGACGTCGGCGGCGGCCGTCGAGCGCGCCGCGCTCGTCTCGAGCATGGCTCGCACGGCGAGGAGCTCCGCCTGGTCGCGCGCCGTCGGGCTCGTGACGACGGCGCCCTTCTTCGGCGCGAGCCGGACGAGCCCCCACCGGTCCAGCTGAAGCATCGCCTCACGCACGGGCGTGCGGCTCACGCCGGTGCGCGCGGCGATCGCGACCTCGGTGAGGACCTCCCCCGGTTCGATGTCGCCCTCGGCGATCTCACGGGCGACGCGACCCGCCACGCGTTCCGCGATGAGGCCGTCGCCGTTCTGCCACGGGAGCTCGAGCATGACCGACACCCTACATGATGCATGCATCAACGTATGCATCCTCTTGGCCCGGTCACAGGTCCCGGACGGTCACCACCGTCGTCCCGTGCGGGCCGACCGGACCGCGACGATCCAACTCCCGAAAGCCCAGCTTCTCCAGCACGCGCCTCGACGCGACGTTCCAGTCCCACACGGTGGCCCACAGGCGCGCGTACCCACGCGCCGTGGCGCGGGCGATCACCGCCTCGCCGGCCTCGGTGGCGTATCCCTGCCCGTGGACCGCGCTCAGCAGCTCGAACGCCAGCTCCGGCTCGTCGGTGCCCCCGACGTCGGAGGGGACGAGTCCGCAGTACCCGATGGCATCCGCCTCCCGCTTCCTGACGATCGTCAGGAGGCCTGGCCCGTCCGACTCGCGCTCGGCGCGGATGCGCGCGGCGAGGTCGGTCCGCGTCGGACGGCCCTTCGCGTCGATGCGACGGTGGGCCGGAACGCGGGGATCCCGCTCCGTCCACAGGGTCCGCAGGAGGGCCGCGTCGGACTCGTGGCGACGACGCAGGGTCAACCGGCTCGTCGCCAGGGCGTTACTCCCCCACACGCTCGAGCAGCCGCCGGACACGCTCGACGACGAGGTCCGTCGCCGCCGCGTCGAACTGCGGCAGGGAGCTGTCGGTGAACAGGTGCGCGTCGCCGGGATACACGAACAGCTCGGCCACCGACGGCCCGGCCGTCGCCACGATCTCCCGTGCGGCGTCGACGTCGCCCTCGAGCGCGAAGAACTCGTCCCGGTCCATGCCGTGGATCTGGACGGGCACGCCGGCCGGCCACGGGCCGATCGCCCACTCGCCGCTCACGGGCAGCGCCGCCTCGAGGAGCACCGCTCCCCCGGCGCCGGGCGTCGTCTGGACGATCCGCTGCGCGACCGATACCCCGAGGGAGATCCCGGCCCACACCACTCCGGGACCGGCCTCCTCCCCGGCCGTCCGGGCGACGGACTCCATGTGATCATCACCCAGCTCGCCCGCGATCGCCAGGCCCTCCTGGAGCGTGGCCGGCACGTGGCCGTCGAACAGGTCGGGCGTCGCGACCTCGTGGCCGCCCCGCGACAGCCGCTCGGCCAGATCGGTCACTCCCGGTGTCAGACCGAGCGCATGGTGCAGCAGGACCACCCGTGCCATCGTCTCCTCCTCCTCGAGGGACCGCTCCCTGTTGGCTCGGCCGCGACCCCCACGGTATCCGCCTGCACCCACAGCGCCCGGTGACCTACCGTGGAGACAGTGCACCGGGCGCCCACCGCCCTGATCAGCCCACCCCCGTCGGAGGAGTTTCCATGTGGCCGTTCGGCCAACGACGCCAGCGCCCGTCCGAACCGTCGCGCGCGTCGTCCTCTCCCGGTTCCGATGCGCTCGAGCGGGTGGCCGCGGGATCCACCATCTCCCGCCAGCTGTCGGCACTGGCCGACCTCGGCCTCCATCTCGCCGCCGACGCGGAGGCCGCGTCCCTGCAGCTCGCCCAGGACTCCGCCTCGCCGACGCCCGAGACCTTTCAGGTCCTCCTGCACGGGACGCCCGACCGGCCCGCGCCGATCCGCGAGCTCGTGGTCGGCGAGGCCGCGCCCGACCCGCACTCCGCCGACGAGGTGCTCCGCATCGTCACCGCGGCGATCCGCGCCGCGGAGACCGCGCTCGGCGCGCCCGGACACGTCACCGCCATCATCGCCGACGTCGCCGGCTCGCCCGCGAGCGGGACCGTCACCATCACCGCGGGCGCCCTTCCGGTCACGGCCCCGGTCGACGGCGAGGACCTCTCCCCCGCGCTCGACCAGCTCATCGGGACGATCGTCCCGCCCGGGCTCGCCCTCCTCCCGGTCCTCGGGCCGGCGCCGTCGGGCACCTACCGCCGCCTCATCGTCGCCACCGAGCATGCGCCGGCGCTCCGCGCCGTCCTCCTCCGGCTCGCCCGGGCCGAGGCGCCCAGCTACGTGGCGGGTCTGGCGCCGGGTCCCGCGCCGACGACGTCGGCCGAGGCACCCGACCCGGCCACCGACGCGACCGCGCAGGCCACCGAGAACGAGGCAGTGGATCCCGATGTCAGGCGACGGGTGGCCGCCCTCGTGGACGCGGGACTGACCCTCGACCCCCGGCTCCGCGTCGACGACGTCGCCCGCGCGGTCACGCCGCCGGACGACCCGAAGAACTGGGACCCCTACCTCGACGCCGTCGTCGAGCACGACGTCCGCGGGAAGATCCCCGCCTGGGAGAACATCTTCCGCTTCCCGCCCGAGGACACGATGGCCGACTCCGAGGAGGAGTGGCTCGGCGTGGTCGGCGACATCGCGCGGGTCGCCGGGTCGTGGGACTCCCTGACCTCGACGCGGGTGGTCTACGAGCGGTCGGGCGAGATCCCGCCCGGGATCGAGCTGGAGCTCGGGTCGCGCACGATCCGGGTGGAGGCGGACGTCTGGGCCGCCCTGCTCGATCTCGTCGCGGTGGCGCGGCTGTGCGAGGCACTCGCCCCCAGGGGGCGCAAGACCGTGCACCTGCCGAACCACGCCGCGTGGGTACATCCGCGCACGGCGCGCTCGCTCGCCGAACTCATCGGGGCGTACTGAGAGACACCCACGACGACGATCGGGCGCCCACCCTCGCGGGTGGGCGCCCGATGACGCCGGGTCCGACCGGACCGGTCAGTTGGTGTACGTGACCGTGAAGTCGGCCGCCTCGTTCTGCCAGGTACCGACCACGACGACGCCGCCCGAGGTCCAGTACGACACGTCGATGAGCGAGTCCCTCGACGACATGTTCGCGGAGATGTCGAACGGTGCGTTGCCGGCGCCGTCGTCGTTGCCCACTCGGCCGCCGCCGGTCGCGTCGACCCCGAAGATCCGCGGGTCGCCCGCCTCCGACTCGGTGTGGACGGTGGCGATGCTGTTCGTGCTCGGCACCTCGACGAGCGCCACGCCGTTCGCCGGCACGGACACGTCGAGGGGCTGGCCCGGCTCGAGCGTCCCGGCCAGCCCGCTGGTCCAGGCGAGGTCGGTCGGTCCGGTGTCGTTCGTGGCGTAGTCCGTGATCGTGACCTCATAGGTGCCGGGCTCCAGCACGAGCGCTGCCGCGGCGTCCCAGCTGTCCTGACCGCCGAGCGGCTCGAAGATCCGGTAGCCGTCGCTGCCGACGTCGTCGAGGTGGTAGTCCACACCGTTGCCGGTGACGTCCATGACCGGGTCGATGGCGCCCCGGGTGGCGAGCGCGGCGAACGCCGTCCGCTCGGTGACGGTGACCGTCCCGGTCCAGCCCTCGGGGCCGTCGATCGAGATCGAGCCACTCTCGGGGACCGGCTGGCCGTCGGGCCCGGTGAAGGTGAGGGCACCCGTGGTGGCCCCGCCTCCGCCCGGGTTGTTCGGATCGTTCGGGTCGGTCCCGGCCGGCGAGTCGTCGCCGGAGAAGAACAGGAAGTAGGCGCCGACCGCGATCAGCGCGACGACGACGACCCCGATGATGACAAGGACCGCGGGATTCGTCGACGAGGTCTTCGCCTGCGGTCCGCCGTACGCCGCGGACGGCTGCTGGTACCCGTAGCCGCCGGTCTGCGCACCAAAGCCTGGACCCGCATCCTGCGGGGACGTCGCGAAGGGCGAGCTCCCACCCGAGGCGTAGCCGCCGGCCCCGGCTGCCGCGTAGTCGCCGTAGACGCCGCCGGAGGTCGTCTGGGGGGTGGCGGCGAACCCGTAACCGGGTGCGGACTGCGCCGAGGGGGCCTGGCCGAAGCCGGGTCCGTAGCCGGGCGCCGACTGGGCGGACGGGCTGAAGCCGTAACCCGGTGCCGACTGGGCGGACGGGTCCTGCCCGAAGCCGTATCCCGGCGCGGACTGCGCCGAGGGGGCCTGGCCGAAGCCGGGTCCGTAGCCGGGTGCGGACTGGGCGGAGGGGCTGAAGCCGTAGCCGGGTGCCGACTGGGCGGACGGGTCCTGGCCGAAGCCGGGTCCGTAGCCGGGCGCCGACTGCGCCGAGGTCGGCTGCCCGAAGCCCTGGCCGGCCTGGTGGGGAATCCCTTGAGTGGGCGCGCCCTGGCCCGGGTACCCCTGGTTCGGGATGCTCTGGGTCGGCGGCGACTGCGCGGGAGCTGGGTCCTGGGCCGGTGCGACGTCGGGGACCTGGACCAGTCCCGCGTCGAGGACCGACGACGGGGCCACCGTGTGGTCGACCGGCGGCGTGGGGTCGTCGCCCCCGTGGACGTCGTGCTCCGCGTCCTCCGCGTCGTACTGCTCGTCGGTCCAGGTGGTCCCGTCCCAGAACCTGATCTTGCCGTCCTCCCACGGGTCGGAGTACCAACCTGCCTCAACGGTGCTCAACGTGTCCTCCGGGAATGACGATTCATGGGCGTATCCATGCTGGCCTCTCCCGAGGGTAGCCATGCCTTGCCTCGTATCCGCGCATTCGTCGTGGGGAGATGCACCCAGGGCCCCCAACGTCACACATTTCCGAGCTGCCGTCCCACGTGTCGGACATCAGTCGTCGATCGTCACCGACATCGTCATGTCCCCGCCCGAGCCCGCGTACGTGGTGGCGACGACGATGTAGGTCCCCGCGCCGTCCGACACCGTCAGGCCGGAGTCGAGCCCGCTGTCGAGGCTCGGGCCGTCGTAGTCGGCGGATCCCCAGTCGTCGTTGTACTCGACCGTGCCGTCGGGAGAGACGATGTAGAGGTACGGGTCGGAGCCGTCGCCCGACAGGGAGACGGTCAGCGACTCGCCGTCCTCCAGCTCCACGGAGTAGAGGTCGGCCGCCCCCGTCTCGATCGAGAGCTGCTCGACGTCCCCGTCCGCCAGCTCTCCACCCTCACCGGAGAGGACCGTGAGCTCGAACGCGCTCGCCTGCCCGGCCGCCTCGGTGAGCACGAGGTCGTAGTCCCCCGCGTCCAGCTGGACGAAGCCGGAGGGATCCTCGTACGACGGGTAGGAGGAGAAGCCGATGAACGAGTACGTCTCCAGGGAGTCCGACATCGTCTCGTCGACCCCGTTCCCGGAGATCTCGATCTCGAGGTCGTGTCCCTCCGGTGAGAACGCCGCGACCAGCACGGTCGTGTCCTGCTCGACGTGCAGCGTGACCGCGTACTCCCCCTGGGCGGGGAAGGCGCCGGTGAGCGTGCTGCCGAGGTCGAAGCCGCCGAGGTCCTGGTAGTAGGCCAGCCCGGAGGTGTCACCGTCGCCGCCGGCCGACCCCTGGGTGCCCGGCGGGGACGTCGGGGGCTGCGTCGACGGAGGTGGCGTCGTCGGTGGTGTGCTGGGAGGCAGGGTGGGCGGCTGCGTCGGCGAGGCGGAGTCGTCTCCCCCGGCCACGGACGCGATGCCCCAGGCGCCGAGACCGAGGACCGCCACGCCGAGGACGGCGGCGATCGCGATCACCGGTCCCTTGCTGCGGCGCGGCGGGACGTACAGTCCGCCCGGCCTGCTCGGGTCGGACGGATCCACCGCCGGATCCTGCAGGCGCCCGCCGACCCCCGGCATCCGGTCGCCGTACGTGGCGCCCGAGACCGAGTGCTGCTGCCACATCGCCGCGGCCGGATCGGCCGCCTGACCCTCGTAGGGGTCGACGCCGCCGGAGCGGTACTGCCCCTCCCCGGCCGCCGAGTAGTTGTTGTAGCCGCCGTCCGGCGCCTGGTACGCGTACGTCCCGGTCGTGGAGTCGACCGTGTCGGAGAGGTCGTCGAAACTCTCCGTCATCACCCAGGTCCCGCCCACCTGGTGCTCGCCCGTGGGCACGGGGCTCTGCGAGCCGGGATAGTCGGCGGACGTCGCCGCCGCGGGCGCCTGGCGATCGGTCCAAAGCTGCCCGTCCCAGTAGCGGGTGGACGCGGGGTCCCAGGGGTCCTGGTGCCAGCCTGCAGCGGCCTGCATGCGCAAGTCCCCCGGGTCAGTTCGGGTGGATCGACACGACGGCGTCCGTCGGGTCGCCCCAGAACGTGCTGGCCACGATCACACTGTCTCCGACCGGCATCGAGTCGATGTCGACCGACGCATCCAGCGGGTTGCGCGGGTTGTGGTCGGACGGAGCGTCGTCGTTCTGGTAGACGTACAGCTCGGGGTCGACCACGTGGATCACGGTGTCCTCGTCGCCGTGCACGCCGGCGCGCAGCGCGGTCTCCTCACCCACGTGCAGGATGAAGACGGAAGGGTCGCCCTCGGAGATCGTCACCGGGGTGTCGGAGGGAACGCCGACGACGAGCGAGCCGGAGTGGACCTCGAACTCGATGCCCGTCTCGGCGCCGTCGACGTCGTTGACGACGAACTCGTAGTCGCCCGGATCCATGACCCACGCGCCGGCCGGGTCCAGGTAGGCCTGGAAGAAGCCGAAGACCGGCATGAGGCTGTACGAGTCCTGGCCGCTGAACGAGCCGGAGTCGTTGGACGCCTCGAACTGGAGGTCGGTGTTGTCGGTGGAGTGCCCGCCGAAGATGACCGCCGCACGCTCCTCGATGTGCAGCGTGATGCGGACCTCTCCCCCGGACTCGATACGCGACTCCCAGGCGGTGCCGATGACCTCACCGTCGGCGTCCGTGAAGTACGCGGCGCCGGTCTGCTCGTTACCGACCATCTCGCCGACGGCGACGGACGGCTCGGTCGTCGTCTCCTCCTCGGTGGTGGGCTCCTCGGTGGTGGTGCTCTCCTCCTCGGTCGCCTCCTCGGTGGTGGGCTGCTCGTCGGGCGGGGGCAGCGTCGGGGCCGTCGTCGGCTCCTGGGGCGCGTCGGTGGTGGGGGGCGTGGTCGCCTGGGTGTCGTCGTCACCCGTCAGCGCGCGGACCCCGAAGAACCCGCCGACGCCGACGACGGCCACACCGAGGATGACCGCCAGCGCGATGAGGGCGGGGTTGCGCTTCTTCTCCGGACCCTGGCCCGCGGGGCCGCCGGGACCGTAGGGCCCGCCGGGTCCGCCCGGTCCACCCTGTCCGTACTGGCCACCGGGCCCACCCTGTCCGTACTGGCCACCGGGCCCACCCTGTCCGTACTGGCCACCGGGCCCACCCTGTCCGTACTGGCCACCGGGCCCACCCTGTCCGTACTGGCCACCGGGCCCACCCTGTCCGTACTGGCCACCGGGCCCACCCTGTCCGTACTGGCCACCAGGACCGCCGGCCTGGAAGCCCGCGCCCGCGGCGTACCCGGGTCCCCCGCCGGGGCCCGAGGGGGCGCTGGGCGGCATACCCTGGCCGGGGCCGTAGCCCGCACCCTGCGCCTGCGCAGCCGGCATCTGCATGGTGGCAGCCGGTCCGACGCCGCTCGCGCCGGGTGCGTCGGCCGCCGACTGCGCGTGCTCGGGGCTCTTCCCGTACAGCGATCCGGTTGCGCCGGCTCCGCCGTCGGTGGGCTGGGACGCACGCGGCACGGACTGCTCCGTCCACGTCGATCCGTCCCAGTAGCGGACCTTCTGCTCGTCATAGGGGTCGGTGTACCAGCCCGGCGCAACACTCATGGTCGAAGGCTAATCGGAAATCGTCCACCGGAAGGCCGACAACCGCCCGGATTACGGGGCAGTTGTTCCCCATGGTGACCTCTCCCCGTCCCCGCGCACGAGAAGACCCCGGTGTCCGAGCGGGCACCGGGGTCTGTTCTAGGGCGGGTGGAGTCAGCCGGCCTGCTGGCGCCGGGCCGCGCGCCGCCGGGACAGCTCGTCGCTGCCCTCCTCGTCCTCGGCGCGGACGGTGGGCAGCTCGGCGAGCGTGCCCTCGACCTCCCGCCAGACGCGGCTGACGGCGATGCCGAAGACGCCCTGCCCGCCCTGGACGAGGTCGATGACCTCGTAGTCGGACGTGCACTCGTAGACGGAGGCGCCGTCGGACATCAGGGTGATCCCGGCGAGGTCCTCGACGCCGCGCTCCTTGAGGTGCTCGATCGCCACGCGGATCTGCGGCAGCGAGACGCCCGAGTCGAGAAGGCGCTTGACGACCTTGAGCACGAGGATGTCGCGGAAGCTGTACAGGCGCTGGCTGCCCGAGCCGTGCGCGCCGCGGACGGACGGCTCGACCAGGCCGGTGCGCGCCCAGTAGTCGAGCTGGCGGTAGGTGATCCCGGCGGCGCGGGAGGCGATCGGACCGCGGTAGCCCGTGTCCTCGTCGATGTCCGGGAGGGTTTCACCGAACAGCATGCCCTGCGCGAGCTGTGGGGCCGGCTCGCGCGCGCCTGTGGCTTCCGTGGGACTCACGGTGGGCTCCGTTTCTCGTGACAGGACCGGAGCGTCCTGCTCCCGGGTGATGTGATCACGCTAAGGCTGCCGGGGCGACTGGTCAACGACCACGCCCCGCGGGTCAGGTAACAGTTCGTCGGCGGGGATCATCTCCCGTCGAAGCCGTCGGGTCCCAGCCGGTCGATCTCGGCGCGAAACCGGGCCACAAGGTCGTCGACGACGTCGTCCGACAGGTCGTCGCGTCCTTGCTCGCCGCCGGCGCCGTCCTCGTGCTCCGGCGTGTCGGACGCGGCGCGGTTCTCGGCGTCCACGAGGAGCTGCTCGACGCAGTGGATCGGCGCCTGCGCGCGCAGCGCGAGCGCGACGCCGTCGGACGGCCGGCAGTCGACCCGCTCGCCCGTGACGAGCGTGAGCTCCGCGTGATAGATCCCGTCGACCCGGTCGGTGATGGTGACCCGAGAGATGTCGGCGCCGAGCGCGCGCACCGTGGAGAGCATGAGGTCGTGCGTCATGGGCCGCTCCGGGCTCAGCCCCGCGTAGGCGGCGGCGATCGCGGCGCCCTCGCGGGCCCCGACGACGATCGGCAGCACGCGCACCGCGCCGAGCTCGCGCAGAAGCAGGATCACCCGCCCGTCGTCGGCGGCGATCTCCACGCCGAGCACCTCCACCTCGCACACGTGTTCAGCGTAGGACGGCGGGACCGATCGCGCCGATCTTTCGTGAGACGAATCGTCCCGAACCCGACGACGAGTCCGCACCGCCGCGACGAGAGGCGGCTGCGCGCGCAGGCGGGACCTGCTCAGGCGTCGGAGATCGCGCGGCGAAGGAGCTCGGCGTGCAGCTGGACGTACAACTCGCCCATCTCTCGCTGACGCGCGTGCGCGCGCTCGAGATCCACGCCCGCGCGCCCCACCCGCAGCGGGGCGACGACCGCCTGGACCATGCCCGCCTCGCGCTCGGCAGCCTGTCGGACGGTGCGCAGGTGCCGGGGGTCGACGCCGAGCCGGCCGAGTGCGACGGCGGGGATGACGACCTGCACGGCGGCGCCGAGGTAGCGGCCCCGGGCGTCCGGCGCGATGACGCCCGCACCGGCGAGATCGTCGAGCTCGGTCAGGGTGGCGCCGGTGACGTCGCACAGCTGCTCGGCGGTCAGCCGGTTGCCGGCTGGCGGCGCGACCGCCTGGCCCTCCCGGGCGACCACGCGGGCGTGCACAGGGTCCTGCGGCCCGCGTCCGGCGTCGAGGTCGTCGAGCTGGTCGCGGATGACTCGAAGAGGGAGGAAGGCGTCGCGCTGCGCCGTCAGTGCGTAGCGCAGCCGTTCCACGTCGGCCCGCGAGTACTTGCGGTAGCCGGACGGGCTGCGGTGCGGCGTGACGAGCTCCTGGTCCTCGAGGTACCGGAGCTTCGAGACCGTCATGGCCGGGAACTCCTCGGTCAGCAGCGCCACGACCTGGCCGATCGACATGATGGGCGTCCGACTCACCCCGGGCGGCCACCGCTCCGCCGTGCCGTCCTGAGCCGAGACCTCCGCGGACGACGAAGTCCCGGGACGCGCGTTCTCGGCGGGCTCACCACCGGCGCGCGCGCGGTGCTGCGCGGCGCTCACGCCTCTGAGCTCTCCTCCGGGCGCGCCTGGCTCGGGTGGTAGGTCAGGCGGTACTTGCCGACCTGCACCTCGTCGCCGGGGCGCAGCCGGACCGAGTCGATCCGCGTGCGGTTGACGTACGTGCCGTTGAGGGACCCGGTGTCCCGGACCTCGAAGCCGCCGTCCCGGCCCAGGAACTCGCAGTGGTGCCGCGAGACGGTGACGTCGTCGAGGAAGATGTCGGACCTGGGGTGACGACCGACGGTCGTCGACTCGGCGTCGAGAAGGAACCGTGCGCCCGAGTTCGGGCCGTGCTGGACGATCATGAGGGCGCTGCCGGCGGGCAGAGCCGCAACGGCCTTGGAGTCCTCGGCGGACAGGCCCGTGAGGGCGGGCTCGGCGCCCTGCTCCTCGGACACCCCGAACTGGGCGGTGGAGTCGGCGCTGGCGCCGGACTCGTCGAGGTGGAACGAGGGGTCGTCCCAGGGCTCGGGTGCGGGAGGCGGGGTGGTGGACATCGCGGTGCCTCCTTCGGCGGTTGACTGACGCGGGGACCCCGTGAGGCCACCGCTCATCGATTGTAGCCAGATCGTGACCGTCTGGTGAAACGCTCGCACACCGTCTGATCTGCCCACTTGTCCGTCCGGTCCCCCACGCGTCCCGCGGCCACCCGTGGTGCCGGTCCCGCGCCCCCGGACTCACTCCTCGACGATCCGGGACTCCTCCAGGGTCGGCGGATCCGCGACTGCCCAGATCTCGACGCGCTCGCTCTCGTCGATCCCGACCGTCGCTCCCAGTCCGCGCGCCGAGGACAGCGCTCCGCCGGGGATCTCCAGCGCGGTGCGCAGGGTGCCGGGGTCGCCGATCGCCAGGAACTCGAACGGCGAGGTGATCTCCTCGCCGTCGACGACGTAGCCCGCGCTCGACCGGGTCACGTAGGAGGTCGCCGTCAGCCGCACGTCGTTGACGGAGATCGCCTCGGCCCCGGCGTTCCGCAGCTCCTGGATCATGGTCACGAGGGTCTGCGCGCGGAGCGAGCCGGACGGGTCCGCCACGATGATCGTCACACCCGGCCCGCCGGCCGGGACGGTGCCGGCGAGGACGCCCTGGGTGACTGCGAGCTCGGCGGCCGCCGCCGACGCGACCTCGCCGGAGTCGGCCGCGCTCTGCAGCTCGTCGAGCTCACCCTGGAGTCGTTCGCGCTCGTCGGCGAGCTCGAGGTTGCGCCGGTCGAGATCGTCCAGGAGCCGGACCAGGTCGTCCTGGCGCAGGCTCGCGAGCGGGTCCTCCTGGTTGTGCCGCACCTGGGCCACGAGGGCGATGCCGAGCAGCGCGCAGAGCACGGCGATGAGGACCTGCGAGAGGCCGCGGTGCCACAGGCTCGGACGCCCGTCCGCGCGGTGCCTCGCCGTCGACCCGCCCGCGGTGTCGCCCGACCCGTTCTCCGTGCCCTCGTCGTCGGGGCCGGACCCGACCGCCGGCTCGGCGGCGTCGTCGGGCCGCACCCGCGCCTCGTCGTCGGACATGGACTACGCCTTGAAGATGTGTCGGCGGATGGCCGCGACGTTGGAGAAGATCCGGATCCCGAGCACGACGACGATCGCGGTCGTCATCTGGCCGCCGACGCCCACCTTGTCCCCCACGTACACGAGGAAGGCCGCGACGACCGTGTTGAAGAGGAACGAGGTGATGAAGACCTTCTCGTCGAACACGCCCTGGAGCCGCGCGCGAAGGCCGCCGAGGAGCGCGTCCATCGCCGCGACCACCGCGATCGGCAGGTACGGCACGAGCCACGTCGGGATCGTGGGATCGAGGACGAGACCGACCACCACCCCGACGGCGAGGCCGAGCAGCGCAAGCATCAGTCGTCTCCTTCGCGTGGTGGTGCGTCGTCGCCCGAGGGCGCCCCGTCGGGCGTGAGTGCCGTGGCGAAGCTGGGCGACCGCGGCGGGAGCGCGGGCACGGTCTCGGAGTCGGACTCCTCCATCGTCACCCCGATCCCGTAGTCGCTCGCCAGGAGGCTGAGGTGCTGCCCGGCCGTGGTCCCGGACAGCGCGTCGCGCAGGGCGCCCGGGTCGCCGAGCGCCACGATCCGGTACGGGGAGCTCGTCGCCTCGAGGTTGACGAGGATGGCCCGACCCGCCGCCCGCACCGCGGTGGTGGCCCCGAGCCGTTCGTCGTCGATGGAGATCGCCTCCGCCCCGGCCGCCCACAGCCCGTTGACGATGACCTGCAGGTCGGAGTCGCGGACGAGGCCGTCGTCGCCCTGGGCTGCGGAGATCGTCGCGTCGGTGACCGTGATGACGAGGGCCGGCCCGGTCACCGCGTACTGGCCGGCGGCCGCCCGGGCACCCCGTGCCTGGTCGGCGACGGCCCCGGGCGCGTCGGCCACGACCTCGTCCCGGAGCGTGCTGACGTCGGACTGGAGCTCGGCGTTGCCCTCGCGCAGCGCGTCCCCCGCGCCCTGCGCGCCGAGGATCTGCGACGACAGCTCGGCACGGACCGGGTCCCGGGCGTCGTCGGGGATCGCCAGCTCTCGGCCCGCAAGCGCCAGCCCGACGCCGACGACCGCCACGGTCGCGACGGTCGCCACCCGCAGGTAGCGGGGGCGGGTCTCGCCGCGCTCCGCGCGGCGCTCGGCGGCCTCGACGTAGCCGGCGTCGATGGGGTTCTCGAGCAGGGTGCGCAGGGGCGAGGGCCAGGAGCGCGGTCGGGGCGCGCCCGAGCCCTCGTCCGAAGTCCCTCGCGTCATTCGTTCACTCTATGAGCGGGTGGCGTCCGAACCCCGTGCGCCGCGCCGTGGACCGTACGTCCACCGGCGCTGGAGCGCCTCCACGGGCCCCCGCCGCCCGCTCGCCGCGACGGCGGTCGCGCCCGCCAGGCTGACCAGCCAGACGCCCGCCGCGAGCGCGGCGGCCCCGCCCGTCGACATGCCCGCGCCCAGGCCGACCGGGCCGTAGGGGGCCACGAGCAGGACGAAACAGACGGACTGCCAGAGGTACCCGCTCATCGACATCTGGCCGAGCGAACGGACCGGGTGCAGTCCCGTCTCGCAACGCGAGGAAGCCCGCGCGATGCGGGCGCCGAGCAGCCCGAACAGCGCGGCGTACGCGATGCCGCCGCAGTACCCGCCGAGCGTGTGCAGCATGCCCGCGAGTGCACCCGCCGAGTCGGAGGGCGGCGGGAGGAAGCCGCCGCCGACCGCCGCCAACCAGGCGCCGAGCGCGACCGAGCAGCCGAGGCCGACGAGGGCCAGCCGGACGAGGACCCGGCGGTGCCGCTCCGGCTCGTCGAGCAGCCTGAGCCGCGCGGCGAGCACGCCGAGCGGGACGGTCACGCAGACGCCGATGCCGTTGGCGAGCACCCCGCCGATGGGCCAGTCGGACAGGTGGGCGGCGACCGCGTCACCGTACGAGACCGGGGCGGGGTCGGCCGGCAGGCCGAAGAGCCCCGAGCCGGTCGACAGGACGAGCGCGACGCAGCCCGCACCGACGCTCCACCCGAGCAGCGCCCGGGAGGAACCGCTCACCATCGCCCCCGCCGCGATCGCGAGGATCAGGCCGTACGCCCCGATGATGTCGCCCGGGAAGAGGGCGATCCCGTGCACGGCCCCGATGACGATCATGATGACCGAGCGTCGCCGCAGCAGCCCGACGAGCGCGCCGGCGTCGAGGCCCGCGCTCGCGCGCCGGGAGGCGAACTGCCACACCCCGTAGCCGAAGAGGAGTCCGAAGAGCGGATAGGCCCGGCCGTCGATGAGAAGGAGCTGCGCGGCGGCCGTGAGTCGGTCACCGAGGCCGAGCCCGGCCGGGTCGGGGTACCCGCGCGCGCCGACGGAGGGCACGTCAACGAAGGCCCGGACGTTCGCGAGGGCGATGAGCAGCAGCATGGCGCCGCGGGCGAGATCGGGCGCGGGCGAGCGTTCGCTCGTCGGGGTCGGACCGGACGCCATACCCCCATGCTTCCAGTACTGCGTCTTGCCACGCGGCAACCGTCCACGCGTGCCCCGCCGTGGTGGCATTCTCGTCCGGAGAGCGGCGGACGCTGAGATACCCTCGTCCACGCCGCGCACAGCCGCGCACGCCCCCGGAGCGAAGGAGCCCGCACACCATGACTCGTGACGACGCCCTCGCCGCACGCCTGCAGATCCGCGAGGTGGTCGAGAACTGGGCGGTGTGGCGCGACGCCGGCGACTGGGACCGGTTCGCGACCGTCTGGCACTCGAGCGGCTACATGACCGCCACGTGGTTCCAGGGCACAGCGAGCGAGTTCATCGAGGCCAGCCGCACCGGCTTCGAGGCCGGCGTGTCGATCCTCCACTTCCTCGGCGGCACGTCCGTGGACGTGGCCGGCGACCGCGCGATCGCCCAGACGAAGATGACCATCAACCAGCGGGCCGTGGTGCACGGTGTCGACGTCGACGTCGTGTGCACGGGCCGGTTCTACGACTTCCTCGAGGTCGAGGGCGGTCAGTGGCGCATCGTCCGGCGCCAGCCGATCTACGAGAAGGATCGCCTCGACGCCCTCGACCCCGCGGCCGAGCTGAGCCTCGACCAGGACGTGCTCGCCTCGTTCCCGGTCGGCTACCGTCACCTCGCCTACCTCCAGCAGGAGGCGGGCTTCACCATCAGGCAGGGACTGCCCGGTCTCACGGGCGAGGCGGTGTCCACCCTCTACGACGAGGGGGCCGCCTGGCTCGAGGGGTCGACGACCGCCGGCATCCCGCTCTGACGGCGCGGCCGACGTCGACGGCCCGCCCCCTCATCCCCCCGCACCCCACCGAGTCGCCCCAAGGAGACCTCATGACCCGTACGACAACCACCCGCCGCGTGGCGGCATCGGCCGCAGCCGCGGTCGCCGCCGCCCTGGTCCTCGCCGCCTGCGGAGGCGGCGACGACGACTCGTCCGCCGGCGGCGAGGACGGCGAGCTCACGCCCGTGACGGTCGGCCTGATTCCGATCATCGACGTCGCCCCCGTCTACCTCGGCATCGAGCAGGGGATCTTCGAGGAGCACGGCCTCGACGTCACCCCCGAGTCCGGCCAGGGCGGCGCCGCGATCGTCCCGTCCGTGATCTCCGGGGACTTCCAGTTCGGCTTCGGCAACTCGATGTCCACGGTCATCGGCGCGTCGACCGGCATCGACCTGCGCGTCATCGCCTCGGGCAACTGGTCCTCCGGCGACCGCGACAACGACGGCTACACCATCATGTCCGCGGACGACAGCATCACCGAGCTGACCGACCTCGAGGGCATGACGGTCGCGACCAACACGGTCAACGCCATCGGCGACTCCGTCGTCATGGAGGCCGTGGAGCTCGCCGGCGGCGACCCCGACACCATCGAGTTCGTCGAGATGCCCTTCCCGGACATGCCGGCCGCCATGGACTCCGGCCAGGTCGACGCGGCCTGGATCGTCGAGCCGTTCGTGACGATGTCGCTCGACCTCGGCGCCCACATCGTGTCGCCGGTCCTGCTGGACATCGCGGACGAGTGGGAGATCTCCACCTACTTCACCTCCGGCACGTACGCGGACGCGAACCCCGAGGTGGTGGACGCCTTCCGGGCCGCCATCAACGAGTCCGCCACCTACGCGCAGGAGCACCCCGACGAGGTGCGCGCGATCCTGGACGAGTACCTCGAGCTCCCCGAGGGGCTTGCGGACCGCGTCATCCTCCCGGCGTGGCACCCCGGCGTCTCTCGCGACACCTTCGACATCTACTACCGGATGGCCGAGGAGCGGGACCTGCTGCAGGGCGAGGTCGACCTCGACCTGCTGCTGTCCTACGCGGACACGGGCGAGTCGTCGTCCGAGGCCCAGAGCGAGTAGCTCCGACACCGCTGAAACCGATCGCCCGGCACGCGCCCACGCGCGTGCCGGGCGATCGGCATCTGCCGAGGGGTGGGACGGGGGCGGATCATCGTCGCCCCCCGGCCCGTCACCTGCGATGATGTCCGCCGAGCCGGGCACCGAAGACGTCCGCAGCCCGGCGACGACGACTTGGAGAGACCATGACCGCACCTGCGACCGCACGACGTTCCGCCGTTCTTGCCGACCTGCTGCCGGGGGCGCGCGTCCGCAACGTCGCCCTCGTCCTCACCGGCACGCTGTTCGTCACCGTCGCGGGGTGGATCGCAATCCCGCTGCCGTTCACGCCGGTCCCCCTGTCTCTTGCGACCTTCGCGGTCCTCCTGACGGGCGCGGCCCTCGGCCCGGCCCGCGCCGCGGCGAGCATCGGCCTGTACCTCGTCGCCGGCGTCGCGGGCGTGCCTCTCTTCGCCGACTTCGGCTCGGGCGTGGCCTTCTCGTCCTTCGGGTACATCGTCGGCTACCTGGCCGCGGGCACCGTGGTCGGCGAGCTCGCCCGGCGCCGTGCGGACCGCTCCGTGCTCGGCACGATCGGGCTCGCCCTGATCGGCGCCGTCACGGTCTACGCGGCCGGCGTGCCCTGGCTCATGGGCTTCCTCGAGGTCGACCTCGCCACCGCGCTCACCCTGGGCGTGGTGCCGTTCCTCATCGGCGACGCGATCAAGGCCGTCGCCGCCGCGATGCTCCTGCCGGGCACCTGGGCGATCGTCCGCCGGGTGGGCCGCGACTGACGCGGGCACACCGCCGGGAATCCCCGCGGGGAGGCCGACCCATCGAGCACGATGGGTCGGCCTTCGTCGTTGTGCGACATTGGCTCGAAGGCCCCGAGCAACGACGCCGCCCCGAGACGAGGAACCCATGACGTCCCCCCACTCCCCCCAGTCCGGCCCGTACTGGCAGCCCCAACCTGTGCGACCCGACGACGGCCGCGGCCACGGTCCCGGCGGGGGCGGCACAGGTGGGGGCGTCCGACCTGCGGGGCGCAGTCGATCGCTACCGGTGATCGCCGCGGCGGTCGCCCTGCTGATCGGCGGCGGCCTCGGCCTCGGCGGGGGCTGGCTCGTATTCGGCGGAGATGACTCGTCCGACACGCCACCTGAGACGCCGACCGACGGCGACGCGACCGGCACCCCCGAGGGCGGTGACCAGGTCACCGGTCCGGATGCCGAACCGGGCGCCGCCGAGGCGAGCTACGCGTGCGACCTCGCCCACTCCTTCGACAGCTCCATCAGCATGATCGGACTCAGCCTCGACGAACCCCTGCTCTGGCAGATCTCGTCGGTCGAGCAGCTGAGCCTCACGGCCGGCATCGAGGATCCGCAGTACGTGACCCTGCAGGAGTCCGCGCAGGAGGCGACCGAGCGACACATGATGTTCGACGAGGACGGCATGAACGACTCCCTCGACGACGTCCGCGCCGCGTGTGACGACCTCGGACTGCCGAGCGGCGACACCACGACCGACGATCGCGCAGAGGCCGACGCGGCGATGGTCTGCGTCCTGATCGACGCCTTCGAGGAGGACGAACAGACTCTGACGTGGGGCGGGATCGAGGACGACCCGCACTACTCGAGGATCGCCGGCATGCAGGCGCTCGCGACGGCAGCCTCGCTCGCGGACGGCACCTACCAGACGCTTGACGACCACACCGACGAGGCGCTCGACGCCTTCTACGCCATCGATGACGACGGCCTGAACGCCGCCCTGACCGACGTCCGTGCGGAGTGCGAGTCCCTCGGCCTCTAGCAGATCAACAACCTCACCGTGGGCGCACGGTGAGGATCTGCGCGCAGGTCCCGACGAGGCCGGCGTCGTCGTGGACGACACTCCTGGTGAGACCGACGCCGTCGGCCGCGAAGCTGACGGTCGTGTCCAACCCCGTCCATCCGTCCTCCGGCTCGCGGTAGAGGTGCGCGACGAGGTCGAGGTTCGGGTAGGCGGCGACATCCATGCCGACGCGCGGGGTGAGACCGTTCGCGACGTCGAGGACGCCGATGAGCCGTGCCGTCGGCGAGCTCTCCTCCCCCTTGACGAGGCGTGCGCGGGCCCGCACCCATGACCGCCCACGACCGGGGCCCATGGGCTCCTGGGCGACGTCGACCGACTTCACGAACCGTCCCGCCCACTCGATGCCGAGGGATCCGGGGCCGAGGCCGGCCCGGTCGGGGAACGGGGCGTCACCGCCACCGGTGATCGCCGCGGAGTCGTAGGTCGCCTGCAGCCAGGCCCTCAGCACGACGACGGCGCGACCGTTCGCGGACAACGTCGCCTCGACCAGCTCGATCGTCCGGCCGGGACGCGCGACGCGGACCCCTACGTCGACCTCGCCGACCGGGTAGGTGCCGAGGATGTCGAAGGAGACGCGGGTCAGGCGCAGGTGGTCGTCCCGTCGCTCACCCAGGTCACGCTCGACCTCGTGCGCGAGCAGGCCGAGCGAGGGCGCGACGTGCTGCTCGGCGGGATTCCAGGCGCCCGAGGTGAGCTCAGTGGCGACGAATGTTCCGCCTGATCGACGCTCGAAATAGAAGTCCTCGGCTGTCGTCACAGCAGGCACTTTAGCAACGGCCGTCGTTCCCGCTTTCGATTTCTTCCCCGGGCACGAGGCTACGTGCTAGTTTCACGGTCCCCCGCACCTCCCCGCCCCCAGGGAGATCTCCATGCGCCGCCCGTTCCGCCCCGTCCTTCTTCTCTTGCTCGCGGCCCTTCTCGCCGCGTGCTCGTCCGGGGGTGAGGACGAATCGTCGCCCACCGCCGAGACCCATTCCGAATCCATGTCGGAATCCGTGTCGGAATCGACCTCGGAATCCGCACCCGATTCCTCGGGCGCGCCCGGTGCGAGCCCGACCTCGGAGGCGACCGCCTCGTCGTCGGGCGCGGGCGGGGCGGACGGGTCGACCGACGGGCCGGACTCCCCCGTTTCCGATCCCGAGCCCGCGACCGCACCCGCACCGACCGGGCCGCAGGTGTGCGCGGACACCGTGTCGACGATCGGCGCGACCGTCTGGCTCGAGATCGTCGTCGGAGACGTCGACTGCGCGTTCGCGATGGAGCTCCTGGAGACGTACTACACCGACCCGCCGGAGCCCCCGGCGGGCAGCGGCGCCTTCGTCACGATCGGCGACTGGGAGTGCAACTCGTCCTCGAGCCAAGAGCCCGGCCGCGCATCGACGTGCCGGACCGTCGACGGCGGGGAGATCGTCGCCCTGGTGGACGCACCGGCCGGCCACGGCGACCAGGGAACGGGCGACGACGACCCCAGCACGCCGGGCACGGACGACCCCTGCAGCCTCGTCGACCAGCCGACGCTCGACCGGCTCTTCGGCGACGGCCCGTACGACGAGGCCGTCTGCCTCACCTACATCGGTGCGGAGAACTCGTTGCCGACGGACCCGTGAGCCCCGCGCCCCGGTCGCTCAGCCGCGCAGCACCTTGTCCATCGCCTTGCCCCGCGCGATCTCGTCGACGAGCTTGTCCATGTAGCGGAGCTTCTGCATGAGGGGGTCCTCGATGTCCTCGACCCGGACCCCGCACACGACGCCCATGATGAGTGACGCGTGCGGGTGGAGCGTGGCGTCGGCGAAGAAGTCCTCGAACGTCGTCCCGTCCTCGAGGTGCGCCTCGAGCTCGGCCTGGGTGAACCCGGTCAGCCAGCGGATCGCCTCGTCCAGCTCGTCCTTCGTCCGGCCCTTCCGTTCCACCTTGGCGACGTAGTGGACGTACACGTCCGCGACCGGGACCCGGAAGATGCGGTGGCTCATGGGGACACAGTAGGTGCCGGGTCCGCCATGATTGTCAGATCGACGAGCTGCTCCTTCAGCGCGGCGCGGTCGGCATCGGTGAGGACCGGCCCCCACAGCGGGCCGATGTTCGCCCCGTCCGAGGAGGACACGACGAGGCGGACCGTGGCCTCAGGGAGCCCGTCAGCCATCAGGTCGGCGCGCCAGCGGGCGGCATCCTCGAGGGACAGGCGTTCGAGCTCCTCGACGTACATCGACTGGGCGGCCAACGCGATCGTGTCGCGCGAGTGGTCCTGGTCGTCGCCGTCGGCGAAGCTCACCTCGATGTAGGCGCGCGCGAGCCGGCCGGGACCTCGGGAGTCCCCGTCCGCGACCCCCTGGACGCGAGCGCGGAAGTCGGAGTTGAGCGACATCGCGAGCGCGACGAACAGCTCGTCCTTGCCGGCGAAGTGATACAGCAGCCCGCCCTTGGAGACGCCCGCGGCCCTGGCGATCTCGTCCAGCGACGCCTGCCCCGCGCGCCGCGCGAGCACGCGCGCAGCCGCGAGGAGGATCTGGCGCCGGGTGTCCTCCGACGTGCGTCCTGCGGTACGTCCCATCGTGCGATTGTCTCCCTCAGGCGCCCGGGACCGTGGCATTCGAGGCGGTGGCCTCGTCGTGCCTCGGCTGGTCGGCCGGGTGTGCCAGGGGATTGCGGCCGGACGGGGCCTCGGGGTCAGGATCGCCCGAGGCTCCCTCGACCGGCAGGCCGTCGCGCTCCGCGACTGCCTCCAGCCCGTGGGCGTCGACCGCGTCGCGGTCGTTCGGGATCAGGACGAAGGCGACGACGGCGCCCACCAGCATGACGACGGCGGCCACGAGCGTGGTCAGCTGCATGGCGTCGACGAAGGCCTCGCGCGCGACGTCCAGCGCCGCGCTGTGCTCGCCCAGGGCGGCGGACGCGGAGGCGAGGGAGTCCTCCATGGCCGCCGCGGCGTCGTCGGGCAGGCCGGCGGGCACCACCACGTTCGCCCGGTAGAGGACGGTCATGAGCGAGCCGAGCAGCGCGATGCCGAGCGCGGCGCCGAGCTCGTAGGCCGTCTCCGAGATCGACGAGGCCGCGCCGGCCTTGTTCGGGGGCGCTGCGGACACGACCGCGTCGACGCTCAGGGTCTCCGAGGTGCCGATGCCCAGGCCGAGCGGCACGAGGGCGATGAGCAGGTACGCGAGGTTGTCGCTGCCCTCGAGCACGGAGACGAGGCCGAGGCCGATCGCCCCGGTGACGAGCGCGACGCCGATGGCCCGGCCGCGCCCGAGCCTGCCGAGCAGGAACCCGACGACGGCGACGACCGCCATCGAGGCGACCGCGGCCGGCAGCTGGGCGAGCCCCGCCTCCAGCGGCTCGAGGCCGCGCGCGAACTGCAGGTACTGCGAGAAGAAGTACAGCGTGCCCGCGAGGGCGAACACCGAGATGAGGTTGACGAGCACGGCGCCGCTGAACGCGCCGTTGGCGAACAGGCTCACGTCGATCATCGGGTGGCTGCTGCGGCGCTGGCGGACGATGAACGCGGCGCCCGAGGCGAGGCCGATGACCACAGCGGCGACCAGGACGAGGTCGATGTCGCCCGAGACCGCGCGCTTGATCGCGAAGACGATCGGCACGATCGTCAGGAGCGAGAGCGCCGAGGAGAGCAGGTCGAAGGGGCCGGGCCGGTCGTTCCTCGACTCGGGCAGCAGGGCGGCACCCGCGATCACGAGGATCGCGACGACCGGGATGTTGATGAGGAAGACCGAGCCCCACCAGAAGTGCTCGAGGAGGAGCCCGCCGACGACCGGCCCGACGGCGATGCCGCTCGCGGCGGCGGCCGACCAGATCGCGATGGCGCGGGTGCGCTCGGTCGGGTCGTCGAAGATGTTGCGGATCAGCGAGAGTGTCGACGGCATGAGGGTCGCGCCGGCGATGCCGAGGAGGAGACGGGCGCCGATCAGGACCTCGGCGGTCGGGGCGAACGCGGCGATCGCGGAGGCGACGCCGAACGCCGTGGCCCCGATGAGCAGCAGGCGCTTGCGCCCGATGCGGTCCGCGAGGTTACCCATGGTCACCAGCAGGCCGGCGATCGCGAACGAGTAGATGTCACCGATCCACAGCACCTCGGTGGCGGTCGGCGAGAGATCGCGGGTGAGCGACGGGACCGCGAGGTGGAGCACCGTGGCGTCGATGGCGAGCAGGAGCACCGCGCCGACGAGGACGGCGAGGCTCCCCCACTTCCGTCCGGCGGACATGGTCGGCATGGATTCCCCTTGAGCGCTTGATACTGTACCGGCTGGTCGGTTGAGTTTATCGAGGGCGCCGATTCCGCCGCAACGCGGCCGGGGGAGATCCTCGGCACAACCCTCGACTGGTCCGAGCGGATGGACCGGGGACGGGGCGTGCGGGGCTCGGCGACTAGGCTCGGCGGGGCGTCCACCTCCCACGGACGACCCCCTCCTCACCGCCGACAGACACCCAAGGGACGGTCATGATCGAGATCCTCACCCCCGCCGAGGTCGAGCGGGGTCGCGCGTCCGGCGCGATCGTCGGCCATATCCTCGACGCACTGAAAGGGCGAGTCAGCGTCGGCACGAACCTGCTCGAGATCGACCGGTGGGCGAAGGAGATGATCGAGGCGGGCGGCGCCACGTCGTGCTACGTCGACTACGCGCCGAGCTTCGGGCGCGGCCCGTTCGGCCACTACATCTGCACGGCCGTGAACGACGCCGTCCTGCACGGCCTCCCCCACGACTACACCCTCGCCGACGGCGACCTCCTCACCCTCGACCTCGCGGTCATCAAGGATGGGATTGCCGCCGACGCCGCGATCAGCTTCGTGGTCGGCGAGAGCGCCTCCGAAGCGGATCTCGCGCTCATCGACGCGACTGTACGTGCGCTGGCGGCGGGCATCGCGGCCGCCGGCCCGGGCAAGAAGCTGGGCGACATCTCGCACGCGATCGGCGAGGTCCTCTCCTCCTCCGGCTACCGGGTGAACACGCAGTTCGGCGGGCACGGCATCGGGTCGACCATGCACCAGGACCCGCACGTGGCCAACACCGGGCGCCCCGGTCGCGGCTACACGCTCCGCCCGGGACTCATGCTCGCCGTCGAGCCGTGGGTCATGGCAGACACCGACGAGCTGACGATGGACGCCGACGGCTGGACGCTGCGCAGCGCCACGGGGGGCCGCACCGCGCACACGGAGCACACGATCGCCATCACCGAGTCCGGCGCCGAGATCCTCACGTTGCCGCCCGCCGGTTGATCGCGAAACGCCGAATCGACACACTCGCATCAGGAACCACAAAGGTATAGCGTGAAAGATCCATCGGGCGCCCGCCCGTGAGATCTGGAGGCGACAGTCATGGGTTTCCTCGCATACCTCATTCTTGGCCTTATCGCCGGAGCCATCGCCAAGGCGATCCTGCCCGGCCGTCAGGGCGGCGGTTGGATCGCCACGCTCGTTCTCGGCGTCATCGGCGCCATGGTCGGCGGCTGGCTCGGCTCGATCATCTTCGACGCCGAGATCTCCGAGTTCTGGTCGCTCGAGTCGTGGGCCCTCGCCATCGGCGGCGCGATCGTGGTCCTCGTGATCTACGGATTCATCACCGGTCGCAACAAGGCCGGACGGGCGTAGTCGGCGGCGCACCCGCGCTTCATCACAGACAAGGCACCGGCCCGAGAACGCGAGTTCTCGGGCCGGTGCCTTCTGTCACGCCGGGAATCTCATGTGCCGATGCGGCGCAACGTGCCGACGCGGTGTCACGCGCCCCCTGGCGGCGCGACGCGCGGACCGTAGCGGCCCGTCCCGACGGCGACGGGCCTTCCCACCGCCGGTCACGCGCGGACGGTCATCCGACCCGCGTGAAGCTGATCCGCCACTCCTCCGGCCCGCTCTCCACGTACTCCACCGCGAACCCTCCGGGCGCGCGCTCCTCGATCTGACGGAGCAGCGGGACCGGGTCGTGGTGCGCGACCAGCACCATCCCGGTACCCGGCGGCAGGCTCTCGAGCGCCCCGAACACCGCGCCGTGCCGGATGAGGTGCGGGATCGGCCGCACATCCAGCTCAGGCAGCGCCGCCGCCTCGTCCGCGCATCCGCATCCGCTCTGCGAACCGGTGCCGATCTCGACCTGTGACCGCATTCTCGTCCTCCTCGGTTGGTGATGACGCACCCAATTTACTACGGTTAACACCGTGGAAAAGACATCGGGCTCCCGCGGCGTCCGGGCGCGGTCCGCCGGCCGCGCCAAGGTGCTCGACCTCGTGCGCCGGAACCCCGCCGGCGTCACTCTCGTGGCGATCGTCCGGTTCACCGGCCGCCACGAGAACACGGTGCGCGGTCACCTCGACGCCCTGCTCGCGGACGGCCTCGTCACCCGGGTGCGAGGCGAGGCGAGAGGGCGCGGTCGCCCCCCGATGGTGTGGCGCGCGGCGGACGAGACCCGCACCGGCGGGTACGCAGGGCTCGCGGCCTCCCTCGCGCGGTCGATCTCGCGCACGGCCGAGAATCCGCGCGCGGTCGCGGTCGCGGCCGGCATCGAGTGGGGGCGCGACATCGCCACCACGGTGGACGCACCCGCAGCCACGGCGGTCGAGGACGCCGAACAGTTCCTCGAGCAGCTCGACTACTCCCCCGTGCGCACCGACCACGTCCTCGCCCTGCACACCTGCCCGCTCCTCGCCGCGGCGAACGAGAACCAGGAGGTCGTCTGCGGGGTGCACGAGGGTCTCGTCCGGGGCATCCTCACCGCCCGGGGCCACGACACCGACATCGACCTCGAGCCGTTCGCATCCCCCGGGACGTGCGTCCTGCGTGTCGGCCCGCCGGAACGCCGGCCGGCCCCAGCGGCGCCATGACCGGCGAACGGGCGCCGCGGCCACCGCTCGGCCGCCTGATCCTGCTGGTTCCTGGCGGCGCCGCCCTGATCGCCGGCATCGCCGGCGGACTCGCGATCCTCGGCGTGCTCCCCACCCCGGGTCACCTGGCGGACCGGCACGGCTGGCTCATGACGCTCGGGTTCCTCGGCACCCTGATCGCCCTCGAACGCGCCGTCGCGCTGCGCCGCTGGTGGGCGTTCGCGGCGCCGGCGGCCATGGGGGCGGGGGCGATCCTCCTCCTGGTGGGATCCGGCCCCGCGCTCGTCCTCTCGGCCGCCGGCGCCGCCACCATGACCTGCGTGCTCCTCGCGCTGTGGGGCCGCGCGCGCGACGACGCCGTCCTCGTCCAGGTGCTCGGTGCCGCCCTCGCCACCGCCGCCGCACTGCTCGGCGCCCGCGGACTTCCGCTCAACCGCGTCTCCCTGCTGCTCGCGGGCTTCCTCGTCGCGACGATCGCGGCCGAGAGGCTCGAGCTGGCCCACATCGGACTGCCACGGGGCGCGGGAGCGGTCGTCCTCGCCCTGACCGGCGCCCTCGGCCTCGGCGCGATCGCCGCCCTGCTCTGGCCGGACGCCGGGTACGCGCTCGCGGGGCTCGCCACCCTGGCCCTCGCGGCATGGCTCGTCCGGCACGACGTCGCCCGCCGCACCGTCCGCCTCAGCGGCCAGGCGCGGTTCGCGGCGGCCTGCATGCTGGCGGGCTTCGTCTGGCTCGCGGTCGCCGGAGTCGTCTGGCTGCTCGGTGCGCCGTCGGGCGCCGCCTACGACGCCGCCACGCACGCCGTGTTCGCGGGCTTCGCCATCAGCATGGTGCTCGCCCACGCCAGCATCATCCTGCCCTCGGTCCTGCGCCGCCCCCTCCCGTACTCGCCGGCGATGTGGGTCCCCGCGGTCGCCCTGCACGCGGGACTCGTCGTCCGGGTCTGGCTCGGCGACGGGCTCGGCCTGCCCGGCACGCAGGTCGCCGGCTCGATCGTCATGGCCGCCGCCCTCCTGGCCTTCGTCGGCACGGCGCTCGCCGTCGCCGTCCGCGCCGGGCGGTCCGCACCGGCTCCCACCCGCCCCCTCTCC
>FUHX01000022.1 GCA_900163555.1 Actinomycetales bacterium JB111 | reverse complement strand
TCCTCGCTACGTCAACAACATGCCCGAAGTGTCACCAACCTCCTGGCCGAGTACACCTAGACCGCCCGCGCCTCGAGCAGGTCGCCGACCTTGGCCTCGGTGCGCTCGGCGGGCACGATCGCCAGGGCGTTCGCGCGCGCGAGGGACGCCGCGAAGTGGGACTTCGCCCCGTGCGGGTGCGCGGGCTCCGCGACGAGGCTCCCGCCGAACCCCGCGCTGAGGCCGCCGACGAGCCCGTCGCCCGCCACCTCCTCGCGCGAGACGACGACCGGCGCGAACTGGGTCCGCCCGGGCGGGGAGGACCAGCCGCGGCGGACTGTGACCTCGAACGTCCTCGTCTCGATGCGCGTCCCGGCCAGCTGCGCGAGCAGCGGGGCCACGAGGACGTGGAACGACACGAACACGCTGACCGGGTTCCCGGGGAGCGAGGCGACCGCGACCTCGTGGCCGTCGGGCGCCCGCAGCGTGCCGAAGCCCTGGGGCTTGCCCGGCTGCATCGTGACGGGACCGAACGCCACGCCCGTCCCCTCGAGCGCCTGGCGGACCACCTCGAACGCGCCGGCGGAGACGCCGCCGGCGGTGATGACGAGGTCCACGTCGTCCAGGTTCTGGTCGAGGAGCCGACGGAACGCCCCGACGTCGTCGCGGCACCGCACGTGGGTCGCCTCGCCGCCCGCCGTCGTTACCAGGGCGCCGAGCAGGACCGAGTTCGAGTCCGGGACGCTCGCGCCGGTCGGGCGCTCGCCGCCGGCGACGAGCTCGTCCCCCGTGGAGACGGTGAGGACGCGCGGTCGGGGTCGGACCGGCAGGCGGGAGTGGCCGACCGATGCGGCCGCGGCGAGGTGGGCCGCCCCGAGCCGGTCGCCGGCGCGCAGCACCGGATCTCCGACCGCCACGTCCTCGCCGGCCGCGCGGACGAACGCTCCGGGCTCGGGGCGACGGTCGATCCGGACGCGGTCGGGTGCGGGCCCCGGGCCGGGGGAGTGGTCGGTGTCCTCGACAGGGACGATCGCGTCCGCTACCTGGGGGAGGGGTGCGCCGGTCATGATGCGCTGCGCCGTGCCGGGGGCGAGCGGGTCGGGCTCGCGGCCGGCCGCGACGTCGCCGGTGACCGGCAGCGTGACGGGCGAGCCGTCGTCGGGGGCGAGGTCCGCCGCGCGCACGGCGAACCCGTCCATCGCGGAGTTCGTGAAGGGAGGGACGGGCGCGAGCGCGGTCACGTCCGAGGCGAGCACCCGGTCGAGCGCGTCGGCGAGCGCGACCGTCTCGTCCGGCCGCCTCCCGGCGGCGGCCAGCCGTTCGCCGGTGGTGAGGATGCGGGCCAGGTGGGACTCGACGGAGGCGGCCACGGCTACTCTTCGCTCGCCCGCGTGTAGGTGAGGGTGTCGATCGTCTGCGTGCGGGCGTCGCCGACGAGGACCCGTCCGTACAGGGGCGATCCCGTCCCGACGATGAGCTTGACCGCCTCGACCGCCTGCGTGGAGGCGACCTGGCCGACCACCGGGCCGAGCACGCCGATCTCGTGACTCGTCTGCACCTGGCCGGGCTCCGGCGGCTTGGCGTGGAGGTCCCGCAGCCGGGTGGGGCGCCAGCCGGCGGGGGGCGCGGACCAGAAGATCGTCGTCTGCCAGATCATCGCCATGACCGACGCCCAGACGAGCGGCGTGGCCGTGCGGTCGCACCAGTCGCCCACGAGGTACTTCGTGCCGAAGGTGTCCGAGCACTCCATGACGAGGTCGATGTCGTCCTTCATGGCGTCGAGCGACTCGTCGGTCGCCGGCCCGACCGGGATGACCTCGATCTCGCTGTTGAGGTTCCGCAGCGCGGTGGCCGCCGAGGTGTTCTTCGGCGTGCCGATGCTCGCCTCGGTGTGGATGAACTGGCGCTGGAGGTTGCTGCGCTCGACGTCGTCCGCGTCGGAGACGTAGATCGTGCCGACGCCGACCGCGGCCAGGTAGAACAGGACCGGCGAGCCGAGCCCGCCGGCACCGACCACGAGCACCCGGGCCGCCGCGAGGCGGCGCTGGCCCTCGATCCCGTACCCCTCGACCAGCAGGGAGCGGCGGTGGCGGTCGTAGTCGTCGTCGCTCAGGGGCCTCAGCTCGCGCCCGAGCGGGATCTGCAGGGAGGGGGGCAGGTCGGTCGAGCCGGCGCTGGTCACGGAAGTGCGCTCCATTCGGTGGTGCCGTCGGTGAATGCCTGGTGCTTCCAGATGGGGACGTTCGCCTTGACGGCCGTGATGAGCTCGATGAGGGCGGCGAAGCCCTCCGCGCGGTGCTCGCTCGCGACCGTGGCGACGATGGCGACGTCGCCGATCCCCAGCGTGCCGACCCGGTGCTGCACGCCGATCGTGTGCACGCCCTCGCGGGCGAGGAACGGCTCGATCGCCTCGCGGAGGAAGGCGGCGGCGTCGGGGTGGGCGCTGTACTCGATGCCCGTGACGACCTTGCCCTCGTCGTGGTTGCGGACCACGCCCTCGAAGCTGGCGACCGATCCGCACCGGTCGTCCGCGCAGGCTCGCGCCAGCGAGGGTCCGTCGAGCGGGGTGTCGAGGATGTCCGCGGCGATCAGCTTCGCCACGGATCAGCCGCCGGCGAAGGGCGGGAGGCAGTCGACGACGGCGCCCGCCGGGATCGGCGTGTCCGCGGCGGCGCGCGCGCCGCCCACCAGCCACGTGGCCACGGCGAGGACCTTCGCCAGGGCCTCGTCGGCGTCGTCGGCGATCGCGGACGTGACGTCCGCGAGGGTGGCCTCGGTCGCGGCGACCGTGACCTCGCGCCGGGCGCCGCCGGCGGCCTGCGCGGCGCCGGCGAAGAAGCGCACGGTGACGGTGGTGCCGCCGGCCGTGGTGTCGGCCGCGGCCTGGGTCGGGGAATAGGTGGATGTACTCATGTCAACCTCCGATGGCGGACATCGTCCGTGATGGTGTGGCGAAGGAGTCGTCGGTCGTGAAGCCGTGGGCCTTCGGCTTGGCCCACATGGCGCCCTGCCAGATGCGCCTCAGAGTCTCGTCGTCGGCGCCCGTGCGCATCGCGTCGCGCAGGGATGTCTCGGTGGTCGAGAACAGGCAGGAACGGATCGCGCCGTCGGCCGTGAGGCGTGTGCGCGTGCAGGTGTCGCAGAACGGCTCGGACACGGAGCCGATGAGGCCGACCGTGCCGGACGGCAGGTCGGGGTGCGAGACGTCCTCGACCTTTGCGGGCGCGCTCCCGCGGGGCCCGTGACGCGGGGTCAGCGTGAACCCGGCGTCGGTGAGGGCGACGCGCAGGTCCTGGGCCGTGATCACCTCGGCGCGGTTCCACGTCTCGGGAGGCCCGATCGGCATGAACTCGATGAACCGCAGCTGGTACCCGCGCTCGAGGCTGAACCTCAGGAGCTCCGGCGCGTCCTGCCGGTAGGTCGCGGGCTGCGGGACCGCGTTGATCTTGACCGGCCCGATGCCCGCGCGGTCCACCGCGCGCAGGGAGGTGAGGACGTCGGGCAGGCGGTCGCGCCGCGTGGAGGCGGCGAACCGGGCCGGGTCGATGGAGTCGAGGGAGACGTTGAGCCGGCCGAGGCCGGCGGCGACCAGGCCGTCGATGCGGTGGTCGAGGCCGAGACCGTTGGTCGTCAGCGCGATGTCGGGGCGCTCGCCGTCCCAGGTGGTGAGGGCGGCGGTGCCCGCGACGATGTGCTCGAGGCCCTTGCGGAGCAGGGGCTCGCCGCCGGTGAAGCGCACGGTGCGCACACCGAGGTCGCGCACGCCGATCGTCACGAGGCGGACGACCTCCTCGTCGGTGAGGACGGCCTGCGTGGGCAGCCAGTTCAGCCCCTCGGCCGGCATGCAGTAGGTGCAGCGCAGGTTGCAGCGGTCGGTGAGGGAGACGCGCAGGTCCGTGGCGCCCCGGCCGAACCGGTCCGGGAGCCCGCGGGTGGCGGCGGGGAGGTCGGTGGCGAGGTCGCGCTCGTGGCGGACGGTGGGGATGCCGAGCAGGACGGGGCTGCTCGTGCGCTGCTGCGACATCTCCCTCTCCTTCCGGCATCGTCGGCGGGCGGGGCTCCGGCGTGCCCGGGCCGCCGGGCTCGGAGCCGATGATCCGCTCGTCCCGAACCTAGCAACGATCGCGGGGCGTGGCCCTGTGCGCCTACCCAGTGTGCCCCCGCCCGCGGTGTGGGGGCGAGGACCAAGGTCCGGGGTGGGTGGAGCGGTGTCTCCGCCGCGAACCACGTCGTCAGCGCGAGCGGCGCGACTCCCACCACTCGGCCGTGTACCTCAGGCCGCCGTACACCGGGGGGAGAGGGGCGAAGGCGGACTCGACGTCGGCGACGAGGCGTGAGTCGGGCAGCATCCAGGCGGTGTCGGGGGACTGTGCCGAGGTCGCGTGCGCGAGGGAGTCGACGGCGGGCGTCGCGAGCGCGTGCTGCTGACTCTCACCCGCCACGGGGCCGCTCCCTCGTTCGTACGGATCGACTGCCCGTCCGTGCAGATCGACTGTCGTTTCCCTCCGCCGTCGGGCGGGCTGCCTTGTCTACACGAGATCGGACGACCGATCACCTTTGGGGACGCGCATCGGCGATTCGTCAGGTCGTCGAGGACCATTGACACGAGAGTCGAACACATGTTCGACTGTTGCGATGCGGTGGAGCGGCCAGGCGGTGGAGTCGACGGGGGAGGCGGCCGTGCTGCCCGGCCTGTCCGCCGGCGCGCTCGTCCGTTCCGTGCAGACGCCCGAGTTCCGCGGGGTCACGTTCCACGAGGTGCTCGCGAAGTCGGCGCTCAACCGCGTGCCGGCCGCCAGCTCGATGCCGTTCTCGTGGACCGTCAACCCGTACCGGGGGTGCTCCCACGCCTGCGTCTACTGCTTCGCCCGGGCGACCCATCGGTACCTCGACCTCGACGCCGGGGCGGACTTCGACAGCCAGGTGGTCGTCAAGGTCAACGTGGCCGACGCGCTCCGGGCGGACCTCGCGCGGCCGAGCTGGCGTCGCGAGGAGGTCGCGCTCGGCACGAACACCGACCCCTACCAGCGGGCCGAGGGGCGATACCGCCTCATGCCGGGAGTGATCTCGGCGCTCGCCGACTCCGGCACCCCGATGTCGTTGCTGACCAAGGGCACGCTCCTGCGGCGCGACCTCCCACTGCTCGCCGAGGCGAGCGAGAGGGTGCCCGTCAGCATCGCGATGTCGATCGCCGTGTTCGACGACGACCTGCAGCGCAGCGTGGAGCCGGGCACTCCCAGCGCGTCTGCGCGCCTGGCGACCGTCCGCGCGGCGGCGGACCTCGGCTTCGACGTCACGGTGTTCCTCATGCCGATCCTGCCCTGGCTCACGGACTCCGAGCGGCAGCTCGACGCGGCGCTGGCGCAGATTGCCGAGGCGGGCGCCGCGCGCGTGGCCTACGGCGCCCTGCACCTGAGGCCCGGGGCCAGGGAGTGGTTCCTCGGCTGGATCGACCGCGAGCACCCGCGGCTCGCGGCCGGCTACCGGCGGTTCTACGGGCGCGACTCCTACGCGCCCGCCGCGTACCGGAAGCAGCTCGCACGGCGGATCGTCCCGCTCCTGCGCGCCCAAGGTCTTACGGGTCGGCCGGACGAGGACCAGCCGGAGGCACGCCGGGCCGCCCGGTTCGCGGCCACGCGGGGTGGCGCGGCCACCGGAGGTGACGCGGCCACGCGGGGTGACGTGGTGCGCGGCGGGGCCGCGCAGCTCCCGGCGGCGGGCCAGCGCCCGGTTGCGGCAGGCGCCCCGGCGCTCGAGCTGGGAGGCGAGCCGACTCTGTTCTGAACCGGGCGGGCACGGGGTGGCTGGCCGCCCACCCCGGCCACGAACCCACCGAGACTGGTGCACCCGCCCGCGTCCGCCGTCGTCGGGGGCACGAGAAAGCCCCGGATCCGTGTGGATCCGGGGCTCTGCCGGCGGAGGATAGGGGATTCGAACCCCTGAGGGCTTGCACCCAACACGCTTTCCAAGCGTGCGCCATAGGCCACTAGGCGAATCCTCCAGGCGGCACACGTGTGCGCCGAGAATCAAGCGTACCCGAGCGGAACTGCCCGCCGAACGGCCGAGAGGGAGGGACGGGCCACAATCTCGCCGACGGCGGGCCGCGTGTCTCCGCTCGCTTGTACAGTGGGCGAAGACCCCCCGTGCGGCGGTACCTCACCGAACTCCCCCAGGGCCGGAAGGCAGCAAGGGTAAGTGAGCTCTATCGGGTGTGCGGGGGGTCCTCTCATGCCCGGACCCGGGCGGCGGCCGGGCCTGTGGACGGACGATTCACCCACAGGTCGTCCCGAGTCGCGGCGGCCGGACGAGCACGGCGTCGGCGTGGCCCGTTAGTGTCGGGGCCGTGACGACAGCCCTGTACCGCCGGTACCGCCCGGAGACTTTCGCCGAGGTCGTGGGGCAGGAGCATGTCACCGAACCGTTGATGGCCGCGCTGCGCGCCGACCGGATCACCCACGCCTACCTCTTCTCCGGCCCGCGCGGCTGCGGGAAGACCACGTCCGCCCGCATCCTCGCCCGCTGCCTGAACTGCGCGGAGGGCCCCACGGACACCCCGTGCGGCGTGTGCCCGTCGTGCGTGGACCTCGCGCGCGGCGGCAGCGGGTCGCTCGACGTCGTCGAGATCGACGCCGCGAGCCACAACGGCGTCGACGACGCCCGAGAGCTCCGGGAGCGGGCCAGCTACGCGCCCGTCCGCGACCGCTACAAGGTCTTCATCCTCGACGAGGCCCACATGGTCACGCCGCAGGGCTTCAACGCGCTGCTCAAGCTCGTCGAGGAGCCGCCGGAGCACGTGAAGTTCATCTTCGCGACGACGGAGCCCGAGAAGGTCATCGGCACCATCCGCTCGCGCACGCACCACTACCCGTTCCGGCTCGTCGGGCCGCGCGTCCTCGTCCCGTACCTGAAGGAGATCACCGACGCCGAGAGCGTCGCGGTCGCCGACGGCGTGCTCGAGATGGTGGTCCGCGCCGGCGGCGGGTCGGTCCGCGACTCCCTGTCCGTGCTCGACCAGCTCGTGGCGGGCGCGACCGACGGCGAGCTCTCCCTCGACCGCGCCTCCGCCCTGCTCGGCTACACCGACAGCGCGCTCCTCGACTCGGTCGTCGACTCGCTCATCGTCCGCGACGGCGCCGCACTGTTCTCCGTGGTCGACGACATCGTGGCGACCGGCCACGACCCGAGGCGGTTCGTCGAGGACCTGCTCGAGCGGTTGCGGGACCTCGTGGTCGTCGCCGTCACGGGCGAGCAGGCCGAGGCCGCGCTGCGCGGCATCCCGCTCGACCAGCTCACCCGCATGCAGGAGCAGGCGAACCGAATGGGCGCGGGCCGCCTCGTCCGAGCCGCCGACCTCACGAACGCCGCCCTGACCGAGATGACCGGCGCGACGAGCCCGCGCCTGCACCTCGAGCTGCTGTGCGCGCGCATCCTGCTGCCCGGGGTCGCCGACGCCGAGTCCGGCCTCCTTGCGCGCGTAGAGACCCTCGAGCAGTCGCTCGCCTCCGGCGCGATCCCCGCCCCCGACGCCGGACGGCCGGGTCGGTCCACCGGCTCGGCCCCCGCCGGGGCCGGGGGTGGTGGGCAGGGCGACGTCCCGCCCGCCGCCGGTGTCGGCGGTGCCGTGGGTGACAGTGCCGTGGGTGGCAGTGCCGGGGCCGGGCGGCCCGCGCGCGGTGGCGACCGGGGTATCGGCTCGCAGGATGCCGGTGTGCAGGGGAGTGGTCCTCAGGCGGGAGCGCCCCGGCCGGGCGGTTCCCGTGCGGAGGGCGCCCGTGGCGACGGCCGGGGCGCCGGTCCGGCGGCGAGCGCGCCGTCGGCGAGTGCTCCGGCAGAGGCACCGGACTGGCGTGCGGTCCTGCAGGCCCCGAGCGCACCGCCGGTTCCAACCCGTGCCGAGGCGGCGACAGAGGCCGCGCAGTCCGGCGCTGCGCCATCTCAGGGCGCGTCTTCCCCGGCGGAATCGTCTCCGGCCGAGCCTTCCCAGCCTGCGTCTGCCCAGCCGGGGCCCTCCTCGGCCGCGCCCGGCCAGGCCGACGGTGACCGGCCCACCGGTGACCAGCCCGTCGGCGGCCAGGCGTCGGACGGCGAGGGGCAGGGGCACGCATCCGTGCACGTCCCGCCGACGGGCGGCGAGCACACGCAGGAACCCGCGACCGACCGTGCGCCCGGCGCTGCTCCCGAGTCGCGTCCGGAGCCGGCCGCCGAGCCAGCGCCCGACCCTGAGGCGGCGCCCGGTGCTGGTGATGAGCCGGCACCCGGTGCCGGCGATGAGCCCGCGCCCGAGCCGACGGCCGCGTCGACGGCCCCGGCCGTCCCGGTCGATCCCGCCCCCGGCGGCGGAATCGACGCGGCCGCCGTGCGCGCGCGGTGGAGCGAGGTCGTCGACATCCTGTCCGGCCTGCGCCGGGCGAGCTGGGCCCTCGTGTCGATGAACGCGGTCGTCGGGGAGGTCTCGGGCACGTCCATCCGCCTCGACTTCCCGAGCGCCGGACTTGCCCAGGCGTTCACGGGCGGCGGCCACACCGAGCCGGTCGAGGAGGCACTCAGCCGCACGTTCGGCGTGCGCCTGCGCGCGACGGCCGGCGTCGGCGGCCAGCCGGGCGGCGAGCAGGGTGGCGGCTCCGCCGGCGGTTCGGGCGGCCGCGGATCACGCGCCCGCGCGCCCCACCGCTCGGGCGGTGGCGCACCGGGGCAGGACGCCGAACCCTCCGGCGATCCCGGCCCGGACCCCGCAGGTCCGGGCCCGCAGCAGTCGTCGACGGCGCAGGCCGACCCGCAGGCCGGCGAGGCGGCTCCTGGCCCGGCGGCGGAGCAGTCCGGCTCGGTCGACCGTGCGCCCGCCGGCGTCCCGGACACGGCCGGAGGCGCGACTCCCGCGTCCACTCCCGCACGCGCGCCCGTGCCCGGCCCCACCCCGACCCCTCAGCCCGCCGTGGCCCCCGAGCCGGAGCTCGGCCCCGACGGCTGGCCGGTCGTCGCGGTTCCCGGCGCCCGCTACCGCGCCGAGGCGGACGCGAACCGAGCGGCGCAGTCCGCGTCACGGCCCACGCCGCCGAGCACCGCCCCATCTGCGGCGGCGTCGGCATCGGGCGCCGGCCGTGCGCCGGTCCCGCCGAGCGCCTCGTCGCCGGAGGACCTCCCCGCCGACCTCCCCGGCCCGGAAGCCGACGGGACCGACGGGATCGACGAGACCGATGCCGACACCCCGGCCCGGCCCCGCCCGGGCGAGGGGGACGCGATCGACCAGGGCTCCGTCGTCGGGCCGGACGGCTCCGCGCCGAACGGGGCCGATGATCGTCCGGCCGACCCCTACGGCGACTCCGTGCCCTGGGCGGACGAGGAGCCCGTCGACGAGGACCCCGGCGAGTCCGGCCAGCCCGCGCCGCCGGCGGTCCTGCCTGGGCAGAAGGCGCTCGGCGATCAGTTCGCGGGCACGGCCTTCGCGCCGCGGGTGGACCCCGCGGACGACGAGGCGTCGCCGGACGACATCGACGCGGAGGACTCCTCCGAGACCGGCGTCGACCTGCTGATCAGCGTGTTCGGCGCGCGGGTTCTCGAGAAGCGGCAGCCCGGCACCGATGTGCCCCCGGGCGCGTAGGCTTCCCGCGTGTACGACGGCGCAGTTCAGGACTTGATCGACGAGCTCGGGCAGCTGCCCGGGGTCGGTCCGAAGTCCGCCCAGCGGATCGCTTTCCACGTCCTCGCTGCCGAGCCGGACGACATCGCCCGACTCGCGACCGCCCTCGTGGAGGTCAAGGCCAAGGTCCGCTTCTGTGAGGAGTGCGGGAACGTCGCCGAGTCCGAGCGGTGCCGCATCTGCGCGGACGAGCGCCGCACCTACGCGCAGATCTGCGTGGTGGAGGAGCCGAAGGACGTCGTCGCGATCGAGCGCACCCGCGAGTACCGCGGGAAGTACCACGTGCTCGGCGGCGTCATCGACCCGCTGCGCGGCATCGGCCCCGGTGACCTGCGCATCGCCGAGCTCCTCACGCGCCTCGGGCAGCACCCGGTCGAGGAGGTCATCCTCGCCATGGACCCCAACATCGAGGGCGAGGCCACGGCCACGTACCTCATCCGGATGCTCGGGCAGCTCGAGATCCCCGTGTCGCGGCTCGCGGTCGGCCTGCCCGCGGGCGGCGATCTGGACTACGCGGACGAGGTGACGCTCGGTCGGTCCTTCGAGGGCCGCAACCGGATCAGCGGCTGATGCCCGAGATCACCCTCGGGGTCGTCTGCCTCCTCGTCGTCGCGGGGCTCGTGGCCGGCTGGGTGGACGCGGTCGTGGGTGGCGGCGGGCTCATCCAGCTTCCCGCCCTGCTGCTCGTCCCCGGCATCACGCCGATCCAGGCGGTCGCCACCAACAAGGTGGGGGCGATCGCCGGCACCACCGTCAGTGCGGCGACCTACTACCGGCGCGTCCACGTCGACCTGCGCATCGCCCTGCCGATGGCGTTCGCGGCGATGCTCGCTGCCATCGGGGGCGCCGCGATCGCCTCGCGAATCCCCGCGCAGGCCTTCACGCCCATCATCCTCGCGGCCTGCCTCGCCGTCCTCGCCTACACGATCGCCCGGCCCCAGGTCGGCCGGGAGAACGCGCCGCGCCTTGCCGGGGCGAGGCTCGTCGTCGTGGCCTGCGGGATCGGCGTCGTCATCGGCATGTACGACGGCATGCTCGGCCCCGGCACCGGGTCGTTCCTCGTGTTCAGCATCGTTGGCCTGCTCGGGCACGCGTTCCTGCCGGCCTCCGGGATCGCGAAGATCGTCAACCTCGCGACCAACACCGGATCCCTGATCTTCTTCGTCCCGTCGGGGCACGTGGTCTGGGCTGCCGGCCTCGCGGTGGCAGCCGGCAACCTCACCGGCGGCTACCTGGGCGCCCGGATGGCCGTGAAGCGGGGGTCGGGGTTCGTGCGGGTGGTGTTCGTCGTCGTCGTGTCGGTCCTCATGGTGCGCCTGGGCTGGCAGATGGGCACCGAGCTCGGCTGGTGGTGAGCCCACCCCGCACACCTCCACGTTCCGCGAGGGAGGAACGCAGCACGCGACGTCGGAACGAAAACTTCCTCCCTCACGCTCTCCGTTCCTACCTCGCGCGAGAGAAGCGAGAGAAAGAGAAGCGAGAGAAGTAGGGGCCCGACCGGACGTGACGAGGTCCTCGGGTCCGCGGTGCGGAAGCACATACTGCGCGCGGCGCCGCCCACCTATGCTCGGTTGTCGACGAAACGGTTGACGGCGCCACTGACCGGGAACCGACATTCGACGCCCAAGGAGGCACCTTTCGTGGCACGTGTCGTGCAGAAGTTCGGCGGGTCCTCGGTGGCCGACGCCGAGTCCGTCAAGCGAGTGGCCAAGCGCATCGCGACGACGAAACGGGCCGGTCACGAGGTCGTCGTGGTCGTGTCCGCGATGGGCGACACGACGGACGACCTCCTCGATCTCGCCACGCAGGTCACGGACGACGCCCCCAAGCGCGAGATGGACATCCTCCTCACCGCCGGCGAGCGCATCTCGATGTCGCTGCTCGCGATGGCGCTCACCGCGGAGGGCGTCAGCGCCCGGTCGTACACCGGCCAGCAGGCCGGACTCGTCACGGACATCAACCACGGCCGCGCGTCGATCGTGAAGCTCGCCCCCGAGCGCATCCTGAGGTCGATCGAGGCCGACCAGGTCGCGATCGTCGCGGGGTTCCAGGGCGTCAACGAGAACAACGACGTCACCACGCTCGGCCGCGGCGGCTCCGACACCACGGCCGTGGCGCTCGCCGCCGCGCTCAAGGCCGACGTCTGCGAGATCTACTCGGACGTCGACGGCCTGTTCTCCGCGGACCCGCGGATCGTGCCGAAGGCGAAGAAGATCCCGCGGATCTCGTTCGAGGAGACCCTCGAGCTCGCCTCCCACGGCGCGAAGATCCTGCACCTGAGGGCCGTCGAGTTCGCCCGCCGCTACGACGTGCCGCTGCACGTGCGCTCGTCGTTCTCCACCCTGGAGGGCACGCTCGTCACCTCCGAGTCTCAGAAGGGGACCGACATGGAAGACCCGATCATCTCCGGCATCGCCCACGACCGGAGCCAGTCGAAGATCACGCTCGTCGACGTCCCGGACATCCCGGGCTCGGCCGCCCGCCTGTTCGGCGTGGTCGCCGCCGCCGACGCCAACATCGACATGATCGTCCAGAACGTGTCGACGCAGAACACGGGCGCCACCGACATCTCGTTCACGCTGCCCACCGACCAGGTCGCGCCCACGCGCCGCGCGCTGGAGGCCGCCCGCGACGAGCTCGGGTACGCCGAGCTCCGCGCGGACGAGGAGGTCGGCCTGCTGTCCCTGGTCGGCGCCGGCATGCGCTCCAACCCGGGCGTCTCCGCCCGCCTCTTCTCCGCCCTGTGGGAGGCTGGGATCAACATCGAGATGATCTCCACCTCGGAGATCCGCATCTCGGTCGTCACCCGGATCGAGGACCTGGACACCGCGGTGCGCGCCGTGCACACCGCGTTCGAGCTCGACGCCGAGGACTCCGAGGCCGTCGTGTACGGAGGGACCGGACGATGAGTGAACCCACCGTTGCAGTGGTCGGCGCGACCGGGCAGGTCGGCCGCGTCATGCGCGCGCTGCTCGAGCAGCGCAACTTCCCGACGTCGAAGGTCAGGTTCATCGCGACCGCCCGGTCGGCCGGCACCTCCCTGCCGTTCCGCGGCGGCGAGATCGTCGTCGAGGACATCGAGACCACGGACCTGTCGGGCATCGACATCGCCCTGTTCTCCGCGGGCGGCGGCACGTCGAGGACGTGGGCGCCGAGGTTCGCCGAGGCGGGCGCCGTCGTCGTGGACAACTCCTCCGCGTGGCGCAAGGACCCGGACGTCCCGCTCGTGGTCTCCGAGGTCAACCCGCACGCGCTGGCGAACCGGCCCCGCGGCATCATCGCCAACCCGAACTGCACGACCATGGCCGCGATGCCGGCCCTGAAGGTCCTGCACGCCGAGGCCGGGCTCGTCCGCCTCACCGTGAACAGCTACCAGGCCGTCTCCGGCTCGGGCGTTGCGGGCGTGCGCGAGCTGGCCACCCAGATCCGTGCCGGCGTGGCCGGCGACCTGGAGGCCCTCGCGGTCGACGGCTCGGCCGTCGAGCTCCCGGACCCCGAGGTCTACGTCGAGCCGATCGCCTTCAACGTGGTCGCCCTCGCCGGCAACCTGGTCGACGACGGCTCCGGCGAGACCGACGAGGAGCAGAAGCTGCGCAACGAGTCGCGGAAGATCCTCGAGATCTCTGACCTGCGCGTCTCGGGCACGTGCGTGCGCGTGCCCACCTTCAGCGGCCACGGCATGGCGGTCAGCGCCGAGTTCGAGCGGGAGATCAGTCCCGAGCGCGCGCTCGAGCTGCTCGCCGCAGCGCCCGGCGTGGTGCTCGACGACGTCCCCACCCCTCTCAAGGGCACCGGCCGCGACGAGACGTTCGTCGGTCGCGTCCGCGCCGACGGCGCCGCCCCCGACGGCCACGGCCTGTCGATGTTCGTGGTCGGCGACAACCTCCGCAAGGGCGCCGCGCTGAACACGGTCCAGATCGCCGAGCTCCTGGCGGCGGAGCCGCGCGGCTAGGACCCGACACACCCCGCACGCCCCCGACGGCGGGACTCGCCCGCGCGAGTCCCGCCGTCGGGCGCCCGCGGCCCGGGAGCGCGCCCGGGGTGGGGAGTTCTCACGGCCCCGTGGTCCCCCAATCGAGGCGTCCGCAGTGGCATCCTCAGTGATCGCGAACGACTTCCGGGACGAGGAGGGGGTGACGACGCGCCATGGCGGCTGCGGCACGGATCCGCGGGCTCGACGGCCTGCGCGCGGTGGGGTGCGCGCTGGTGCTCGTCTACCACCTGTGGCCCGCCTGGGCGCCCGCGGGCAACCTCGGCGTCGACGTCTTCTTCGTCGTCTCCGGGTTCCTCATCACCACGCTGCTCGTCCGCGAGATCGAGCGCACCGGGTCGATCGACGTCGCCGACTTCCTCGTCCGACGGCTCCGGAGACTGGTCCCCGCCGTCGTCGCCTGCGCGCTCTCGGTCACCGCGATCGCCGCGTTCGTCGGCGGCGACGTGCTCGTCCATATCGGCCGGCAGCTCGTCGGCACCCTGACCTTCACCGCGAACTGGCTGCAGATCGGCGCGGGGGAGAACTACTTCGACGCCCAGAACCCCGAGCTGTTCACCCACGCCTGGTCCCTCGGCGTCGAGCAGCAGTTCTACATCGTGTGGCCCTTCGCGCTGCTGCTGATCTGGGCGGCGCCGAAGCGGGTGCGCCCGTGGCTCGCCCTCGGCATCGGCGCTGCTTCGGCCGCCTGGGCGGCGTACCTCGGGGGCTCGCGTGCCTACCTCGGCACCGACTCCCACCTGTACGGCCTCATGATCGGGGCGAGCCTCGCGTTCGTGCTCTCCTCCCGGCCCTCCGCGGCCGTGGACTGGCGGCCGCGCGCGAGCACCGGCCCGACCGGCGCGCGCCTGCGCGGGATTCTCGCCGGCGTCAGCCTGGTCGGTCTCGTCCCGCTTGCCGTGATCGCCAGCGACGTCTCCACGTGGGCCGTCCCGTGGCTGCTCGTCGCGGCCTCCGTGCTTACCGCCGGCGTCATCCAGGCGATGACCCCGGCCGTGCTCGCGCGCACGCCGGGGCGGATCGTCGTCGCGGTCCTCGAGTGGCGACCGATGGTGTGGCTCGGGGAGCGTTCCTACTCGGTGTACCTGTGGCACTGGCCGCTGCTCGTGCTCGCCCACGCCGCGTGGCCGTACGCGGACCGGCGCCCGATGGCGGTCGGCGTGCTGGCGGCCTCCCTGCTGGCCGCCGAGGCGAGCTACCGGTGGGTCGAGACCCCGATCCGCGTCCACGGCTTCGCGGGCCTGCTGCGCCACCTCAAGCGGAACCTCGTCACCAGGGGCCTGCCCGCGGGGGCCGCGACCGTGCTCGTCCTCACCGGGAGCACATGGGCCGTCGCGGCCGCCCCCGAGCGCACCGAGGTCGAGGACATGCTCATGCAGGCCCAGCAGTCCTACACCCCGCCGGAACCGGACGAGACCGTCACAGACTCCCCGGGCGGCGAGGGCGAGACCCCGTCCGACGACGACGGCGGGCACCCCGGTCAGGGCGAGACACCGTCGTCGGGCGGGTCGGAGACGCCGACCGACTCTGGTCAGGCGGGCGGGAGCCCGAGCGGGGGAGAGGGCGCCGACGGCGACCCGTCGCCCGATCACTCGCCCGGCGAGGCGCCGGGCGGCGAGGACGTCGACGTCGTCGGCGACTCCGTGACCCTCGCAGCCGCCGGCGCGATCCAGGCGCGGCTCCCTGGCTCCGAGGTGGACGCCGAGGTGTCCCGCTCGTTCGTCGTCGAGCTCGGCATCGTGCAGACGCTCGCGAACGGCGGGAACCTGCGGGACAACGTGGTGGTGGCCGGCGCGACCAACGGCGCGATCCCCGCGCACCAGATCGACACGCTCATGGCGACGACGGGCGAGGACCGGTGCGTCGTGCTCGTCACCGGCCACGGGCCGCCGAACGCCACGTGGATCGACGGCGCGAACGAGGCGCTCTGGGCCGCGCAGTCGCGCTACCCGAACGTCGTCGTCGCCGACTGGGACGCCGCGGCCACGGCGAACCCGCAGATGCTCGCCTCGGACAACACGCACCCCGGCGGCGAGGGCGCCGACCTGTACGCACAGACGATCACCGAAGCTCTCGCGCAGTGCCCGTAGGGCTGGGGCGTGCGCGGGGCGGCCGGCGGGACGGCTGCCGGGCGCCCAGCCGGCTGGGCGCACGCCGGCTGCCCGCCCGCCGGGCCTCCGGTGGGTTGAACCGCCGCGCCGTTCCTCGAGGGCGCTCGACAGCCCCGCCGTCGGCGGCCAGAACGGGCGCTTATCACATATCCGTAACTCCTGCACGTCGAGAAGCGGGTTGTTCTCTCTCATCCTCGGGTCGGAGAACCGCCCCGCAGAGTTCACCCTCACGAGGGTCGGTCGATCCGGCCCCGGAAGGCACTATTGGTTGTGGGCGCGGGGGCGTCCGTTGCAGTACCGAGTGGCGCATCCTGGCTGATCCGGGGCGATGCGCCGGATGCGCCACTCGGTCAGCACACAGAGGGTCGGACGGGCGCAGGGGGCCCGTCGGATCCCGTCTCCCGACGAAGACTTCATTCCTCCTCGAAGAGTGGGGGCCGCAGGCATCAGCCGGCGGCCCCTTCTTCGTGTCTGCGGGAAGGTGCCCCGGTCGGTGAGCCGGTGAGGGTTCCCGGTGCCCGGGGCCGGCCGGATCACGCGGCGCCGTTCCCGCACCGGCCGCGGTGCCGGACGCGCCGGCCCGATCGGCGCACACTGGGACCCATGAACCCGAAGCAGCCTGACGCGACGGCGGGACCGGCGTCCGTGCGCGTCCTCGTCGTCGACGACGAGCAGGTCCTCGCCGAGCTGCTCACCTCCGCGCTGCGGTACGAGGGCTGGGACGTCACGAGCGCCCACGACGGTCTCTCGGCGCTGCGCGCCGCCCGCGAGAACCCTCCGGACGTGGTGATCCTCGACGTCATGCTCCCCGGCATGGACGGGCTCGAGGTGCTGCGCCGCCTGCGGGCGGAGCTCGAGGACCTCCCGGTCCTGTTCCTCACCGCGAAGGACGCCGTGGAGGACCGGGTCGCCGGGCTGTCGGCCGGGGGCGACGACTACGTGACCAAGCCGTTCTCGCTGGAGGAGGTCGTGGCGCGGGTCCGCGCGCTGCTCCGGCGCGCCGGTATGACGACCGAGCGCACGCCAGCGCCGGTCCACCGGGTCGGGGACCTCACGCTCGACGAGGACGCCCGCGAGGTGACCAGGGGCGGGGAGCAGATCCATCTGTCCGCCACCGAGTTCAGCCTGCTGAGCCTGTTCGTCCGCAACGAGCGGCGCGTCCTGTCCAAGGCCCTCATCCTCGACCAGGTGTGGAACTACGACTTCGGCGGGAACGCCAACGTGGTCGAGCTCTACGTGTCCTACCTGCGGCGGAAGATCGACAAGGGGCGGGCGCCGATGATCCACACGGTCCGCGGCGTCGGGTACGTGCTCAAGCCGGCCGAGTCATGACGCGGCCTGCCGGCGGACCGGAGACCGTCCGGTCGCGCGGTACCCGGCCTGACCTACGCGCCGGGCCGGCGCGGCGGTCCGGTCCGGCACCGCGGTCCAGACTTGCCCTGCGCCACCGGCTGGCGGTCCTGCTCGCCGTCGTGGCCGCGATCGTCCTGGCGCTCGTCGCGCTTGCCTCGTACGTCGGTCTGCGCGCCGACCTCCTCGCCCAGGTCGACACACGGCTGGAGCACACGTCCGGGGCAGAGCCGCCCCCTGCAGTGGACCCTGGCTCGACCGGCGAGGACCCCCCACCCGGCGGCGAGGTCCCGCTGAATCCCCTCGACTCACCGGGGCAGGAGATCGGCACGGTCCTGTACCGCGAGGCCGACGGCGCGACCCAGTCCGGCATCGTGCTCGCCGAGTTCTCGGTCGGCGACCTCACCGGCGACCAGGAGGAGGCCCTGTCCGCCCTGCCGGTCGACGGCGAGATCCGCACCATCGACCTCCCGGACCTCGGCCCGTACCGGGTGCTGGCCTCCGCGGCACCCGGCGGCCTCGAGGTGACCGGCCTGCCCCTGGACCCGGTGCACGCCACCCTGCGGGACGCGGCGATCCGGCACGGCGTCGTCGGTGGCGCGGGTCTGCTCATGATCGCCCTGCTCTCCGGCCTCGTCATCCGGCGCGAGCTCCGCCCCCTCGACGACGTCGCGGCCCTGGCCCGCGCGGTCACCGACCTCCCGCTCGACCGGGGCGACGTCACGCTCACCGTCCGCACCCCGCACGCGGACCCGGCCACGGAGGTCGGGCAGGTCGGGGCGGCACTCAACGAGCTGCTCGCACACGTCTCGGACGCCATGACCGCGCGCCACGCCTCCGAGCAGCAGGTGCGGCGGTTCGTCGCGGACGCGTCCCACGAGCTGCGCACGTCGCTCGCCGCCATCGCCGGCTACACCGAGCTCCTCCGCACGCGCGACCTGCCGCCGGAGGACCGGGCGGGGGCGCTGACCCGCATCCAGTCGGAGTCCGACCGCATGCGCGCCTTCGTGGAGGACCTCCTGCTGCTCGCGCGCCTGGACTCCGGGCGGGCGCTACGGTCCGAACCGGTCGACCTCGGGCTGCTCGCCGCCGACGCCACCATGGACGCCCATGCCGCCAGCCCCGACCACCGGTGGGTGCTCGATCTCGCGCTCGGTCCGGACGAGGAGGTCGAGGCCGTCGAGGTCAGGGGCGACGAGGCCAGGCTGCGCCAGGTCCTCGCGAACCTCACGTCGAACGTCGCCGCCCACACGCCCCCCGGCACGACGGCGACCCTCGCCGTCTCGATCGACGGCACCGACGCGGTGCTCACCGTCGTGGACGACGGGCCCGGGTTGCCGCCGGGCTTCGAGAGCGCGATGTTCGACCGGTTCGCCCGCGGGGAGGACTCGCGCGAGCGCGCCCACGGCAGCACCGGGCTGGGGCTCGCCATCTCGCGGGCGATCGTGGAGGCGCACGGCGGGACGATCTCCGCGTCGTCCGCGGGCGGAACGGTCGTCACCGTGCGCCTGCCGCCGGCCGGTGCGGAGGACGGGTAGCCGCCCCCGTCGTTGCGCTCGCCCGACGTCGAGGAATGACGAATGGCCTGAACCGACGATTCGTCGGTTCAGGCCATTCCGATGTCCTGAGACATCCCACGGTCGGGGTGACAGGATTTGAACCTGCGACCTCCTCGTCCCGAACGAGGCGCGCTACCAAGCTGCGCCACACCCCGTGGCAACCGGACCAGAATACCTGGCCCACGCGGGCCTGAGATGCCAGGTCCAGGTGGCACGTCCCACACGTCAAGGCCTGCCGGGCAGGCTCTCCGGGGTCAGGCCGCCCGTGGGGCGACGAGCGTGAGCACGGTCGCCTCCGGCGGGCACGCGAACCGCACCTGCGCGTACGGGCTCGTGCCCAGGCCGGCGGAGACGTGCAGCCACGTGGACCCCTCGCCGTCGTCCGCGTCCGGGCGCGCCCCGGGCCAGCCGCTGAGCCCGGACGCCCGACGGCGGTCCAGGTCGCAGTTCGTCACGAGCGCCCCGTAAAAGGGCACGCAGACCTGCCCGCCGTGCGTGTGCCCGGCCAGGACGAGGTCGCAGCCGTCGGCGTACATCTCGTCCAGCACGCGCGTGTACGGGGCGTGCGCGACGCCGAGGTGGAGGTGGGGGAGACCCAGCGCGTCGTCGTCGGGCGAGGGGGCCGCCGACAGGCCGGGGAACTCGTCCCGGTCCATGTGGGGGTCGTCCACGCCGACCGCCGTCACCCGCACGCCGCGCGTGACGATCTCGGCCCGGGTGTTGGTGAGGTCGATCCACCCGCCGCGCTGAAGCATCGCGGCCAGGCGGGCCGTCGGGAGCGGGGTCGCCTCCGGCTCGTGGTCCTGGTTGTCCTCCGACGACGGACCCGTCAGGTAGCGCAGCGGGTTCCGCCAGCGCGGCGCGACGTAGTCGTTCGAGCCGAACACGAACATGCCGGGGACGTCGAGGAAGCGCCCGAGCGCCGAGCGCAGGGGCTCGATGGCGTCCGCGGAGGCGATGAGGTCACCGGTCGCGATCACCAGGTCCACCTCGACGTCCTTCAGCGAACGCAGCCAGCGGAGCTTCGCGTGCTGGGTCGGCAGGAGGTGGAGGTCCGAGAGGTGCAGGATGCGCAGCGGCTCCGAGCCGACCCCGGCGGTGGTGACGCGGGCGTGCCGCAGGCGGAACATCCGGGTCTCGGCGAGGCCCCACGCGGCTGCGGCGGCGGGCACGCCCGCGAGGGCGTAGGGCCAGGAGGCCCGTCCGGCCGCGAGCAGCGCGCCCCCCACACGTGAGAGGACGTTGCCCACCTAGCCCTCCTCGTCCGTGGACGACTCCGGGGGTTCCGAGGACTCGGGCGGCCCGGAGGACGGGTAGATCGTGATCGTCGACCCCTGGGGGGCGTCGGAGCCGGCGGCCGGGCTCGAGGCGGCCACGCCGCCCTCCTCCCAGTCCGAGGGCCGGGCTTCGCCGACCGAGACCTGGAAGCCGGCGCGCTCGAGGAGGGTGCGGGCGTCGTCGACCGAGTACCCGACGACGTCCGGGACCGAGACGGACGGCTCCTCCGTCTCCTCCTCTTCCTCCTCCTCGTCCCGCTCCGGCGGGGCGGCGTTGGTGGGGCGGTTCGACTGCAGCCGCTCGAACTGCTCGACCGGTTCGCCCTCGAGGGCGCGGGACATGTACTCCGAGAACACCATCGACGGGTACAGGCCGCCGTAGACCTCGGCATTGAACTGGCCGTTGATCGTCGTGTCGAACATCGACTCGTTGCCGTCGAGGTGGCCCATCCAGATGCTGGCCTGCAGCTGAGGGGTGTAGCCGGCGAACCACGCGGCGGAGTCGGCCTGGGCCGTTCCGGTCTTGCCTGCGGCCGGGCGACCGTCGGCGAGGATCGCGTTCTCCCCCGTCAGTCGGGGCTGGACCACTCCCTCGAGCGCCTGCGTGACCTCGGAGGCCACCTCCGGGGCGAGCACCTGCGTGCAGTTGCCGTCCGGGACCGGCACGGGGTTGCCCTCCGCATCCGTCGCCTCGAGGATCGCCACCGCGTCGCAGTGGACGCCGCCGGCCGCGAGGGTCGCGAACGCCTCCGAGGCCTGGATCGGCGCGTTGCCGTTCGTGCCGAGGACGGCCGCCGGGTTCGGGACCATCTCGGACCCGTCCGCCTGGACGTCCATGCCCATGTCCGCGGCCGTGTCGAGGATGTTGCACATGTCGATCTGGGCGGCCATCTCGAGGAACGGGGTGTTGATCGAGCGGGCCGTCGCGTCCGCGACCGACACCATGCCCGTGGCCTGGCCGATCCCGGACTCGAGGTTGACGCCACCGTAGTCGTCGCGGCGGTCCGGCGCGCAGCTGATGTTCCACTGCGACCGGGGGATCTCGCGGTCGGCGCCGTTGACCCGGTCCCGGATCGAGTGCCCCTGGTTGATCCACTCCGTGAGCGTGAAGACCTTGAACATCGAGCCGGTCTGGAAGCCGTTGCCCCCGCCCCGGTTGCGCGTGACGTTGAGGTTGATGAGCGTGGCGTCCGGGTCGGTCTCGGACGGCTGGCCGTAGTTCGTGTTCTGCACCATCGCGACGACGTTGCCGGTGCCCGGCTCGACCGAGGTCAGCGCCATGCGGACGTCCGACGGGTCGGTGACCGGGACGGTGCTGGTGACGGCCTCGTACGCCATCGCCTGGCGCTCCATGTCGATCGTCGTGCGGATCGTAAGTCCGCCGCGGTAGAGCATCGCGAGGCGGTCGCTGCGGTCGTCGCCCCACGCCTCGTTCGCGAGAAGCTCGTTGACCACGAAGTCGCAGAAGTATGCCGCGTTGCCCGCAGTGCCGCATCCGGCGGTCGTGCTCGTGACGTCGAGCATGTCCGCGATCGGGGTCGCGACCGCCTCGTCGTGCTGGTCCTGGGTGATGTACTCCAGCCGCAGCATGTTGTCGAGGACGAGGTTGCGCCGCACCTCGGCGTTGTCCGGGTGGTTGACCGGGTCCCAGCGTGCCGGCGACTGCGTGATGCCCGCCAGCAGCGCGGACTCCGCGACCGACAGGTCGGAGGCCGGGTGGTTGAAGTAGTGCTGGGAGGCCGCCTCGACGCCGTACACGGACGGCCCGAACTGGGCGATGTTGAGGTACCCGGTGAGGATCTCCTCCTTGGACTGCTGCTGCTCGAGCGCGATCGCGAGGCGCGCCTCCTCGAGCTTGCGCCCGATCGACTGCTCGGTGGCGCCCTCGATGCCCTCCTGGTCACCGGCCTGACGGGCCTGCTCGATGCGCAGGTTCTTCACGTACTGCTGCGTGAGGGTCGACGCCCCGGCGAGCGCCCCGCCGGTCAGGTTGTTGACCGTGGCGCGGGCGATGCCCTGGATGTCGATGCCGTTGTGGTCGTAGAAGCGCTCGTCCTCGATGGCCACCATCGCGTGCATCATGTGGACGTCGATCGCGTCAGCGGGAACGATGATGCGGTTCTCCGCGTAGAAGGTGGCGAGCACGGTGCCGTCGGAGGCGAGGATCGTCGATCGCTGCGACGGCTCAGGGAGAGCGAAGTCCGCGGGGAGGTCGTCGAACAGGCCGGTCCCGGCGCGCGTCACCTGACCCGTGGCCGCCACGGCCGGCATCACGAGAGCTGCGCTGAGGAGTCCGCCCATGGTCGAGACCAGCACGAACGCCAGCAGAAGGACGATCGCCTGATCGACGCGCAGGGCGCGCCGCTTCGAGGTGGCTGGCGAAGACATGTCCATCAGCGTACGCAGGCGCCCCCCGGTTTCGCTGCAACGCTCGCCACTGCTACGGGTAACACTGTCCCATGTTAAGTCTCAATCGTATTACCAACACTTCCCATAACTGGGCGATCCGGGTTACTTTCGAGGGAACGCGGCGCCGCTGCCACGGGATCCCGATGGCGATGGTGCCGCCGGAGTGTTGTCGAGAACGGAGTGACGTGTTGGCTGACGCAAGCTGGACGATGAAGGCGGCCTGCGCGGAGATGGATCCGGACTTCCTCTTTGCCGAGGGGCCCGCGCAGCGGGACGTGCGCGACGTCTGCTTCTCCTGCCCCGTGCGGATGGAGTGCCTGGCGGACGCGCTGGAGAGCGGGCCGGTCTACGGCGTGTGGGGCGGGCTGACGGAGCGTGAGCGCCGCGCCCTGCAGCGTCGCTATCCCACCGTCAGCTCGTGGCGGGACGCCCTGAGGAGCGACGACGACGCCGTCATCGCCCAGATCCGCGAGGCCGAGGCGCCTCGCCTGCTCATGTCCCGCCCGCGCGCCTAGGATCGGGGCATGACCACCTGGGAGTACGCCACCGTTCCTCTGCTCATCCACGCGACCAAGGCGATCCTCGACCAATGGGGCGCCGACGGGTGGGAGCTCGTCCAGGTCGTGCCCGGCCCCGAGGGCAGCTCGAACCTGGTCGCCTACCTCAAGCGCCCCAAGGGCGACGCCTGATGGGGGCCGAGGCCCGCCTCGCCGAGCTCGGCATCGAGCTTCCCCCGGTCGCCACGCCGGTCGCCGCGTACGTCCCGGCCCTGCGCACGGGCAACCTCGTGATGACCTCGGGCCAGCTGCCCGTGGTTGCAGGCGAGCTCACGCACGTCGGCATCGTCGGCGCGGACGTCACCGCCGAGGAGGCCTACGCCGCCGCCCGCACCGCGACCCTCAACGCGCTCGCCGCGGTCCGCTCGATCGCCGGCTCGCTCGACGCGATCACCCGCATCGTCAAGGTCACCGGCTTCGTCGCCTCCGCGGTCGAGTTCACCGGTCAGCCGCAGGTCGTCAACGGCGCCTCCGAGCTCCTGGGCGAGATCTTCGGCGACGTCGGCACCCACTCGCGCTCCGCCGTCGGGGTGGCGGTTCTTCCGCTCGGCGCCCCCGTCGAGATCGAGCTCATGGCCGAGGTCGCCTGAGGCCCCCACCCCCGACGACGACGCAAGGGCGGCAGCCAGGCCCACTCCGTTCGGAGTGACCGGGCTGCCGCCCGTGTCGTGTCGCTGTGCCGGACCGGGTGTGTCGGACCGGACCGGTGCGGCGAGGTGCCTAGCGCGCGCGGCGGCGCAGGCGCTCGATGTCGAGCAGCAGGACCGCGCGGCCCTCGAGGCGGATCCACCCGCGGGACACGAAGTCCGCGAGGGACTTGTTGACCGTCTCGCGGGAGGCGCCGACGAGCTGGGCGAGCTCCTCCTGCGTGAGGTCGTGGGGCACATGGACGCCCTCGGACGTGGACTCGCCGAAGCGGTCCGCGAGGTCGAGGAGCGCCTTGGCGACGCGGCCGGGGACGTCGGAGAACACGAGGTCGCCGAGCGCGGTGTTCGTGCGGCGCAGGCGCTGGGCGAGCGAACGCAGCAGGCGCTTGGCCAGGCCCGGGCGGGTGTCGATGTACTCCATGAGGTCGCGGTGCTCGAGCACGAGCATGCGGGTCGGGGCGACGGCCGTGGCGGTCGTCGAGCGCGGGCCCGGATCGAAGAGCGTGAGCTCGCCGAGCAGCTCGCCCGGGCCGAGGACGGCGAGGAGGTTCTCGCGGCCGTCCGCGGAGCGGTGGCCGACCTTCACCTTGCCGTCGATGAGGATGTACAGCCGGTCGCCGGGCTCGCCCTCGCGGAAGAGGATCTCGCTGCGGCGCAACTTGATCTGACCCATGACCTGCAGCAGGGCGCCGCGGTCGGCCTCCTCGAGATCCTCGAACAGCGGCACCGAGTCGATGATGTCACCTTGCACAGCGCTTCTCCTTCATCCTGACGTCTGGGCGCGGACACTACCGACCTATCTTGCCACCTCGTGTGACGAGGGGCACGGGGCCGCGCCGCATCATACGATCGATTCGTGCACTCCTCGATCGCAAGCCTGGCACAGCGGGGCGCTGAGATCGACCGGCGGCTCACCATTGCCTACCCGGACGCCCGCTGCGCCCTCGACCATGAGGGCCCGTTCCAGCTCCTCGTGGCGACGGTTCTTTCCGCACAGACGACCGACGAACGCGTGAACACGGTGACCCCGGAGCTCTTCCGGCGCTGGCCCGACCCGGCCTCCCTCGCCGGTGCGGACGAGGCTGACGTACGCGACGTCGTGCGGGTCCTCGGGTTCCAGGACCGCCGCTCCCGGCAGCTCGTCGGCCTGGCCGACGCCCTGGTCCACGACCACCACGGGGAGGTCCCGGACGACCGGGCCGCGCTCGAGGCGCTGCCCGGGGTGGGTCGGAAGACCGCGCACGTCGTGCTCGGCAACGCCTTCGGCATCCCCGCGATCACGGTCGACACCCACGTGGGACGCCTCGCGCGGCGGCTGGCACTCACGGAGAAGACCCAGCCCCTCGCCGTCGAGCGGGACCTCGCGGTCGCGCTGCCCGAGGAGGACTGGACGTTCGCCTGCCACCGGCTCATCACGCACGGCCGGGAGGTGTGCACGTCGCGCGCGCCCGCGTGCGGGGCGTGCGTGCTCGCAGACATCTGCCCGAAGGTCGGGGTCGACGCCGTCGCGTAGGCGGCGCGGGCCCGAGGGCTCCGCGTGGGCGGCACGGGGTGTGCCGCCCACGCGGGTGGCGTCAGCCGGCGGCCATGCCCTTCGAGATCTGGTCCATGACCGAGGAGTCCGCGAGCGTCGTGACGTCGCCGGCCTCACGGCCCTCGGCGACGTCGCGCAGCAGGCGGCGCATGATCTTGCCCGACCGGGTCTTCGGCAGGTCGGCCACCACGAGGATGTCGCGGGGCTTGGCGATCGGCCCGATCTCCTTCGCCACGTGCGCGCGGAGCTCGGCCACGATGTCGGCCGCCTCGGCGGCCTCCTGGCGCAGGATGACGAACGCGACGACGGCCTGGCCGGTCGTGTCGTCCGTCGCGCCGACGACGGCGGCCTCCGCCACCGAGGGGTGGGAGACGAGGGAGGACTCGATCTCCGTCGTCGACAGACGGTGGCCCGAGACGTTCATGACGTCGTCGACCCGGCCGAGCAGCCAGATGTCGCCGTCGTCGTCCTTGCGGGCGCCGTCGCCGGCGAAGTACTTGCCGGGGAACCGCGACCAGTAGGTGTCCACGAAGCGCTGGCGGTCGCCCCAGATGCCGCGGGTCATGGACGGCCACGGCGAGGACAGCACGAGGTACCCGCCCTGCCCGTTCTCGACCGGGTTGCCGGCGTCGTCCACGACGTCCGCCTCGATGCCGGGCAGCGGCTTCGTCGCGGAGCCCGGCTGCGTGGACGTGATGCCCGGCAGCGGGGAGATGAGGATCGCGCCGGTCTCGGTCTGCCACCACGTGTCGACGATGGGCGTGCGCTCGCCGCCGATCACGCGGCGGTACCACATCCACGCCTCGGGGTTGATGGGCTCGCCCACCGAGCCGAGGAGGCGGAGGCTGGAGAGGTCGAACTCGCCGGGGATCTGCTCGCCCCACTTCATGCACGTGCGGATCGCGGTCGGCGAGGTGTACAGCAGCGTGACGCCGTAGCGCTGGACGATCTCCCACCACCGGCCCTGGTGCGGGGCGTCCGGCGTGCCCTCGTACAGGACCTGGGTGGCGCCGTCGGCAAGGGGGCCGTAGGCGACGTAGCTGTGCCCGGTGACCCAGCCGACGTCGGCCGTGCACCAGTAGACGTCCTGCCCGGGCTTGTGGTCGAACACGTACCGGAACGTGTACTGCGACTGCGTGAGGTAGCCGCCGGTCGTGTGGACGATGCCCTTCGGCTTACCCGTCGTCCCGGACGTGTAGAGGATGTACAGCGGGTGCTCGGCCTCGACCGCGACCGGCTCGTGGGTGGCCGGCGCCGCGGCGAGGGCCTCGGCCCAGTCGACGTCGCGGCCCTCGGTCCACTCGACGTCCTGCTCCGTGCGGCGGACCACGAGCACGCGGTCCACGGCCGTCCCGCCCTTCGCGATGGCCTCGTCGACCGCGCGCTTGAGGGGGAGCTGCTTGCCCCGGCGCCAGCCGCCGTCGGCGGTGATGACGACGCGGGCGTCGCCGTCGATGATGCGGGAGTGCAGCGCGTCGGCGGAGAAGCCGCCGAAGACGACCGAGTGGACGGCGCCGATGCGCGCGCAGGCGAGCATGGCGACGACGGCCTCGGGGATCATCGGCAGGTAGATCGCGACCCGGTCGCCCTTCGTCACGCCGTTCGCCTCGAGGGCCCCGGCGGCCCGCGAGACCTGCTCGAGGAGCTCGGCGTAGGTGATGTCCCGGCGGTCGCCGGGCTCGCCCTCGAAGTGGATGGCGACGCGGTCGCCGTTGCCGGCCGCGACGTGCCGGTCGACCGCGTTCTCGCACGCGTTGAGCGTGCCGTCCGCGAACCAGCGCGCGACGGGGGCGTCCGACCAGTCCAGGGACTGGGTGGGCTCCGTGCGCCACGTCAGCAGCTCGCGCGCCTGCTCCAGCCAGAACCCCTCGCGGTCGGCGGCCGCCCGGTCGAAGAGCTCGGGCTGGGCGTTCGCCTGGGCCGCGAACTCCGCACTGGGCGGAAAGGTCCGCGTCTCCGTGAGCAGGTTGTCAACGCCGCCGGACAGGTCGTTCGTCATCGTGGCCCCTTCGCCTTCGAAGCGGGCGCGGAGGCCCGCTCAAGCCCTCCCCGTCCCGTGTGCGGATCGGGGAACTGTCAGGACCGAGCCTAGACCCGGGAGGCGGTGGCGCGCCGTTCCTCCGCGTCGAACTCGCCCTCGGCCCGCCCGGAACGACGCGCGCCGCCGACCGTGAGGGCGATTGCCAGGAGCGCGAGACCGTAGAGGAGAAGGCGCCCGGAGGTACCGTCGACGATGAGGTGGTCGGCCATGTTCTCGCCGATCGATCCGACGCCGGCGAGGTCGCGCATGCCGTCGAGGACCGGGGTGATGAGGTCGGCAAGCGGGCCCGGGACGGCCACCCAGGCGGCCCCGAGGACGGTCGCGATCGCGCCCCACAGCCATGCGCCGGACGCGCTCACCCGCACCAGCAGGATCGCGAGGACGGCGAGGACGGCGCCGGCCGCGAGCTCGCCGACGTGCGCGAGCTGGATGTCGCCGGTGGCCCAGGACGTGTTCGTGCCGGCCGTGAGCCGTGCGCCGCCGTCGGCGAGGAGGTACCACGCCACCGGGATGAGGACGAGGGAGACGAGGAGGACCCAGATGTGCGTGCCCGCGCCCCGGCGGTGCGGGGCGTCCTGCGGCGCGCTCGAGGACCACGTGTCCGGCAGGTCGCGGGCGGGGGAGGCGGTCGAGGAGCCGGCGGCCCCCGCGACGACCGGGATGGCCGTCGAGGTGGTCGCCTCGCCATCGTCCGCGTCCGTCCGGGTGTCGGCACCCGCCCCGACGGCGGCACTCGCCCCGGCCTCGTCCGCGGACGTCGCGGTGGCGGCGCTCGAACCGCGCTCGCGCGCGGCCCGGGTCTCAGCGAACAGCGGGGTGAAGTCCGACGTGTCGTGCGGGGAGTACTCCGGGTCGGCGGGGGTGCCCGCGGTCGGCTCGGGGTCCGAGTCGGTGGGGTCTGCGGTCTGGACGCCCGTCCCGTCGGAGGTCTGCTCGCCGGCGTGGTCGGCGGCCTGGTCGCCAGTCTGGTCGGCGGCCTGGTCGCCAGTCTGGTCGGCGGCCTGCTCGGCGGCCTCGGCCGACGCGGCGTCGGAGGAGACCGCGGTTGCGCGGTCGTCGCCCGCGGACGACGAGACGTCCTCGCCGGCAGCGTCGGGCGTGCCTGCGGCGGCCGGGACGGCCGCGGTGGCGGAGTCGGAGGTCGCGTCGTCGCGCGTGGCGTCGGCGGGCGCATCGTCGAACGGTGCATCGTCGGCCCGAGCGTCGCCGGCGCGCGCATCGGCCCCGTCCGGAGAGGCGTCCACGGCCGGCGGGTCGGCATCGACACCGTGGTCCGCGGTGGCCGAGCCGGCCACGGCGTCGGCCCCACCGGCGTCGACCGGTACGTCCTCTACCGGTGCGCCCTCCACGGGTGAGTTCTCGCCCGGCGAGGTCTGCGCGGGGTCCTGGGCGACGTCGTCGGGAGCCTCGTCCTCGGGCGTTGGCGGCGGCGGGGCGTCGGCCCCGACCGCGGGCATGCGGACGGCCGTGCTCTCGGGGTCGGTCTCCGGGGCGCCGGGTCCGAAGGCCTGGCGCCGCAGGCGGGCGAGCTCCTCGTCTGCTGGCGTGCGCGACCCGTGCGTCGGCGGGTTGTCGGTCACGGTGCAGCCTCCTGGTCGTCCCTGGGGCGCGTTGACGAATCACCCCACTGTGCTGCCACGTTACGGCGGGCCCGGCCCACGGGCGTGGAGGCGCCCCGGCGTGGCACTGTGTGAAGGATTGCGCGGATCAGCGCACGCGGCGCCGCCCGCGCCGCGTGGGAGAGCCCGTGGAGCGGGTGACCTGGGCGATCGCCATCTCCACGCGCTGCCACCGCTGGCCCGAGCGCCGCGCCCAGTGGGCGCCCGAGGCGCCCATGGCGAGCGCGATGCCGAGGACGAGAAGGCTGCCGTCGGACAGAGACGTGGAGGACTGGTCGGGGCTGAGGACGATGACGTCCATCCCGGTGCCGAGCAGGGTGGTCTGCAGGAACGCGACGACGGCGACGAGTCCCCCCGCGACCTGGGCGCCGACCGAGGAGATGCCCGCCGTCATCGCGCACAGCGCGAGCATGGCTGCCCCCGCGAGCATGCTCCACGACAGCCAGCCCCCGGCCGCGGGCTCGCCCGGCGCGGCGAGCGCGATGATCCAGGCACCGGCGGCGCCCAGGGCGAGGGCGGGCGCGGTGGCGAGGATGTGGTCGCCCCGACGGGCGCGGGCGTGACCGGTGGTTGCCTCCGCCCGCTCGTCGGCGCGGCCGGCCCGACGCGCGATCGACGTTCCCAGGGCGACCCCGGCGACGACGATCACCAGGCTCGCGGCCGTGCCGGTCGTGACCAGGGAGGTCAGCCCGTTGAACGAGTTCGACAGGGGGTCGAGCAGGTGCATGTCCGCGAGCTCGTCCGCGAACAGCGAGATCGACAGCCAGCCGACCAGGGCGTAGAGCCAGGACGTGAGGGACGAGAAGACCGCGGTCGACCAGCCGATGAGCCAGCTCATGACCGCGGCGGCGACCGTGAGGCCGAGGAGCGCGAACGACGGGCCGGCGGCCTCGCCGGTGCCGGACGCCGCGATCACGCGGTCGGACGCCCAGGGGAGCAGGCCGAGGAGGTAGATCGTGACGGGGATGAACGGGATCGCGAAGCCGAGCGCCCACGCGTGCTGCGGCAACCGGCTGCGTCCGCGCGCGCGGAACGTGAAGAAGCGGACGCCGGGCGCGTTGGCGCTGCGGTGGGCCGGGCGGTCGCGGTCGAGGGCGGCGGAGCGGCGGGGGGCGGGACCTGCGTCGTCGTCGAGGTCCGTGTCGTCGGCGCCGGCCGTGCCGGCGGGGGCACCGTCGTCGGGGGCCGGGGCCGGGGCCGTGTCGTCGGGGGTGGAGGCTGCGCTGTCGGGGGTGGAGGCTGCGCCGTCGGGCGAAGGAATCGGCTGACCGGCCGGCCGCGCCGATTCCTCGGGCTGCGGCTCCGACGGGGACGTCATCGAGGGGGCCTCCACGTGAGTTCGCCCCCGGGCGGGGCGATGTCCACCCAGGGTAATCCGGACGCGGGAGTCCGCCGCGGGGGCCGTCCGGGGAGGTCTGTGCGGCCGTCCACAGGCCCGCCGCGAGCCCCCTCGTCCACAGGGGCCGCCCGGGGGAACGGGCGCGGGCGGCATGGTCGAGGGGCAGGTGTCATCCGGACGAGGGAGGAACCGATGGCGGGGCCAGAGGTGTCGGTGACGGGCGGTGAGAAGGATTCGCGTGTGCGCGCGTCGATACGGCGACTGTGCGACATCGCGGGCGCGAGGATGGTCGAGGCGAAGGCGTCGGCCTCCGTGCGCCTGGTCGATCTCGGCGCGGGTGCCGTCCACGTCGATTCCGGCCCGGAGGCGGGGACCCGGCTCGCGGTCCCCGACGACGAGGAGCGGCTTCTCGACCTCATCCTCGCCGCGCTGCCGGCGCGGGCGGTGCGGGTCGGCGTCGTCGGCGCGCACGGCGGAGCCGGGGCCACGATCCTCGCCGTGTCGCTCGCGCAGGTGCCCGTCCGGGCGGGGGTGCCGGTGACGCTGGTGGACCTCGATCCCGTCGGCGGCACGATCGAGGTGATCGTCGGCGTCGAGCGCGATCCCGGCACGCGGTGGGCGGACGTGAGGCGGCAGGACGGGTCGCTGCTGCCGGAACGGCTGGTCACCTCGCTGCCCGCGTTCGAGCACGTGCGGCTCCTCGGCGGGGACCTGCGGGGCGGCGCGTCGGAGGACGACCCGGTCGTCGCGCGGGCGGTCCGGGCGGCGAGCCAGGCCTCGGACGTGGTCGTCGTCGACCTGCCGCGCTCGGCGCTCGCCCCGCGGGGCGACGGACCGGGGATCCTCGGCGACCTCGATCATCTCGTGGTGGTCGCTGCGGCGACGCTGCGCGGGGGAGCGGCCGCGAGCGCGGCGGCCCGGCGGTTGGACGAGCTGGGCGGCGGGCCGCGGGTGTCGCTGGTGGTGCGGCGTCGGCCGGGCGAGGACGTCCTGCCGGACGAGATCGCGGAGGCGAGCGGACTGGAGCTCGTGTGCGTCGCCCGGCACCTGCGCAGCCTGGACGCGGACATCGAGCACGGGGTGCTCCCCGGTGCGCGGCGGCGCACGATCCCTCGCGTGGCGGCCGAGCAGGTCGCCGGTGCCCTCGGGCTGGAGACATGAGCGGTCAGGCGCGCCGTGCGCGCGGCGCGGTCGCGGGCGGGAGCTCGCTCGGCGAGGCGCTCGACGCCGGCACGGGCGACGCCCTGGCGAGCGGGACCCTCCTGCGTCTGCACGGGGACCTGCGGGCCGAGCTCATGGGCGCCGGCACCCTGCTCGCCCCGCTCCTCGCCAGCAGGGATGTGACGGACGTGCTCGTCAACGGCGCGGGAGGCGTGTGGGTGGACCGAGGAGGCGGGCTCGCCCGAGTAGCCGATCCGCGTCGCATCCTCGGTGACGAGGCCGCCGTGCGCTCGCTGGCCGTGAGGCTGGCGTCGGCCTGCGGGCGGCGGCTCGACGACGCCGCTCCCGTCGTCGACGGCACCCTCCCGGACGGCACCCGGCTCCACGCCGTCCTGCCGCCGATGGCGGCCGATGGCACGACGATCTCGCTGCGCACCTTCCGCGAGACGTCCCTGAGCCTGGACGGCCTCGTGGCGCTCGGTGCGGTGCCCGAACCGGCCGTCGGCGTCCTGACAGCGCTCGTCGACCGGCGGATGAACGCGCTGCTGTCCGGGGCGACCGGCACCGGGAAGACGACGATGCTCGCGGCGCTGCTCGGCACGGTCGACCGTGCCGAGCGCATCGTCTGCCTGGAGGACTCGGTCGAGCTTCGTCCCGACCACCCGCATGTCGTGCACCTGCAGGTGCGCAGGCCGAACGTCCAGGACGCCGGCGAGGTTACGCTCGCGGACCTCGTCCGGGCCGCCATGCGCATGCGGCCCGACCGCATCGTGCTCGGCGAGTGCCGGGGTGCGGAGATCCGCGACGTCCTCGGCGCGCTCAACACCGGGCACGAGGGCGGCTGGGCCACCATCCACGCCAATGCCGCCGAAGGTGTTCCCGCGCGGCTCCTCGCCCTCGCGGCCCTCGCCGGGATGAGCGAGGGGGCGCTCGCGGCTCAGGCGGCGGCCGGGATCGACGCCGTCGTCCATCTGAGGCGTACGGCCGGCGTGCGGCGCGTGGCCCAGGTGGCGGTGCTGCGGCGGTCCGGGGCGGGGCTGGAGTGCGTGTCCGCCCTTGAGATCGCGCCCGACGGCGCCGTGCGCGCCGGTCCCGGGGTGGACCGACTCGCCGAGCGCATCGGCGACGAGCCGGTCCGTCGGGCGCTTGGTGTGCCGGTGTCGGCGGTGTCGGCGGTGTCGGCGGGGGTGGACCGGCTTGACCGCAGCCGCGCGGGGTCGGGCGGTCGCGGCCGCGCCGGCTTGCCGTCGGGCGGTCGCGGCCGCAGCCGCGTGCCGTCCGGTGGGCTCGAGCGAGCCCACGTGGCCGCGGGCGGGCGTGGCTGTGCAGATGTGCCGTCAGGCGGGCCCGGCCGCGCCGGCGCGCCGTCGGGCGGGTGACCGGCCGTGGTCGTGGGAGCGCTCCTCGTGGCCGCCCTCGCGGTGCTGACCGTCCCGCCGAGGAGACTCGGGCGCTTCGCCCGCCGGGCAGGCGAGCCCGTTCGTGGCCGGGCGAGTGCCGCGGGAGGTGGGCCGAAGGGCTGGCTGGCGCGTCGACGTCGGGGCGCGCACGGCCGTGGCCGGGTGCTGGACCCCGGGCTGATGGTGTCCGAGGTCGGCCTGCGCCTGCGGGCCGGCTCGGCGCCCGCACGCGCGTGGACCACGGCGCTGCGCCGGGCCCGCGTCATCCCGGACGGTGAGGAGGCGAGCCTCGATCCGACCGGGATTCCCCGGGACCTCCTCGACGTCGCCGAACGGCTGGCCGGGGGCCGCGGTCGGCGATCGGCGCGTGGTGTCGGGTCCGGCGAGCGACCGTCGTCTGCGCGGGTCTCGCTCGGGAGCAGGGCCGAGCGCGCCGCCGCCACAGGCGCGATGGCGGGCGTGCTCGTCGCCTGCCGGGTGACACACGCGACGGGCGCGCCGCTCGCCGACGTCCTCGACCGTTCCGCGGCCGGGATCGCCGAGGCCGGACGGGCCGCGGGCGCACGGGCGGTGGCGCTCGCCGGACCTCGGGCGACCGGGCGGCTGCTCGGCTGGCTGCCCGTGCTCGGGCTCCTGCTCGGCGCGGTGGTCGGGGCGGATCCGGTCGGCACCCTGCTGGACGGCGGCATCGGGACGGTGTGCCTTCTCGTCGGGCTCGTGATGCTCGCGGTGGGCTGGGTGTGGGTGCTGCGGGCCGAGCGCCGGGCCGAGGGGAGCTCGCCGTGACCGGCGTTCTCCTCGCCCTGGCCGTGCTCGGGGCCGTGCCGTGGGTGACGGGGTGGTCGCGCACCGCCGAGGTCGCGCCGCGGGACCCCGAGCTCGCGGGGCTCTCGCTGGATCCTGCGGTCCTGCTCGACCTCGCCGGTGCCGTTCTCGCCTCCGGCAGTTCGGTGCCCACGGCGCTCCGGGTGCTCGGGGAGGCGCTCGCGGGTGTGGGGGACCGGGCACTCGCCGCGTCGCTGTCCTCCGCGGGTGAGCTGCTCGTGCTCGGTGCGGGATGGGAGGAGGCGTGGGAGGGGGCGCCGGCGAGCGCAACGGTCCTCTCGGACTGCCTCGAGCCCGCGTGGGACGACGGCGCTGACCCCGCCCCGTTGCTCCAGCTGCGGGCTCGGGCCCTGCGGGCGGACGCCGCGAGGGAGGCGGAGGAGGCCGCCGCGAAGCTCGGCGTGCGACTCGTGCTGCCGCTCGGCCTGTGCTTCCTGCCTGCGTTCATCCTGCTCGGCATCGTGCCCGTCGTCCTCGGCGCCGGGCTCGATCTGCTGCGGTGAGGGGCGCCTCCGTGGTCATCCGCGGTGCTCGTCTCCTGGATCGACGTACCGGCCCATCCGCCGTCGGCGGTGACCGGCTCCTTCCCCTTGCGCTCCACCACCGGCTCGTCACAACGCGCTGGTCCACCGCCTGGTTCTCCACAGCCCGAGGGCCCGCCGCGTCGTGCACAGGCGCCGAGCTCGCCCCGGCGGGCGATCGACGCAACGGAGGAGCGTGAGTGGCACGAGCTCGGCAACCGGCCGGGCGGCGACCGGCGCGAGCCGGAGAGGGAGCAGAAACCATGAATCGATGCATGGCGACCGTGTCGCGTGCGGCACGGGCGTGGAAGGAACGACACCGGCGGACCGCCGAGGACGCGGAGGCCGGCATGGCCACAGCCGAGTACGCGATCGGCACGGTCGCGGCGGCCGGGCTCGCGGCCGCGCTCATCGGCATCCTCAACGGGGACTCGGTGATCGGGATGGTGACGGGCCTGATCACGCGGGCGCTGGGTGTGTGATGCCCGCCGATCGCACGCCGGGGGTCGGGCCGTGCGCCCGGCCCCCGGCCGGCGGACGGGCTGCGAGCAGCCGCACCGGGCGCGCCCGGCGTCGCGGCCGCATCGGCCGCGACGGTGAGCGGGGCATGGCCACCGCGGAGTTCGCCATCGTTCTCCCGGCTGTCGCCCTCGCGCTGCTGTTCGTGCTCTCGGCCATCGCCACGGGGGCAGCGCACCTTCGGGTGACCGATGCCGCGCAGGCAGCGGCGCGGGCGGCCGCGGCGGGGGAGAGTCTCGACATCGCGACGAGCCACGCCATGCGACTCGCCCCCGACGGCGCAACCGTCTCCGTCTCGCGCGAGGGCGACCTTGTGGTTGCGGTCGTCGAGGCCCCGTATCCCGGGGCGCTGTCCGTGACGGGTTACCGGGTGAGCGGACGGGCGAGCGCGGCGGCGGAGGAGTCCTTCGCCGGGGAGGTGCCGCCGTGAGGCGCCGACTCGTCCGGGTGATCGTCCGGAAGGAACGGCTCGACCGCGGCGCGGACAGCGTGGACGATGCGAGCGATCGTGGCCGACCGAGAGCCGATGGCCGATCACATGCCAGGGGTCGCACAGATCGCGCAGAACCTGTGGAACGCGCAGATCGTGCAGATCACGGAGGAGGCGTAGAACTCGCGGATCGTACGGAAGGACTGCCCGAAGGACGTCGCAGCTCCTCGTCGCGCAGGGGGCGTGGCGAGCCGGCCGATCCTGAGCCGGCCGATCGCGAGTGGGGCGGGGTCAGCGTCCTCGTGGCGGGCATCCTCGCCGGCGCCTTCGTCCTGCTCATTGCCATCCTCGCGCTGGCGTCCGTGCAGTCCGCCCGGCACACCGCGCAGGGGGCGGCGGACCTGGGCTCCCTCGCGGCGGCTCAGGCGATCCAGCGGGGGGCTGGGGAGTCGGAGGCCTGCGGTCAGGCGGACCGTGTGGCGCGGGTCAACGAGGCCTACCTGGCGAGCTGCAGCGTCGAGGGGGAGGAGGTGGTGCTCACCGTGACGGTCCCGGTGAACCTCGGTGTTTTCGGCGCGCGCGAGGCGAGCGCGTCCGCGCGGGCCGGCCCCGCATGAGGTCGGGTCGAAGGGGGATCCACTCCCCGGGGCGCCCGACCAGCGATCTCCGCTAGCTCATGACCTCGCTCAGGACCGCGAGCAGCCGGATCGCGCCGCGCTTGTCCAGGGGCGAGTTTCCGTTGCCGCACTTTGGTGACTGCACGCACCTCGGGCAGCCGGTGGCACACGGGCAGGAGGTCACGGTCTCGAGGGTCGCGCGCATCCATTCGCCCGCCACGTCGAAGCCGTGGCGGGCGAAGCCTGCCCCGCCGGCGAAGGCGTCGTGCACGACGACGGTCGGCAGCTCGGTCTGCTCGTGCACTTCCGTGGAGAGGCCGCCGATGTCCCAGCGGTCGCACGTCGCGAGCAGGGGAAGGAGCCCGATGGAGGCATGCTCCGCGGCGTGCAGGGCGCCGCCGAGGTTGGCCGCGGGGATCTCCGCACGGGCCAGCGCATCGCCAGAGATGGTCCACCAGGCACCGACGGTCGTGAACCGGTGGTCGTCCATCTCGAGCTGCTCCACGCCGATCTGCCGCTGATCGGGCACGCGGTAGCGGACGAACGAGTCGACCCGCGAGGTCACCTCGACCTCACCGGTGCGCCACACGACGTCCCCGAGATCCACGACCTCGTCCTCGGTCAGGAACCGCACGCTGGACTGTGTGCGGGCCCTGGTCCGGTACGGCAGGTGCGCGCCGTCGGCGACGATCGCGACGTCCTCGAGCCGCTCAACCACCTCGAGGACCCTGCCCTGGTGCACGTACACGGCGCCGGTGTGGACGGTGGAGTCGGCGCTGCCCGCGTCCACGGTCCCGAGGACCGACCCGGTCGCCGCCTCCACGATCTGCACCTGCCGGTTCGAGGTCCCGCGCAGGGAGGTGAGGTCCTGGGCGCGCACCGAGTTCGCCACGTCCCAGTACCAGCCGGTGGGGCGGCGACGCAGGAGGCCGAGGCCGTCCGTGAGGTGGTCGAGGAGCGCCGCGCCTCGGTCGTCGTCGATGCCGAACAGGGGGAAGTCGGTCTCGGTCAGCGGCAGCTCCGCCGCGGCCGCGCACAGGTGGGGCGCCAGCACGTGGGGGTTGGCGGGGTTGAACACGGTGGCCTCGACGGGCTCACCCAGGATCGCCTCGGGATGGTGGATGAGATAGGTGTCCAGCGGGTCGGCGGAGGCCACGAGCACCGCCACGCCGTCCGCCCCCGCGCGCCCGGCCCGGCCCGCCTGTTGCCACATCGACGCCCGCGACCCTGGCCAGCCGCAGAGCAGCACCGCGTCCAGTCCCGAGACGTCGATGCCGAGCTCGAGCGCGTTCGTCGTGGCCATCGCGAGGATCTCGCCCGAACGGAGCTGCGCCTCCAGCTCGCGCCGCTCCTCCGGCAGGAAGCCGCCGCGGTAGGCGCGGACGGTCTGGGCGAGAGCCGGTGAGATGATCCCAAGGTGCCGCCGTGCGGTCTCGGCCAGGGCCTCCGCGCCGCGGCGCGATCGGACGAACGCCAGCGTGCGCGCGCCCGTCGGTACGAGGTCCGCGACGAGGTCGGCGCACTCGGCGAGCGCGGAGCGGCGCTGGACTTCCTCCTCGGGGAGTGACGCGTCCTCGGCCCCCGCATCCTCACTCTGCGCATCCACGACGACCGCGTCGCCCTCCTCCGCCTCCACGGCCTGGGCGGGGACCGCCCACGGGTCGGTCGCGCTGCCGCCGCGCGCCGCTGAGGAACCCCAGGCGTCGGCCGGCGCGGGCTGCCAGAGCGCGAGGTAGCGGTTGCCGGCGGGCGAGGCGTCCTCGTCCACCACCGTCACGTCCTCCGGCTCCACCCCGATCATCCGTGCCGCTGCGATGCCCGGATCGGCGCTCGTCGCGGACAAGCACGCGACCGCCGGGTCGGCGCCGAGGTGCCGGGCGACCCGCAGCAACCGCCGGACCACCAGCGCGACGTGCGCGCCGAGTACGCCCCGGTACGCGTGCAGCTCGTCGAGCACGATGACGGACAGCCCGCGCAGGACCCGCTCCCACCGTCGCCTGGACGGCAGCACCGAGAAGTGGACGAAGTCGGGATTGGTGAGCACGACGTCGGCATGCTCGCGCGCCCAGTCCCGTTCGGCGTCGGGGGTGTCGCCGTCGCACGTGGCGAGACGGATCGACGACATGCCCGCCGCCCCGACCAGGCCCGTCAGGGCGACGAGCTGGTCGTGCGCGAGCGCCTTCGTTGGCGCGAGGTACAGGGCGGTCGGCCGGCGGGTGTGCCGGGCGATCGACCCGGCGTCCGGCCCGACTGCCGCGAGCTGTCCGGCCCGCGCCGCCGTGAGCACGGGCAGCCAGGCGGCCATCGACTTGCCGGAGCCCGTGCCGGTGGCGACCGCCGTGTGGCGGCCGGCGTGCAGAGCGTCGGCGGCCTGGACCTGGTGGAACCACGGCTGATCGACCCCGAGCCTCCGGTAGCCGGCCACGAGGTCCGGGTCCGCCCACCGCGGCCACGGAGCCGTGCGGGCGGCGCGGGCGGGGGAGTGCGCGAGGTGAACGAGCCGGTCGTCGTCCGCGCCGATGCGCGTGAGGAGGTCGACGATCCTCGAGTTCACGGCATCCGGGTCCACCGCACCATTGTGCGCCGAGACGCAGAGGGTCCCGGCCGGGCCGGGCGGAGTCAGCCGGACGACGTCGTGCTGGTGACGATCACCGCGGTGAGCGCGGCGTCGATGGAGTCCACGGCGTACTTCACCGCCTTCGCGGCGAAGTCGCCCTCTGCCATCCCCTTCACGCGGGAGCGGACCTCGCGCGCACCCAGCCCCTCGACGGGCAGGACCCTGTGGGCGACGTCGATCGCCGAGAGGATCGACAGCAGCGCGACATCGCGCTCGGAACCCTGGCCGGTCTCGATCGCCGTCGTGAGGGTCGCGCGTCGCTCGCGCTCGTGGGTGACGTCCTCGGTCGGCCAGGTGGTGCTCGGGAACAGTCCGAGGACCTTGTCTCGCTCGCGGCGCAGGATCCCGCGGTCGACGAGCGACTGGAGCAGCGGTTCATTGGCCGCGCGCCCGAGCCGGGTGACGAGCTCCTTCGCCGTGCGATCCTTGGCGGCGACCTCGGTGAGCGCGTCCGCGAGCACCGGGTGCTCGGGGGCGGGTTGGCCGGTCGGCCGCACGATCTCGCGGCGGAACGCGCCCGTCGGCCCGTCGATCTCGACCCATCCGCCGAGGGCGAGGTCGGCCAGCAGGGCACCCCCGAGTGCGGCGTGCCGGGAGGAGTGGGTCGTGAACCGGCCCGAGTCGTCGTCGAGCAGGAGCAGGGTGAGGTCTTCCGCGAGAAGGGTCACCACGTCACCGTAGCCACCGGCCCGGCTCGCGGTCAGCGGGCCGTGACGGTGCCGTCGGAGAATTCCACCGGGATCGGGCCGGCCGCCCAGCTGATCGGCTGCTCGACGTTCGCGCTCGGGGACCACAGGTCGCCCTCGACGACGAGCTCGTACTCCCCGTCCGTCAGCGGGGCGACCTCGACCTCGTCGCCCGGGGCGTGCTCCCCGCAAAGGACCGGGACCGCGGTCGCCGTGGTCGACGCGGGCTCGCCGATGGTCACGGTCTCGGCGAGGCCCGTGAAGGTGACTGCCTCACCGTCGACCGCGAGGACCGCCGACACCTCCGAGGTTACGGGGTCGACGAGGACGACGAAGATGTCGGACGCGAGCAGGTCGATGTCGGGGTAGCCGGGGCCCCCGAGCGAGATCTCGATCTCGAGGCGGTCTGCCGTCGAGGCGCCGAGCAGGCCCGTCTCGGCGTGGTCGATCGCGCTCGTATCGCCCCTGGGCCGGTAGACGTCCTCGAGCGGTACCCCGCAGACCTCGGTCGCCCGCTGGGTCCAGGTGACCCGGTCGGGCGCGACGTCGGTCGGCGCGTCGGGTCCGGGGGAGGGGGACTGGCCCACGCAGCCGGACAGGACCAGTGCAGGCAGGAGGAGGATCGGTGGGACACCGGACCCGCGACGACCCGGGGAGGTGGCGCTCACGACATCACCCCGTCGTGGGGGCACCGGCGAGGTTGTCGTGCGGGTAGTTCGTGTCGCTCACGCTCAGCTCGCCCCCCGCGACGGTCAGCAGGATGTGGTCGGTCGACCAGATGCCACGCGCACCGGACCCCTGGCCCGGCTCGGGCTCGAGCGAACCGCGCAGGAGGAGGTAGTACTCGCCGTCGGGAAGGCGGTCCCACGCGGCCTCGGTCGCGTCGCCGAGGTCTTCGGGGCAGGCCCAGGGCGCGATCTCGATGGTCGTCGTCGCGGGCTCCGCGCCGACGTCGACGGGTGGGTCCGCGGGTACGGACGCACCGACGACCCCGTCCACGACCGCGTGGCCCACCCACCGCTCGGCCTGCGCGTCCCGGATCTCGACCTGGACCTGCTCGAGCCGCTGCGGGTGGGGGGCATCCTCCTGGCCGCGCAGCGTGAGCTCGAGGGTGAGGACGCCGTCGACGGAACGGTCGGTGAGCACGCGACGCTCGTAGCTCTGGACGATCTCGGGATCCGGCGGCGGCGCCGCGGTGCGGGCGGGGACGCGGCTGACGGTGACGGCGTCCACCGTCACATCGTCCGCCCCGCCCTCGGCGACCTCGGAGGAGTCCTCGTCGGAACCGCCCTCGCCGTAGGCCTCCTCCCAGGTGCGGCCGCACTCGGTCCGGGCCACGTCGGTGACCTCGACCGTGGGGCCGGTCGCCCCCTCCGCGCGGTCCGTGCCCTCGCCCGAACCACCCCCGCAGGAGGCGGTGAGGAGTGCGGTCGCGAGCGCCGCCGGGGCAATGCTCAGGACCGCGCGTCCGTGTCGTCGTACCGTCGTCATCCGTACTTCTCCCGTCACCAGCCGTCGTAGGCGTTCTCGCCGTCGTAGCCGATCCCGCTGATGACGCCGTCGGTCACGGTCACCAGCGTCCTCTCCTGCCCCCACACCCCGAAGACAGGCATGTCGTAACCGGGATCGTCCTCGTCCTCGAGCTCGACCTCGCCGAGCGCGTCGGCGGTGCCGTAGATCGAGAGCTCGTACTCGCCGTCGGGCAGGGGCTCGACCGTCCACGTGCCGTCGTCGGTCGGGCACGCCACGGGAACGACCTCCAGCCGCCCGGTCGCACCCTCGGAGGTCACGGTGATCGGCTCGTCGAGGTCGACCCGCCCGTCCAGCTCGCCGTCCACGAGCGGGAAGCCCACCCACGCCTGCTCTGAGTTCACGGAGAGGAACGAGACGTAGGCGTAGTCCGCCGTGTACTCGGCGTCGTCGTCCGGACCGGTGAGCGTGATGTCCACGGTGAACGTCGGGTCGGTCGGCTCGGCGACGAGCTCGACCCGCACGTCGGTGATCGCACCCGGCTGACCGGGAATCATGGTGCGCGTGGTGTCCGGTGCCCGCACCGGGGCCGGTCCGGCCGCGGTCGTCGGGCCGGCGTCGTGCAGTCCTTGGCTCCCGTCCGCGAAGCCCCACGAGCCCGCCTGCTGCCGCTCGCTGTGGTCGTAGGAGACGTAGGTGTCGGTCACCTGGTTGGTGTTGACCCCGCAGAAGTCGCTGACCGCCTCAGCGTCCAGCTCGGTCCCGTAGGGCTCGGGCCAGTCGGTCCCGGTCGTGCCTCTCGGGCCGCCCCCGCCGTAGCCGCCGCCCCCGCCCCCGCCGCCGGGGACCGGGTCGGAGCCGCAGGCACCGAGGGCGAGGAGCCCGGCGGCGGCGAGCGCGGGGAGAAGCAGGCGTCGGGTCGCCGCGTCGTGGGTTCGTCCGGAAGTCATGTCGCAACTGTGGTCGAAACCGGGCGATCCGTCGATGGGGACGGGCACACCTGCCCGACGTCGTCGCCGAGCCCGCGCAGGCCTCACCACGAGCCCCGCTCGTCTCACCTCGCGCACGCCTCGCCGCGAGCCCTGCTCGCCGGCGTTCGCGCAGGTGAGCGATGCAGCCACTCTTCGGACGGGATCGGTCACGAGTGACACGCGTCTCGGATAGGCTCGCCCCACATTCGTGCGGCGAGGCGGCCGCCACCCGGCGTCGGGGGGCTCGTCCCGTCATCGACCCACCGCGACCCGCGGTCGACCTCATCGTGGAGGATTCGTGCAGGAGCTGTCACAGACTTCGCTCGTCATAGCCGTGTCAATCGGAGTGCTCGCGATCGCGGCGCTCGCCGTCGCCGTCGTCCTGCGGCAGCAGGTGCTGCGGGCCGACACGGGGACCGTGAAGATGGTCGAGATCGCCCGCGCCGTGCAGGAGGGGGCGTCGGCGTACCTGGCCCGCCAGTTCCGCACGCTCGGCATCTTCGTCGTTCTCATCACGCTCCTGCTGCTCCTGCTGCCCGCGGATCTCGAGGTCCGCATCGGGAGGTCGGTCGCCTTCCTGGTCGGTGCCGCGTTCTCGGCGTCGATCGGCTACCTCGGCATGTGGCTCGCGGTGCGCGCCAACGTGCGCGTGGCCGCAGCCGCCACCCGCCCGGACGGCAGGGCGGACGGCGCGCGCATCGCGTTCAAGACCGGAGGCGTCGTCGGCATGAGCGTGGTCGGCCTCGGACTGCTCGGCGCCTCGCTCACCGTCCTCATCTACGGGGCCGACGCCCCGACCGTGCTCGAGGGCTTCGGCTTCGGCGCGGCCCTGCTGGCGATGTTCATGCGCGTCGGTGGCGGCATCTTCACGAAGGCGGCCGACGTCGGCGCGGACCTGGTCGGCAAGGTCGAGCAGGGCATCCCCGAGGACGACCCGCGCAACGCGGCCACGATCGCGGACAACGTGGGCGACAACGTCGGTGACTGCGCCGGCATGGCGGCGGACCTGTTCGAGTCCTACGCGGTCACCCTCGTCGCCTCGCTCATCCTCGGCCGCGCCGCGCTCGGCGAGCACGGCATGATCCTGCCCCTCCTCGTCACCGCGGTCGGCGCGATCGTCGCCGTCCTCGGCGTCATCATCACGCGCGTCCGCGGCAGCGAGTCCGGCCTGAAGGCCATCTACCGCGGCTTCTACGTCTCGGCGATCGCCGGCGTCGTCCTCGCGGCCGTGGCGGCGTTCGTCTACCTGCCGAGCACGTTCGCCGAGGTGGTCGGCACGACCGGGGCCATCGTCGACGTCCCGATCGACGACCCGCGGATCGTCACCTCGCTCGCCGTCCTCATCGGCGTCGCCCTGGCCGGCGTCATCCTCTGGCTCACCGGGTACTACACGGGCACCGACTCCTCCCCGACCACCCGCGTGGCCGCCACGTCCCGCACGGGTGCCGCGACCGTCGTCCTGTCCGGCATCGGCGTCGGCTTCGAGTCCGCCGTGTACACCGCGGGCGTCATCGCCGCCGCGATCTGCGGTGCGTTCATGCTGGCCGGCGGCTCGATCTGGCTCGCGCTGTTCCTCGTGGCGCTCGCCGGCTGCGGCCTGCTCACCACGGTCGGCGTCATCGTCGCGATGGACACCTTCGGTCCCGTCTCGGACAACGCCCAGGGCATCGCGGAGATGTCCGGCGACGTCGACGAGGCCGGCGCGCAGACGCTCACCGACCTCGACGCGGTCGGTAACACCACCAAGGCCATCACCAAGGGCATCGCGATCGCGACCGCCGTTCTCGCGGCGACCGCCCTGTTCGGCTCCTACGCCGACGCGGTCACCGGCGCGCTCGCAGACCTCGGCGGTGCGGTCAGCTCGTCCGGGTTCGTGGGCGCGATGATGAGCTACGAGATCATCAGCCCGATCACCTTGGTCGGCGTCATCCTCGGCGCGGCCACGGTGTTCCTGTTCTCGGGACTCGCGGTCGACGCGGTGACCCGCGCGGCCGGCGCCATCGTCCGCGAGGTGCGCCGCCAGTTCCGCGAGATGCCGGGCATCATGACCGGCGAGCAGCGCCCGGAGTACGGCAAGGTCGTCGACATCTGCACCCGCGACTCCCTGCGCGAGCTGGCCACCCCCGGCCTGCTCGCGGCGCTCGCGCCGATCGCGGTGGGCTTCGGCCTCGGCGTCGGCCCGCTCGCCGGCTTCCTCGCGGGAGCCATCGCCACCGGCGTGCTCATGGCGGTCTTCCTCGCGAACTCCGGCGGCGCCTGGGACAACGCGAAGAAGATCGTCGAGGACGGCCACCACGGCGGCAAGGGCAGCCCCGCCCACGAGGCCACCGTCATCGGCGACACCGTCGGCGACCCGTTCAAGGACACCGCCGGCCCCGCCATCAACCCGCTCATCAAGGTGATGAACCTCGTGGCCGTGCTCATCGCCCCGATGGTCGTCCAGTGGTCGGCCCCCGACGACGCCAACCACGCCCTGCGCATCATCGTCGCCCTCGTGGCGGGCGGCGGGGCGCTCGCCGCGGTGTTCCTCTCGCGGGCCCGCGCGGTGCGCACGGAGGCCAAGGAGCTGGAGGCCGCCGGCGTCAACGCCTGAGGCGCCGCCTCGACGAGGGGCGGCTTCCCATACGGTTCGCGAGTGAATCGTGCGGGAAGCCGCCCTTTCGTCGTCGGTAGGGTGCGTGGGTGCCGCTCCCTGCCGACCGACTTGCCGCCGCCTGGCGCGACGCCGACCTCACCCCCGACGCCGTCGCCCGCCTGATCGGCGACCGCGCCCTGTCCCTCGCGGCCTCCGGCAACCGGGTGCCGGCCCTGCGGGCCGCACGCGCCGAGGACTCCGCCCTCGCCGCCTGGGTGCGCCTCCTCGTCCTCGGGGACCCGGTTCGACGGGACGAGATCGACGCGACCGACGACGTGGTCGCCGCCCTCCGCGACCTCGCGATCGCCGACGACGACGGAACGAACCTGCGGCCGCTCGTCACTCTCACCCCGCTCACGCGGGCCGACGGCCGACCCGGGTGGGTGCTCTCGGACCGGGCGGTCCCGGGTGGTGAGCCGGCCGCGGACCACGTGATCGGCGTCGGGCCGGCGACCCGGACCCTGGACGCGTTCGCCGTGCCGCCCGAGGCGGGCGAGCGCGTGCTCGACGTCGGCACGGGCAGCGGCTACCTCGCCGTGCGGGCCGCGGGGCGCGGCGCCCGCGTGGTCGCGACCGACATCAACCCCCGCGCCCTCCACCTGACGAGCATCGGGGCCGCCCTGTCCGGCGTGCAGCTCGACCTGCGCCGAGGCTCGCTCCTCGAGCCCGTCAACGGCCTGTTCGACCGCATCGTCTCCAACCCGCCGTTCGTCATCTCCGGGACGGCGCTCGCCTACCGGGACGGCGGCGACGGCGACGGGCTGCTCGCGCAGCTGCTGCGGGGGATCGGCGACCACCTGGCGGCCGGCGGGATCGCCCAGCTCCTCGGCAACTGGGAGCACCACGCAGGCGAAGACTGGCGCGAGCGGGTCGGGTCGTGGGTGCGCGAGGACCTGGACCTGTGGGTCGTCCAGCGGGACGTCGTGGACCCGGCGAGCTACGTCGACACGTGGCTGCGGGACGAGGGCTCCCACCCGGGCGCGGACCTCGACGCGTTCGAGAGGGCCGCGGGCAGGTGGTTGGAGGCGCTCGCGGCGAACGGCGTCACCGGGATCGGGGTCGGGCACGTGACCGTGCGCCGGCGCGGCGACGGCGAGACCGGGCCCGCCTGGCGCCGCCTCGAGGACGCCGTGGGGCCGGTCAGGTACGGGCTCGCGGAGCACGTCGCCCAGGTGCTCGACTCCGTGACCAGCCTGCGCGAGGGGCTCGCCGACGACGCGGCCCTGCTCGCCGCCCGGCTGGTCCGGGCGGGGGACGTCACCGAGGTTCGCCACCACATGCCAGGCAGCGCCGACCCGCAGATCATCGAGCTCACCCAGGGCGGCGGCTACGGCCGGACCGTCCGGGTCACGACGGCGCTCGCCGCGATCGTCGGCGCGAGCGACGGCGAGCTCCCGCTCGGAACGCTCGTGGACGCCGTCGCCGCCCTGCTCGAGGTCGATGCCGGAGAGCTCGCCGCCGAGGTGCTGCCCGAGATCCGTGGGCTCATCGAGGCCGGGATGCTGGTCCCGGCCTGACGGGCGGGAGGGGCCGGCGGCTGGAGGCCCCGTCGGCGGTCAGTCGTCCGCGCCGCGCTCGTCCGGGTGCACCCACCCGATCGCGGGCGCCACGTGCTCCACGATGTTCTGCAGCAGCGCGGCGTTGTAGTCGACCCCGAGCATGTTGGGCACCGTGATGAGCAGCGTGTCCGCCGCCTGCACGGCCGCATCGGCGGCCAGCTCCGCCGCCACCTGGTCCGGCTCGCCCGCATAGGTGCGCCCGAACCGCGAGCGCACGCCCTCGAGGATGCCGACCTGGTCGGAGCTCTCCTCCGTGCGCAGGCCAAAGTACCGCCGGTCGAGGTCGGAGACGATCGGCATCACCGACCGCGAGACGGACACCCGCGGGGTCCCCCGCTCGAAGTCCTGCTCGCGCCACGCGGTCCGGAACGTCTCGATCTGCCCGGCCTGCAGCTCGTCGAACGGCGTGCCGGAGTCCTCGAGCAGGAGCGTTGAGGACATGAGATTGAGGCCCATGCCGGCCGTCCAGGAGGCCGTGCCGCTCGAGCCGGAGCCCCACCAGATCCGGTCCCGGAGCCCGGGGGAGAGCGGCTGGACCGCGAGCGGCTGGGAGACGCCGGTCTGCTGAGGGTCCGACTCCGCGAGGCCCGCGCCCTCGATCGCGGCGAGGAAGATCTCCGTCTTCGTGCGCGCGAGGTCCGCCATCGTCTGGCCCTCGGGTGCCTGGTAGCCGAAGGTCCCCGCGCCGTTGAGTGCCGGCTCCGGTGACCCGCGGGAGATGCCGAGCTGGAGCCGCCCGCCCGAGATGAGGTCGGTGGCCGCGGCCTCCTCGGCCATGTACAGGGGGTTCTCATACCGCATGTCGATGACACCGGTACCGATCTCGATGCGCTTCGTGCGCGCGGCGATCGCGGCCAGCAGCGGGAACGGCGAGGCGAGCTGCGGGGCGAAGTGGTGCACGCGCAGGTACGCGCCGTCGATGCCGATCTCCTCCGCCGCCTCGGCGAGCTCGATCGTCTGCAGGTGGGCGTCGGCGGCCGTCTTCACGGCGCTGCCGCCGATGTTCCGCCAGTTGCCGAAGGACAGGAATCCGATGCGCTTCACGGCAGGTTCAACGTTGTGGGCGCGCGGGTGTTCCCGGGCGCGCGGTGAGCCCGGTCGCCCCGCCACCAGACCTGCACCGTCAGACCTCGCCCTCAGGCGTTCGCACTGAGCCTCTCGCTCCTCAGGCCCTCGACTTGAGCCACTCGCTCCTCGGCCCCTCGCCTGGAGCCGCTCGCTCCTCAGGCCCGCGCCCTGGACCTCTCGCTCCTCGGCCCCTCGCCTGGAGCCGCTCGCTCCTCAGGCCCGCGCCCTGGACCTCTCGCTCCTCGGCCCCTCGCCCTCAGTCCATCGTGACGACGATCTTGCCCGTGGTCCGGCCGGTCTCACCCAACCGGTGCGCGTCGGCGATCTGTTCCAGCGGGAAAGTCTCGGCGATCGTGGGCCGCAGCCGGCCGTCGTCGACGAGCCTCGTGATCGAGGCGAGGTCGGCGCGGGACGAGTCCACGAGCATCCGCACCGCCCGGACCCCGAGGGCGTCGGCCTCCTCGTAGAAGTCCGGCCGCCCGATGGGAAGGATCGAGACGACGATGCCGCCGGAGCGCAGGGTGCGCAGCGAGCGGGTGGAGGTGTCGCGCCCGATCGTGTCGAGCACGACGTCGACGTCCCGAACCTCCTCGGAGAAGTCGACCTCGCGGTAGTCGATCGCCTCATCGACGCCGAGCTCGCGCAGGAAGTCGTGCTTCGGCCCGCTCGCGGTGCCGATGACGTACGCGCCGAGGGCCTTGGCGATCTGCACGGCCACGTGCCCCACGCCGCCGGCCGCGGCGTGGACGAGGACGCGCTGGCCCGGTTGGACGTCCGCGTTCTCCACGAGCGCCTGCCACGCGGTCAGGGACACGAGCGGCAACGCCGCGGCCTGGACGTGGTCGAGAGAGGCGGGCTTTCTCGCGAAGTCCCGCGCCGGCGCCGCGACGTACTCGGCGTGCGAGCCGTGGCCGAACGGGTAGGACAGCATGCCGATGACCTCGTCGCCCGGTCGGAAGCGGGCGACGCCGACGCCCACCGCCTCGACGACGCCCGACAGGTCCCAGCCGAGGACGAACGGGGGTTCGCCGAGGAAGCCACCGTTCGCGCGGTGCTTCCAGTCGGTCGGGTTGAGGCTCGCCGCATGGACGCGGACGAGGATCTCGTTGGGGCGCGGCTCGGGCCGCGGGACGTCGACGACCTGCAGGACGTCGGGGTCCCCGACGGTGGTCTGAAGGGCGGCGCGCATCGTGGGGTTCGAGTTCATGTCACCACGATGCCGTGTCGAGGGCTCGAGCGACATGGTCGTCGGTGAGGAGATTCGTCGGGCAGGGGTCCTCCCGGCGTCGTGCCGACGGGGTGGCGGGACGTCCCGACGTTGCTTCGTGCCGTCGTCGGGCAGGCGGCTCAGGCGGTCGGCCCGACGACGTAGCTGCGGACCTCCGCGACCCTGGCGGTCTTCGACGCACCGGCGAAGCGGAACACGTGGCTGAAGGACAGCCGGCCCGCGTCCGACTCGATGATCCCGTCGCAGGAGGCGAGTCGGCCGTGCGTGATGATCGAGGCGACCTCGAGGAGATCGACCCGGCCGTCAGGGAACGCGTGCTCGACCGCGCCCGACCCATGACCGACCTCGCGTCCATTGGCCGACCAGCGGACGTCGTCGGCGAGCCATGCGGCCAGCGACTCGGCGTCACGGCTCGCCCAGTGCGACACGAGCTCGCCGACGATCGTGATCCGTGGGGAGTTCCCGCAGTCGGTGGGGAGGGTGATCTTCACGGACTCTCCTGACTCTCGCTGGTCATGACGGGTCGCGCGATCACGATTGTCTTTCGTGGGGGAGCCGGTGGCGGAGCGGGCGACTGGACCCAGTCGATGCCCATCCCTGGGAGCCAGGTCAAGCGTCCCGCTGGGTTCTGTTCGGGACCCGCTGGTCAGCGCCAGTTGTCTCCCGACCGGCGTCGACGGATTCGTCGGATGATGAGCAGCACGGCGCCCGGCCCGAAGAAGGCGAGGCAGAGGGAGCCGGCGATGACGGCCGACAGGCCGCCGCGCCACCCCCACTGGTCGGGTGCGAGCACTCCCGAGAGGAGCATGAGTGCTCCGCAGGCGGCGAACATCAGGCACGCGGCGATCATCAATGCCTCGTTGGTCGACGCCTTGAGGGTTGCCGCCTGCGAGGTGCCGGTGAGGATTCCCATGAGTCCGAAGCAGATCCCGACGAGTCCGAGCCACAGCCCACCGATGGCGAGGAGGAACACGCCTGCGGCGACGAATCCGACGCCGACGAGGAGCAGCTTGATGCCCTCCCTGCGCTCCTTGCGACGGTGGTCACGCCCGTATTCTTCCCAGTCAGTCACCGACTCACCCTAAGAGGTTCGTCGGTCGGCGCCGTTGCATCCGCCGGTCCCGTCGCGCGGACCGAGCCGTCGCGTGGACCGGACCGTCGCTAAGCACGGCTCTGAGGCAAAGGGCGAAGCCTGTTGCACTTCCCTGATCCGTGCATGACTTTGCCTGCCTGATCCGCGCACGACGATGCGCGCACACGTAGCGAAAATCTCAACCGAGAATATCGGGCAAATGAGGTTCGTGACCGGGAAGGTAGGCGCGTATCAATCGGGTGGTTCGTCGTGGTGTCCGCGGGCACTCTTTCCGCCCTCGCCGTTTCCTCCGGTGTCGTGTTGACCGGGGATGTTCCGGTCCGCGTTCTTCCGGACTGGTTGATGCCCTGCCTTTTTCTTGAAGAGCGGATCGTCTCGCCTGTTCGCGTTTCCGGTTCCGAATCTGTTCCGGATGCTGGTGATCGCGTCTGGGGAGAGTGGTGGGGGTGGTTTCGGTGCGCGGG
>FUHX01000047.1 GCA_900163555.1 Actinomycetales bacterium JB111 | reverse complement strand
GCCCCCGACAAAAGCCGTGCCACCCCCCGCCCCGGCCTGGCACCGTGACCGCATGACTCTCGGCGACGAGACCGTGCCCGCCGGCGGCACCGGCATCCACCTGGAGGTCGGCAGCCCGCTGTCCGCCGCGACCATCGCCCGGCTCGCCACCGCCGCGACCGCCCATCACCCGCGCACGATCACCGACTACGGGTGCGGGTGGGGTCGGATCCTCCTCGACTGCCTGGCGGCCGTACCGGGCGCCACCGGGCTCGGCCTCGACATCCACGCCCCGGACGTCGACCGCGCCCGCCGTGACGCCGAGACCCGCGGCCTCTCCGGCCGCGCCGAGTTCCGGGTCGCCGAGGCAGCCGGCCACGCGGAGCCCTCGGACCTGCTCGTCAGCGTCGGTGCCCAGCACGCCTTCGGCACGCTCCCCGAGTCGCTCGCCGCCCTCCGCGAACGGCTCGCCCCGGGCGGGAGGGCGCTGTTCGGCCTCGACTTCTGGACGCGCCTTCCCACCGACGACGAGCTCGCCCACATGTGGCCCGACGCCTCCGCCGACGACAGCACCGCCCTCCCCGAGATCGTCGACCGGATCATCGACGCCGGATGGCACGTCCTCGACATCCACGAGAGCACGCGCGCCGAGTTCGACGCCTTCGACATCGGCTTCCTGCGCGAGCGCCAGGAGTGGATCGCCGCCCGCCCCGACCACCGCGAACGGGCCGCCGTCGCGCGCGAGGTCGCGAGCTGGATCCGTGGTCACCGCAGCCCGATGGGCTTCGTGACGTTCCTGCTCGCGTGACCCGGCCCCGACGTCGGAGGCCGGCTTCGTAGGTTCCCGTCCGACGTCGGGGCTCGCCTACGGAGATTCCTGCCCGACGTCGGGACTCGCCTACGCGGGTCCCATCCGACGTCGTGGGCCGGGCACGTAGGCCCCGACCGACGTCGGGGCTCGCCCCCGACCCGGACCCGCCCGCCTATGCGGGCAATCCGCGCGCGGCGTCAGCCGCCGAGCGCGGCGGAGACGACCTGGCGGGCCTCCTCCTGCACCTGCTTCAGGTGGTCCTCGCCCTTGAAGGACTCGGCGTAGATCTTGTAGACGTCCTCGGTGCCCGAGGGGCGCGCGGCGAACCAGGCGCTCTCGGTCGTGACCTTGAGCCCGCCGATCGGCTCGCCGTTGCCGGGGGCGGCGACGAGACGGTCGGTGATCGGCTCGCCGGCGAGCTCGGTCGCCGTGACGTCCTCCGGGGAGAGCTTGGCGAGCTTCTCCTTCTCGGGCTTGCTGGCCGGGGCGTCGATCCGCGCGTAGGCGCTCGCACCGAACTCGGCGGTGAGCTCGGCGTGCCGTTGGCTGGGCGTCTTGCCGGTGACGGCCGTGATCTCGGAGGCGAGCAGGGCCAGCAGGAGGCCGTCCTTGTCCGTCGTCCACACGGTGCCGTCCTTGCGCAGGAACGAGGCGCCCGCGGACTCCTCGCCGCCGAACCCGACCGAGCCGTCGAGCAGGCCCGGCACGAAGTGCTTGAAGCCGACCGGCACCTCGATGAGCGTGCGGCCGAGGGAGCCCGCCACGCGGTCGATGAGCGAGGAGGACACGAGGGTCTTGCCGATCGCGGCGTCGTGGCGCCAGTCCGGCCGGTGGGCGAACAGGTAGTCGATCGCGACGGCGAGGAAGTGGTTCGGGTTCATGAGGCCGCCGTCGGCGGTGACGATCCCGTGCCGGTCGGAGTCGGCGTCGTTGCCGGTGGCGATGTCGTAGGGGGTGGTGCCGTCGGCGCCCGCCGTCATGGTCTCCCGCAGCGAGGCCATCGCATAGGGGGAGGAGCAGTCCATGCGGATCTTGCCGTCCCAGTCGAGGGTCATGAACCGCCACGTCGGGTCCACGGACGGGTTGACCACCGTCAGGTCCAGGCCGTAGGTGTCGCCGATCGCCGCCCAGTAGTCGACGGCCGCGCCGCCGAGCGGGTCCGCGCCGATGCGCACGCCGGCCGAGCGGATCGCCTCGAGGTCGAGGACGTTGGACAGGTCGTCGACGTAGGCGGACAGGAAGTCGTGCTTGCCGGTGGTGTCCTTGGCCAGCGCCTTCTCGATCGGGATGCGCCTGATCGAGCCGACGCCCTGCTCGAGGAGCTCGTTCGCCCGGTTCGCGATCGCCGTGGTGGCGGAGGAGTCCGCGGGCCCGCCGTGCGGGGGGTTGTACTTGAAGCCGCCGTCGCGCGGGGGGTTGTGGCTCGGCGTGATGACGATGCCGTCCGCGAGGCCCGGCCCCTCGAGGCGCAGGCCGCCCGTGGTGCCGGCGCCGTTCGCGCGGAGGATCGCGTGCGACAGCGCCGGGGTGGGCGTCCAGCCGCCGCGGGCGTCGACCCGCACCTCGACGTCGTTCGCGGCCAGGACCTCCACGCACGTGGTCCACGCCGGGTCGGACAGAGCGTGGGTGTCCTTCGCGACGTACAGCGGCCCGTTGACGCCCGCCGCCGCACGGTGCTCGACGATCGCCTGGGTGATCGCGAGGATGTGCGCCTCGTTGAAGGCGGAGTCCAGGCTCGAGCCTCGGTGCCCGGACGTCCCGAACACCACCTGCTGGGCCGAATCGCTCGGGTCGGGGGTGCGGTCGTAGTAGGCGCCCCGGACCTCGTCGACGTCGATGAGGTCGGAGGGCTGAGCAACGGTGCCGGCGCGGGGGTCCATACCCCGATCCTGCCACCGGATGTGGTCCGGCACACCCTCGTCAGGGGGTCAATCCCGGTCCGACGACGATTCTCGCCGCCCGCCGTGGGCGTCCGGGCGGCCGGGGCTGTCCAGGGGAGGGTCCGGGACGTGGAGAAGGAGCGGAGCGATGGGGGAGATCTGCGGGGGATCTCGGGCCACGGATCGCCCTGCGACCTGACATGCTTGTGCCATGTCGAACTCGCATGACGGATGGGACCAGCAGCAGCCCGGAGCCTGGGGGCAGTCGCCCGACCCTGCCGGCCGTCCGGAGCCCAGGTACGGCGCCTACGCGCCCGTCGGACAGGACGGCGCCGGCCAGGGCGACCCGTTCGCCGTGCCGGGCGCTCCCGGCCAGGCGCCGGGTGACCAGTACGGCCAGCAGGGCTACGGCCAGCAGGCCGGCGCCCCCTACGGCCAGCAGGGATATGGCCAGCAGGCCGGCGCCCCCTACGGCCAGTCGCCCGCGGAGGGGGCCAACCCGTTCGCGGCCCCGCAGCAGTACGGCGGGTACGGGCAGCAGATGTTCGGCGGCGGCCCCCCGCGCCGACCGGGAATGCTCACCGCTGCCTGCGTGATCGTCTGGGTCATCGGTGGATTCGCGGCGCTCGCGGGACTCGGGATGCTGGCCGTCGGGCCCGAGATCCAGCAGGAGCTCCGCAGCGCGGGACTCGCCGTCAACGCCGGCGCCATCCGTGGCTTCGGCGTCGGATTCCTCATCGGGGCGGCGCTCTACATCCTCGGTGCGGTCCTCGCGTTCAGGGGCGGTCAGGGCGGCCGTGTCCTCCTCACCGTGCTCCTCGGGCTCTCGCTCCTCGGCCAGATCAGCAACCTCGCCCAGGGGGCGACGGGCGGCTCGTCCGCGATCGGCCTCATCATCGTCGTGATGTGCCTGATCTTCCTGTGGGTGAAGCCCACCTCGGACTACGTGGCCGCGGTACGTGCGGCCAAGCAGTCCGGCATGCGCTGAGCAACGGGCTCGGCCACCTGAGGACGCCCTCGGCCCGCAGGGGTCGAGGGCGCTAGGCTCGTTTCATGGCTATCCCCGACGAGCCGACCACGATCGAGGTCGCTGACCTGCCGTCCGAGACGATCCCCGAGGGGTACCTGCTCCTCGACGTCCGCGAGGACGACGAGTGGGAGGCCGGGCACGCGCCCGGCGCCGTGCACATCCCGCTCGCCGACCTGCCCGACAGGGTCGAGGAGCTCGGCGAGGAGGACGTCCTCGTCGTCTGCCGCGCGGGCGGGCGCTCCGCCCAGGCGGCGCAGTGGCTGACCGCCAACGGCTTCAACGCCTGGAACGTCATGGGCGGCATGCAGGACTGGGCCGCGGCCGGCCGCGAGATCGTGTCCTCGGACGGCTCGGCCCCCGAGATCGTCTGACCCGACTGCATGGAAACGCTCGCCGCGCGGGCAGCACCAAACAGATCGCGCGAGAGCTCTGGACCCGCGCGCGGGTCGCTCCGCACGCGGCGGAGCCTCCCGCCCCACTGACGCGAACGCGCTCCGCGCCCCCAACCGCACACGCGGGTGCCGGAGATCATCCGCGCACCCGTCCACGGATGGCGCGCCATGCGCTCCGGCCAAACTAGGCTCTGGTCCCATGGGTAAGGCAGCCAAGCGCCGCGCGCGCGAGCAGAGCAAGGCAACTCGAGTCCGTCCGCCGAAGGTCGAGTTCGTCGAGCGTCCCTTCGAGGGCCTGACGGCGGAGACGGACATCGTCGCCATGCGCGAGATCGTCCCCGCCGCCACGATCCCGGCGCGCACGACCGCCGAGCACGGCGGCCAGGACATCCTCATCGCGAGCCTCCTGCCGGACCTCGCCCCGGCCATGCGTCGCCAGGACGGCACGCTGCTCGTCGGCCTGCAGACCGCCAGCCGGTCCGGCGACGCCAACCGCGACATCGCCAACTCGATCCTCCTCGGCCTCGACCTCGCCCCCGGCGAGGTCCTCCAGTCTCCCGGTCTCCCCGAGCCCGGGCCGCGCCTGGCGGACATCCTGGACCCCGCCGTCGAGCCGGTCATCACCGTGCACAGCACGTTCGAGTACTGGGTGTCGGAGGACCAGAAGGACGAGGCGGACGTCGCGCAGGCCGTCCAGGACAGCGCCGAGCACCTCGTGCCGACCGTGCGCATCCCGTCCGTCACCTCCGCCTTCTGGTGCCGCATGGGTCGCGAGTTCGTTCGCTGGATCCGCCCCGAGGACCCGGAGGCCGTGTTCGACGGGCTCGCCCGCGTCCACGCCGAGCGCGAGCTGAACCTCGGCGAGGGCACCCGCTTCGTCGGCGCCTTCCGCACCTGCGGTCTCCTCGTCCCGGTCTTCGAGCTGGCCGCCGGGACCGAGGCCGACGAGCTCGACGGGCCCATGGCCGACCTCGGCAAGCGACTGGACGCGGCGATCGCCTCGACCGAGCCGCTGACCCCCGAGCAGCGCCGCGCCCGCGCCGGGCTCGTGAGCCGGCAGGTCTCGCTCAACTGACGTCGTCGGGGGCGGGGACGACCGATCCGGTCGTCCCACGCCCGCGAGCCGGATGCCGGGCCCGGTGATCACTGACTAGGCTGGGCCTGTGACGCAGGACTCCAGGCGGGTGGCGGTGATCGTGCCCGCCAAGGACGAGGGCAGATACATCGCTGCCACGATCCGCGCCTGCCGCGCGATCCCGCATGTCGATCTCGTCCTCGTGGTCGACGACGGCTCCACCGACGACACCCAGCACGTCGCCCGCGCGGCGGGCGCCGTCGTCGTGCGTCACTCGGTCAACCGGGGCAAGGCCTCGGCGATGGAGACGGGTGCATCCGTCGTGTCCATGCGTGACCTGCCGGACGCCCCGCCGCGGGCCCTGCTGTTCGTCGACGCGGACCTGCAGGACTCGGCGGTCGGCCTGGCCCCGTTGGTCGAGGCCGTGCTCACGGGGGAGACGGACTGCGCGATCGCCGTCCTGCCGCCGCAGCAGGGCGCCGGCGGCAAGGGCCGCGTGGTCCGCCTGGCCCGCGGCGCGATCGAGTCCGCGACCGGGTGGGTGAGCACGCAGCCGCTGTCCGGCCAGCGCTGCCTCACGCGCCGCGCGTACGAGACAGCGCAGCCGCTCGCCCGCGGCTGGGGCGTAGAGGTCGGCATGACGATCGACCTGCTCGTCGCGGGGCTCACCATCCAGGAGATCCCCTGCGACGTCAGCCACCGCGCGTCCGGCAAGGACATCGCCGGCGCGATGCACCGGGCGCGGCAGTACCGGGACGTCGCCATGGCCGTCACGGGCCGGAAGTCTCGTCGCCACTCCGTTCCCCATTCCCGACGGGCGGCCGCCGCGGAGTCGCAGCAGCCGGGCAGGCCGTACCAGGCGTGGGCGCCGCGCCCCGCGCGTCGCACCGTCCCCGACGACGCCACGAGCCCCGCCGCCCGCCACCCGGGCGGTCCTCCCTCACCCGAGGCGACGGCGGAGACCCCGCCGAGCCCGGACAGCCCGCCGAGCCCGCCCACACCCGGTTCGGCGCCGTCGCCAGGCCTGGCCACCTCGCCCACCACTCCCGACTGACGTCCCCTCGGCTCGAGCGGCTCGGTGCCGCTGAAGCCTGCGCGGAATCGGCGAGGAGAGGGAGTGAGAGGGTGACGGCGTGGAGCTGATCGTGGTGGCGACACTGATCGGGATCCTCGTGGGTCTCGTCGTCGGCACGCTCGGGGCGGGCGGCGGCGTGCTCACGGTGCCGGCCCTCGCCTACCTGGTCGGGTTCTCCCCGCACGACGCCGCCACCGCCTCCCTGGTCATCGTCGGCGTCACGTCGCTCGTCACGCTCGTCCCGCACGCGCAGCGGGGCAACGTCCGATGGTCCGGCGGCCTGACGTTCGGGCTCCTCGGGGCGGTGGCCGCCGTCGGCGGGGCATGGCTCGCCCACCTGATCGACGGGCCCGTGCTCATGGCCCTGTTCTCGGTGCTGCTGCTCGTGGTCGCCGGGCTGATGGTGCGCAAGGCCAGGGCGGAGCGATCTGAGCTGCGGCGCGCCGAGCAGGAGGCGGCTGAGGAGGCCGAGCGAGAGGCGGCCGGCGGGGCGGAGGACGCGGCAGCCGAGACGGCGCTGGATGCCGAGCTGTCCGCGCCGGACGACGCCGTGGGCGACCCGAGCGCCGCGATGGAGGCCGACCTCACCGCCGCGCAGGGGGGCGCCGCGCAGGAGGCCGACCCGACCGACCCGGCCGACGACGTCGGGGACCCCGTTCTCGACCCGGTCGCCGACTACCCCCATCGAGACACCTCGCTTCCGGCCGAACCGAGCCCGGATAACGCCAGTTCCGAGGTGTCTCGACGCGAGGAGGGGAGCGCGAACGACCTCGGCTCGACCACCGACCCGACCGCCGACCCGACCACCAACTCCACCTCCGGACCGACCACCGGCCAGCCGACGTCCGAACCAACCCCCGTCCCGCCGCGCACGACAGTCAACCCGCTGTTGCTGGTCCCCGTCGCGGCCCTGGTCGGCCTGCTGACGGGACTGTTCGGCGTCGGCGGGGGGTTCGCGGCGGTCCCCGCGCTCATCCTCGTCCTGCGGTTCCCGGTGCGCGCCGCCGTCGGGACGTCGCTCCTGGTGATCGTGGTGAACTCCGCGGCGGGCCTGGCCGCGCGCATCCCCGAGGGCCTGGACCTCGAGTGGGTCCCGGTGATCTGCTTCGCCGTCGCGTCGACGATCGCCGGTCAGATCGGCGCGCGACTGTCCGGCCGCGTCTCGACCGCCACGCTGACCGCGATCTTCGCCGGCCTGCTCGTGCTGGTCGCGATCCTCACCGCGACGCAGTCGATCCCGGAGCTCCTCGCGTAACCGTCCCCTCGCGGGACATGAGCCAGCTCGTCAGCACGACGCACGCGGCCGGCAGCGCGAGCGCGATGCCGAGCGCGGGGATCGTGATGCCGGAGTCGTTGATGGCGAAGCCGATGACCCACAGGATCACGAGTGAGATCAGGGTCGGCTTCAGCAGCCGGGAGGCCGTCATGAGGGAGCCCCCGCCGACGACGTCGCCCGTCCCGTCCGGACCGGTCGCCGGCACGGAGCCGGTCGCCCCGCCGGGAACGGCCGCCGGCACGGGGCCGGTGCCCGCTACGGTCCCGGGAGCCACCGGGCGGACGATCCACCCGTAGTGCGAAGTCTCCTGTCCACCCGGGCGCAGCAGCGGGCGGATGATGAGGATGACGGCCACCAGCGCGCCGACGGCGGCGAGCAGCGTGAACGGCGAGGACACGAGGATCGCCAGGTTCCGCATGAGCTTGCGGCCGATGATCTCGAATGCGCCGCCGTCGAGGATGGACTGGAAGAACCGGCCGAGGTGGGTGCGGTCGTCCGGGGGGCGCAGCCAGTCGGCGGCGAGCACGGCGACGGCCGCCGCGATCGTCACGGCGCCGATCACGAGCACGCGGCGCCACGTGAGTCGCACGCCCGCGGCGAGCAGCGCGAGCACCGCGAAGGCGGGCAGGATCGCCGGCGGCCCACCGAAGTCGGCGCCGATGCTCGGCAGCCCGTCGACCACCGCGACGAACAGCCCGATCGCGAGGCACACGCCGGCCGCGAGCCACCGTCGTCCGGCCCGGACGAGCGGGCCGGCCGCCGCGGCCGCGACGAGGATTCCCGCCGTCGAGAACAGGGCGAAGTAGTGGTTCGACATGCCGTAGTAGCGGGCGCCGAGCTGCGGTTGCGTGCCGAGGACCGATCCGAGGAAGAGGTGCGAGCCGGAGAAGACGTCGACCGTGATGATCGCGATCGTCGCCACGGACAGGACGACCACGGGCGCCGGTGCCGCGAATCGCCGCGCGGCGAGGACGGCGATCGCCGCCAGAACGAGCGTCGCGCCGACGGTGGCCGCCGCGAGCCCGAGGCCGGGCGAGCCGGCCCGCCACCAGGGCACGAGGTTCGCGGCGATGAGCGCCGCCGGGATCGCCCCGACGACGATCGCCGCCGCGCGTAGTCCTCTCAGGACCCCGCGTCGGACCCGCGCGGTCCGGTCCGGCTCTCCGCCGCCGAGCCGCTCGAGGACCCGGCGGTTGAGGCCGACGAGGGCGGCGGCGCCGAGCGCGATGTTCGCCCCCACGAGGATGAGGACCGCCGGGGAGATGAGGGGTGCGACCACACGGGCGCGCATCGCGAAGTCGGTCAGGCCCGCGATTCGCGCGTCCGCGGCGGCGGGCTCGGCGTCGCTCGGGTCGGGGGAGCGCCACAGGAGGGTGCCGCCCGGGAGCCCGCTCGGGGTGTCGGCGCCCGTGAGCGTGAGGATCGTCGGCAGGAGGTCGGGGACCTGGACGAGTCCGTCGGCGCGCGTGCTGGGCGAGGAGATCAGTCCCGCGCCGGGGTCGTCCGCCGGCGAGATGATGAGCGACTGGAGCTGGGAGCGGTCGGCGGTGTCGTACAGCGACGCGAACACGACAGTCGCGTCGCTGTTCGCCTCGTCGAGCGCCGCGAGGATGGCGCCCACCCGGGCGTCGATCGACTCGGCGTCGGCACCCTGCACGCCGGCCGAACTCGTGCTCGAGTCGGAATCGGCATCTGTGTCTGGGGCGGACCCCGCCTCGTCAGGTTCCGCGTCGGCGTCGGCCGGGCCGGACCCCGTCCCGTCAGATCCCGATTCGGCGTCGGCGGGGCCCCCGACGTCGTCCAGGTCGACCACGACGAGTCCCGCGCCGGAGTCCACGGTCTCGCGTACGGAGTCGGCCAGCTCGGCGTCATCGGCGGACGCCGGGCGGGCGTCGCCCGCCGCGCCGTCGGACTGCGCGAGGGCGAGAGCGGCCCCGGCGCCGAAGCCCACGGACTCCACCCCGGCCTCCGCCAGCGCGTCGCCGAGGGTTCCGGGCACGGCGCCGAACGACTCGAGCTCAGCGTCCGCCGCGTAGTCGTGCGCGCGCCGCGGAATCTCGCTGTCGGCGCTCGACGCGCCCAACGGCGGGAGATCCACGCACTCACTGCCGCCGTCGGCGTCCTCGGACCGCTCGCCCCCGGCGCGGTTGCCGCTGGAGAGCCCGAGCCAGCCGTCCGAACGGCACGTGAGCGGGTCGACCGAGCGCACCACGAGGTTCGCCGCGAGCGACTCGCGCGCGAGCGCGCTCAGCGCGGGGGCCTGCTCGTCCTCGAGGACCTCCCAGGTCATGCCGCCCGTCCCCAGCACGACGACGGGGGCCCGGTCCTCGCCGTCCGTCACGGACCCGTCCGTGGACGGGGACGTGGTCGGGGCGAGGCGTACGCCGTCGTCGGGGGTGGGGGTCGTGGACGAGGAGGTCACGGGGCCGACAGCCGCGGGCGTGGCGCCGTGCGCGAGGAGCGGGACGACGAACGGGCTGACCATCGCGAGCAGCACGAGGACGCCCAGGATCGCGAGGACGACCCGACGCCGATCGCGCCTCACGGGTGGTTCCTGAGGCGGAAGGTGGGGCCGGACGTCATGCCGATCAGGGTACGTGGGGCGGTCCGACGACGGCGAAGCGGCCGAGGTGCCCCGTGCGCCCCGGCGGGCGGTGCCCTAGGCCCGCCCCCACCGTCGAGTGCGGCCCGTGGCCCACACCCAACCATCGAGTGGAGCGTTGAGTCGCCGAGTGGAGCCCTTCGACACGCTCCACTCGATGACCCAACGCTCCACTCGCTGCGCCCTGCTCGTTCAGGTGGCCGCGGATCCCCAGCTGATCGCGCGCCCCCACCTGACCGCCGCTCGACGAGCCGTCGGCCCACGACGGCGGGCGCGGATAGGCTCGGGCGGTGCGATACACATACCTCGGCCCCACGGGAACGTTCACCCACGAGGCGCTCAACCAGGTCATCGACCCGGAGACGGACGTTGCGGAGCCGTCGGTCGACGTCCCGTCGGCGATCCGGGCGGTGCGCGAGGGCGAGTTCGACCGGGCGGTCGTGCCGATCGAGAACTCGATCGAGGGCGGCGTCAACGCCACCATCGACGCACTTGTGGGGGAGGAGCCGCTCGTCATCGTCGGCGAGGCGCTCGTGCACGTGAGCTTCAACCTCGTGGCCCGGCCCGGCACCAGGCTGGAGGACATCACGCGACTCGCCACGCACCCGCACGCGTGGGCGCAGTGCCGCGGATGGGTCGCGGAGCACCTGCCCGGGGTGGTGCACGTGCCGGCCACCTCCACCGCCGCGGCCGCGGACCTTCTCGCCACCGACGACGAGCTCGACTTCGAGGCCGGCCTCGTCTCGCCGCTGGCCGGCGAGCGGTACGGGCTGCCGATCCTCGCCTCCGACGTCGGCGACACCAAGGACGCCGTCACACGGTTCATCGTGGTCTCCAAGCTCGTCGCGCCGCCCGAGCCGACGGGTGCCGACAAGACCACGCTCCAGGTGCACCTCCCGCACGACGGCTCCGGCGCCCTGCTCACGATGCTCGAGCAGTTCTCCGTGCGCGGGGTGAACCTCTCCCGCATCGAGTCCCGGCCGATCCGCGGGTCGATGGGCCGGTACGCGTTCTCGATCGACGCCGAGGGGCACATCGCCAACGAGCGCGTGAAGGCCGTGTTCGTGGGGCTTCGGCGCGTCTGCCCGCAGGTCACGTTCCTCGGCTCCTACCCGCGGGCCGACCGGCGCGAGCCGGACCTCGAGCGCGGCACGTCGGACGCCGAGTTCGTCGCCGCGCACCGGTGGGTCGACGACATCATCTCCGGCACCGCCTACTGAGGGGCTCCCGGCACGGACCTAGGTCCCGAAAGTCACCGCACGCGCCGGTGCTACTGTCGATCCATGCCGCACGTACGGATCCGCGCCGCCGCCGATCTGCTCGGGGTCTCCGACGACACCGTCCGCCGCTGGGTCGACCAGGGCCGTCTCGTCACCTCGGAGGACGCCTCCGGCCGGCAGGTCGTCGACGGTGTGTCCCTCGCCACCCTCGCTCGCGAGCTGTCCAGCGAGAAGAAGGTCGACACGCTCGACGACGGTCTCGGCCGACGCTCTGCCCGCAACCATCTCACCGGCATCGTCACGAAGGTGACCTCGGACGTCGTGATGAGCCAGGTCGAGATCCAGTGCGGCCCCTACCGGGTCGTCTCCCTCATCTCGACCGAGGCCGTGGGCGAGCTGGGCCTCGAGGTGGGCTCGCTCGCCACCGCCGTCATCAAGGCGACGAACGTGAGCATCGAGGGTGCCGGCTCCTGACGCCCGTCTGCCCACCCAACAACCCGCTCCCGCACCCACCCGCAACTTCCGCGAGGTAGGAACGCAGCGCCCGAGGTAGGAACTACGAATTCCTACCTCGCCTGCCGCGTTCCTACCTCGCGGTAAGGGGGGCGGAGATAAGGAAGGGGGAGTGGGTTACTCGGCCGCGCCGGGGAAGCGGACCTTGAGCGCGCCGTGGGAGACCCGCACGTCCACGCCGCCGGCCGTGCCGAGCATGTCGCCGTCGAGCTGGACGTTCGCCGGGCGCTCGGCCTCGACGCGGACGTCCTTCGCCGGCTGGAACAGCATCTCGCTGCCGCGCAGGCCGCTCTTCCGGCGGGGTGCGCCCGACGCCGTCTCGCCCTCGGGTGCGCCGGTGCGCGACTGCTTGGCGACCGACATGAGCAGGTGCGACCAGCCGAGCAGCCCGAACCGGGTGTTGACGGCGACGACGTCGAGGACGCCGTCGTCGAACTTCGAGTCGGGGGAGAGGACCATGCCGCCGGGCAGGGCGCCGCAGTTGGCGACCATCACCGTGCGGACCTTGAGCTCCTCGGCCCGGCCGCCGTCCACGGACACGCGCACGGGCAGCCGGCGCTTGAAGGAGTTCTTCAGCCCGCCGAACCCGTAGGCGAACCAGCCGAGCCGTGCCTTCAGCTCGGAGCGGGTCTCGTGGACCATGTCCGCGTCCCAGCCCATGCCGGCGATGACGGTGAACGCGTGCCAGCCGTCGCGGCCGGCGCCGACCTCGCGGGTGGCGATGCCGTCGTCGGCCCCGGGCGGGACCTCGGTCGCGCGCGCCCACCCGACGTCGACGGGCCCCGCCTGCTCGGACGTGGCGATGCGGATCTGGCGGCCCAGGTCCTCCAGCGGGATGCCGAGGTTGCGGGCGAGGAGGTTGCCGGTGCCCATGGGGACCACGCCCATCGGGGTGCCGGAGTCCGCGAGGACCTCGGCGACCGCGCGGACCGTGCCGTCGCCGCCGGCCGCGATGACCGTGCTGGCGCCGGCCGCGATCGCCTCGCGGGCCTGGCCGCGGCCGGGGTCGTCGGCGGTGGTCTCGAACCACAGGGGGGCGGGGCGGCCGATGCGGTGCGCCTCGATGCGGAACAGGCGGCGCAGGCCCGTCACGTCGTCGGTCTTCGTCGGGTTGACGACGACCGCGAACGGGCGGCGCGGCGGGGTCAGCAGGGCCTGCCGCTCCTTCTCCTCCTGGTCCGCGAGGCGGGCCCGCTCGTTGGCCTCCGCGGTCTCGCGCTCAGCCTTGCCGCGGCGGACGGCCACGACGACCGTGAGGACGAGAATGGGCAGCGCGAGGACGGCGCAGACGACGAGGACGATCAACCATTCCGTGGGCACGCCTCACGGTAGCCCGTCGTCGCCCGTGCCGATGACGCAATCCGGGCGAGCCGCCTGTGGGGTCGGTCGCCCGCGGTGAGCTCAGCCGAAGCGGACGGCGGTGCCGGAGGCGGTCACCATCATCATTCCTTGGCCGACGGACTCGTAGTCGATGTCGACGCCGACCACGCCGTTGGCGCCGAGCTCGATGGCGCGCTGCACCATCTCGCCGAGCGCGGCCTCGCGCGCGCCGCCGATCTCCCGCTCGTAGCCCTCGGACCGGCCGCCGACGATGTTGCGGAATCCCGCGCCGATGTCCTTGAACATGTTGATGCCGATGACGGTCTCGCCGGCGACGATGCGGACGTACTCGACGATGTTCGCGTTCTCGACGGTCGCGGTGGTGGTGACGATCATGTCGGTCCCTTCACTCCATGGGAGACGATCCCGGAAATTTCGGGCCGGCGGCCCGATCGGCATCTTGCCACCGCCCCGCGCCCGTGTGACGTGCACCCGAATGGGGAGAGCCACCCGGGAGTCGTCATAGGCTCGGCCCATGATCGATGTGCGTGCCCTGCGCGAGAACCCTCAGCCCGCGCGAGACAGCCAGGTCGCCCGCGGAGCGGACCCGGAGCTCGTGGACCGGATCCTGGCCGCCGACTCCGAGCGTCGCAGCCTGCTGAACGACTTCGAGTCCCGGCGCGCTGCGCACAAGGAGCTGTCCCGGTCGATCGGCAAGGCGTCCGCCGAGGAGCGTCCGGCGATCCTCGAGCGGGCCAAGGCGATGGCCGGCGAGGTCGCCGAGGTCGAGAAGGCTGCCGACGCGGCAGCGGCGCGCACCGACGAGCTGCTGTGGCAGATGCCGAACATCGTGGCCGGCGGCGTGCCGGCCGGCGGCGAGGACGACTTCGAGGTCCTCGAGCACGTGGGCACCCCGCGCGACCTCGCGGCCGAGGGCGTGACCGTCCGTGACCACCTCGACATCGGTGAGGGGCTGAAGGCCATCGACGTCGCCCGCGGCACCAAGGTCTCCGGCTCGCGGTTCTACTACCTCACCGGCATCGGGGCGCGCCTCGAGCTCGCCCTGCTCACCCGGGCGGCCGACCGCGCGGAGGCCGCCGGCTTCACGCTCATGGTCACGCCGACCCTCGTCAGCCCCCAGACCATGGCCGGCACGGGGTTCCTCGGCGCCCACGCGGACGAGATCTACCACCTGCCCGCCGACGACCTGTACCTCACGGGCACCTCCGAGGTGGCGCTCGCCGGCTACCACAGCGACGAGATCATCGACGTCGCCGCCGGCCCGCTGCGCTACGCGGGGTGGTCGACCTGCTACCGGCGGGAGGCCGGCAGCTACGGCAAGGACACCCGGGGCATCATCCGCGTCCACCAGTTCAACAAGCTCGAGATGTTCTCCTACGTCGCGCCCGAGGCCGCGGCCGACGAGCACGCGCGGTTCCTCCAGCTCGAGCGGGAGATGCTCGACGCGATCGAGCTGCCGTACCGGATCATCGACACGGCGGCCGGCGACCTCGGCACCTCCGCCGCCCGCAAGTTCGACTGCGAGGCGTGGCTGCCGAGCCAGGAGCGCTGGATGGAGGTCACCTCGACCTCGAACTGCACGACCTTCCAGGCCCGGCGCCTCGGCATCCGGTCGCGCGGCGAGAAGGGCACCAGCCCCGTGGCGACCGTCAACGGCACGCTCGCCACGACGCGCTGGATCGTCGCCTTCCTCGAGAACCACCAGCAGGCCGACGGCTCGGTCCACGTGCCCGAGGCCCTGCGCCCCTATCTCGGCGGGCGAGAGGTCCTGCGGCCGGTGTCCGTATGACCGCCGAGGAGCAGGTGGCCGCGTCCCCGTCGCCGGAGTCCGAGCCGAGCGCCGACACCCCCGACGACGGCGCGCGCCCCGACGACGACGCGGCCACGTTCGCAGATGCGGGCGCCGACGCGCCCACGGCCACGACCAGGGTCGACGACCCGGCCCCCGACGACGACGCAGCCCCCGTCGTCGACCCGGCCCCCGCGCCCCGCAGGCGGGGCGCGGCGTCCGGCGGCACGGCGCCCGCGGTGGGCCTCGCGCTGGCGAAGGCCGGGAGGTGGGCGCGCTCCGTCGTCCAGCGCAGGTCCCGCACGCCGCTGCCCGCCGACTCCCTGAAGTCCCTCGTGGCCGACCTGCCCGCGGCGGGCCCGGACCTCATGGTCGCGCTCGACATCGACGGCACGATCCTCCACCACGACACGCGGCTCTCGGACCGCGTCGCCGAGTCGGTCACGGCCCTGCGGGACACCGGCACCCACCTCATGCTGGCGACCGGCCGCAGCGTCTTCGCCACCGTCCCCGTGGCACGGCAGATCGGCCTGACGGACCGCTACGCCGTGTCCTCCAACGGCGCGGTCACGGTCCTCCTCGACGAGGCCTCCGACGGCGGGTTCGAGATCGACCACGTCGTCACCTTCGACCCGGAGCCCGCCCTTCGAGCGCTGCGCCGGGCCATCCCGGACGGCGTGTTCGCGGTGGAGGACGTCGGCGTCGGCTTCCGGCTGTCGTCCCCGTTCCCGCCCGGCGAGCTGGCCGGCGAGTGGACGCTCGTCGACTTCGAGGACCTCTGCTCCAAGGAGGTCACGCGCCTCACGCTGCGCGCCGCGCACCTGGACGCCGAGAGCTTCGACGCTGCGGTGCGGTCGGCCGGCATGCACTCGGTGACCTTCGCGATCGGCTGGTCGTCCTGGGTCGACGTCGCGCCCGAGGGGATCTCCAAGGCGACCGCGCTCGATCGCATCCGGACGATCCACGGCGTCGCCCCGGAGGCGACCGTCACCTGCGGAGACGGCTCGAACGACGTCGAGATGCTCGCCTGGGCGGGCCTCGGGGTCGCCATGGGCGGCGCCCGCCCCGAGGTCCGCGCCCACGCCAAGGCCGCGGTGCCCTCCGTCGAGGAGGACGGCCTGGCGGACCTGCTCGACCTGCTCGCCGCCGACCGGTGACCATCCCCATGGCGGTCCCTGGGTCCCGGGCGTGCCCGGGGGCCGCGCCCGACCGAGCGCGCGGGACCCGATCCGCCTACGATGACCACGCTCCTGCCCGTCCGTCGAACCCAGCCGAGGCCGCTTGATGACACGCCACGTTCCGATCCGACGCGTCCGGGCCACCGTCGTCACCCTCGCCGCGATCGGACTGCTCGCCGCCTGTGGCGGCGGGCCGGGCGAGCCCTCGGAGAGTGCCACGGGCGGGGAGACCACGGAGTCGCCGTCGGGCGGGGACGACGCGGCACCGATCGTGGAGCTCGAGGGGTACCCGGACCTCTCGGGCGTGACCCTGGAGCTCGCGGCGCAGTGGACCGGGCCTGAGCAGGACACGGTCGAGGCCGTCCTCGAGCCGTTCGAGGCCGCCACCGGGGCGCGGGTCGACTACCTGACCACGGGCAGCGACGTCCTCCCGAACATCCGCGCCGCCGTCCGCGAGGGCGTCCCGCCGAACGTCGCGATCGTCGACCGCCCGTCGACCATGGAGCAGCTCGCCCTCGACGAGAGCATCGTGCCGCTGGGCGACGAGGTCGCCGCCGAGGTGGACGCGAACTACGCGCAGACCTGGGCGGACCTCGGCAGCGTCGACGGCGACCTGTACGGCGTGTGGTTCGAGGCCTCCAGCAAGTCGATCGTCTGGTACAACACCGCCGTCTACGCGGACGCGGGCGTCGCCGAACCGCAGACGTGGGAGGAGTTCGTGGCCGGCCTGCGCGCGGTGTCGGACTCGGGTGTGCCCGGGCTGTCTCTCGGCGCGGACATCGGTTGGCCGCTGACGGACTGGTTCGAGAACGTCTACGTCCGCACGGCCGGGCCCGAGATGTACGACCGGCTCTCGGACCGCGAGATCCCGTGGACGGACCCGACCGTGGTCGAGGCTCTCGAGCACCTCGCCGAGGTGTGGGGCGACCCGGACCTCCTGCTCCCCGACGCCCTCGACACCTCCTTCCCGGAGTCCGTGACGGCCGTCTTCACGGACCCGCCGGAGGCCGGCACCGTCGTCGGGCCCGACTACACGGCCGGGAACATCGCCTACCAGACCACGGCGGTCGTCGGCGAGGACGCCTCGTCCTTCCCCTGGCCGTCGATGGACGACTCCGCGCCGACCGTCATCGGCGCCGGCACCCTCGCCGTCGCCTTCGACGGCTCCGAGGGGACCCAGGCGCTCATGCGCTACCTCGCCTCCCCGGAGGCCGCGGACGTCTGGATCGAGCGCGGCGGCATCACCTCGCCGAACCGGAACGCCGACCTCGACCTGTACGGCGACCTCAGCTCGCGCCGGGTCGCCGAGCAGCTCGTCGACGCGGAGGTCTTCCGCCTCGACCTGTTCGACAACGCCCCGAGCTCGTTCGGCGGGCCCGTGCCGGACGGGATGTGGGGCATCCTCCTGGACTTCCTCGCCGACCCGAGCGACCCGGCCGCGACGGCCGAGGAGCTCGAGGACGCGGCCGTGGAGGCCTACCCGGCCCCCGCCGCGGAGGCCGACGAGGACTGAGCGCCACCGCCGCCCGGCGGCGTGACCGTGCTGCAACCTTGGATCGGGCCGCCCGTTCGTCGGGCGGGCCTACTATGACGACGATCCTGGATACAGACGTTTCACCAAGGAGGGCGAACGATGGCACGAAGGACTGGAATGCGACGGAGCTCCGCGCTCGTCGCAGGGATCGCCGCGGCAGCGCTGCTCGCGGCGTGCGGCGGCGGGGACTCGGACGACGAGTCGACCTCGGGTGGTTCCGAGGGTGGCGAGACGTCGAGCGACGAGGGCGGCTCGGACGGCGGCGACGACGGCGCGCAGGAGCTGCTGGAGCTCGAGGGCTACCCGGACCTGTCCGGCGTGACGCTCGAGGCCGCCTCCGACTGGACCGGTGCCGAGCAGGAGAGCTTCGAGACCGTGCTCGACGCCTTCGAGGAGGCCACCGGCGCGCAGGTCAACTACACGTCGCTCGGCAACAACGTGGCGACGAACCTCGGCACCGCGATCGAGGGCGGCGCCCCGCCGAACGTGGCCCTCATCCCGCAGCCCGCGCTCATGGAGCAGCTGGCCGCCGACGGCAGCATCGTCCCCCTCGGCGACGACGCGCTGGCCTCCGTGCAGGAGAACTACGCGGACACCTGGCTCGACCTCGGCACGGTCGACGGCGAGGTCTACGGCGTCTGGTTCAAGGCCGCCAACAAGTCGACCATCTGGTACAACACCGAGGTCTACTCGAACGCCGGGGCCGAGGTTCCCGAGACGTGGGAGGACTTCGTCTCCACCCTGCAGCTCGTCTCCGACTCGGGCGTGCCCGGGCTCGCGGTGGGCGCCGACGTCGGCTGGCCGCTGACAGACTGGTTCGAGAACGTCTACCTCCGCACCGCTGGTCCCGAGATGTACGACCAGCTCGCGGACCACGAGATCCCGTGGACCGACGACTCGGTGATCGAGGCGCTCGACGCCCTCGCCGAGGTGTGGGGCAACGACTCGCTGCTGCTGTCCGGCGGCGGCCAGATGTCCTTCCCGGACTCGGTGACCGCCGTGTTCCAGGACGACCCCGCGGCGGGCACCGTCTTCGAGGGCGACTTCGTGGCCGGCAACATCGCCGACCAGACAAACGCGGTCGTCGGCGAGGACGCCCTGTTCTACCCCTGGCCGTCGATGAACGACTCCCCGCCGACCGTCATGGGCGCCGGCAACGTCGCGGTGGCCTTCGACGAGGACGAGGGGACCCAGGCGCTCATGCAGTACCTGGCCTCCCCCGAGGCCGCGAACATCTGGATCGAGCGCGGTGGCTTCACGTCGCCCAACCAGAACTCGGACCTCGACCTCTACCCGGACGACGTCTCGCTCGAGATCGCCCAGAACCTCGTCGACGCCGAGGTGTTCCGCTTCGACCTCTCCGACCTCACGCCGTCCGCGTTCGGTGGCACCGAGGGCGAGGGCATGTGGCAGATCCTCATCGGCTTCTTCGAGGACCCGTCCGACCCCGCCGCCACGGCGCAGGAGCTTGAGGACGCGGCGGTCTCCGCCTACGGCGAGTAAGCCATGACGACGGTCGTTCCCACGACCGGGACCGACGGGGGGCGTGCGACGACGCGCGCCCCCCGTCGGCGGTCCCGGACGTGGCTCCTGCTGCTCATCTTCCTCGGTCCGGCCGTGGTGGTCCTGGGCGTGCTCATCGCCTACCCGATCGTCTACTCGGTCTACCGTTCCCTGTTCGACGCCTCGGGCGACACGTTCGTGGGGCTCGGCAACTACGGCTCGATGTTCACGGACCCGGACACGTTCCGGGCGCTGCGCAACAACGCGATCTGGGTCGTCGTCGCCCCGCTCGTCTGCACGGTCCTCGGCCTGATCTTCGCCGTGCTCATGGAGAAGGTCCGCTGGCAGACCGCCTTCAAGCTCATCATCTTCATGCCGATGGCGATCTCCATGCTCGCCGCCGGCGTCATCTTCCGCATGGTGTTCCAGCAGAACCCGGACATCGGGCTGGCGAACGCGGCGATCGTGTCCGTCAAGGAGCTCTTCGGCGCCGGCAGCGAGACCTACCCGGACGCCCGGCCCCGGCCGGAGGCGCTCCCGCAACCGGACGAGGAGTCCGGGGGCCTCGTCGCGGACGCCGTGGCCGCGGGCAGCGAGGTGGACGTGCCGCTGGTGGGCATCGCCCCGGAGAACCTGCCCGCGGAGCAGGTCGAGGCGGTCACCGCCGCCGCGCCGTCCGACAGCCAGATCGCCGGCACGATCTGGCTCGACTTCATCCCGGGCGGCGGGGGGACCACGGGCGAGGTCGGCGACGGCAAGCCGGGTCTGCCCGACGTCGAGGTCGTCGCCACGAGCGCGTCCGGGGAGGAGGTCGCGTCCGCGACCACGTCCGACGACGGCACGTTCGTCCTCGAGGGCCTCTCGCCGGGGGAGAGCTACACGATCACCCTGCCGGCCGCGAACTTCGCGCCCGGCGCGCAGGGGATCGACTGGCTCGGCCCGGGGCTGATCACGCCCGTGACGATCCTTGCGTACGTGTGGATCTGGGCGGGCTTCGCGATGGTCCTCATCGCGTCGGGCCTGGCCGCGGTCGACCGTTCTCTGCTGGAGGCGGCCCGCACCGACGGGGCGAACGAGTGGCAGGTGTTCCGCAAGATCACCGTGCCGCAGCTGGCACCCGTCCTCATGGTCGTGTTCGTGACGCTCGTGATCAACGTGCTGAAGATCTTCGACCTCGTCTACGTCATCCCACCGGGGGTGTCGAAACCGGCGGCCGACGTCATCGCGACCCGAATGTGGACCGTGTCCTTCGGCGGCGGCAACGACCAGGGCCTCGGCTCCGCGCTCGCGATCTTCCTGCTGCTGCTCGTCCTGCCGGCGATCCTCGTCAACATCCGCAACTTCCGGAAGGGGGGCCAGGTATGAGCGCCGTCGAGCAGACCGAGGGCGAGCTCGAACGGGAGCCCCTCCCTGGTGCCGAGGACGGCGGGGGCGGCTCCGGCCGCGACCTCCCGGAGGCGACCCCGCCCGGTTCCCGGCCCGGCAAGGAGTCGGCGGTCGGCCGGTTCGTCGGCAAGCCCCTGATCAACGTTGTCCTCATCGTCGTGGCGCTGATCTGGATCGTGCCGACGGTCGGCCTGTTCTTCTCCTCGCTGCGCTCCTCGCAGGACAACGCGCAGTCGGGGTGGTGGACGGCGTTCGGCAACATCAGCCAGTTCTCGGTGGACAACTACCGGGCGCTGCTCGAGGCCGACTGGATCGTCTCCTCGCTGTGGAACTCGGTCCTCATCGTCGTGCCCTCCACCCTGCTGGTGGTCCTGCTCGGGGCGCTCGCCGGCTACGCGCTGGCGTGGATCAAGTTCCCCGGGCGCGACTGGGTGCTCATCGTCATCGTCGCGTTCATGGCGGTGCCGCTCCAGGTCGCGTTCATCCCGCTGGCCCGCCTGTTCGGGTCGATCGGCATCTTCGGATCCGTGTTCGCGGTCATCCTCTTCCACCTCGCGTTCGGCCTGCCCCTGGCGATCTTCCTGCTGCGGAACTTCTTCATGCAGATCCCGGACGAGATGTTGGAGGCCGCGCGAATCGATGGCGCGAGCGAGTTCCGGATCTTCTTCCGGATCGCCCTGCCGCTCGCGATGCCGTCGATCGCGTCGCTCGCGATTTTCCAGTTCCTCTGGTCCTGGAACGACATGCTCGTGGCGATGCTGTTCTCCGACTCGAACAGTCAACCGATCACGGTGGCCCTGCAGTCGCAGCTGCGGCAGTTCTCCTCGAACATCGACCTGCTCTCCGCGGGGGCGTTCCTGTCGATGATCGCGCCGCTCATCGTGTTCTTCGCGTTCCAGCGGTACTTCGTCAACGCGCTCATGGCGGGTTCGCAGAAGTAGAGGTTCGCGTGCCGGGCTTTCGCGTGCCCGGCCCTACGTGGTGAGCAGGATCTTCCCGAACGCCCCGCCGGCGCGCATCGCGGCGTGTGCGTCGCCGGCGTCCTCGAGCGCGAAGCGCTCGGCGACGACGGGCCGGACCACGCCGTCGGCGACCCACGGCCAGACGCGCTCGCGGATGTCGGCGATGAGCGCGGCCTTGGACGCGCGGGACCGCGTGCGGAGCTTGGCCGCCGTGATCGTGCCGGACCGGTCGAGGAGGCGACGCAGGTCGATCTCGCCCACCCCGCCGTCGAGGACCCCGATGATCATGAGGCGGCCGCGCTCGGCGAGGACCCGGATGTTGAGGTCGAGGCCGCCCGCGCCGAGCACGTCGAGGATGACGTCGGCGCCCCGGCCGTCGGTGGCGGCGAGGATCTGGTCGGCGACGTCGTCGCTGCGGTGGTCGATCGCCGCGTCCGCGCCGAGCGTGAGGCAGCGCTCCGTCCGCTCGGGTCCGCCCGCCGTCGTGACGACGCGCGAGCCGTACGCGTGCGCGAGCTGGATCGCGATCGACCCGACCCCGCCCGAGCCGCCGTGTACGAGCACGGTCCCGGACGGCGCGAGGTGCGCGAGCTCCACCATGTTCGACCAGGCGGTCGCGACGGACTCCGGGAGGGAGGCCGCCTCGACGAGGTCGAGCGAGTCGGGGACGGGCAGCAGCTGACCGGCGGGGGCGGCGACCTTCGTGGCGTACCCGCCGCCTGCGAGCAGCGCGCACACGCGGTCCCCGACCTGCCAGCCCTCGGTGTGCTCGCCGACCGCCGAGATCGTGCCGGAGCACTCGAGGCCGAGGACGTCGGACTCGCCCACGGGCGGCAGGTGGCCGCCGCTCACCTGGAGGAGGTCGGCCCGGTTGACGCCGGCGGCGGCGATGTCGATGACGACCTCGCCCGCGCCCGGCGGCGGGTCGGGGAGGTCGCGAAGCTCGAGGGTGGAGTCGTCGGTGACGTGGATAGCCTGCATCTGGCCATGGTGCCGTACGAATCGCGCGTCCGAGCCGACGTCGGGCGGTTCATGTCCCCGCCCGACGACGACGCGGCGCCGTCCGCGGTCGCCTCACCAGGGACCGTGCCGGACTTCCGTAGGATGGTCGCCGGTCCGTCCGCGGACCGGGGAGGGTTGACAGAGCGGCCGAATGTGACGGTCTTGAAAACCGTTGTGGGGCAACCCACCAAGGGTTCGAATCCCTTACCCTCCGCCAGGCGTGACGAGTCTCGCCCCGCCCGGGCCGGAAGTCGTTGGAACGCGGTCGCCGGTCCAGGTAACGTGTGGTGCGCATCTGGAGACGTCGCATAGTCAGGCCTAGTGCGCATCCCTGCTAAGGATGTAACGGGGTGACCCGTTCGTGGGTTCAAATCCCACCGTCTCCGCCGATGGATGTCGCGAGACATCGCAGAGGGCCGGACCCGCAGCACGCGGGTCCGGCCCTCTTTGTCGTCGGTGCCTGGATTCGCCAGCTACGTCGTCGGGGCGGTGAGTGGCACGTTGTGGCCGGAGAACGTGCCACTCACCGCCCTTTCGTGAGGCACCGGCGGCCTTGTCGTCGCCGCGTCTAGTAGACAAGTCGACTAGTCGGGCGCTACGTTCGTCCCGTGGTCCTCTCGCGCATCATCCTCGGACTGCTCGCCATCGCGCCGATGACGGGCTACGACGTCAAGCGGCACTTCGACTCGACCGCCGCGCACTTCTGGTCAGCCGACAAGGCGCAGGTCTACCGGGCGCTCGCGCGGCTCGTCGACGACGGGCTCGCCGAGGTCAGGACAGTGCCGGGCCAGGGCGCCCCGGACCGGCAGGAGCACCACCTCACCGACGCCGGCCGCGAGGCCCTGCGCGCCTGGCTCGCCGGCCCCGTGGAGCCGCACGCGGACCGCGACCCGTTCCTCGCGCGCGTCTTCCTCGGCGGCGACCTGGACGACGACGCGCTGCGCGACCTCCTCGCCGCCCGCCGGGCCGAGGCCACCGAGCGGCTGGCCCTCTTCGAGGGCATGCGCGGCGCGGACCTCACCGACCGGGCGACTCAGCTCAGGCTCGCCACGCTCGAGAACGGCATCGCCCACGTCCGGGCGGAGCTCGCCTGGCTCGACGACACGGAAGGCCGGCTCCTGTGAGCGACTACCTGGAGGTTCACCACCCAGACGCCGGGGGAGACAGCCCGGCCGTCGTCCTGCTGCACGGCGGCAACGTCGCGAACTGGATGTGGGAGCCGCAGGTCGAGGGGCTGACGGATCGGGCGGTCGTCACGCCGCACCTGCCCGGTTTCGGTGCGCGGGTCGACGAGGACTGGCCGGGGCTCGACGCGGCCGCCGACGACGTCGTCAACCGCCTGGGCGACCTCGGCGTGCGGGGCGGCGTCGACCTCGTGGGGCTCTCACTGGGGGCGGTCGTCGCCCTCCACGTCCTGGCGCGCCACCCGCACCGCGTGCGCTCCGCCCTGGTGACGGGCGCGGCGCTGCGTCCGGTCGGCGTCGGGGCGCGACTGACGTCCCGTGCCCAGCTGGCCCTGTGGGACCGGCCGTGGTTCTGGAAGGGGCAGGCCGCTGCGTTCCGGCTCCCGGCGGACTCCCGGCAGCTGTACGTCGACCACGGCCTGTCGGTCCGGCGCGAGACGGCGGCGAGGATGCTCGCCGAGGTCTACGCGGGCACCGTGCCGAGCGGGTTGGACCGGTACGACGGGCCCCTCCTCGCGATTGCGGGAGAGAAGGAGCCGGCTGTCGTCCGTGCCTCGCTGGGCGACCTGGCCGCGGCGGTGCCGACTACCGAACGGCGGCTGGCGCCCGGCATGCACCACATCTGGAACATCGAGGACGTCGCCCTCTTCAACGACGTGCTCGGCACGTGGCTGGCCGGCGACGTCGACCCGCGACTCCTGCCGGCCGACTGACGTGGTCAGGCGGCCCGCGGCGGTCAGGCGGCCGGCAGCGGTCAGGCGGCGGCGAAGAAGCGCGCCGTCTGGCTCTGGAAGTTGAACGCCTCCTCGACGCGCCAGACGCCGCCCTCGATCGCGTCGACCGGGACCTCGGCGCAGACGTTCCCGCTGGCGGTGCCACCGGCGTACACGTCGCCCGCGTTCATGAGCGGGTTGGGGATCACGCCGCAGTAGCTGCCGTCGTAGGTCACCGCGTTGTTCCCGACGAACGCGATGCTCAGGTCGATCCAGGCGCTGCCGGAGTCTCCTCCGTTGTAGGTGGCGTTGACCGGCAGAAGGATGTAGTTGTTCCCGTCCCCGGGGGGCGAGTTGAACATGTTCTCGTTCGCGATGGCATCGTTCGCGTCCGTGATCGTCGGGTCGACGGCGACGCTCCAGTCGCCGACGCGGACCTCCGTGCCGACCGGCGCAGGTTCCTCGCGCGTAGCGCCGGCATCCCTGTCGGTGCCCGGGTCGGGATCGGCCGGGGGCTCCGTCGTCGGCTCGGGGTCCGTGGTGGGCTCGGGATCCGGGGCGGGCTCCGTCGTCGGCTCGGGATCGGTGGGCGCCGGGGCGGGGGCCGGGACGGTCGGCGCCGGAGGGGCCACCGCCGTCGGCTCCCCGGTCGCGCTGCACGCGCTCACGACGAGTGCTGCCACGGCAGGTAGGGCGAGTGCAGCAAGACGACGGCGCATGGGATCTCCTCGGTGATTCCAGTGTGGGGTGGGCCTGACAGGGGGCGGGATTTTGTCATTGTGCCATCGACCCCCAGGCCCCTCCATGGGGAGAACTATCGGCGGTATTGCAGCGCACACGGGGGAGGTCTCGCCCCGTGGGGGCGTACCGCCCGACGGTGCGGCGCGGTAGCGTCACATCGGGCCGAGCAGGTACGCGCGCCGTTGGACGGCACGGCACGGCACGGCACGGCACGGCACGGTATGGCCCGCCCACCGGCCGAGGCGCCGGGCATCGACTTCGGAGGGAACGATGAGCGCGAACAACGGCTACCCGCAGGGCGGTGGCTACGAGTCGGACTTCACCAAGGCCTACGGCATCCCGCAGGCCGGGAGCTCCGCGCAGCAGGGCGGCGCGTACGGTCAGCAGGCATACGGCCAGCAGGGCGGCGCGTACGGCCAGCCCACCTATGGCCAGCCGGGCGGCGGCCAGCAGAACCCCTACGGCTCCCCGGGCGCGGGCGTGATGCCGCCGAGGAAGAACCGCAGCACGACCGGTCCGAAGATCATGACGTTCACGGGCATCGTGCTGATCGTTGCCGCCGTCATCGTCGCGGTGATGGCGATCCGGTCCGTGATCGGGTTCGCCGAGAGCGTCGACCTGACCGACATCAGCACGAACGGCACGCAGATCACCGCCGAGGCCGGCGAGGAGTGGGCGCTGTACTACACCGGCGGCTCCAACACCACGACCTCGTGCACGGTGATCGCGCCCAGCGGCGATCGGGTCGACCTCACGACCCCCGGCGCGCAGATCTCCGTCCAGGGCTACGAGCTCGGCGCCCGCTTCACCACCGACGTCGCCGGGACGTACATGATCGGGTGCAACGGGCCAACCCTCGTGGGTGAGGACATCGGGGCCGGCCAGATCTTCGGCTCCGTCGGCGGCATCCTGTTCGGCGTCTTCGGCGGTCTCCTCGGGGTCGGCCTCACGATCGCGGGCGGCGTCTGGTGGGCCTCCCGCCGGGGCTGAGGCTTCAGTTCCGGAGATCGTCAAGGCCCTCGACGACGTCGCGGACGTGGCGTGCGATTCCTCGCCGTGAGCACACTCACCACGTGGGGGTGGGTGCGGGGCCCCAACGGCGGGTAACGTATCTCCTGCCCTTGAGGCGTGCGCCCGTAGCTCAATGGATAGAGCATCTGACTACGGATCAGAAGGTTGGGGGTTCGAGTCCCTTCGGGCGCGCAGTGCCCCGGCCGGTATACCGGCCGGGGCATTCGCCATTTCCGGGCCGCGACGGGGCGGCAGGTGCGTCGTCCGAGGACGTCGGTATGGTGTGGCCGTGACCTCGATACGTTCGTCCTTCATCCAACGCTAGCCCCGACCTGGGGCTGGCCGGAGAGAAGGAGAACGCCATGAAGAAGGTCGTCTGGATGCTGCGGTGGGCGAGCCTCAGGCCCTCGCTCAGTGGGGACGAGTGGTACCGCCGCACCCTCGTCGTCCCGATCCCGTTCGGGAGCACGGTCGGCGACGACGGTGATCGCGACTGGCCCGCCCTCGTCATTGCCGTGGCTCCCTGGTGGGCCTGCCGCGAGGCCCTGCGCCGCGACTACCGCGAGTACGTCCGTTGGGAGCGCGATCGGACGGTTGCCCAGTACGCGGTGATCGACGACGACGTCGCATGGAACCTCGTGTACGACGCCTTCGAGCGGACACGTCCTCCGGAGCCCGCGTCGCTCTGAGCGGTCGGCACCTGGTCGGTCATGCCCGTCGACAGGCGCGCCACGGCGGCGACGACACGGGCCGAGGCCCGCGCCGTCGTCGGCCGACCGTCGCCGCCCGACCCGCGCGGGGCCCTGTGGGGCACCCCGCCCCGGTCAGTGCCGCTCGTGCGGGAGGTTGGCGGGATCATCCTCCGGCGGGACCTCGTCCGGGATGGAGTCGAGCGAGGGCGTGTCACCGGGCCAGAGCACGGCGACGGTGCACGGGGCATGGTCGAGGACGAACCGTGTGTGCCGGCCGATGCTGCGCGGGCCGAGGCGTGACCGGTCGCCGTCGCGGGCGAGGATGAGGAGATCGGCGTCGTCGCACGCCTCGGTCACGACCCGTTCGGTCTTGCCGACGAGGAGCCGGGACTCGCTCTCGCGTCCGAGCGCGGCCGCGGCCTGGTCGAGCAGATCCTGCGCGGCGTCCTCGCTCAGCCTGTCGTAGTACTCGTGGCCGGGGGCGTGCCCGCGGCCGAGCAGACCCGAGAGGATGCCCGACGGGATGTCCTCCTGGGTGTCGGCCGCGGCCACGAGGGTGATGGTGTCGGACGTCGGCCGGTTCCTGGCTGCGGTGACGACGGACTCCCACGTCCCTGGCGCGATCCACGCGACGACCTTCATCTCATACCCCTAACAGGCGAGTGGTGACCCACAGAGCACAGGTGCACAGCACCAAACTTATCGGAACGGTCATCAGTCCCAGCTTCGTGAACTCGGCGACGCCGGTCTCCTGGTTCCGGTCCGCGAGGATCCGTCGCCACAGCAGCGTGGCGAGCGATCCGACGTAGGTGAGGTTCGGCCCGATGTTGACCCCGATGAGCACGGCGAGGACGGCCGTGGGGCCCGCCGAGGACACGAGCGGCAGGAGGACGAGGACCGCCGGCAGGTTGTTGACGACGTTGGCGAGCAGGGCCGCGATGAGCGTCAGCATCAGCATGCTGAGCAGGCTCGTCCCGTCGGGGAGCAGATCGCTGATCGCCTCGGACAGCCCGTTGTCCACCACGGCCCGGACGACGATGCCGAGGCTGAGGACGAAGAGGATGAACCAGACGTTGATCGACTTCAGCAGGTCGAGAAGCTGTCGGCCGCGGGGCTCCGACCCGGCGACCAGCCGCTTGCCGGCGAGGAGGACGACGCCGAGCAGCGCGGCCCAGTACGTCTCGATCCCCAGGGGCGAGCAGGCCACGAACCCGATCAGGGTGAGGACGACGACCCCGACGGCGAACCGCGGGACCTCGATCGCGTCGTCGTCGGGTCGCCCGGTCGAGCGGACGGACAGGTCGGTGCCGAACTGCCAGCGGAAGACGCAGTACTCGATGCCGAGGGAGACGAGCCACGGCAGCGCCATGACCGCGGCGAACGACGCGAAGCCGAGCCCGGACGCGTTCATCGCCAGCAGGTTCGTCAGGTTCGAGACGGGCAGCAGGAGGGAGGCGGAGTTGGCGAGGTGGGCGGTGGCGTAGACGTGGGGCTTCGGCCGCACGCCCATCCGGGAGGCCGTGGCGAAGACGATCGGGGTGAGCAGGACGACGGTCGCGTCGAGGCTGAGCACCGCGGTCGTCAGTGCGGCGACGACGAAGACGAGGGTGAGGAGTCGCTTGGGCTCGCCCTTCGACCCTCTCGCCATGAACTGCCCGAGCGCCGTGAACAGGCCCTCCTGCTCGCACAGGTGGGCGAGCACGAGGATGGCGGCCAGGAAGCCCACCGTGGGACCGAGGGTCGCCGCCTCGTCCCCCGCGGCGGGCAGGTCGATGACGCCGATGGCGAGCAGGAGGAGCGCGACGGGGACGGCTGCGACAGCCTCCGGCAACCCCTTCGGGCGGATGACGGCGAACGCAAGTACGCCGAGCAGGGCGAGAAGTGAGACCCACTCCGCCAGGTTGTTCATCGCGGACACCAGCAAATATTGAGCGCCTCGAAGTCCGCCGTCAATGCTTCTGCGGGAGCAATATCTGACGTCCGATCCGCGGTGCGGGGACGCGCGTCAGAAGCGACGAGAAAAGGCCCCCGCCCCGTCGTTCTCACGACGGGGCGGGGGCCTTGCACAAGCTCTCGAGGCTGTCAGCCCTTGAAGATGTCCTTGACGTTCTCGGCGGCCTTCTTCACCTTGGCGCCGGCCTGGTCGGCAAGGCCCTCGGACTGGAGGCTCTTGTCATCGGTGGCGTCGCCGGCGGTCTCCTTGGCCTTGCCCTTGGCGTCCTGCGCGGCGTTCTCGATCTTGTCGCCCAAACCCATGGAATCCTCCTTGGTCGTCGGTCGTCGTGCATCGGTCACAACGACACTTCTCCTTCTGCGCGCCGGACGCAAGCCTCGATGCATCTGCATGCATTCGGGGCGATGCCTTCCGGATCCCGGCGCGGGGGGCGCGAACCGTACGATTGCAGCGTGCCAGCCGACCGCAACCCCGCCGACGGCCGCGTGGATCGAAGCGCGGTGGTCACCGACCTCCTGCGCGCGATCCTCGAGGCGGACAACGTGACGAGGCGCCTCGGCGAGGCGGTCAACAAGGTCACCGGCATCCGTCGCAGCAACTACGTCATGCTGCTCCACCTGTACGACGACGACGGCCGGCGCATCACGGCCCTCGCCTCGGCCCTCGAGCTCGACATCTCGGTCGTCTCCCGAAGGGTGGTGGCGCTCGAGGAGGCCGGGCTCGTCTCCCGCGAGGTCGACCCCGACGACCGTCGCGCCCAGGTCGTCTCCCTCACCAGGGCCGGGCGCGACACGATCGCTCACAACCGCAGCGTCTACGTCGAGGCGCTGGAGGACATCACGTCCTCCTGGGGGACCGACGAGCTGCGGACGCTCGCGAGCGGCCTGCACCGGCTCGGCTCCCACGGCCTGCCGGACCTCGACGCCGACGTCGCCCCGTAGCCGGCCGCGGACGGCCGGCGGCGATTGCCCGGGCCGGCGAGCGCCCGGCCGCGTGCCCGGGCCGTGACGCCCCTACGCGCCCAGCCCGTCCGCCCAGGCGATGATCTCGGACGTATAGAACTCGGCGACGTCCGGATGGGACAGCGCGAGATCGTGCACCCCGCCGGGGACCTCGAGGACCGTGACGTCGTCGCCGAGCAGGCCGGCGCTGCGCCGCATCATCCCGACGTCGAGCACGACGTCCGAGCCGGACAGGTCGGCGGGCCCCGGGGAGATGCGGCGGCCCGACCGACGGGACATGGCCAGCAGGACGGGGACGTCGATCGTCGACCGGCCGGACTGCACGATGCGCTGGGCGCGCCGCACCGCCCGCAGGAAGCCGGCGTAGACCGGCTGCACGTCGGTCGGCTTGAGGTGCTCCGGGATGCGGTGCCCACCGTGCAGGGGGTCGGAGAGCCACTCCCCGTAGGTCCCGCCGAGCGTCGCGACCGTCAGGTGCGGGGCGATGACCCCGAGCCGGTCGACGATCGGGCTCGCCACCGTGTCCGCGAACCAGCCCATGCCGAGGTCGAGCCATGGGGAGTTGAGGATGACCCCGTCGACGGCGTCCGGGTGGTCGTGCGCGAACAGGGCAGCCTGCAGGCCGCCCGTCGAGTGCCCGGCGAGGACCACCTGCGTCGCGCCGCGCTCGCGCGCGAGGTCGATGGCGAGCGCGACCTCCTCGTTGCGCACGGAGAGGATGCGGATGTCGTCGCGGATGTGGCCCGGGCGCAGCGAGCGGCCGGACCGCCGCATCTCGAGCGCCAGGTAGTCCCAGCCGGCCTCGTGCCACGCGGACTCGTGCGCGGGGTGGAAGAACGTGTCGATGTAGCCGTGCAGGTAGACGACCGCGCGCGTCCGGCCGCCGGCGTCCGGCCGGGAGACCACCGTGGCGACGTCGCGCACCCCGGGCGTGTGACCGCCGTCGGTGGTGCTGAGCGGGACGGTCCGGCTGACGTAGGGCTCGCCGAGGATGTCCGGCTCGGGGGCGGAGAAGTCCGCGACCGTCGTCGGCGGGGGCACGCGCCGCGTGCCGCTCGGGGAGGGGGAGGCGGTCGGCACGTCGCGGGTCAGTCGACGACGCCGTACAGCCGGTCCCCGGCATCCCCGAGCCCGGGGACGATGTAGGCCTTGTCGTTCAGGCGGTCGTCGATCGCGGCCGTCACCACGCGGACGTTCCCGCGCTTGCCGACGGTGTCCTCCAGGTGGCGCAGCCCCTCCGGCGCGCAGAGCAGCGTGATGCAGGTGACGTCGCGCGCGCCGCGCTCGAGCAGGTACTCGATGCTCGCCACGAGGGTGTGGCCGGTCGCGAGCATGGGGTCGAGCACGAAGCACTGCCGGCCCGAGAGGTCGTCCGGCAGCCGGTTCGCGTACGTGACGGCCTCGAGGGTCTCCTCGTCGCGCTTGAGGCCGAGGAAACCGATCTCCGCCGTCGGCACGAGACGCCGCATCCCCTCGAGCATGCCGAGCCCGGCGCGCAGGATCGGCACGACGATCGGCCGCGGACGCTTCAGCCGCGTGCCGGTCGTGGTCGCCACCGGCGTGGCGACCTCCTTCGGCTCCGTGGCGATGTCCCGCGTGGCCTCGTACGCGAGGAGCGTGACGAGCTCCTCGGTGAGCAGTCGGAACGTCGGGCTGTCGGTGCGCTCGTCGCGCAGGACCGTCAGCTTGTGGGCGATCAGCGGGTGCTCGGCGAGGTGGACGCGCATGGCGTGAATCTACCCGGCGCCGGCAGGGCATGGTTCGGGTTCTGCCGCGAGCCGCCCGGTGACGCTGGCACGATGGGGGCCATGACTGCAGCCAGGCGATCGCGCTGGAATCCCGCGATGGACCGGGCGCTCGAGCTCGGCATCGAGGCGGGCGCCCGCGGGGACGTGCCGGTGGGCGCGGTCGTGCTGGACGAGGCGGGCCGCGTCGTCGGGGAGGGGGCGAACCGGCGGGAGGCCGACGCCGATCCCACCGCGCACGCCGAGGTCCTCGCGCTGCGGGCCGCGGCCGCGGCCACCGGGCAGTGGCGGCTCGAGGGCTGCACGCTCGTCGTCACGCTCGAGCCCTGCACGATGTGCGCCGGCGCGCTCGTGCTCGCCCGGGTGGACCGTCTCGTCTTCGGGGCGTGGGACGCGAAGGCGGGCGCGACCGGCTCCGTCCGCGACGTCGTGCGCGACAGCCGGCTCAACCACCGCGTCGAGGTCGTCCCCGGCGTCCGCGAGGCGGAGTGCTCCGGGGTCCTGGAGGAGTTCTTCCGCGACCGCCGCTGACCGCGGTCCCTCCGTCCGGGGCCTGATGACCGTGAGTCGCTACCCGGCCGATCCGTTCCGGTCCGCCCGCAGCGCGCGCAGCAGCGCGGGCAGGGCCCGCGTCGTCGAGGCGGACAGCGTGACGGCGGCGAGGTGGTCGCCGCGGGTCGCCCCCCGGTTGATGATCGCGATCGGGCCGCCCCGACGGGCCATCCGGTTGACCAGCCTGCGCACGCCGAAGACCGACAGCGTGGAGCCCGCGACGAGGATGCCCTGCGCGCGGTCGGTGAGCTCGGCCGCGCGCGCGGCCCGGTCGGGCCGCGCGGAGCCGCCGAAGAACACGACGTCGGGGGCCAGGATGCCCCCGCACGCCGTGCAGTCGACGACATGGAAGTCCGCGGTCGCGCCGAGGACGGCATCGGCGTCGGGCGCCACCTCGACGTCCGCGAGCCGCAGCAGCCGCTCCCGCCAGCCCGGGTTGGCGGCCGCGAGTCGGACGTCCTGGTCCGGACGGGACACGGTCCGGCCGCAGCTCAGGCAGCGGATCCGGTCGTACCGCCCGTGCAGGTGGACGACCGTGCGCTGGCCGGCGCGGTCGTGGAGGAGGTCGATGTTCTGGGTGACGACGCCCGGGCTGAACCCGTCGCGCTCCATGTCCGCGAGCGCGTGGTGCCCGAGGTTCGCGCGGCGCCCGGCCATGTACCGCCAGCCGAGGTGGTTGCGGGCCCAGTAGTGCGACCGGTAGGCGGGGGAGGAGAGGAACTGTTGGAACGTCATCGGACGCCGCGGCGGCGAGCCCGGCGACCGGTAGTCGGGGATGCCGGAGTCCGTCGAGATCCCGGCGCCGGTGATCGCGAGGAAGCGCCTGCCGGCCAGCAGGGTCGCGATCGGTTCCACCGCGGCGGCGATGTCCTCCGGCTCGGGCGGCAGCGAGCCGGCCGGCGGCGCGGGCGGCGGCGGAATGACGCGCAGGCGCACGGCGCCGTTCCGGCCGTTCGCGGGGAAGAAGTCCTCGATCGAATGGCCGGACCCGGCAGAAGTCGGCGTCGGCATGTCGTCAGGTTAGACAGCGCCGTTGAACATTCGCTGATCGGCGGGTGTCGCGTCTCGCGCGCCGCCGCGTGACGTGTCTCGCGTGGATCTCGGTCGAACGGCCTCCCGGGGCCGGGTACAGTTGTCCGCCGAGGTAGCGTGTCCGAGCGGCCGAAGGTGCAGCACTCGAAATGCTGTGTGGTTCATAGCCACCGTGGGTTCAAATCCCACCGCTACCGCCAGGCATCAGGGCCCCGGATCGTTGGAATACCAACGATCCGGGGCCCTTGTCGTGTCCGCCGGTGTGCGCGATGTGCCCACGGCGTCCCGGCCATGTCCCTGCGGCGTCCCCGCGTCGGACCCCGTGCCTCCCCCTCCGTCCCCCTGTTCACCTCCCGGTCACGAACCGGTCGATCGGCGCACCTACGGTCGCGAGGCCCCGTCCCCGCACCGTAAGGACCCCCATGGCCGTCTCCCGCATCCGCACCCGCACCTGCGGCGCCGTGCTCGTCGGAGCCGCACTGCTGCTCCCGCTTGCCGCCCCGGCGCTCGCCGCTCCCGGCGTGAGCCCCGTCCGCACCGGGATCGTGCCGGACGCACCGTCAGTGACCGCCGACGACGCCGCCATCGGCCTCCAGCCGATCGGCACCTTCGAGTCGGGCGTCTTCGACGAGTCCGCCTCGGAGATCGTCGTCTTCCACGCCGCCACGCAGCGCACCTTCGTCGTCAACGCCCAGGCGGGCGACGTCCAGGTCCTCGACACCTCGGACCCGACCGCCCCGACCGCCGTCCAGCTCGTGTCGGCCGTCGGCGCCGAGCTCCCCGACGGCACCACCGTCCCCGAGGGCGCCGAGGTCAACTCTGTGGCCGTGCGCGAGGACGGGCTCGGCGTCATGGCCGTCGCCCACCCGGACAAGGTCTCGGACGGCTTCGTCGTCTTCTTCGACGCCGAGAGCCTCGCCGTGCTCGGCGCCGTCCAGGTGGGTGCCCTCCCGGACTCGATCGCGATCTCGCCCGACGGCGTCTACGCGGCGACCGCGGACGAGGGCGAGCCGGCCGACGACTTCTCGGTCGACCCGGAGGGGTCCATCTCGGTCGTCACCCTCCCGGACGCCGTCGCCGCCGCGACGCAGGACGACGTCCGTGCCGTCACCTTCGAGGCGTTCGACGAGGGCGACGCCGAGCTGCCCGAGGGCGTGCGCATCGTAGGCCCCCAGGTGCCGAACACGAACGACCGCCCCGAGCGGCGCATCGCGCAGAACCTCGAGCCGGAGTACGTGACGATCTCCGGCAGCACCGCCTACGTGTCCATCCAGGAGGCCAACGCGATCGCGCAGGTCGACCTCGAGACCGCCACGCTCACGGCCCTCAACCCGCTCGGCTACGCCGACCACTCGCAGCCCGGTCACGGCATCGACCCGAGCGACCGCGACCCGCGTGACGCCCCGACGTTCGACGTCCGCACGATCGACGGCCTGTACGGCATCTACATGCCCGACGGCCTCGACGTCTACACGGCGGCCGACGGCAGCGACTACGTCGTCTCCGCCAACGAGGGCGACGCCCGCGAGTGGGGCGACTACCTCGACTCCGTGCGCGTGAAGGACCTCGAGGACGAGGGCCACGGCCCCGTCTGCGCCGACGCGTTCAGCGAGGAGATGCTCTCCGACGCGAACCTCGGCCGCCTCAACGTCTCGATCGAGGACGGGTTCGACGAGGAGGCAGGCTGCTACACCGAGCTGTACGCCGGCGGCAGCCGCTCGTTCTCGATCTGGGACGCCGAGGGCAACCAGGTCTTCGACTCCGGCGAGGACTTCGAGCGCATCACCCACGAGGCCGCCCCGGACTTCTTCAACTCCAACCACTCCGAGTCGAACCTCGAGGGACGCTCGGACGACAAGGGGCCGGAGCCGGAGGGCGTCGCCGTCGGCCAGGTCGGCGAGAACACCTACGCGTTCATCGCGCTCGAGCGCGTCTCAGGAATCATGGTCTACGACATCACCGACCCGGCGGACTCCACCTTCGTCACCTACGTGAACAACCGCGACTTCTCGATCTCCATGGAGGACGCGGACGACCCGGACGCCGTGCTCTCCCAGGCCGGCGACCTCGGGCCGGAGTCGATCGAGTTCGTCCCGGCGGACGTCTCGCCCACGGGTTCGGCGATGATCATCGTCGGCAACGAGGTCAGCGGGACGACCACCTTCTTCTCGGTCGACGAGATCGACGACGAGCCCGCCCCGGAGCCCACCCCGCCCGGCGTCGGCAACGGCTTCTACCTCACCAACGGCTGGGACGGCACGGCGGACGCCACGTTCTCCTTCGGCCGCGCGTCGGACGAGGTCCTGATCGGCGACTGGGACGGCGACGGCGTGGACTCGCCCGCGGTGCGTCGTGGGAACGCGTACTTCCTGTCGAACTCGTTCGCGGGTGGTCGGGCGGACGTCGAGCTGAGGTTCGGCCGGGCCTCGGACCAGGTCCTGGTCGGTGACTGGGACGCGGACGGCGTGGACTCCCTCGCGGTGCGTCGCGGAAACGCCTACTTCCTGTCCAACACCCTCGCGGGCGGTGCTGCCGACGTCGAGCTCGCCTACGGCCGCGCGGTCGACCGCGTGCTCGTCGGTGACTGGGACGGTGACGGCACGGACACCCTCGGTGTGCGTCGCGGCAACGCCTACTTCCTGGCGAACTCGTTCGCGGGCGGCCACGCCGACCTGGAGCTCACCTACGGCCGCTCCGGCGACGTCGTCCTCGTCGGCGACTGGGACGGTGACGGCACGGACACCCTCGGTGTGCGTCGCGGCAACGCCTACTTCCTGGCGAACTCGTTCGCGGGCGGCCACGCCGACCTGGAGCTCACCTACGGCCGCTCCGGCGACGTCGTCCTCGTCGGCGACTGGGACGGTGACGGCTCGGACACCCTCGGCGTCCGCCGCTGACCCCACCCGCTGACCCGCGCTGACCTGCGCGCACCCAACCAGCGCACCCGCCCGGCCGGCGCTCACCCACGAGGGGTGGGCGTCGGCCGGCCGCGTCGCGCATGGATGGGGAGTTCTCCCGGTGGGGGTGGTCCCGGACGCGGATAGCCTGCGACGGACGACCGGCCCGGCGCCGGCCGCGCGAGACGAACGAGGACGCCGCATGAGCACGATCGACCCGTCCACCCGGTGGTGGCGCAGCCGCAGACTCTGGGGCACCGTCTCCATGGCGCTGATCCTCGGGGGCGTGCTCCTCACCGTGGTCAACGGGTGGGTCGTCGCCAGGTCCATGCGCCCGCCGTACGTCGGGACCAGCGTGTGGCAGACCATCGTCCTGGCCATGCTCCCGCTTCCGATGGCGCTCGGCGGGCTCTTCATCCACGCGTTCGGCACCCGCGGCGAGGACGATCGGGTGGGGCGGCGCCTCGCCTACCCGATCATCGGGCTGGTCTCCGGCATCGGCGTCGGCCACGTGGCCTACGACATCGTGCACTCGCTGCCGCTCACGATCTGGCCCGTCTGCATGGTCGTGGCGGGACTTCTCGCGGTCGTGATCCTCGAGATCATCCTCAGGCGCACCTACGCCAAGGAGGCGGTCGAGCAGGAGGTGCAGCGCTCCGGCGTGAAGGGGCGCGGCGAGATCACCCGCGCCGTCACCTACTACCTCGACCACAGCCCCGTGACCCGCGTGACGGTCACGTTCGTCGACCACGGCGGGGTGCGGCGCTACGCCCGGGGCACGATCGGCGGCCACCACCGCAGCGGCACGACGATCCCGCTCACCTACTCGCCGACGCGTCCCGAGGTGCGCGGCGGGGTGGTCCTCGGCGTCGGCTGACGCGGCCCCCCGCCACGACCGCCGGCCCCGCTAGGACCGGCGGTAGATCGAGACGAAGTTCGCCAGCAGGCGGTTGGCGGACCGTGCGTCCACGCCCTCGACGGCCTGCTCGACCAGCTCCTGCTCGGCCGGGTCGAAGTAGCCCGAGAGCCGGTAGGCGTCGATGCGCAGCAGGATGCCCGGCGCGTCCAGCTCCGGGTGGAACTGCGTGGCGAACAGGTTGTCCCGGACCTGGAACATCTGCACCGGACAGTTCTCCGACGTGGCGAGCAGGCTGGCGCCCGGTGGCACCGTCCTGGCCGCCTCCTTGTGCCCGACGAACGCGCGGAACCGCGACTGCATCCCCTCGCACAGCGGGTGGTCGCGGCCGGCGTCGGTCAGCTCGATGACCGGCGCGGAGATCGGCTCCGCGTACGTGCCGTCGACCTCGCCGCCCTGGTGCCTCGCGAGCGTGCCGATCCCGTAGCAGGCGCCGAGGAACGGGAAGTCCTCCGCGACGACGACGTCCAGCAGCGCCGCCAGCTCGGCCTCCACGCGTAGCTGGGTGTCCGACTTCGCCGACTCCGGGACGGACCCCGTGAAGGGGCTGCCGCCGACGATGATCCCGGACAGGTCCCCGAGGTCGATGTCCGGCATCGGGCCGGCCTCCAGCCGGACGCGCACGAGGTCCTCGGGGCGCAGCCCGCTGTAGCGGAGCATGAGTTCGTACTCGCCGTCTGCGACCGCGTCCTCGGGGCGGGTCGCCAGCAGCAGGAAGGGCTTCACGACGCCGATCCTAGGACGCCGCAGGCGCCTCAGAAGCCGAGCAGGGACGAGAGCGAGCCGAAGATCAGCCGGACGAGCACGTACGCCCCGACCGTGAGGCACCCGAGCACGAGCCCCGTCCACGCGAGCCCGCGGCCGGCCAGGTACGGGTTGTGGCGCAGGCGCTGCAGCGACCAGGTCCCCAGCGCGATCCCGGCGATCCCCACCCACGGCAGCACGCCGAGCAGCCCGCCCACGAGCGCGAGCACCGCCACCGCGTCCGTCCTGGGCGGCCGCCCCTCGTAGCCCGGCCCGCCGAGCGTCGCCGCCAAGTCGACGAAGTCGGTCCCCGGGAACGGGGGCAGGCCCCCGTCCCCCCGCCCGACGCCGGAGCTCGCCCCGGGCGCGTGCGTCCGGTTCCACGGGAGGTCGGCCACCCCGTACGGGTCCGCGCCGGCCTGAGCGCGCGAGGACGTGCCGTAGGGCTCGGCGGCGGTCGGAGCCGGGCCGGCCGGGGGGCGGCCCGGGCCCGCGTCGCCCGCGAAGCGGGCGTGCCCCGGGGGCGTGCTGGTCGGCGGCACCCAGCCGTCGGGACTCATGCCGACCCCGCGCCCAGGTCCCGTGCGCGCGGACGGCCGTGCCGACGTCGTCGGGCGGGGCGATCTGCGCGGAGCACGGTGGGGCCCGTCAGCCGGCGGCCGGCTCGGGGAGCGGTTCGATCGGGGTGCATCCCTCGACGGGCTCCAGCGGGGCCTCGGGGTCGAGCGCCGCGATCTCCTCCGGCGAGGATATGCCGCTGAACCCGGTGCCGAGGACGATGTCGACGGACTCGTCCGTGCGGTCGTCCATGATGATCTCGGACATCGGGAAGATGCGCGCGAGCGAGTAGGCGGGGATCACGCCGTTGGCGCCGGCAGTGATGCGGGCGCCGCCCTCGTAGGCGGACCCGCCGGAGTTCCCGGACTGGTTGACGACCACGCCGACCGCCACCAGCGACTGCTGGGTCTCCGAGGCGAGCCCCTGGACGTCCGTCGAGTTGTAGACGTTCGCGGTGATCTCGTTCAGGGCGCGGGCGGTGGCGCCGTCCGGGGGGCAGGGCGTCGCCGCGTTGGTGGACGCGCCGTCGCTGGCTGACTCCGGGTCGGCGCTGAAGGCGCGGTCGAAGGGCATGGGCAGCAGCTGCGCCCAGATCGCCGCCGCGAGCAGGGCGATCAGGAGGAGGGCAGCGACGAGCCCCCCGATGATCGTCGTCTGGCGCTGCTGGATCGAACGCCGACGGCGTGCCTTCGGGGGCAGGGAGGTGCGGGCCGAACTCACCTGGCAACCGTAGACGACTTGATCAGGACCG
>FUHX01000064.1 GCA_900163555.1 Actinomycetales bacterium JB111 | reverse complement strand
CTCCCCCGCGCCCCCTCCCCACACAAGACCGCGAGGGAGGGACGGGGAGTACGAGCGAGGAAGTCGGAGTTCCTCCGTCGCGCTCCCCGTTCCTCCCTCGCGGCAAGAGCGTGTTGAGGCGGGGTAACGGGTGGGGCTACGCCTTCAGGGTGGCCGGGTGGGGCTACGCCTTGAGGGTGGCCGCGGCGCCGAGCGCCTCCAGCTTGTCCATGAAGTGCTCGTACCCGCGGTTGATGAGCTGGATGCCGCGCACGTTCGACGTGCCGTCGGCGGCCAGTGCCGCGATGAGGTGGGAGAACCCGCCGCGCAGGTCCGGCACCTCGATGTCCGCCGCGGTCAGCGGCGTGCGGCCCGAGATCACCGCGGAGTGGAAGAAGTTCCGCTGCCCGAACCGGCAGGACGACCCGCCGAGGCAGTCGCGGTAGACCTGGATGTTCGCGCCCATGCCGCGCAGCGCCTCGGTGAACCCGAAGCGGTTCTCGTACACGGTCTCGTGCACGATCGACAGGCCCTCGGCCTGCGTGAGCGCGACGACGAGCGGCTGCTGCCAGTCCGTCATGAAGCCCGGGTGGACACCCGTCTCGAGCACGATCGGCGTGAGGTCGCCGCCCTGGTGCCAGAACCGGATGCCGTCGTCGAGGACGTCGAACGCCCCGCCGACCTTCCGGAAGGTGTTGAGGAACGTCATCATCTCGGGCTGGGTCGCGCCCTTGACGAGGATGTCGCCGCCGGTGGCGAGCGCCGCCGACGCCCACGAGGCCGCCTCGATGCGGTCCGCGAGGCTCCGGTGACGGAACCCGACGAGCCGGTCGACGCCGTCGATCCGGATCGTGCGGTCCGTGTCGACCGAGATGATCGCGCCCATCTTCTGCAGGACCGCGATGAGGTCCATGATCTCCGGCTCGGTGGCCGCGCCCCGCAGCTCGGTGCGGCCCTCGGCGCGGACGGCCGTGAGCAGCGTCTGCTCGGTCGCGCCGACCGACGGGTACGGCAGGTCGATGACGGTGCCCTTGAGGCCCCGCGGCGCGGACAGCGCGATGCCGGACGGCTGCTTGTCCACGATCGCGCCGAACTCGCGCAGGATGTTCAGGTGGTAGTCGATCGGACGGTCGCCGATGCGGCAGCCGCCGAGGTCAGGGATGAACGCCTCGCCGAGGCGGTGCAGGAGCGGCCCGCAGAAGAGGATCGGGATGCGCGAGGACCCGGCGTGCGCGTCGATGTCCGCGACGTGCGCGGACTCCACGTTGCTCGGGTCGAGGCGCAGGATGCCGGCCTCGTGATCGTGCTCGACGCCCACCCCGTGGATGGACAGCAGGCCGGAGACGACCTCGACGTCACGGATGTCGGGAACGTTCAGCAGTTCCGACGGCGTCTCGCCCAGCAGGGCCGCCACCATCGCTTTCGAGACGAGGTTCTTCGCTCCGCGGACCGTGATCTCGCCGGAGAGGGGTCGGCCTCCCTCGACGGTCAACGTGTCGCTGATCGTCAGCACGTCGCTCATGAGCCTCCGCTCCTCGCTGCTCGCCCGGCACCGGACGGTGCCTTGCGCGAGACAAGAATACGTCTGCCCCCATCCGCGCGCCGTGAGCGCACTCACCGCCCGTCGCGCCGCCGCGTCCCCGCCGACGACGACGCCCGCCTCTCCCCCGGTTCCGCCCCGGTCCCGGGCCCTCGCGGGCCGGGTGTTCCCGGCTACGCCGGTCGCGAAAGCACCATGCACGACGGCGGGGCGAACCTCGAAAGGTTCGCCCCGCCGTCGTGCATGGGTCCGGTCCGTGCCTAGCTGAGCGCCGCCTCGTCGCTGACGGGGCGGGCCGAGGTCACGGTGCCGGCGCCGAGCGTCCTGGCCGGCAGGGTCTTGGGGCGCCAGTCGGCGCGCGTGGCCTCGTACGTGACGATGTCGTCCTCCTTCTGGAGGGTCAGGCCGATGTCGTCCAGGCCCTCCATGAGGCGCCAGCGCGTGTAGTCGTCGATCTGGAACGGGATCGTCACGTCGCCCGCGGTGGCGGTGCGCTCGACGAGGTCCACCGTGATGCTCGTGCCGGGCTCGTTCTCGAGGATCTTGAACATCATCTCGGCGTCCTCGGCCGTGATCTGCCCGGCAACGAGGCCCTGCTTGCCGGAGTTGCCGCGGAAGATGTCGGCGAAGCGGGTCGAGAGGACGACCTTGAAGCCGTAGTCCTTCAGCGCCCAGACCGCGTGCTCGCGCGAGGAGCCGGTGCCGAAGTCCGGGCCCGCCACGAGCACGGAGCCCGAGCGGTACTCCTCCTGGTTGAGCACGAAGTCCGGGTCGCCGCGCCAGGCGGCGAAGAGCGCGTCCTCGAAGCCGGTGCGCGTGACGCGCTTGAGGTAGACGGCGGGGATGATCTGGTCGGTGTCGACGTTGCTGCGGCGCAGCGGGACGCCGACGCCGGTGTGGGTCGTGAACTTCTCCATGACGTTTCTCCTTGCGCTCAGGCGCCGACGAGCGCCGGGGCGTCCGCGGGCTCGAGGTCGGCGGGCGTGGACAGCGTGCCGCGGACGGCGGTCGCCGCGGCGACGAGCGGGGACACGAGGTGCGTGCGTCCGCCCTTGCCCTGCCGTCCCTCGAAGTTGCGGTTCGAGGTGGAGGCGGCCCGCTCCCCCGGTGCGAGCTGGTCCGGGTTCATGCCGAGGCACATCGAGCAGCCGGCGTTGCGCCACTCGGCGCCGAACTCCGTGAACACCTTGTCCAGGCCCTCGGCCTCCGCCTGCAGGCGGACGCGTGCGGAGCCGGGCACCACGAGGACGCGCACGTTGTCGGCCTTCGTGCGGCCCTCGATCACCCCGACGACGGCGCGCAGGTCCTCGATGCGGCCGTTGGTGCAGGAGCCGATGAAGACGGTGTCGACCGGGATCTCGCGCAGCGGCGTGCCCGGGTTCAGACCCATGTACTCCAGCGCGCGCTCGGTCGCGAGGCGGTCGTTCTCGTCGGCGATGTCGGTCGGGTCCGGGACGCTGCCGGAGATCGGCAGGCCCTGGCCGGGGTTCGTGCCCCAGGTGACGAACGGCTCGAGGTCGGCAGCGTTCAGGGTGACCTCGGCGTCGAACACCGCGTCGTCGTCCGTGCGCAGGGTCCGCCAGTGCTCGACGGCGGCGTCCCAGTCGGCGCCGGTCGGGGCGTGCGGGCGGCCCTTGACGTACTCGAAGGTGGTCTCGTCCGGGGCGATCATGCCGGCGCGGGCGCCGGCCTCGATCGACATGTTGCAGATCGTCATCCGCGCCTCCATCGAGAGGCTGCGGATGGCCTCGCCGCGGTACTCGAGCACGTAGCCCTGGCCGCCGCCGGTGCCGATCTTCGCGATGACGGCGAGGATGATGTCCTTCGCCGTCGTGCCCGGGCGCAGGTGCCCGTCCACGTTGATGGCCATCGTCTTGAACGGGGCGAGCGGCAGGGTCTGCGTGGCGAGCACGTGCTCGACCTCCGAGGTGCCGATGCCGAACGCGAGCGCGCCGAACGCGCCGTGGGTGGAGGTGTGCGAGTCGCCGCAGACGACCGTCATGCCGGGCATCGTCAGGCCGAGCTGCGGCCCGACGACGTGCACGATCCCCTGGTCGGCGTCGCCGAGGGAGTGGATGCGGATCCCGAACTCGGCCGCGTTGCTGCGCAGCGTGTCGATCTGCTTGCGCGACGTCTTGTCGGCGATCGGCAGGTCGATGTTGAGCGTGGGGGTGTTGTGGTCCTCGGTCGCGATCGTGAGATCGGGACGACGAACCGGACGACCCGCAAGGCGAAGGCCCTCGAACGCCTGCGGGCTGGTGACCTCGTGCACGAGGTGGAGGTCGATATACAGCAGATCGGGTGCCCCGGCCTCGCCCCGGGACACGACGTGCTCCTGCCATACCTTCTCGGCGAGCGTGCCGCTCATCCCTTACTCCTTCATTCGATACGTCCGCGCGTCCATCCGTCTGTCACGCGCATCTCATACCCTAGGTGTACATCTCAGGGGATGAGATAGTAGTCTTGCTCCATGGACAACTCTAGCGGAGTCGGCGTCCTTGACAAGGCGGCAGCCGTTCTGGCGGCCCTCGAGTCAGGGCCGGCCACACTTGCCCAACTCGTCGCCGCCACGCACCTCGCCCGGCCGACCGCCCATCGCCTCGCCGTCGCCCTCGAGTTCCACCGACTGGTGTCGAGGGACATCCAGGGACGATTCGTCCTCGGTCCTCGCCTCGGTGAGCTCGCCTCCGCTGCTGGCGAGGATCGTCTCCTCGCGGCCGCGGGGCCAGTCCTGCTCGCCCTGCGAGACCACACGAGCGAGTCCGCGCAGCTGTTCCGCCGCCAGGGCGAGCACCGCATCTGCGTGGCCGCCGCCGACCGGCCGGTGGGCCTGCGCGACTCCATCCCCGTCGGCGCGACCCTGTCGATGCTGGCCGGCTCCGCCGCCCAGGCGCTGCTCGCCTGGGAGGAGCCGGACCGGCTGCACCGGGGCCTGCACGGGGCCACCTTCACCGCGACGATGCTCTCCCAGGTCCGACGCCGGGGCTGGGCCCAGTCCGTCGGCGAGCGCGAGCCCGGGGTCGCCTCCGTGTCGGCGCCCGTGCGCGGGCCGTCGGGCCGGGTGGTCGCCGCCGTCTCCGTGTCGGGCCCGATCGAGCGCATGGGCCGCCAGCCGGGCCGCCACTTCGCCCCCGCCGTGATGGCCGCGGCGAACCGCCTCAGCGAGGTCGTGCGGACGACCGACGAGGACGCGCAGGACTGATCGAGTCGGCCTGAGCTCGACCGACGGTGCAGGTCTGAGCGGCCGACAGTGGGCGACCGGGCGGTCGTCGGCGGGGATGTCCCGCCGGCGGCCGCCCGTCGCTGTGTCCGGAAGGCGCGCAGCCAGGCGGTTGCCCGCCCGGCGCGCCTGCCGGCGCTGCCCTGTGTGGCCCACCGACTGCGTCTCTTCCCACGCACGGCCGCGCCCCCCGCCCCGCAAGTGACGACGAAAGGGCGGTGAGTGGCACGTCGGGGCCCGATTCATGCCACTCACCGCCCCGACGACGAGCGTGGGCCCATCGAAGCCGGCCCCGCCGAAGCGTTCAGTGACACCGGCACCGCAGCCGATGCCGGAGCCGATGACGATGCCGGCCCCGCCGCCGCGGAAGCCAGTACCAGTGCCGGCCGCAGAAACGACGATCGCCCCGCAACCGATGGTTGCGAGGCGATCTGGTGGTACCCCCAGCGGGATTCGAACCCGCGCCGCCGCCGTGAGAGGGCGGTGTCCTAGGCCGCTAAACGATGGGGGCCTGCTGTGTGAACTTGTCAGTGCGCCTGAGCGCCCGGTGAAGATTACCGAACGTTCACGCCGACGTCACCCTGTCGGGATCGGCCGATCCGGTGAAGCGCCTCACGATCGAGGAGCTGAACCGAGTACCCCCAGCGGGATTCGAACCCGCGCCGCCGCCGTGAGAGGGCGGTGTCCTAGGCCGCTAAACGATGGGGGCCTGCTGTGTGAACTTGTCAGTGCGCCTGAGCGCCCGGTGAAGATTACCGAACGTTCACGCCGACGTCACCCTGTCGGGATCGGCCGATCCGGTGAAGCGCCTCACGATCGAGGAGCTGAACCGAGTACCCCCAGCGGGATTCGAACCCGCGCCGCCGCCGTGAGAGGGCGGTGTCCTAGGCCGCTAAACGATGGGGGCCTGCACCGCACGAGGGCGATGCCTCCGGCTCGCGAGGAGCCGGATCGCTGGGGTACCAGGACTCGAACCTAGAACAACTGAACCAGAATCAGCCGTGTTGCCAATTACACCATACCCCAAAGCGGTGTTTTCTCCCCCGTGAAGGGGTGACTCGCACCGACGTGAAACTTTACCTGCTCATCCGGGTGAACCCAAGCCGAACGGGCCCCCGGTGAGCGAGTTCACGACTCGCGCGTGAGGTGGCCCTCCAGCCGCGCCGTGAGCGCGTCGATGCGCTCGAGCGAGGTCTCCTTGCCGAGAATCTCGAGCGACTCGAACAGCGGCGGCGAGATCGCGCGGCCCGTCGCGGCCACGCGCAGCGGGCCGAACGCGTGCCGCGGCTTGATCTCCAGACCCTCGACGATCGCGGTGCGCAGGGCGACCTCGATCGCCTCGGTCGTGAAGGCGTCCGCGTCGATCGCCTCGAGCGCACCGCGCCCGGCGGCGAGCACCGCCGGGGCCGTGTCGGCGAGCTTGCCCACGGCCTTCTCGTCGTACTCGATCGCGTCGGTCTCGGTGAAGAGGAAGCCGGCCATGTCGCCGATCTCCGAGAGCACCTGGATGCGGGTCTGCACGAGCGGCGTCACCGCGTCGAGCGCCGCGCGCTGGGAGTCGGGCAGCTCGGCATACTCGCGGACGTCCACCAGCCCGGCGTCCGCCAGGTAGGGCACGAGCCGCCGCGCCAGGTCCCCCACCTCGAGCCGGCGGATGTGCTCGGCGTTGATCGCGGTCGCCTTGTCCTGATCGAAGCGCGCCGGGTTCGGCAGGACGTCGGAGATGTCGAACGCCGCGATCATCTCCTCGGCGGAGAACAGGTCGTTGTCCGGCGCGATCGACCAGCCGAGCAGCGCCAGGTAGTTGAGGATCCCCTCGGGGATCATGCCGCGCTCGCGGTGCAGGAAGAGGTTGGACTCCGGGTCCCGCTTGGACAGCTTCTTGTTGCCCTGCCCCATGACGTAGGGCAGGTGGCCGAACTCGGGGACCCGCTTCGAGAGGCCCACGTCCACGAGCGCCCGGTGCAGGGCGACCTGCCGCGGGGTCGAGGACAGCAGGTCCTCGCCGCGCAGCACGTGGGTGATGTCCATGAGGGCGTCGTCGACCGGGTTCACGAGCGTGTACAGCGGCCTGCCGTTCGCCCGCACGACGACGAAGTCCGGCACGGCCTGCGCGGAGAACGTGATCTCGCCACGGATGAGGTCGGTGAACGTGATGTCCTCGCCGGGCATCCGGAAGCGCAGGGTGGGCTCGCGGCCCTCGGCACGGAACGCGGCGACCTGCTCCTCGGACAGCTCGCGGTCGAACCCGTCGTAGCCCAGCTTGGGGTCGCGCCCGGCCGCCACGTGCCGGGCCTCGATCTCCTCCGGCGTGGAGAACGACTCGTACAGGTACCCGGCCTCGCGCAGGCGCGTGATCGCATCCTCGTAGATGTCCGCGCGCTGCGACTGGCGGTAGGGCTCGTGCGGTCCCCCGACCTCGACGCCCTCGTCCCAGTCGAGGCCGAGCCAGCGCATCGTCTCGACGAGCAGCGCGTAGCTCTCCTCGCTGTCCCGCGCGGCGTCCGTGTCCTCGATCCGGAAGACGAACGTGCCGCCCGTGTGGCGCGCCCACGCCCAGTTGAACAGGGCGGTGCGCACGAGGCCGACGTGCGGCGTTCCCGTGGGCGAGGGGCAGAAGCGGACGCGGACGGAGGCGGGCGCGACGTCGCCCGGGATGGAATCGCTCATGATGTCCCCAGGGTAGCGGCGCGCCGGCCCCCAGGGCCGCTCAGTCCCGGCGGACGACGGGGTTGGAGAACGCGCCGATGTGCTCGACGTCGACGCCCACCCGGACGCCCGCCTCGATCGCGCCGTTCCCGCCCGGGGTGCCGGTGAGGATGACGTCGCCGGGCAGCAGGGTGAAGATCTCGCTGACCTCCGCGACGATCTCCCGCACCGGCTTGACGAGCTGGTTCGTCGACCCGTCCTGGGTCGGGACGTCGTCGACGCTCGCGCGGATCGCGACGTCGTCGGGGTCCAGGTCGAGCGTGATGTACGGACCGAGCGGCGTGGAGGTGTCCCACGCCTTCGCGCGCGTCCACGTCCCGCTCGGGCTCAGCTGGTCCTTCGCCGTGTAGTCGTTGGCGGCCGTGTAGCCGAACACGACCTCGTCCACGCGCTCCACCGGCACGTCCTTGCACAGCCGGCCGATGACGACCGCGAGCTCGGCCTCGTACCAGACCTCGCCGGCCCACCGCGGCAGCACGACCGGGTCGTCCGGGCCGATCACCGACGTGTTCGGCTTGAGGAAGATCGCCGGCTCGGGGTCCGGACCACCGGGGATGTGGAAGCTGCGCGCGAGGCCGACGACCTTCGACCGCGGGATGACCGGGGAGAGCAGGCGGGCGTCGTCGACGCGCACGCGCTCGCCGGTCGTGTCGAGCCCGGCGAAGATCGGGTCGTTCTTCAGCACGATCAGCTCGTCGGTCTCCTCGTCGAGGATGCCGTAGCGGGGGTTGTCGTCGGTCACGAAGCGGGCGATGCGCATGCCCCGATCCTATGCGGCCCCGCCCCGGTGCCCGCGCCTACGCTGGTCCCGTGCACCTGACCGCGACGACCTGGCGGGCGCGAGCCGCCGACCACGCACGCCGCGCGGACGCCTTCACCGCCGACCGCCGCGAGCGCCGCCTCGCCGGACGGAAGCACGCCGTGGAGGACTTCCTCTACGAGTACTACCCGTTCTCGCCGGGCAAGGCCCGGCGGTGGCATCCCGGCGCGGGCGTCGAGCTCCTCCCCGACGACGACGCCCCGGACCGGGTGCATCCGGAACCCTCCGATCGAGCTCGGGACGCAGGCCCCGCGGGCCCGACGGACCCGTCCGCCCCCGCGGACCCGCCGTCCTCCACCGGCCCGGCATCGCCGGGCGGGTCGACCGCAAGCGGGTCGACCGCAGGCGGATCGGCCGTGGGCGGGACGACCGCAGGCTGGACGGCCGCGGGCGGGACGACCGACGTCGCCGACCTGACCGAACGCGCGCAGTGGCGCTGGCACCGGCGCACGGCGCGCGGCGGCGTCGAGCTGGACGTGGACGCCTTCCTCGCGGACCGGCAGCAGGGCGTGCGCTGGGTCCACTCGCTGCTGGACCGCACGCAGTCCCGGCCGGGCCGGTTCGACTGCTTCGGCTGGCACGAGTGGGCGATGGTCTACCGCCAGGAGGACCATCGGCACTCCCACCCGCTCCGCCTCGGGCAGGACGGCACCGACCGCGCGGTCGAGTCCGCCTCGATCCGGTGCGGCCACGTCGACGCGTTCCGGTTCTTCACCGAACCCGCGAGGCCGCTCAACGACCGGCTGCCCACGCGCGCGAACCAGCTCGAGATGGACCAGCCGGGCTGCCTCCACGTGTCGATGGACCTGCTGCGGTGGTGCCTCGTCCTCGGCCCGGCCGTCTCCGGCGACCTGCTCCTGGACTGCGCCGAGCACGCCCTCGCCGTGCGGTACCTCGACATGGCGGCCGCCCCCTACGACCTCGCCGACCTCGGGGTGCGTCCCGTGCCGATCGAGACACCGGCGGGCCGGGCGGAGTACGTCCGGCGTCAGCGGGAGCAGACCGAGCGGGCCGCGCCGCTGCGGGGCCGCCTGCTCGAGGTGACGACCGCGCTGCTCGACGCGGCCTGAGGACAGCGCCGTCCGAGAACAGTGCCGCCCGACAACAGCGCCGTCCCAGCACAGCGCCGCCGGAGCACAGGGCGGCCCGGGCGCAGTACCTCCTGAGAACAATGCCGCCCGAGCAGGACTCGGCCAGATCTGACGCGGCCCGACCGAGACGCGCGTGGGGCGCGCGGCGGTGCCGCGCGCCCCACGTGTGTGGTGGTCGGGATCGATCAGCGGCGGACGCCGAGCGTGTCGGTCCCGTCGCCGTCCCAGTCGCCGACCAGCACGACGTCGCCGGTCCGCCCGTAGGTGAGCTCGAGGTCCGCCGCGCCGCCGGTCAGGGCGTTGTTGATGAAGTACGCGTTGCCGCGGCGCACGGCGAACGTGTCCAGACCGTCGCCGTCCCAGTCGCCGGTGAGCACGACGTCACCCGCCCGGCCGTACGCGAAGGCCTCGTCGGCCCACCCGCCCCGGATCTCGTTCGCCACGAAGAACTGACCGCCGCGACGGACGGCGAACGTGTCGGTGCCGTTGCCGTCGAAGTCACCGACGAGCACCTCGTCGTCGGCGCGGCCGTAGTTGACGACCGTGTCCGCGACCGCGGTCTCGATCGCATTCATCACGAAGTACGAGTTGCCGCGTCGGACGGCGAAGGAGTCCGCGCCGTCGCCGTCGAAGTCACCGGCGAGCAGCACGTCGCCCGCGCGCCCGTACGTGAAGCCGGGCTCGGCGCCCGAGCCGTCGGGCGAGTTGGTCAGGTGCAGCTCGTTGCCGCGGCGCAGGGCGATCGTGTCGATCCCGTCGCCGTCCCAGTCGCCGACGAGCGCCAGGTCGCCGGGGCGACCGAACGCGAAGACGGAGTCGGCCTGGCCGTCCCAGCCGTTGTTGAGGAAGTACCCGATGCCGGGCGCGGGCTGCACCGGCTCGCCGGGCTCCTCGCCGTCGTCGGGGGTGCCGGCCGTGGTGAAGGTGGCCACCGGCGAGACGCTCTCGCCGCCGGTCTCGGACGTGGCGACCGCGTACCAGCCGTACGTCGTGCCCTCCTGAAGGCCGGACCACTCGGCCTCGGCCGTGCCCTCGCCGGACACCGTGGCGGAGCCGATCTCCTCGCCGCCGAGGGCGGAGACGGAGACCGAGTCGGTGACGAGCGTGGTCGTGCGGGTGTCGAGGTCGACCGGGACCGTGAACTCGTCCTCGGAGCCGTCGTACCGCTCCGAGCCGTCGAACTCGCTCGCGCCGTGGTTGTCGAGGCGCGGCGAGTAGGTGTCGACCGTCATCTCGGAGCGCTCGACGTCGAACTGCAGCAGGCGGAAGAAGCCCGTCGCGCGCTCGCCGTCGACCGTGTAGGCCTGGTAGTCCGCGAGGAGCTCGACCACGTTGTGGCCGGGCTCGGCGACGTCGGTGAGGACGTTCGTGGCGACGCCGTGGATGTGGCCGGCGAGCGTGAGGAACACGTTCGGGCTCTGGGCGATGACCTCGTCGTACACGCGCTGGCCGTCCGGGGAGGCGTGGCCCGCGCCACGGCCGTCGGGCGAGGTGGAGGCCGCGAGGTGGGCGTGCGAGGTAAGGATGCCGTTTCGGTCCGGGTACTGGGCGAAGATCTGGCGCGCCCAGGTCAGCTGCGCGTCCGAGACCCAGAACGGCAGGCTCACGGCGATGAAGTCGAGGCCGCCGGCGGAGAACAGGTCGTAGTGCGCGGAGTTGTCCCCCTCGCGCCACGGGCCGCCGTACTCCGCGTCCTCCCAGGACTCGGCGATCTCCTCGTACCGCTCGGGGCCGAAGAACTCGTTGTAGAGGTCGTTGTCGGAGCCGTAGACGTTGTCGTGGTTGCCGGGCAGCACGCCGTTCGGCATCCCGGAGTCGTCCAGCCGGGCCTGCTGCTCGCTCGCGAACTCGTACTCGGCCCGGACCTGCTCGATCCAGGTCGGGTCGTCGGTGTCGATGATGTTGTTCTCGGTGATGTCACCGGTGTGCGCGGTGTACGCGATGTTGCGCGTCTCCGCGTTGTCGATGATCCAGTCGATGATCCCGGAGTACGAGTCGGCGAACATGGCTCGCTCCTCCTCGGTCTCCCGCTCGATCGCACCCTCGGAGTAGTACTGGGTGTCAGTGAGGTGCGCGATCGAGAAGTCGTAGGTCTCCGGGTCGCGGAAGGCGCCGTCCGGCGCGTCCTCGATGTCGTCGGCGAAGGGGTCGAAGGCCTGGGCGAGGACGTGCACGACGCCGTCGTCCACGTGCTCGAGCCCGGCCGACGCCGACAGGTCGGTCGTGCCCTCGGCCGAACCGCGCGACTCGGTCACCCGGTCCCAGGCCTGCTCGGTCACGTTCCACACGCTCAGCGCGACACTTCGGGCCGGGTCGACCTCTCCGGACCACGTGACGAGCAGCTCGGAGGCCTCCGGCTCGACAGGGACGTCGAAGCGCTGGTAACTGATGTTCTCGGAGTCCGGGCCGACGAGGGTCTCGCCGTCCGGGGCCGTGACCGCGTCGACCGGCGCCTCGGTCTGACGCGTGAAGTCCAGCTGGCTCGGCGGCAGCTCGACCGCTTCACCCTGCCAGGCGGCGCTCGGCTCCGACGGCGTGGCCTCGAAGAACGTGGTCGTCACGTCGGAACCGTTCGGGTCGGTGACGTCGACCGACAGGTTCGCCGAGCCGTCGATCCCGCCGGCGCCGGTCTCCGGGCTCATCGCGCCGAGCGCGGGCGCACTGGTGCGCGACGTGAACGGGACGACGTGGCGTGCCTCGTTGCCGAGCTCGTCGATCGCCTCGATGACGAGCTCGTGGTCGCCGTCGGTCAGCTCGTCGGAGGAGATCGACGCACCGAGGTCGATCTCCTCGCCGTCGAGCGTCACGCTGACCGACTGTGCGACACCGGCCGGGTCCGTCAGCTCGGCACCGATCGTGGTCTCGCCGATGAGGGTGTCGCCTGCGGATGGGGTCGAGCTGACGAGCTCCGGTCCGGCGTTGTCGACCGTGACCTCGTGGGTCGCGCTCGCCCCGGAGGCGGTGGTCGCCGTGATCTCGTGCTCGCCGTCCGCGATCGAGGTCGTGTCAAGGACGTGGAGCAGGCCGGAGTCCTCGCCCGCCTCGCCCTCGATCGTGAAGGAGAGGTCGACCGAGCGCGGGCGGTCGGCGGTGGACCCGCAGTTGCCGTCACCGAGCGTGATGCTCGCCGGGTTGGCCTCGTCACGGACCTCGGTCCCGTCCGCGAGCACCACGCGGAAGTCGTCGAGGACGAAGTCGTCGTGGTTGATTCCGCAGCTGGTCGGACGCGTGCCCGCTCCGAGGGTGATCGAGTTCTCGCCGTAGGTCAGCAGCTCGTACGGGATCGCGATGTCGGTCGTGGCCGACGCGTAGGTCGCGAGGATCGCGATGCGCGTGCCGTTGACGATCAGGTAGTTGCTGTAGCTCCGGTCCATCGAGTTCGACCCGACGTTGACCTGGAAGCTCGCGGCCTCGCCCTGTCCGAGGGTGGAGGCGGTGTCGAGCTGCTCGCCGTCGAGGCTGAGGGACTCGACCGGGTCGCCCGCGACGGGCGAGGCCGTGATGGTCTGCACGCGGCTGAGCACCGAGCCGCCGGCCGGGGTCAGCGCGGGCGCCTCGTCGGCGGCCTGCGCGCTCGTCTGTGGGGTGGCCGGTGCCGGCGCCTCCCACAGGGGCGGAAGTGTGGGATCTACCACTGCCGGCCCCTCGGCCACGGGCTCGCCCGGAACAGCGTTCGGATCATCTGGTGAAGCGAGGGCGGGTGCCGCTGCCCCCGCGAGGAGTACCGCCATCGCGGCTGCTCCCAAGCGTGCTCGTCCGTCGCGCATGCTGACGTTCTCCTTCGTCGTCGTTCGCCGGTGCAATCGGACCGGCGACCCCCACCGTCCGTTATCAAGCCGAATGGCACGTGAATCCCGCCCCGCCGCGAGGTGAACATCGAACTCCCCATCTCGCGGAGCGACGCGAGGGGCCGCGGCGATGGATGATTCCGCTCATGACTCTCGATCTCGCGCCCCACTCCCCGGCGCCGAAGTCCGCGTCGCGCATCCTCGGGGTGGACCTGGCGCGCGGGATCGCGCTGCTCGGCATGGTGGTCGCGCACGTCGGCGTGACCTCGACGGACCTCGGCAGCTACACCGGCTGGCTCGGCCTCGCGCACGGCCGCAGCTCGATCCTGTTCTGCCTGCTCGCCGGCATCTCCCTCGGCATCATCTCCGGCAGGCGGCGGCCGTACTTGGGTCTGGCGGGCCTGCAGACCCGCACGCGCGTGCTCGTCCGCGCCGTCCTCCTGCTCGCGATCGCCGGGGCGCTCGCCATGCTCGACACCTTCGTCGCACTCATCCTCGGCTTCTACGCCGTCTGGTTCATGCTGGCACTGCCGTTCCTGGCGTGGGGCGCGCGGCGGCTGCTCGTCGTCGGGAGCATCTGGCTCGTGGTCGCCGCGATCGCGATGCCCTACCTCCGCGCCCTGTTCTCCGCACTCGGCTGGACGACCGACGCGTACGGGGTCAACGGGGCCGCGCTCGAGGGCCTGTTCGGCCTCTACCCGGGGTTCGTCTGGTTCGGACTCGTCCTCGTCGGCATGGGTCTCGCCCGGCTCGACCTCTCGTCGAGGAAGATCGCCCTGCTGCTGGTCGGGGCCGGCGTCGCGGCCGCCGCGATCGGCTACGGCGGCGGCCACGTGCTGCGCGGCGCGACCGAGGACATCCCCGACGGGGCGTTCGAGGCCGAGGACGACGACTACCCCGGTCAGCAGACCTCCGGCCAGATGCTCGCGATGGGCGCGGTCGACGACGGATCGGTGTCGTTCGAGGAGGAGCCGTTCGGCGACATCGACGTGGACGTCGAGGACCCGTTCGGCGAGCTCGGCGGGTCCGGCCTCCTCGAGCCCTGGCACCTCCCGGGCGTCCCCGGCCTCACCTTCGACACCGACGCGGACTGGCCGTCCGCCACGGAGCTCCTCGCCGCGGACGCGCACTCGGCCACGCCGGTCGAGATGCTCGGATCGGGCGGCGTGGCGCTCGCGATCCTCGGCGGCTGCCTCCTCCTGCCGCGGATCGGGCACACGCTCCTGCTGCCCGTCCGCGCCGTCGGGACGATGAGCCTGACCGCCTACTCGGCGCACGTCGTCGCGATCGCCTGGTGGCCGGACACCTTCGCGTCCTGGGACAGCGAGTCGAACACGCCGCTGCTCATCCTCGTCCTCGCCCTCGCGGTCGGCTGCACCGCCTGGTACCTCCTGCTCGGCAGGGGGCCGCTCGAGCGCCTCATGCACACGGTCTCGATGCGGGCGGCCTCCGCGGGCGTCCGGCAGCGCCCCGACGACGCCGGTCACGCCGGTCCGGGACCCTGGCGGGGACAGGCCGGCCCGGGTGCCGACCCGGGCCCCGGGCAGGGCGGTCCGGGACCCTGGCCGGCCGGCCCTGGCCCCCGGGGGGACGGCCCCGGGAACGGTCGCGGGCACGCAGGCCCGGGCCCCGTCCACGCCGGGCCGGACTCCGGGTCCGAGGCGGGAGATCCCTCCGCCCCGACGGCGGGCGAGTCCTCACGGGACCGGGCCGACGCTCCGGCGTGACACCCTTGGCGGGTGACCACCGCGCGCCCCGACCCCGCCCTCAACCTCCTCCTGGACTCTCTCGAGGATGCCGGGGGCCCGGACGCCTTCCTCGAGAAGTTCCTCGAGTGGGTGACGTCCACGGGCCGTGACCCGTACCCGCACCAGGAGGAGGCGATCCTCGCCCTGTCGACCGGGGCGCACGTCGTCCTGGCGACCCCGACCGGCTCGGGGAAGTCCCTCGTGGCGCTCGGCGCCCTCACGCACGCGCTGTCCGAGGGGCGCCCGGGCTTCTACACCGCGCCGATCAAGGCGCTCGTGTCGGAGAAGTTCTTCGAGCTGGTCGCCCTGTTCGGCGCGGACAACGTCGGCATGGTCACCGGCGACAGCTCGATCAACCCCGACGCCCCCATCATCTGCTGCACGGCCGAGATCCTCGCGAACCTCGCCCTGCGCGAGGGCGCGGACGGGCCGAGCGGCGACGCCACGGTCGTCATGGACGAGTTCCACTACTACGCCGACCCGCAGCGCGGCTGGGCGTGGCAGGTGCCGCTGCTGGAGATGACGCGCGCCCAGATGCTCCTCATGTCGGCCACCCTCGGCGACGTCACGGAGCTGCGGGACGACCTCGCGGAGCGGACGGGTCGGGAGGTCGCGGTCGTCGACGACGCCGAGCGCCCCGTCCCGCTCAGCCACATCTGGTCCGTGCAGCCGCTGCAGGACCTGCTCACCGAGCTCACCTCCACGCACCGGGCGCCCGCGTACGTCGTGCACTTCTCACAGAAGGACGCCGTCACCCGCGCGCAGTCGCTGACGTCCGTGAAGATCGCGAGCCGCGAGCAGCGCGACCAGGTCGCGGAGGCCATCGGCTCGTTCCGCTTCGGCCCCGGCTTCGGCGCCACGCTGTCCGGACTGCTGCGCAAGGGCATCGGCGTCCACCACGCCGGGATGCTGCCGCGCTACCGGCGGCTCGTCGAGCGCCTGGCCCAGGCGGGCCTGCTGCCGGTCATCTGCGGTACCGACACCCTCGGCGTCGGCATCAACGTGCCGATCCGCACGGTCGTCCTCACCTCCCTGACGAAGTTCGACGGCGAGCGCATGCGGCACCTGACCGCCCGCGAGTTCCACCAGATCGCCGGGCGGGCCGGCCGCGCCGGCTTCGACACGTCCGGCGAGGTCATCACCCAGGCCCCCGACCACGAGATCGAGAACGCCCGGCTGCTGGCCCGCGCCGGCGACGACGAGGCGAAGAAGAAGCGCATCGTCCGCAAGAAGCCCGCGCAGGGCCTCGTCAACTGGACCGAGAAGACCCACGACCGGCTGGTCGCGGCCACGCCCGAGCGGCTCGTCCCGCAGATGGAGATCACCCACTCCATGCTGCTGGCCCTGCTCGCCCGGCCGGGCGACCCGGTGGTCGCCGCCTACCGGCTGCTCACGGACAACCACGCGGCCCCCTCCGACCGCAACCCGCTCGTGCGGCGCGCGATCGAGATCTACCGGTCCCTACGGACCGCCGGGGTCGTCGAGCACCGGGACGCGGCGTGGCGCCGCGCCCACCCGGGCGAGCCGTACGTCCGCCTCACCCTCGACCTGCCGAAGAACTTCGCCCTGACGGCGCCGCTCGCCCCGTTCGCGCTCGCCGCGATGGATCTCCTCGACCCGGAGGACCCCCTGCACTCCCTCGACGCGATCTCGATCGTCGAGTCCACCCTCGAGGACCCGCGCCCGGTGCAGTACGGGCAGGAGCGCGCCGCCCGCGGCGAGGCCATCGCCGCGATGAAGGCGGAGGGGATCGAGTACGAGGAGCGCATGGAGCGGGTCGACGAGATCACCTGGCCGCGCCCGCTCGAGGACACGCTGAACGCGGCGCTGGCCACCTACCGACAGACCAATCCCTGGGTCGCGGACCTCGAGCTCAAGCCGAAGTCGGTCGTGCGCGAGATGGTCGAGAACGCCATGACCTTCTCCGAGCTCATCTCCCGGTACGACATCGGCCGGTCGGAGGGGGTGGTGCTGCGCTACCTCACCGACGCCTACCGCGCGCTGCGCCAGGTCCTGCCCGACCGGCACCGCACGGACGAGGTCACCGAGATCGTCGACTGGCTCGGCGCCATGATCCGCGCCGTCGACTCCTCCCTGCTGGACGAGTGGGCCGCGCTCGCCGACGGCACGGTCGACCCGGGCGACGAGTCCGCCGCGGACCGGGCGATCGGCGGGCTGGAGGAGCCGCGGCTCGGCGCAGACGAGGACGGGAACGTCGCGCTCAGCCGCAACCCCCACGCGTTCCGCGCCGCCGTCACCCGCGCCACCTCCGCCTACGTCCGGCAGCTGGCGAACGACAACGCCGACGCGCTCGCCCGCCTGGCCGCCGGCTCCGGCTGGGACGAGCACGCGGCCGCGCCAGGCCCGCTCACCGACTCCTCCCCGCGGTCGGCCGACGACTTCGCCGACGTCCTGGACGCGCTCTACGACGCGCACGAATGGATCTCCACCGGGCCGGACGCCGTCGGGCGCGACGCGGTCGAGGTGACCGAGGATGTCGACGACGCCGATCTGATCAGGGCGGGCATCGACGTCGGGGGCGTTCCCGAGCCCGACGCACGGCGGTGGTGGCTCGTGCGTCAGACGCTCGTCGACGACGCCGACGAGCGCGACCTCGCGCTCACGGCCGTCGTGGACGTGAAGGCCTCCGACGAGGCCGGCCGCGTCATCCTCACGGTTCTCTCGATTACCGCCGCATAACCGGGATCTTTTCCACCTACCGGAATAACTCGATGACAAGGTAGCCGCACCGGGAGCCTCTCGTTAACGTGATCGACGGTCCGGCCGACCGCGTCGCACGACTCGCAGCACCCCGTGCGACCTGCCCTGTTGCCTACCGAGAGGCCCCTGTGGACGACGATTCCGTCCGACCCACACCCCGCCCGACCCTCGCTCACCCCACCCTGGCCGACGGCGCCGACATGTGGCGCGTCGCCCGCGACTCCGCCGTCCTCGACCTCAACTCCGTGTACGCCTACCTGCTGTGGGCGCGGGACTTCTCCTCGACCTCCCTGGTCGCGAGGATCGACGGCCGGGTCTGCGGATTCGTGAGCGGGTACCTGCGACCCGACGCCCCCGGCACCCTCATGGTGTGGCAGATCGCGGTCGACGCCGCGGCCCGCGGGACGGGCCTCGCCGGGCGACTTCTCGACGCACTTGCCGACGCGACGTCGGCGACCACCCTCGAAACCACCATCACCGAGGCGAACGCCGCCTCGCGACGCCTGTTCGCCTCCTTCGCGGAGCGGCACGGCGCCGAGCTCGACGTCACCGAGCTGTTCACGGCCGCGCACTTCCCGGCCGACGCCCCGGCCGAGGCGGAGCTATTGCACCGCATCTCGCCGCTCGCACGCTGACGTCGACCCCATACCCCCCCATCCGGGCAACGACCCGGGGAAGGAGCAGCAATGTCTGCACCCACCATGTCCGCCACGTCCGACGCCGCCGCGGAGGCCGACACGGCCGTATTCGAACGCCGGGAGTCGGTCGTCCGTAGCTACTGCCGCAACTGGCCGACCGTGTTCGAGTCGGCGCGCGGTGCCGTCCAGACGGACGTGCACGGACGCGAGTACCTGGACTTCTTCGCCGGTGCGGGCGCGCTGAACTACGGGCACAACCACCCCGTGCTCAAGCGGGCGCTGACCGAGTACCTCGCCGAGGACTCGATCATCCACGGCATGGACACCTACACCCCGGCCAAGCGGGACTTCCTGCTCGCGTTCGAGCGGCACATCCTCAACCCCCGCGGCATGGACTACACCGTGCAGTTCCCCGGGCCCACCGGCACGAACAGCGTGGAGACCGCGCTGAAGATCGCCCGCAAGGCGACCGGACGCTCGGACATCGTCTCCTTCACGAACGCGTTCCACGGCATGACGCTCGGCTCGCTCGCCGTCACCGGCAACTCGATGAAGCGCGAGGGCGCGGGCACTCCCCTGTACCACTCGACCTCCGCGCCGTACGACGACTACTTCGACGGCAGCACCGAGGACTTCCACTGGCTCGAGCGCGTCTGGGCCGACTCCGGCTCCGGCGTCGAGCTCCCGGCTGCGGTCATCGTGGAGACGGTCCAGGGCGAGGGCGGCCTGAACTCCGCCCGCGCCGAGTGGCTGCGCGCCCTGCAGGACCTGTGCCGCCGCTTCGAGGTGCTGCTCATCGTCGACGACGTCCAGGCCGGCTGCGGCCGGACCGGCTGGTTCTTCTCCTTCGAGGAGGCGAACATCGACCCGGACATCGTGTGCCTGTCGAAGTCCCTGTCCGGACTCGGCCTCCCGCTCGCCCTCACGCTCATGAAGCCGGAGCTCGACCAGTGGGAACCGGGCGAGCACAACGGCACCTTCCGCGGCTTCAACCCGGCCTTCGTCACGGCGACCGCCGCCCTCAACGAGTTCTGGTCGGACGACCGTTTCGTCGGCGACGTGCGGGACCGGAGCGCCCAGCTGCGCCGCGGCCTCGAGGAGATCGCGGCGGCCGAGACCGGCGCGACGTACCGCGGCCGCGGGCTGCTGGCCGGGATCCACTTCGAGGACCTCGAGCGCGCCGAGAAGATCGCGGCCGCCTCGTACGAGCGCGGCCTGCTCGTGGAGACCTCCGGCCCGGACAGCGAGGTCGTCAAGCTCATGCCGCCGCTCACGGTGACGGCCGACGAGCTCGCCCGCGGCCTGGAGATCCTCGCCGACGCCGTGCGCGCGACCGCCTGATCCGGCCGGCCGACCACCCACCGACACGCAAGGAGGAACCTCGATGAAGGTCATTCACCTCGACGACCTGAACGGCACGGACCGCGACGTCGACCACGACACCTGGCGCAGCCGCCGCTTCGTCCTCGCGCAGGACGGCGTGGGCTTCTCGTTCCACGACACCCTGCTGCGCGCCGGCACGTCGACCGAGATGTGGTACGCGAACCACATCGAGTGCGTCTACGTCTTCGACGGCACCGGCGTCCTGGAGAACCGGGAGACGGGCGAGAAGCACGAGCTGAAGCCCGGCACGATGTACCTGCTCGACAAGCACGACAAGCACACGGTCCACGCCACGACCGACATCCGCTGCGCGTGCACGTTCAACCCGCCGGTCACCGGCCGCGAGGTCCATGACGAGAACGGGGTCTACCCGCTTCTCACCGTCGACTGACCTCGCCCGACGACGCAGCTCACCAGCGCGAAGGACCCGGCCTCGGCCGGGTCCTTCGTCGTGTGAGGACCGCCTTACCTTACGGCGTCATTGGCGGTGAGGAATGGCTCACCTCAGTTGGGTCCGGAAGGTGGCGACGGCGTCGGCCTTCATCTCATGGATGGCCTGTGAGGGCAGGCTTTCCAACGGTGACAGCGGGCGGCGGGAAGCCTACTCTCGAGTCATGACGCTCCTCAATCCTCCCGCGAACAGCGCAATGCACAGTCCGTATCTCGGCGCTGCGCCCGAGGACGTCCGCGCCGGCTCCGGTGCCCCCGACCCGACGGACCCGACGGGCAGCGACCGGAACCCCCGCACGGCCGACCGCGCGCACCGCGGCGCCCTCCTCAACCGGCTGCGCGCCGGGGTCCTGGGAGCGAACGACGGCATCGTCTCGGTCGCCGGCCTCGTCGTCGGCGTCGCCGGGGCCAGCCAGGGCGTGTGGGCGCTCGCGATCGCCGGGCTCGCCGCGCTCGTGGCCGGCGCGCTGTCGATGGCTGCCGGCGAGTACGTCTCGGTCTCCACGCAGGAGGACAGCGAGCGGGCGATGATCGCCTCGTTCCGCCGGGACCTCGCCTCGGACCCCGAGGGATCCCGCACGAAGCTGATGGACGCCCTCGAGGACCAGGGCGTGCCTGCGGACATGTCCGGCCCGGTCGCGACCGCCATGTCGTCACGGGACGCCCTGGCCGCACACCTCAACCTGCGCGCGGGGCTCAGCGAGGACGACGTGACGAGCCCGTGGCAGGCAGCGGTGACGTCGCTCGTCGCCTTCACGCTCGGCGGCCTCGTCCCGCTCGCCGCCATCCTGCTCTCCCCGGAGGCGGTCCGCGTGCCCGTGACGATGGGCGCCGTCGTCGTGGCCCTCGCCCTGACCGGGGTGATCTCCTCCCGGCTCGGCGAGTCGGACTCCAGGCGGGCGACGCTGCGCACCATCGGCGGCGGGCTGCTCGCGATGGCCGTGACCTACGGGATCGGTCTCGCCATCGGGACGGCCGTCTGACCGGTCGGGCGGGAGACCTGCGGGGCCGTATGACCGGTCGGTCGCGGCCCCGCGAGGCCGCGACCGGCGGGATCTCGGGGCGCAGTCGCTCCCGCCGCGGCCGATCCGGCGCCGTTAGGCTGCCGCAATGCCCGATCTCGCCCTCCCCCTTCGCGCCGTCCGCGACCGCGTGGTCCGTGCCGCCCGGGAGGCGGGACGCGATCCCCGCGAGATCCGGATCCTGCTCGCGGTCAAGGACCGCACGCCCGGGACGATGATCGAGGCCCTCGACGACGGCGCCGTCCTCCTCGGCCACAACCGCGTGCAGGAGCTGGTGGCGAGCGGCCCCGCCCTGCAGGAGAGCGGCGTCAAGCCGCACGAGATGCACCTCATCGGGCACGTCCAGTCGAACAAGATCGCCGCGGCACTCCCCTGGACCACGTGCGTGCAGTCCGTCGACTCGGCCCGCCGCGCCGCCCTGCTGGACCGCGCCGCGCTCGCCCGCCTCGACGCCGGGGACGGCATCGGCCCGCGCGCCGAGCAGCGGCCGCTGGACGTCATGGCCCAGGTGAACACCTCGGGCGAGGAGTCGAAGCACGGCGTCACGCCGTCGGCGGCGATCGACCTGCTCGGCGAGATCGCGAGCCGACCGAACCTCCGGCTCACCGGACTCATGACGATCGGCGCGAACAGCCCCGACGAGGGCGTCGTCCGCGCCTCCTACGAGCGCCTCGCACAGATCCGCGAGGAGGCCGCCTCCCAGGTGCCGGGCCTCGGCGGTCTCGAGCTCAGCATGGGGATGTCCAGGGACCTGGAGCCGGCGATCGCCGCGGGGGCGACGATCGTGCGCGTCGGCACGGCGGTCTTCGGGCCGCGACCGGCCCGCTGAGCTCACTCGGGAGCCGAACGGCGCATCGGAGCCAGCCGCTTCGTCCCCTCCCGGGTGGCCTGCCTGGCGGCACCTCGCTCTGGGCTTCCCGGCCTCAGTCCGCCGACGCCCGCTCGGCCTCGACGACGTCCGCCAGCTCGCCCTCGACCGCGCTGCCCTCCCGGGCGAACAGCGCCGGCTGCCCCAGCGGCGCGTCGACCTCGAGCCCGGTGACCGCGTCGGGGTCCCCGTGCACCTGACCGCTCCAGACGTGCACCCAGCGGCCGGGCGGGAGGACGACGTCGACCGACTCCTCCCCCGGTGACAGGACCGGTGCGAGCAGCACGTCGGGGCCCATCGCGATCTCGGTGTCGGCCCCACCGATCAGCGCCTCGTCGCCGTGCACGAACCAGGGGTGGTGCTGGGCCGCGCCGAGCGGGTCCTCGGCGGTCAGCCGCGCCCGCTCCGGCGCCAGGGAGACGAACAGTCGAGCGGCGGCGGCGAGCGCCGCCGCGGTCTCCGGGTCGTCGGCCGCCTGGACGACGTCGGCCGGGCGGTTGCCCTCGTGCGTGCGGAACACCGGCCCGAGCACGGAGACCTCCGCCCACCGGGCGAGCAGCTCGGCGTCCCGGCCGACGTCGGGAACGAGGGGCAGGGCCAGGCTCGTGTACCCGCCGACGTCGGAGTGGACCTGGGCCATCCCGCTGGCCGCGGTGGAGTGCAGGAGCGCGGGGACCGAGGCGAGGCCGTCCTCGGCCGACCAGTCCTGGAGCTGGTCGCCGAGCCAGAGCGCGTCGGCGGTGCCGGCGGAGGCGGAGTGGCCGCTGCGGTGCCACACCAGCCCGGTCTCGGTCAGCCCGGCGATCTCCATCGCGCGGTCGTTGACCTCCTGCCAGAGCACGGGCCAGGCGGCCCGCCACTGCTCGCCCGTGCCGCCGTCGAGCACCGCGTCCGGCGGCGGCCCCTCGGCGAAGTCCGCCATCCAGCCCGAGGCCCCCACGCCTGCGACCTCCTCGGCGATGACCTGGGCGAACCACTCGCGCGCCTCCGGGTTCGACAGGTCGACCATGGCGGCGTCGAAGCCCTGCTGGTCGATCTCGTCGACCTCCCCGTCGGGGGTGCGCACGAGGTACCCGAGCCCACTCGCCTCGGCGTGCAGGTCACGGTCTCCGCGGGCCGCGGCGGCCGCGCCGCTGTCGGCGGACAGGAAGGCGTTGGTGTACGTGAGTACGCGGATGTCCTCGGCGGCCAGCTCGGCCACCAGCTCCTGCCAGCCCGGGTACCGGTCCTCGTCGAGGGCCCAGTTCCACTGGAGCCGGTCCCCGAAGTCGGTGACCCGCCGGCCGGACCAGTCCTGCAGCCAGACCGCAGCGACAGGGACGCCCGCCTCGCGCAGGGTGGCCAGGTCGGCGCGCACCTCCTCGGTGCCGCCCTGCAGCCCGACGACGGCGCCCTGCTGGGTCCAGTCCGGCGGCGGGTCGGCGGCGCCGGTCCAGCCGCTGTGGATCGCGAGGGCGTCCAGCGGTGTGGCGGCGGCCGCCACGGAGAACGTCGCTTCGTCCGACCAGACCTCCCACACCATCCGGTCCGCTCCGCGCAGGTCGAGAGAGGCGATCCGTTCGCCCCGGTAGGCGAGGCTGCGCGCGCGGCTGGTCACCGCGACGCCGCTGACCAGATAGGTGGTGTCCTGGCCGCCCGCCGCGGCCGCCGTCAGGTCGACGGCGAGGGAGAGCGGCTGGTTGCCGCGCGCGATGCCCTGCTCGCGCGGGATCAGCGGGACGCGCCGGCCGACGAGGTCGTAATCGCCGCTCTGCGCGCCGAGGCCGTGGACGCGCTCGCCCGCCTCGCGCTCGGCGGTGAGGTAGAGCCGGTCGGGTTGCTCGGTGCCGGTGCCCTCCACGTGGACGTCGACGTCGAGGCGGCCGGGCGCGCCCTCGGTCAGCGTGAGGTCCCAGGCAATCTCCGACCCGTCGTCGTCGAGGTGGCCGGTCAGGACGAGATCTTCCCCGTCGAGGTGCACCGAGTCGACGGTCTGCCGGGTCCATGTCGCGGTGAGCTCGTCGGCCACGCGCAGGAGGCCGACGTCGTCGCGGTAGGTCGGCGAGCCGGTCGCCGCGGTGACGAAGGCCCGACCGGTGGGCGTCGACCAGACCGGACGGGCGGCGTCGGGGTGGGTGACGACGATCCGGTCGGCGAGGGTGATCGTGAACTCGCCGACCTGCCAGTCCCCGCGCTGGGTGATCTCGAGCCGGTCCCCGGGCGGGTCGGCGAGGTCGGTCGCCGGCGGTGGGAGCCGCCACCACCCGGCACCGACGGCCAGCGCGAGGACGAGGACGACGGCGCCGAGGACGATCCAGCGGCGGCGGCGCCTGGGCCGGCGGGGTCGTCTCTCGGCCATCACGCGCTCCGCGGCGGGCGGGTCGGCACGGGCTGTTCTCCTTCTCGACGGCGCCCACCCTTGGGCGCTTCCGCCCATCGTAGGCATCGCCCCAGGTCACGGGAGCAAGAAGGAGACGTGCGTCAGCGCTGCAGGAGCTCGATCACCTGGTCGACCTTCGCCTCCAGCCCGTCGACCTTCGCCTCCAGCCCACCGAGCCTGGTCTCGACCCCGTCGACCTTCGCCTCCAGCCCACCGAGCCTGGTCTCGACCCCGTCGACCTTCGACTCCAACCCACCAAGCCTCGCCTCGATCCGGTCCACCTTGGTCTCGAGCGCGTCGAACCGGACCGAGTGGGCGGCGACGTCGGAACTGATCTCCTTGAGCCGATTGGTGTGCCTGCGCTGCGTGAGGGAGATCGTCGAGAGCAACTCATAGATCGCCTCGACATCGTTGTCGAGCTGTCGGACCTTCTGGTCGAGCGCTGTCCCCGTCATGCGATCGACACTAGCCCTTTGCCTCGCGCGCCACGAGGGGGTGTGGACAACCTGGCCGGCGCCGTCGGGCCGGCCCGTCGCGAGCCGCCGGGCGGCCTGGCGCGGACGCGGCTCAGGGGACCCGGTAGGTCCACCTGTCGTCGGTGAACTTGGTCTCGACGAGTTCCCGGGCCGCCTCCAGCTCCTCGGGACGGATGTCCGAGGCGACCGTGCTCTGGCGCCGTCGCAGGTGGTCGAGGAAGGAGTCGATGATCGCCTCCCGGGTCATGCCGGTCTGGCTACGCATGGGGTCGACCCGCTTCGCCGCGGAACGCACCCCCTTGTCGGAGAGCTTCTCGCGGCCGATCCGCAGCACGTCGAGCATCTTCTGCGCGTCGATGTCGTAGCTCATCGTCACGTGGTGCAGGAGCACCCCCGAGGCAAACCGCTTCTGGGCGGCGCCGCCGATCTTCCCGGCCGTGGACGTGATGTCGTTGAGCGGCACGTACCTGGCCTCGACCCCGATCTCCTTCAGCGCGTCGATCACCCAGGTGTCGAGAAAGGCGTAGGACTGCTCGAAGCTGAGGCCCTCCACGAGCGAGGTCGGCACCACCAGCGAGTAGGTGATGCAGTTGCCGGCCTCCATGAACATCGCCCCGCCACCGGAGATCCGGCGGACCACCGACATGCCGTGCCGCTCGAGGGCCTCGGAGTCGACCTCGTTACGCACGGACTGGAAGGAGCCGATGACCACCAGCGGGGCGTCCCACTCCCAGAAGCGCAGCACCGGTCCGCGACGCCCGGCGGCGACCTCGCCCGGGATGACCTGGTCGAGAGCGACATGCATGGCGGGGTGCAGCGTGGGCCCGTGGACGAGCTCGAGGGTGAGGTCGTCCCAGGACACCGCCTCGCCCAGTGCCCGCCGCACGGCGATGCCGACGCCTTCCGGAGTGAGGCCGAAGGGATGGACGTCCGGGCGGTCGAGGACGGCGGCGGCCGCGTCCGTCAGGTCGGCAACCGACGACGATGCCGGCAGGCCGGTCAGCACCGCGTCCAGGTCGGCCAGGGCCTCGTCCGGTTCGAGGAAGAAGTCCCCGGCCAGGCGGACCTCGGTCAGACGGTCGTCGCTCACCTCCAGGTCCACGACGACGAGCTTGCCTCCGGGGACCTTGTACTCACCGTGCATGACAGCGAGCCTACGGGGCCGAGTGCCTGCACGAAGCGGTCGTCCTCTCCGACATCGACTCACGAAGGATGAGCGACGGGTCGTCGACAGGAGTGAACTCCGCTCGTGGACCTGCTGCTCGACGAACGCGCAGAAGCCGGCCGAACGAATGAGCGCCGGCCGGTCTCCTGACCGGCCGGCGCTCATTCGTCACTCGCTGCGGCTATCTCCGGATACCGAGGGTGTCGGTGCCGTTGCCGTCCCAGTCGCCGACGAACACGTCGTCGCCGGCGCGGCCATAGCGCACGTCCTGGTCGGCCCAGCCACCGGTGAGGCTGTTGGAGACCAGGTACTGGTTGCCGCGGCGCACACCGAAGGTGTCGACGCCGTCGCCGTCCCAGTCGCCGACGAGCACCTGGTCGCTCGCCCGGCCGTAGGACAGCTCCACGTCCGCCCAGCCCGACTCATGGCTGTTGGACAGGAAGTAGGTGTCCCCGCGGCGCACGGCGAACGTGTCCACCCCGTCCGCGTCCCAGTCGCCCACGAGCACCGTGTCGCCGGCGCGGCCGTACCTCAGCTCGACATCCGCCCAGCCCGACTCATGGCTGTTGGACAGGAAGTACGCGTTGCCGCGGCGGACGGCGAACGAGTCCACCCCGTCGCCGTCCCAGTCGCCCACCAGCACCTCGTCGGAGGCGCGACCGAACCGCAGCTCGACGTCCGCGTCACCGCCGTACAGGGAGTTGGTCAGGAAGAAGGCGTTCCCGCGGCGCACCGCGAACGTGTCCGCGCCGTCGCCGTCCCAGTCACCCACGAGCACGGTGTCGCCGCGACGACCGAAGGAGAACTCGTGGTCCGCCCGACCGTCCCATCCGTCGTTGAGGAAGAAACCGCGGCCCGGCGTGGGCGGGACAGGCTCCGGGTCCGGGTCCACCGGCGGCTCGACGGCCTGGGCGATCTCGAAGTAGTCGATACCGACGTAGTAGCCGCGGGACGCGTCATTCTGGCCCGTGACCCGGACGGTCAGTTCGTTGGTTCCCTCGGTGAGCTCGACGGTGCCGAGGTCGGCGGGATCGGTGACGGTCACGCCGCTCGACCCGTACAGGTCGACCGGATCGCCGAGGACGGCGTCGCCGCTGAGGATCTCGACGACCCCGAAGTCACCGGCCTGGGAGAAGACGCCGGACAGGTCGTACGTCCCGTCGCCGGGCACGTCGAAGGCAAGCGTGACGGACTGCCCCACGTCGGTGGCCTTGAACCAGAGCTGGGCCCCGCCCGACCAGTCCGGCCCGCAGCAGTTGCCCTGCCTCACCGCATCGGCGTCGCTGGCGACGACCTCCATGGACTCGGCCTCGATGCGGAACGTCGAGCCGCTCGTCGCTATGGCCTCGTCGGAGAACTCACCGGTGTTGCCACCGACATCGACCGCACGCACGCGGTAGAACCACTCCTCGCCGAGCCCGATGCCGTCGTGGCGGATGTTGAGGCTCGAGGTGGTCGTGAGCAACGAGTCCTCGCCGGGCTCGAAGCCGGCGGTGGTCGAGGCGTAGACCTCGTAGTGGGCGACACCGATATCGTCGGTGGCCGCGTCCCAGGTGACCTCGATGGCGTTCGTGTCCAGTCCTTCGGCCGTCACGGTGCCGGGTGCGGACGGCGGGGTGCTGTCCGCGACCGGTGTGACGATCGAGGCGACCTCGTAGCTCGCCGCCGACCAGGCCGGCGCATCCTCGACCGGGGTGAGGACGACGTGCATGCTCCCGTCCGTGCCTTGGCTGAGGTCGGCCGGGACGATGAAGCTGTCGTCCAGCCAGCGGTGCGTCTCGTTGGCGAGAGGCTGCAGCCACACACCGACGTCGACCCCGTCGATGCTGACCTGGACCGACTGGTAGCCGGCCGTCTGGTCGCTCGTCCGGCGCAGCCACACTCCGTCATTGGCCTCGGCGACCGCCACGTCGAAGGAGATCACCTCCGTGCTCGCCCTGAGGTCGTCGGTGAAGGACGGCGGGTTGTGCACCCCCTCGAAGGTGGCGGTCAGTTCCTCAACCTCGCCCCCGCCGGTGTAGCCGTGGGCGGCCTCGCTCTCGGCGGAGCCGACGTCGACCCGGTCGCTGATCCGGAGGTTGCTCACGCCCTGGTGCCCGTACCAGAAGGCGGTCGAGCCGTAGAGAGCGGGATCGGACGCCGTCGAGCCCGGCTCGATACCGAACTCGATATCGGATCCGAAGCTCACAGACTCGGCGATCATCAAACGGTAGGCGGAGTCGCACTGGAACTCGCAGTCGAGCATCCCCGCCTGCTGGGTGGGGGCTCCGTTCATCGGTGCGGAGAACTCGTCACGGTTGAAGTACCAGCCGCCGTTGTAGAAGTCCTCCGAGCCTGTGCCGTGCAGCTGCGGCGAGCGCGAGCCGTCGACAAACACCCTCTCGTCACCCTCGAGGTAGTTGCGCACGTTTCCGACCTCGATGTGGCCGATCATCGTGTGGTTGACACCGACGAAGTGACCGACACCGGTGGTGTCGAGGAAGGACCAGTCCTGTCCGGCGACGGTCTCCCCCAGTCGGCTCTCGGCCTGGAAGTACCCGATGGTGGGGTTCTCGGCAGTCAGCTGGTCGGCGATCGCGGCGTCGGCGTGGGAGGTGACCGTGGCGCTGCCGACCTCGACGGTCTGGGTCGAGGTGTTGACGATGTCGATGGTCGCCGACTCCGCGAACGGCATGGGCCACCAGGACGTGTACCACCCGTCGTCCCCGGTCTCCATCGAGTACATCAACGCGCGGACGTCGGCCTCGCCGAGCCCCGAGCCGAAGAACTCGCCCAACGGCGCGTCGACGGTCTGCACGCCGTCGAAGGTCATCTGCACGCGCAGGTCGCGGAGAAGCTCGTTGGAGGCGAGGATCTCCTCCTCGTCGTCGATCTCGCTGGGGTAGGCGTACGTGTGCGCGCCCTCCCACCGCTGGCCGTCGATCTCGTACCCGTGGGCGGCCTCGCTGGCGAGTGCCTCCTCGCTGTTCCCGACGTCGAGCTCGTCGGTGCGCACGAGCTCACCGTCGACCATGGAGTCGGCCCAGTAGCGGAACTCGTTGAAGTCGATGGTCGCGGCGACGAAGGTGTTGGTCACCGTGATCTCGCTGCGGCCGGCCGTCAGCTCGGCGGGGATCTCGACCGTCTGGTCGCTCCACTGGCCGGGGTTGCCCGCGACGGGCTCCCACTCGCCCGCCGGCTCGCCGTCGACGGTGATCGTCGCGTGCTGGTTGCCCGAGGTGGAGTCCCAGCGGCGGGTGAGCTCGACGCCCTCGTTGTCGGGGTCGATGGCCATCGTGAAGGTCGTCGAACCGGTGAACGCGCGGCCGTCGTCCCAGAGCGACTCTCCGGTCGTCGGCGGAGCCACGACCTGCGGCAGCTGCAGCGCCATCTCATCGATGACCCCGGCGCCGCTCAGGTCCGCGATACGTACCGACTCCCCCGGGGCGAGTCCGGTCAGATCGGCGTCTGCCGTGGTGGCCTCCTCGTGCGCCGGCTTGGGGTCCTCGGTCCCCCATGTCTGTGCGCGCTCGACCAGCTCGGTCTGTGGATCGGTGGGGTCGAAGGTCTCGACACCGTCGGCGCTCGGGAAGGACCGGTGCGTGAGGATGTAGAAGAACGGGTTGTTCGTCGTCGTCACGCGCATGGACTCGGCGTAGGCCATGGGGACCTTGATGTAGACGCCGCCCGAGCTCTGGTCCGCGTTGGCGACCAGCGGGTAGGTGAAGGGGTCACCCTGCTCCCCGTCGACCACCTCCTGCAGCGGAGCGTCCAGGACCACCTCGCCGTCGAGCTCGATGAGGATGTTGCCGGCGCCCGTGACGTCGCCGCCGTTCCAGGTGAACCAGATCGATCCGATCTCGCCGGCACCCGTGTCCTCGGCGATCACGCAGCCCGCCTCGGACTCGCGCAGGCAGGAGTACGTGCCCTGGAACCCGTCGTTGTTCCCGCCGGTGCGGTCGAAGCTGGAGAACTGCAGCGTCTCCACGCCGGTGGTCAGCTCGGGCAGCAGGTCGAGGCGCTCGTAGGTCTCGAGGCCGACCGTGCCGATGCCGGGTGCCGCGATGTCACCGTCGTCGGGCGCGGGCTCCTGGGCGAGATGGGTCGTCAGGTCGGTCGGGGCCGCCCCGGCGGCCGGACCTTCACCCGGTGCAGCCGTGGCTGCGGCGGGTGCCAGCAGGGCGATGCCCCCGGCGACGGCGAGCGCTGTCCTGAACGGACCTCGTCGCCTCGCTCCCGGGGCATGGTGGTACGCGGACATCATGGTCCTCCTTGGTCGGAACGTCGTCGTTCGGTGTCGAAGGGGTTGACTGCGGTGATGCCTGTCCGAGCATCCGGTTCGGGTGCGCGAGGGCAGGACTGGGTGCGGGTGGGCACCGGGACCAGGTGCGCGTAGGCACCCGCCGGGTGCTGACCCGGGAGGGGCGGGGCCGACGTCGACGTCGGCCCCGCCTCGGGATGGGCTGGGATCAGTCCTCGCCGCCGAGCTCTGCGTAGACGTCGGCAGCGTTGTCGAGGGTCACGAGCTGGGTCTCGAGGATCTGCTCCTGGTCGACCTCCCCGCACCCGATGAGGATCTCCTCGGCGGTCTCGATGGCCTCACGGCCGCCGGTCGGGTAGACGAAGGTCGCCGAGAGCCGCTCGTCCTCGACGGCACGGATGCCTCCCGAGGGGATCGGCAGGCCGTCGATCCCCACGAACTCGATCTCGCCGTCGCGTCCTGCGGCTTGGGCAGCCAGGTAGGCGCCCTCGGCCATGGGGTCGTTGTGCGCGTAGAAGACGTCGATGTCGGCGTTGGCCTGGAGGATGCCCTCGGCCTGGCTCTGACCCAGCTCGCGCAGCCAGTCGCCGGTGCCCTCCGCGATGATCTCGATACCGTCGTTGCCGGCGATCCCCTCGCGGAAGCCGTCCGCCCGCTCCTGGGCCGGCGTCGAACCGGGCAGGCCGGCGATCTCGGCGACGTTGCCGCCGTCGGGCAGCAGCTCGGTGGCCACGTACTCTCCGGCCGCCCGGCCGATCTCGAAGTTGTCGGCCCCGATGTACTGCGTGTAGGTGTCTCCCTCGATGCGACGGTCGAGGACGATGACAGGGATCCCCTCGTTGAAGGCACGTTCGACGACGGCGGTGAGCGGGGCCGCCTCGTTGGGGCTGATGATGAGCAGGTCGATGCCCTGGGTGAGGAAGTTCTCGACGTCGGAGACCTGCTGGGCGTTGTCCTGGGCGGCGTCGGCGAAGACGACCTCGAACTGGTCGATCCCCTCGGCCGCGGCGCGGATGTCATCGTCCATCTGCTGGCGGTAGGGCTCGGCGACGTTGGCCTGGCTCATCCCGATGAGGTATTCGCCGTCGGCGCCCAGGCATTCTCCGCCCGAGCCTCCTGACCCGCCTGATCCGGCCTCGTCGTCCCCGACGCCGGGCGCGTCGGACTCCGTACCGCACGCCGCGGTGAGCATGATGAGTGCGGCGGACGCGATGGCGAGCGATCGACGGCGACCGCTAAGCATGCGTGAGTTGGTCATGGTCCTGCCTCCTGTTAACTACGGGCGCGGAAGGTCTGGATCCCAGCCGCGACGATGATGATTGCTCCGGTGATGAGGAGCTGGATGTTGGAGTCGACGTTGTTGAGCGCGAGGATGTTCTTGAGGACACCGATGAGCAGCGCACCGGCGACGGTGCCGGCGACCGTCCCCACGCCGCCCATGAGGCTGGTGCCACCGATGACGACGGCCGCGATGGCGTCGAGCTCGTAGCCGATGCCGGCGTTGGGACTGCCCTGGTTGAGCTGGCCGGCCTGGATGATTCCTGCCAGGGCGGCGAGCAGCCCACAGATCGCGAAGACGATGATCTTCACGCGGACGACCGGCACGCCCGAGAGCCGGGCGGCGCGCTCGTTGCCGCCGAGGGCGTAGATCTGCCGGCCGAAGACCGTGTTGCGGATGACGAGGATGGCAATGATCGCCACGGCCGCGAAGATGAGCGCCGGGATCGGGACGGTCCCGTTGAAGGTGCGCGAGTTGAGCAGCGCGAATGCATCGGGAGCGGTGCCGGGTCCGTCGCCGTAGGCGATGGGGATGCCTTGGCCGCCGGACCAGATGCGGGCGAGCCCGCGGGCGATCTGCAGACCGGCCAGGGTGACGATGAAGGCCTGGATGCCAAGCTTGGCGGTGATCAGCCCTTGGGCGGCGCCGAAGGCTGCCCCGATGGCCAGGATGATGAGGACGGTGGGCAGCACGCCCATCTGGTTGACCATGAGCAGGCTGGCCGAGCCTGTGGCGCACAGTCCAAGCACCGAGCCGACGGACAGGTCGATGCCGGCGATGATGATGACGAACGTCATCCCGATGGCGATGATGACGATCTCGGAGGTTGCGCGAACGATGTTGAGCAGGTTCTCGCTGTTGACGAAGACGATCTCGCCGTTGCGGCGAGGGGAGAACGCGATCGCAGCCAGGAAGACCAGCACCAGGGCGACATAGCTCTGGAGCGCGAAGAACTTCTCCGGGATCTGGAATCGGTGCCGACGCTGCTCGGTCCCGGGCGCGGGAGCGGCCGGCGGCGTCGTGGCCGATGTGGTGGTGGATGTGGCCACCGTCGTCGTCTTGTTCATGCGTGCTCCCCGTGCTCGTGGTTGATCGACGGACTTCCGGCCATGACCGGCTCCCCGCGTTCCATGCCGGCCGCGGCCAGCAACTTCTCCTCGCTCGCCTCGGCGGCGGGCATCTCGGTGACGACGGCGCCCTCGTTCAGGACGACGATCCGGTCGCAGGCGCCGATCAGCTCGGGCAGCTCCGAGGAGGCCATGAGCACGGTGACGCCCTCGGCGGAGAGCCGAGCGAGCAGACGGTAGATCTCGGATTTGGCGCCGACGTCGACGCCGCGCGTGGGTTCGTCCAGCAGAAGCACCCGCGGCTCCCGCAGCAGGTAGCGGCCGAAGACGACCTTCTGCTGGTTCCCGCCCGAGAGCGTGCGCACGATGGTGTCCTGGCTGTGAGTCTTGATGTGCAGAGTCTCGATCGCACCGGCCACGGCACGGCGTTCCTTGCTCCGCGAACGCCATCCGAGGGTGGCGAGCTTGCGCAGCACACCGATGGCGATGTTGTTGCCGACGGTGCCGAACATGTTGAGTCCCGCCGCCCGTCGATCCTCGGGGACGTAGCCGATGCCGGCCGCAAGGGCGTGGCGGGGCGAGGTGATGCGTACGGGTTGCCCGTCGATCTCGATCTGTCCGCGCAGCCGGCGCCCACCCAGGCCGAAGATCGCGTCGAGCAGCTCGCTGCGACCTGCCCCCAGCAGGCCCGCCAGGCCGACGACCTCGCCGCGGTGGGCGACGAGGTCGATGCCCCGCGGCTCGCTCCGCGCGGCGTCGGGCCCGCTGGCCAGGGCAAGACCGCGCAGCCGCAGGCGCACCTCGTCCGAGGGCTTCTCGCGATCGGGATAGACCTGGTCGAGCGGCTTGCCGATCATCAGTCGGATAACCTCCCCCGGCGCCGTGGTCGCGACGTCGAAGGAGCCCACGTTCGCGCCGTCGCGCATGACGGTGCCGCGGTCGGCGATCTGGGCGATCTCGTCCATGCGGTGGGAGATGAAGATGATGGCCACACCGCGACGTCGAAGGCCCGGGATGATCTCGAAGAGCCGGGCGACCTCGGTCTCCGACAGCGCCGAGGTGGGTTCGTCCATCACGAGGATGCGGGCGTTCAACCGCAGAGCCTTGGCGATCGCGACCATCTGCTGCTCGCCGACGCGCATGGATCCGACCAGCCGGCTCGGAGGAATACGGATCCCGACCTCGGCGAGCAGCTCGCGGGTCTCCCGCTCCGTGGCGCGACGGTCGAGCAGTCCGAATCGGCGCTTCTCCGCGCCGAGGAAGATGTTGTCGGCCACCGAGGTACCCGGAACCAGGTCGAGCTCCTGGTGAATCATCGCCACTCCGGCAGCCTGCGAGTCGGACGGACCATGGAAGTGGCGCTCCTCGCCGCCGACGACGATGGTTCCGGCGTCAGGGGTGACGACTCCCGCCAGGATGTTCATCAGCGTGGACTTTCCTGCGCCGTTCTCCCCCAGCAGGGCCATCACTTCGCCGGCGCGGACCTCGAGGTCGACGCCCTTGAGCGCGTGGACGCCGCCGAATCGTTTGGCGATCCCGGTCATCTGCAGGACCGGGGTGCTCTCGGTGGAGCGGTCGAGCTGCACGATCTACCCCCATTGGTAGCCACCGGCGTGAAGCACGCCGCTGTAATCGATTACTTTCTCGGACGTTACTGACTGGTCAACCAAGACGCAAGCCCGTGGACGCATGTGTCCCTGGGCGAGTCGGAATCGTGACCGTGATTCCCGCGCGCGGGGCTAGGGGGAATGATCGAGGTAGTACGTGGCCGGCTCCTCGGCGGTGCCGGAGATCCGGTCGACCAGCAGTCGGGCCGCGCGCACGCCCATCTCGCGTGGGCTGAGCGGGACCAGTGCGACGTCGTCGACCTCGTGGGTGGCAAAGGGCAGGTCGCCGATGATCCCGACCGCCACGGACGGACCCGCCCAGGTTGACAGCGCCCTGAGCACGCCCACGCCCACGAGGTTGTTGGTGGCCAGCACCGCGTCGGGTGGAGTCTTCGCGGCGAGCAGCTCGCGCATCGCGGCGTACCCGCCGTCGACCCGGAAGTTGGCGTGCACCAGCGGGCCGGGTTCGAGACCGGCCTCGGTGAGCGTCTCGCGCCATCCGTCGGCGCGTTCGACGGCCGTCGGGGTGGTCGCGGGACCGGTGATGCAGGCGACGTGCCGACTGCCGCCCTCGAGCAGTTGCTTAGTGGCACGGACGCCGAAGTCGCGGTTCGAGAACAGGACCTGGTCGACGTCGCCCGGGACCTTGCGGTCGATGACGACCACCGCGCGCAGACGGCGGGCGAGCCTTTCGACGTCCGGCGAGGGCCCCGCCGGCGCAAGGATGACTCCGGCCATGTTCTCCGACTCGGCGACCGAGAGATAGCTGCTCTCCTTGCCCTCGTCGTCGTCGGTGTTGCACAGGACGAGCGACAGTCCCGCCGCCCGGGCGACGTCCTCCACCCCGCGCGCTACCGACGTGAAGAAGGGGTTCTCCACGTCGGGGATGATCAGCGCGATGACCTCGCTGTACTGACGGCGCAGGGACCGCGCATTCCGGTTGGCGCTGTAGCCGAGCTCGGCGACGGACTTGCGCACCGCCTCGGCCAGGTCCGCGCGGACCTTGGTCCCGTTGAGGACGCGCGACACGGTTGCGGTGGAGACGCCGGCATGGTTCGCGACGTCGACGATCCGGGTCATAGGGCCGCTCCTCGGCAGTGGATGAGCACATCATTCCTCATCTCCCGCGGGCGGGACGTTCCGCACGCTCCCGTCACAGGGCGGCGCTCCGTCCGTCAATGAACCGGGTGGTCTCTGCGGCCGAAGGAACCGACGGCGCCCCGCCCGAGCGAGTGACCGACAACGCGGCTGCGGCATTGGCATAGTCGATCGCCTCGTCGAGCGGATCCCCGAGCGCGAGCCGGGCGCCGAGACAGCCGCAGAAGGCGTCACCGGCACCGATGGTGTCGACGGCCTCGACGCGGTGGGCCGGGACGGTACGCGCACTCCCCCGCTCGACGACGATGAGGCCCTGAGAGCCGCACGTGACCACGAGGGCACAGCCCACCTGGTCATGCAGAGCGAGAGCCGCCTCGGTGGGGTCGGGCACACCCGGAACCATCTGGCGGAGCTCGACCTCGTTGGGCACCACGATGTCGACCGAGTCGAGCAGCTCCGGTGGGACCGGGTGGAACGGCGCGGGGTTGAGCACGACGGTCGTGCCGGCGGCGCGGCCCAGCTGCGCGGCGCGGACGACAGCGGGCATGGGAATCTCCAGGCCGACGAGCAGGACCTCCGCCTGCTCGATCTGCTCCCGGGCCGCCTCGACGTCGCCCTCGGTCACTGCGAGGTTCGCGCGCGGGACGATGGTGATCGAGTTCTGCCCGTCCTCCTGGACGTAGGGCAGACCCACCCCGGTCCCGTGCTCGGGGTCGATACGCACCCCGGAGTCGTCGATACCCTCGGCGAGCAGGAACTCCCGGAACTCCTCGGCGAACGGGTCCTTGCCGAGGCGCCCGACGACGGCGGTCGTGGCCCCTGTACGTGCGGCGGCCACCGCCTGGTTGAAGCCCTTGCCGCCGACGAACGTGGCGAAGTCCGTGCCGACGAGGGTCTCCCCGGGTTCGGGTCGCCGTGGCGCGGTGACGACGAGGTCGTACATGAATGAGGCGATGACACAGAGCTGCGACGGCGTGCTCATCGAGCCCCCTCGGCGAGCGTGGCGGCGGCCGGATCGCGCGGGGCGGGATGCTCGGCCGTCGAGGCCGCGCCCGACCCGAGCGCGGAGTCACGTGTCGGAGCGGTGCGCTCGCCGAGCGCTCCCCCGGGGTGGCGCGCGCCGAAATCGGCGGCGGTGAACCCGGCTGTGGTCATCAGGCAGGCGGCCAGCGCATCCCCCGCGGCAAGGGTCACCAGCGAGGAGGACGTGGGTGCCAGGCCCAGCGGGTCGGCCTCGCCGGGCACCGAAATGTCCAGCACGACGGCGGCCGCACGGGCCAGTGTCGAACCGGCGTCGCCGGTCATGGCGATGACGGGCACGCCCCAGCCTCCGAGCATCGAGGCGAAGCGGCACACCTCGGCGGTGGTTCCCGAGTTGGAGATGAGCAGGGCCACGTCCTCGCTGCTGACCGCGCCCGAGTCACCGTGCAGGGCATCCGCGGCGTGCACGAAGTGGGCCGACGTACCGGTGCTGGCGAGGGTGGCGGCGATCTTGGCACCGATGAGGCCGGACTTGCCCAGGCCGGAGACCACGACCTTGCCCCTGCGCGAACGCACCAGTCGGGCCGCCTGCTCGATCCCGGGCAGGATGACCTCGCCCATCCGCACGAGCGCCTGGATCTCTTGCGTGATCAGATGTTTGGCCGCAGCCACCTCTGGACTCAGTGCGCCGTGCATGACCGGCCCCTTCCGGAGTGGTCACGCCGCGTGGAGATGTACATCATCGTCGCATCCGCTTCGTTGCCGAGAAATCGATTACAGAGGAACCTATGTGGTCCCTCCCGTTCCGTCAAGTTCAGCTGGACCGCGGCCGATCGGGATGTCGTTCAACGCTGGAACAGCACAGCCTCCCGCGCGCTCAGTTCTGCTGCGAAGCCCCTTCGCCCCGCCGGTCGCGCAGGTCCTTGAGCGCCACGGCGAGGGCGGCGAGCAGGACGCAGGCGATGAGTCCGAAGCCGACGGCCGCCGCGACCGACCAGCTGCTGACCTCGAGCACGGCGAAGGACGCCGCGGTGATGACGGCGATGCCGACCGACGTGCCGATGCGCTGCCCGGTCTGCATGATCGCCCCCGAGCTGCCGGCGTACTGCAGTGGCACGTCGGCCAGGGTGAGGGTCTGGTTGGGGCTGACCACCGCCCCGCCGCCGGCACCGACGAAGGCCAGGCTCAGCAGCAGCCACCACACGCTGAGACCGACGGCGTCGTGCAGGAGCACGACCCCGATCGTCAGCAGCAGGCCGGTCAGTGCGACGAGCAGACCGCCGACGACGAGTGCGCGTCCGTAGGTGAGGATCCGCCGACCCGCCCAGCTCGAGGCCAGCGCGGACAGGATTGCCGAGGGGAGCCCGACGGTGCCGGCCTCGATCGCCGACCGCCCGGCGCCCTGCTGCATGAACAGCGCGACGAGCACCCACACGCTGGTCATGCCGAGGAAGTACAGGCCGATCATCAGCGTGCCGTTGCTGAAGCTCCTGGTTCGGAAGATGTTGAGGTCGACCATCGGGCTGCGGCCCGAGCGGGCGAATCGCCGCTCCCACCACAGCCACAGGCGCACGAGCACCAGGCCCACCGGGATGAGCACCCAGATCGCCGGCGAGGTGCCCGCCTCCATGAAGGGGAACAGGATCGCCAGGACCGCGGCGCCGAGCAGGAGGGCACCGAGCGGATCGAGGGAGCGTGCGGCTCGCGTGGCCGGGTCGGCCCGGCCGAGTGGTCGGATGAGCGGCCGGGGGAACCACACCAGCACCATGACGATCGTGGCGAGGCCGACGGGCACGTTGACCAGGAAGGTCAGCCGCCATCCGATCTCAGGGCCGCCGACGGCGATGAGCAACCCACCCAGCAGTGGGCCGACCGCGACCGACAGCCCCACGGCGGCACCGAGGTAGCCGAACGCGCGGGCCCGCTCCGCGCCGCGGAAGTACTGCTGGATCATCCCCACGCCCTGGGGGTTGAGCAGGCCCGATCCGACGCCCTGACCGAAACGCGCCACGTTGAGCCAGTCCGCGCTGGGGGCCAGGCTGCAGACGATCGAGAACGTCGTGAACACGACCAGACCGATGAGGAAGATGCCGCCGCGTCCCATGACGTCGCCTGCGCGTCCGGCCGCCACGAGCACGACGCCGAAGGTCAGCGCGTACCCGGAGAGCACCCACTGGAGGTCGGATCCGGTGGCGTCGAGGCCGGTCTGCATCGAGGGCAGTGCGACGTTGACGATGCTCACCGCGATCAGCGACATGGTGATCGCCCCGAGGATCGCCGCCAGGATGCGCCACCGCGCCGGGTCCGGGGCCTGCATCGTCCGGTTCGGCTCGTTCTCGACCGGCATCAACCGGCTCCTCCTCACTCTCGACCGCCGACGCCGCACGGGTGACCCGAGCGGCGTGGGGACGCGGGCGCGCGCCGGGCACCCGCTGTCGCCCCGAGGTTACGCCGGGGCGGGCGGCGCGCCGATCGTGTCCATGAACCACGCTGGCGCCTCGGCGGCACCGACGCCGGAGGCCTCTCGACCGACCACGACTTCATGCGGATCCCTTGCACCGTGTGCCGTATCCGGTATACGGTCCACGGAACTCGGGTAACGACGCCCGAGTTCGGACCACCCGAGAGGGCAGACATGGCCACCGAGAACTCCTCCGCTCCCCGCACGCCGCGTCGGGTCACCGAGGTAGGCATCGCGAGCCTCGGCGCGATCGGACGCGTCCTCGCGAGCTGCATCGGGGACATTCCCGGCTACCACCTCGCCGCCGTCAGCGCGCGCAGGACGGACCGAGCACGCGACCACCTCTCCTCGATCGGGTCCGACGCCGACGTCGTCGACGCCGGCGAGATCGCCGAGCGCGCGGATCTCGTCATCGAGTGCGCACCGGCAGCGGTGTTCCGGGAGATCGCCGAGCCCGTCATCGCGCGTGGCGGCACGCTCGTCCCCCTGAGCGCGGGCGCGCTGCTCGCGAACTGGGACCTCGTGGACCAAGCGGCCGAGACGGGCGCGACCATCCACGTCCCCTCCGGCGCGATCCTCGGCCTCGACGCCATCCAGGGCGCCGCCCAGGGCTCCGTCGCCTCCGTCCGCATGATCACGCGCAAGCCGGTGCGCGGACTCGTCGGCGCACCGTTCCTCGTCGAGCAGGGCATCGACCTGTCGACCGTCACCGAACCGGTGCGGATCTTCTCCGGCACGGCACGGCAGGCGATCGAGGGCTTCCCCGCGAACCTCAACGTGGCGGTCGCGCTCTCGCTCGCCGGCGTAGGACCGGACCGCACGGAGATGGAGGTGTGGGCCGACCCCGACCTCACTCGCAACACCCACGTCGTCGAGGTCGACTCCGACTCCGCCCGCCTCGAGCTCCGCATCGAGAACATCCCGTCGGAGAACCCGGCGACGGGCCGGCTCACGGCCCTCAGCGTGCTCGCGCTCCTGCGCAAGCTTCGCGCTCCCCTCCGCATCGGCACCTGACAGCCCGGCGGAACCGCCGTCCTCGAACGGCGCCACACCCGTCTCGATCAACCGAAAGGTAGGAACGCAGTGGATCTAGGACTCAAGGGGCGCACCGCCCTCGTCACAGGGGCAGGGGGCGGGCTCGGACGCGCGATCGCGACCGCGCTCACCGCGGAGGGGGCGAACGTGGCCGCCTGCGACATCTCCGCCGAGGCGCTGGCAGCGACGGCCGAGGCCCTGCCCGGCGCGAACCTGCGCACCTACGCCTTCGACCTCGCCGACCCCGACGCGCTCGCCACCGCGGTCGAGTCCGCGACGAACGACCTCGGGGCGATCGACATCCTCGTCGGCATCACCGGCGGGCCGCCACCCACCCCGGCCACCGACGCGACCGCCGCGGACTGGGAGTCGCACTTCTCCTCGCTGGTCTCCCCCGTCCTCAACCTCGTGGGCCACGTCCTGCCGGGCATGCGCGAGCGGGGATTCGGGCGCGTGATCGTCTCGACGTCGTCGGGGGTGGTCAACCCGATCCCGAACCTCGCGATCTCCAACGGGCTGCGCCTCTCGCTCGTCGGGTGGGCGAAGACGCTCGCCCGCGAGGTCGGCCGCGACGGGGTCACCGTCAACACGGTCGTCCCCGGGCGCATCCAGACCGGTCGCATCCTCGCCCTCGACAGGGCGAAGGCCGAGCGCGACGGCGTCACGCCCGAGGAGGTCGCGAAGGCCAGCACCGCCTCGATCCCCGTCGGCCGGTACGGCTACCCGGAGGAGTTCGCGGCGATGGTCGCGTTCCTCGCAAGCACACAGGCCTCGTACGTCACCGGCAGCCAGGTCCGGGTCGACGGCGGATTCATCCCGAGCATCTGAGAACGAAGGAGCACCCATGCGAACAGACGAGCAGAAGGCATCCATCCGGGAGCGGTTCCTGGCCGTCGACGCGGCGAACGTCGCCGACGTCCTGGACGAGATGGGCCACCCCGACCAGGGCCTCGCACCCACGGTCCAGGGCATCACGGGCTCGCGCCTCGCCGGCTGGGCCTACACGATCCAGGGCCAGATGGCCCCCTACGAGGGCACCGGCGACCCGGAGAAGATGACGGCCTGCCACGGCATCGGTCCGGGCGAGATCTCGGTCTGGTCCGGCGGCGGCGTCGGGGTCTGCTACTTCGGCGAGCTCATCGCGCTCGGCATGCGCGAGCGCGGGTCGGTCGGCGCCGTCGTCGACGGCGGACTGCGCGACTCCCGCGTGCTCACCGAGCACGAGTTCCCCGTCTTCGGTACCTACACGACGGCGGTCCAGTCGATCGGCCGGTGGAAGGTGACAGGCCACCAGGCCCCGGTCTACCTGCCGGGCGCCACCACGTCCCGGGTGGTCGTCCACCCGGGTGACTTCGTCGTCGGGGACGAGGACGGCGTCGTCGTCATCCCCGACGAGATCGTCGAGACGGTCCTCGACCGGTCCGAGGCGATCACGCGCACCGAGATCGAGGTGCGCGCCGCGCTCGCCGACGGAATGTCGCTCGCCGAGGCGCTCAAGACGTTCGGACACGTCTGACCCACACCATGCACGCCCCCCGACACGGGGGTGACGACAGCAGGAGGACACGGACATGAGACACGCACGCACGCTGGCCGCCGCGGCCGCGCTCGCACTACCCGTCGCCGCGCTCGCGGCCTGTGGCTCCGGCGGGGACGACGACGCGGTCGTCCTCACGGTGGAGCCGTCCGCCATCCCGGCCTTCATCGCCGAGGCCGAGGGATTCTTCGGCGACACGGAGGTCGAGGTGACCACGGTCGGGTATGAGGAGGCCGAGAGCCTCCTCATCGCCGGCCAGACGCAGATCGCATGGATCGGCCCCCTCGACACCGCGCAGTTCGCCTCGGAGGGCGAGGACTTCCGCTACATCTCCACCGCGGGAGCCCTCAACATGTACAACGGTGTCGTCATCCGCGCCGAGGACGCCGACCAGTACCAGTCGATCGAGGACCTGGCGGGGCTGCGTCTCGGGATCCCCGGGTTCGGCACGGGCACGTGGGCCTCGTTCGACGTCTTCGCCCGCACCTACTTCGGGATCGACGACCCCGAGGAGGACTTCGACGTCATCACCGCCGACTCGGGCGCCCTCCTGGCGCTGCTCGAGCGGGGCGAGATCGACGCCGCCCTCCTGTTCGCGGCCAGCTCCGCGGCCGGACGCTACATGGACCAGTTCGAGACGGTCTTCAGCTTCACCGAGGTGATGCAGGAGGAGTACGGCGTCCCCCTGGTCGTCAACGGCCCCACGGCACGCGCGGACTGGATCGAGGACAACCCCGACGCCGTCGCCGACGTCATCGCCGGGCTCGACCAGGCGGTGCAGTGGATGAGCGAGAACCCCGACGCCTTCCGCGAGGACGGCGAGTACGCGCGCTTCGCATCGGGCGACGGCTGGCACGCGGACGAGGCCACGACGGACGGCATCCTCTCCCTGCTCGCCGACGGCGAGTGGTACCTGACGTCGGACGCCTACACCGACGAGTGGCGGGACGCCGTGTACGAGGTCGTCCAGGCGGGCGAGGGCAGCCTGGTGGACTCGGTCCCGGATCAGGACGCGATCTTCGCCGAGACGGACTGACCCGTGGCGGCCGCACACGTGGAGAGCCCGACGCTCGCCGTCGATCCTGCTCCCACTCCTGCGACAGGCCGACGCCGGCGCGTGCCGCGCTGGCTGAGGCCGGTCATCCCCCTCGCCGCCCTCGTGGTGCTGTGGTGGTTCGTCACCGACGTCGTCCTGCACAACCCTCGCGTCTACCCGCCGCCCCAGCTCGTGGCGAGCGAGATGTGGAAGATCATCCTCGGCGAGAGCCCGATGGGCTCGAGCTACTTCCACGCGGGCGCGACGTTCGGTCGCCTCCTCGTCGCCTTCGTCGCCGCCTTCGTCATCGGCACGGTGCTCGGCATCGTCGCCGGACGCATCAGGTCGCTGTACGACTTCACGAACAGCTTCGTGTGGATCGGGCTCGCGGTCCCCTCCGTCGTGTGGGTGTTCGTCTTCCTCGTGGTCTTCGGGATCAGCGACGTCGTGCCGGTCGTCGCGCTCGTGGTCCTGCTGACCACCCCGGTGTTCATCGGGTCCGCAGAGGGCGCCCGGGCGATCGACGCCGAGCTCATCCAGATGGCGGCGTCCTACCGGGCCGGGCCCTGGTCCACCTTCAAGGACCTGTACCTGCCGGCGATCCTGCCCTTCATGCTCGCGAACGGCAGGGTCGCGTTCGCCCTGGGCATCAAGGTCGTCATCATCGCGGAGGTCGTCGGCCTCCCGAGCGGCATCGGGCTCGTCGTGAAGTACTGGAACGACCAGCTCTTCCTCGCCCCGGTCGTCGCCTGGGGCCTCATCCTCGCCGCACTCGGGTTCGCCGCCGACCGATGGCTGTTCGGCACGTTCGAGCGCCGCGCCCGCCGCCACAGCGGCACCACCCGGCACCACGACTAGTCGTCATCGAAGGAGCCTGCCATGGCAGAGATCGAGCTGAAGAACGTGTCGCTGGCCTTCGACCAGCCGCGGACCAAGAACCGCAACATCGTGTACGAGAACTTCGACATCGAGATCGAGAAGGGGAGCTTCACGTTCCTTCTCGGACCCTCCGGCTGCGGGAAGTCGACCTTCCTCAACATCATCAACGGACTGCTCACTCCGACCACGGCCGACACGATCGCGGTGGACGGGAAGGACATCCGGCAGCACCCGGACCTCACCCGGAAGATGGGCTACGTCTTCCAGGGTCCTCGACTGCTGCCCTGGAAGACACTGAAGGAGAACGCGGAGTTCGGCCTCAAGGGCCTCGGCGTCCAGCCGAAGGAGAAGTGGCCCGAGCTCATCGAGAAGTACTTCGAGATGGCGGGCCTGACCGCGTTCATGAACCACTACCCCTCCCAGGTCTCCGGCGGCATGCAGCAGCGGGCCGCGATCGTCCGCGCATGGGTGAACGAGCCCGAGATCCTCCTCATGGACGAGCCCTTCAGCCACCTCGACGAGATCACCGCCGCGGAGCTGCGGCGCGAGCTCGTCAGCCTGTGGTCCCGCGAGGAGGAGCGGCGCACGATCGTCTTCGTCACGCACAACATCGCCGAGGCCGCGCAGATGGGGAGCGACGTCGTCGTCCTCACGCCCACGCCGTCACGGATCTGCTACCGCCGAGAGATCGACATCCCCTGGCCGCGCAGCAGCACGGACGAGGGCGTGTTCGCCATCGAGAAGGAACTTCGGCAGGTCTTCGCGGACCGCGCCGGCGTCCGCGTGTGACGGGCAGGAGGCAGCCGTGGAACAGCTCAAGGAACGCTCCCTCCAGATCGCGTCGCTCGTCGTCGCGGTGGTCGTCTGGGCGATCGTCGCCGCCTGGGTCGACCTGTCCTCCGCGATCCCTCCACCGACCGAGGTGTTCGTCGAGCTGAAGGACCTCGTCGTCTCGGGCGGCGCATGGGGGCCGCTCGGTGCCACGCTCGGGCGTACGGCGATGGGCTTCGTCCTCGGCTTCGCCCTCGGCGTCGCCTACGGCGTGCTCGTCCACGCCTTCCCCGCGGTCGGCGACTACTCGCGTGGCGTCTTCAACCTCGCCATGTTCGCGCCGACGCTCATCATCATCTTCCTCGGCCTGACCATGCTCGGCCTCACGAACCTCACGGTCGTGCTCATCGTCGGGTTCGCCATCTCGACCGACGTCGGCGTCTACATCCGGGACGCCTTCCGCAGCTTCGACACCGAGATCGACGACATGGCGCGGTCGTACAAGGCACCGTTCCGCCAGCGCGTGACCGGGGTGTACATCCCGTTCCTCGTGCCGCCGATGCTCGCCGCGGGACGGATCGGTTTCAGCCTGTCCTGGAAGGTCGCGTTCCTGTGCGAGGTCTTCGGCTTCCCCGGCGGGCTGGGCTGGGAGGTCAGGGCGAGCTACCGGGTCTACGACATGACGGCGCTGCTGGCCTGGTTGCTCGTCTTCATCATCACCCTGCTGCTCGTGGAGCAGGTCATCCGCATCGCCGAGCGCGCGCTCGTCCGGTGGTAACCGCACCACCGAAGCCCCTTCGCACCAGGCACGCACCCCCATCCTCCGACGTTCCAAGGACTGACATGACGACACGACGCACCCGCGCGCTCGCCCTCGGGGCGAGTCTCGCCGTCCCCCTCACCGCGATCGCCGCCTGCGGCTCCGACGACGAAGCCACGGACACCGGAACCGCCTCGCTCTCGGTCGGCATCATCGGCGTCGCGGCCGACGCCGGCCTGTGGGCGGCCGAGGATCTCGGCTTCTTCGAGGACGAGGGCCTCGAGGTCACGCTCCACCAGGCGGGGGCCGGCGCCTCCGCGATCGCCCCGGCCGTCCAGTCCGGCGATCTCGACATCGGCAGCGGCGGGCTTGACGTCGTGATCACTGGGACGTCCCGCGGATTCGACTTCGTGGCGCTCGGGCACGACGGCGCTCCCATCAGCCACGCGACCAACCTGCCCGGGGACGAGCACGGCGACTTCGGTGTCCTGAGCATGGACGAGTCCCTGACCGAGCCGGGCGACCTGGGCGGCACGACGATCGCCGTGTCCACCCTGCTGAGCATCAACACGATCATGGTGTCCGCCTGGCTCGAGGAGGCGGGTATCGACCCGGACACCGTCGAGTTCGTCGAGGTGCCGTTCCCCAGCATGGAGCAGGCCATGGCGGACGGTCAGGTCGATGCCGCGTTCACGATCGAACCGCTCCTCACGCAGGCCCTCGACGGCGGTGCACACGTCATCGGCTACCCGATCGCGGACACGTACCCGGGCCGCGCGCACGCCGGCTACTTCGCCACCCGCGCAAACGTCGACGCCCATCCCGACGAGCTCGCAGCCTTCACTCGGGCCACCGTCCGCGGCAACGAGTACGTGATGGACGACCCGGACTACTACCGCGAGCTGCTCGCGGAGCACACCGACATTCCCGCCGAGACCATCGCGGCGATGCGGCTGCCCGCACTCTCGACGCCCTCGGAGCAGGACATCATGGAGATCCTGGCGGACCTCACCTACCGCTACGGAGTCATCCCGGAGCCCTTCGAGGGCGACCCGTCCGAGCTCCTCCACTTCGCGGAGGGGTAGGTCGGGCGTCCACGGGCAGAGGACGCCACGGGTAGGAGCACGGGCGGTCGACCGGGGCCGGACGTAGACCCGCTACCGCGGCGCGACCTCCGCGTGGATCAGCCCCCACACGAGGGCGTCGACGATGGCCTCCCAGGACGCCTCGACGACGTCGGTGCCGACCCCGACCGTCGCCCACGTCCGCACACCGTCCGTGAAGCGCACGAGGACGCGGATCGTGGCGTCGGTCCCCTGGTCGGCGTCGAGGATCCGCACCCGGTAGTCGACGAGGAGGAAGTCCTCGATCTCCGGGTAGGCGCCGACGAGTGCCTCGCGCAGGGCGTGGTCGAGCGCGTTGACGGGGCCGTTGCCCTCGCCGGTCCGCACGATGCGGCCCTGCCCGGTGCGGAGCTTGACGGTGGCCTCGGCCTCGGAGCGCCGACCGCCGTCGACGGCCGTCACGTTCGCGCGCCAGGACTCGACCTGGAAGTAGGCGCTCGTGTCCCCCTCCCCCAGCTCCTCGCGCAGGAGGAGCTCGAACGACGCGTCGGCGGAGTCGTACGTGTACCCGCGCGCCTCGGCCGCCTTCACGCGGTCCGTGACGCGCCCGAGCAGCTCGCCCCGACCCGCCAGGTCGAACCCGAGCTCGCGACCCTTGAGCTCGATGGACGCCCGCCCGGCCATGTCGGAGACGATCATGCGCATGTCGTTGCCGACGGCGGCCGGATCGATGTGCTGGTAGAGGTCGGGGTCGACACGGATCGCCGACGCGTGCAGGCCGGCCTTGTGCGCGAACGTCGAGAACCCGACGTACGGCTGGCGCGTGAAGGGCGGGATGTTCGTCAGCTCGGCGATCTGGTGCGCGATACGGGTCGCCTCCGCGAGGCGGTCCGCGCCGAGGACGGTCATGCCCTTCTTCAGCTCGAGAGCGGCGACCACCGCGATGAGGTCGGCGTTTCCGGTGCGCTCCCCGTAGCCGTTGATGCAGCCCTGGACGTGGGTCACCCCGGCGTCGACCGCGGACAGCGAGGACGCGACCGCGCACCCGGCGTCGTTGTGCGTGTGGATGCCCAGTCGGCCGGTCGTCCCGGCCCGCACCTCGGTCACGATCCGGTGCACGACGTCGGGCAGCGTGCCGCCGTTCGTGTCGCACAGGACCGCGGTGGTCGCCCCGGCATCGAGAGCCGTGCGCGCCACGTCCAGCGCGTGCGCCGGGTCGTGGAGGTAGCCGTCGAAGAAGTGCTCCAGGTCGACGTGGACCTCGCGCCCGAGGGCGACCAGGTGCGTGACCGAGTCCCGCACCATCCGCAGGTTCTCCTCGGGCGTGGTCTTCAGCGCCCGGGCCACGTGCCGCGAGTCGGACTTCGCCACGAGGGTGAGGACCTGCGCGCCCGACTCGACGAGCGCGGCCACCTGGTGGTCGTCGGCCGCAGCGACGCCGGCCTTCGTCGTCGAGCCGAATGCGGCGAGCTTCGCGTGCCGCAGGTCGAGCTCCTTCGCGGCAAGCTGGAAGAACTCCGTGTCGCGCGGGATCGCGCCCGGCCAGCCACCCTCGATGTAGTCGACACCCAGCTCGTCGAGCAGCGCCGCGATCGCCAGCTTGTCGGCGACCGTGAGGTTGATGCCCTCCTGCTGCGCGCCGTCCCTCAGCGTCGTGTCGTACACGTGCAGTTCGTTCGTCATGCCCTCGCACCTACTTGATCTCGTTGCCGTCGCTGTCCGACGGCTCCCCCGCCGCGGCGTGCCCTCGCCGTGGCCGGGGTGAACGTGCCTCCCGCCTAGAGCAGGCGGTACATCCAGCCGTGCGCATCCTCGCGCCTGCCGAACTGGATGTCGGTCAGGTGCGCGTGGAGGTTCGTCGTGACCGGTCCCGGGCGGCCGTCCGCGACCGTCACGTCGAAGTCCTCGCCGGCCAGCCGGCCGACCGGGGTCACGACGGCGGCCGTCCCGCAGGCGAAGACCTCCGCGACCGATCCGGAACGGATGTCCGCCAGCAGGTCGGCCAGCGCGATCGGCTCCTGCCGCACCTCGCGGCCCGAGTCCGCGAGCAGGGTGAGGAGGGAGTCGCGCGTGCCGCCCTCGAGGATGGTGCCCGTGAGGTTGGGCGTGCGGACCGTGCCGTCCGCGTCCACGACGACGAGGTTCATGCCGCCCAGCTCGTCGACGTAGGTGTTCGTCGATGCGTCCAGGAACAGGACCTGCTCGAAGCCTCGGTCCGACGCCTCGGCCTGGGGGCGCAGCGAGGCTGCGTAGTTGCCGCCCGTCTTCGCGTCGCCCATGCCGCCCGCGCCCGCGCGGTGGTAGGTCGACGAGACCCAGATGTCGACGGGTTCGAAGCCGTGCGCGAAGTACGGGCCTACCGGCGAGCCGATGAGGTAGTAGTCGACCTGGTGCCCCGCTCGTACACCGAGGAACGGCTCCGACGAGAAGGCGAACGGACGCAGGTACAGCGTGGCGCCGTCGGCGGTGGGCACCCAGCGCTCGTCCGCCTCGATGAGCCCCGCGATGGACGCGACGAAGTCCTCGGCGGGCAGCTCCGGAAGAGCGAGCCGGCGCGCGCTGTTCGCGAGCCGGGCTGCGTTGAAGCCTGGTCGGAACGCACGGATCGAGCCGTCGGACCAGCGGTAGGCCTTCAGCCCCTCGAAGATCTCCTGGCCGTAGTGCAGCACCGACGCGGCGGGCGACAGCTCGATCGGGCCGAACGGCTCGAGGGTGAGCGGGCCCCACCCGGACGACGGCGTCCAGCGGGAGTGGACCATGTGATCGGTGAAACCCTTGCCGAAGGCGAGCGTCGACATGATCTCCGCGTAGGCGGCGGCGTCGGCGGGGTTCGGGTTACGGCTGCCACCGACGCGGCCGCGCAGCTCGGCGGCGGCCGGAAGGTCGCCGGACGCGAGCCCCGGGAGGGTAAGGCCGGACGCGCTCATCGCGCGTCCCCCTCGGCGGACGAGGCGACCGCGGCGGCGATGGCGTCGCCGACCTCGGAGGTCGATCGCACCGTGCCCGCGCGCGAGGCGACGTCGGCCTCGACGGCGCGCTCGATGCGCGCCGCGACCTCGGGCAGCCCGATGTGCTCCAGCATGAGCGCGCCGGAGAGGATCGCCGCGGTCGGGTCGGCCTTGCCGGTACCCGCGATGTCGGGAGCGGACCCGTGGACGGGCTCGAACATCGACGCGGAGGTGCGGTCGGGGTTGACGTTCCCGGAGGCGGCCAGCCCGATGCCACCGGTGACGGCGGCGACCAGGTCCGTGACGATGTCGCCGAACAGGTTGTCGGTGACGATGACGTCGAACCGGGACGGGTCGGTCACGAGGTAGATCATGGCGGCGTCGACGTGGCAGTAGTCGACGGCGATCTCGGGGTACTCCGCGGCGACCGCGTCGACCGTGCGCCGCCACAGGTGGCCGGCGTGCACGAGGACGTTGTGCTTGTGGACGAGCGTGAGCTTCTTGCGCTCGCGCGCCTGCGCGCGGGCGAAGGCGTCGCGGACGACCCGCTCGACGCCGAAGGCGGTGTTGACGGAGACCTCGGTGGCGAGCTCGTTGGGCGTGCCGACACGGAGGGCCCCGCCGTTGCCGACGTACGGCCCCTCGGTGCCCTCGCGGACGACGACCAGGTCGATGGTCCCCGGGCTCGCGAGCGGGCTGTCGACGCCGGCGAGCAGCTTGGCCGGCCGCAGGTTGACGTAGTGGTCGAGGGCGAACCGGAGGCGGAGCAGCAGCCCGCGCTCGAGGACCCCAGAGGGAACGGACGGGTCGCCGACGGCGCCGAGGAGGATCGCCTCGTGCGCACGCAGCGCGTCGACCTCCTCGTCGGTGATCGTCTCGCCCGTGCGGTGCCAGCGGGCGGCGCCCAGGTCGTACTGGGTCTCCCGCAGGGTGACGCCGGTGCCCTCCAGGGCGGCCCGCGCCACCTTCAGAGCCTCGGCCACGACCTCCGGGCCGATCCCGTCGCCACCGACCACTCCTAGGTCGATCTCGCGCTCGTTGCTCACCGCTGTCCTTCCGTCAGAAATCTCGTCGTCGTGCGGCCCTCTCCCTCGTCGGAGGAGGGCCGTCCTCGGTGGCCGCCGGTGGCCTGGGCCGCCCCGGCCCGGCTCATCCCCATAGCGGGAGAGCCGGGCCGGGGCGTGCGCTGACTGCGGGGCCTGCGGGTCAGCGCCCGGCGCTGCCCTCGGTGTAGTCGGTGTCGCGGTTCTCCACCCAGGAGAACAGCTTGCGCAGCTCGCGGCCGGTGCCCTCGATCGGGTGAGCCTCGCCCTTGGCGCGCAGCTCCTTGAACTCCGGCGCGCCGGCGTCCTGGTCGTTGATGAAGCGCTCGGCGAAGGCGCCCGACTGGATGTCGGCCAGCACCGCGACCATGTTCTCCTTGGCCTGGTCCGTCACGACGCGCGGGCCGGAGACGTAGTCGCCGTACTCGGCCGTGTCGGACACGGACCAGCGCTGCTTGGCGATGCCGCCCTCGTACATGAGGTCGACGATGAGCTTGAGCTCGTGCAGGACCTCGAAGTAGGCGACCTCCGGCTGGTAGCCGGCCTCGGTGAGGACCTCGAAGCCCGTCTGGACGAGCTTGCTCATGCCACCGCAGAGGACGGCCTGCTCGCCGAAGAGGTCGGTCTCGGTCTCCTCGGTGAACGTGGTCTTGATACCGCCGGCGCGCAGACCGCCGATGGCCTTGGCGTAGCTGAGCGCGAGGTCCCATGCCTGGCCCGACGCGTCCTGCTCGACCGCGACGATGACCGGCACACCGCGGCCGTCCTCGTACTGGCGGCGCACGGTGTGGCCGGGGCCCTTGGGGGCGACCATGGCGATGTCGTGGCCGGCGGACGGCTTGATGTAGCCGAAGCGGATGTTGAAGCCGTGCGCGAAGAACAGCGCGGCGTCGGCCTTGAGGTTCGGCTCGATCTCGTCGGCGTAGATCTTTCGCTGGTGCTGGTCCGGGGCGAGGATCATCACGACGTCGGCGCCGCGGACGGCCTCGGCGACCGTGGCGACCGCGAGGCCCTGCTCCTCGGCCTTGGCGCGCGAGGAGGATCCCTCGCGAAGCCCGACGACGACCTCGACGCCGGAGTCCCGAAGGTTCAGCGCGTGGGCGTGGCCCTGGCTGCCGTAGCCGATCACGGCCACCTTCTTGGACTGGATGATCGACAGGTCGGCGTCGTCGTCGTAGTACATCTCGGCCACGTTGGGCCCTCCTTGTGTTTCGGTGTTGCTGGATGAATGGGTGGCGCGAACGGTCAGGCCGAACGCACCCGGTCGAGCGCGCGGTCGGTGAGCGAGCGCGAGCCGCGCGCCAGCGCCACCGCACCCGACTGGACGATCTCACGAATTCCGTGCGGCGCGAGGGCCGTGAGGAGTGCCGACAGCTTGTCGGCCGATCCCGTGGCCTCGATCGTCACCGCGTCGGAGGAGACGTCGACGACGTGCGCCCGGAACAGCTCGACGACCTGCAGGACACCGGTCCGGGTGGAGTCGTCCGCCCGCACCTTGACGAGCAGGAGCTCGCGCTCGACGGTCGCCGTCTGGTCCAGCTCGACGATCTTCAGCACGTTGACGAGCTTGTTGAGCTGCTTCGTCACCTGCTCGAGCGGGAGCTCGGCGGCGTCGACGACGACCGTGATGCGCGAGACGTCCGGGCGCTCGGTCGGGCCGACAGCGAGTGAGTGGATGTTGAACGCGCGTCGCGCGAAAAGCGCGGTGACGCGGGTCAGGACGCCCGGCTTGTTCTCCACCAGGACGGACAGCGTGTGCCTCGTGCTCATGACAGTTCCCTCAGTCCTCGTTCTCGAAGTCCGGCGTCAGATCCCGCGCGTACTGGATGTCGTCGTTCGAGACGCCGGCGGCGACCATGGGCCAGACCATCGCGTCGCGGCTGACGACGAAGTCGATGACGACCGGACGGTCGTTGATCGACATCGCCTTCTCGATGGCGGCGTCGATCTCTTCGACCTTCGTCACCCGGATGGCGACGCAGCCGTAGGCCTCGCCGAGCTTGACGAAGTCGGGGATGTGAACCGTGTCGTGCCCGGTGTGCAGGTCGGTGTTGGAGTAGCGCCCGTCGTAGAAGAGGGTCTGCCACTGGCGGACCATCCCGAGGGAGCTGTTGTTGATGATCGCGACCTTGATCGGGATCTGGTTGAGCGCGCACGTGGCGAGCTCCTGGTTCGTCATCTGGAAGCAGCCGTCGCCGTCGATCGCCCACACGGGGGTGTCCGGCAGGCCGACCTTCGCGCCCATGGCGGCCGGGACCGAGTAGCCCATCGTGCCCATGCCGCCCGAGTTGAGGAACGTGCGGGGGTTCTCGTAGCCCACGAACTGCGCCGCCCACATCTGATGCTGGCCGACGCCCGCGACGTACACGGCGTCCGGTCCGGCGATCTCACCGATGCGGGAGATGACGTGCTGCGGGGCGAGCTGGCCGTCGTTCGTCGGGCTCCAGCCCAGCGGGTAACGGGAGCGGAGGTCGTTGAGGTAGTCCCACCACTCGGTGAGCTCCGGCTCGCCGTGCTGCTTCTGCGCCTTGCCGAGAGCCTCGACGAGAGCGGGCACCGTGGACGCGAGGTCGCCGACGATCGGGATGTCGGCGTGACGGTTCTTGGAGATCTCGGCCGGGTCGATGTCGGCGTGGATGACCTTGGCGTGCGGCGCGAAGCTGTCGAGCCGACCCGTGACGCGGTCGTCGAACCGCGCACCGAGAGCGACGATGAGGTCCGCCTTCTGCAGGGCGGAGACCGCACCCACCGATCCGTGCATGCCGGGCATGCCCATGTGGTTCGGGTGCGAGTCGGGAACCGCCCCGCGGGCCATGAGAGTCGTGACGACGGCCGCGTTGGACAGGTCGGCTAGCTCGATGAGCGACTCGGTGGCCTCGGCGCGGATGACGCCGCCGCCCACGTACAGGACGGGCCGGGAGGCGGAGGCCAGCATGCGCGCGGCCTCCTTCACCTGCCGGGCGTGCGGCTTGATGGTGGGCTTGTACCCCGGCAGGTCGAGGGTCGGCGGCCAGGAGAACGTGGTCTCCGCCTGCTGCGCGGACTTCGCGATGTCGACGAGGACCGGACCGGGACGCCCGGTGGCAGCCAGGTGGAACGCCTCGGCGATGCGGGCTGGGATCTCGTCCGGGTCGGTGATGAGGAACGAGTGCTTGGTCAGCGGCATCGTCGCGCCGACGATGTCGGCCTCCTGGAACGCGTCGGTACCGATGACCGAGGCGCCGACCTGTCCCGTGATGGCGACCATCGGGACCGAGTCCATGTTCGCGTCGCCGATCGCGGTGATGAGGTTCGTCGCCCCGGGGCCGGAGGTGGCGATACAGACGCCGACGTTCCCGGTGGCGGCCGCGTAGCCGGCGGCCGCGTGACCGGCACCCTGCTCGTGACGGACCAGGATGTGTCGGACCTTGCTCGACTCGAACAGCGGGTCGTAGGTGGGAAGGATCGCCCCACCGGGCAGCCCGAAGATCACGTCGACGCCGAGCTCTTCGAGCGAGCGGACGATGCTGCGCGCCCCGGTCGAGGGCTCGTTGATCGTCGCCTCACGGGGGACCGTCTCCAGGCGACCGGCTCGCACGACGGCACCGGTGGACGCCTCGTGGGTCAGCGCCTTCTCCGCGACCGCGGCAGTGGCGAGGATGTCGGCCTCGACGGGATCGATACCAGGGGTCGCGCGGCGGTAGGGCGGCGTGTCCGCGACCTCTACGACCGACGACGTCCCGGCATCGCGACCCAGGTTCGCGGCGACGACGGAATCGTTCGCAGATGCGTGATCCCGCGCGCTAGGCGTCGTACTCGACATGGTCCCTCCTCATTCGCAGCCGGCTCGGTTGGTGCCGACCCCACCCCGCCCCGGGTTCGGGACGAGTGATCCGCCGGGCATACAAAAACCCCTCGACCCGGCGGGCATCGAGGGGCGCGACCTGAAACTGCACTCGAGTCAGTTGGCCGCGCGGCCAACTACAAGAATTCGCTCCAGGAACATGCTGACATGCTACGCCTCTCCGCCAACCCGGTCGATTCGTCTCACATCTTGGCTCACGTTCTCGACACCTAAGACACGTGAGCCGGTCGCCGCCACTGAGAGCGAGGGGCAACCACGCCCCTCTCCCACGGCCACGCCCAGAGAGCAGAAGAAGGACGTACCGTGAACGCATTCACTGAACCTGTTCACTCGAGGAGGTCGGGCCATGTCCCCCACACGCGAGGAACTGAAGCAGGCTACCCATCGACGCGTGCTCGAGGCAGCCTCCCGGCTGTTCCGCAGGCGAGGCTTCGCCGGCACCGCGGTGCGAGACATCGCGGAGGCGGCGCAGGTCAGCGTCGGCACCGTCATGACGGTGGGAGACAAGGACACCCTTCTCGTCCGGGTGCTGGACGACCAGGTGGAAGCCGTCCACCTCGATCGCACGGAACGCGAGACGACCACATTGCGTGTCGAGGCCGCCAGCTGCGCCGACAGGCTGGTCCCCATCGTCCGGCCTTTCGTGGACCTCTTCACCGACGACCCCGAGCTCGCGCGAACTTATGCCGCGATCCTCGTCTCGGGGAGCCACAGCTCCAGGCTGTTCACCACTCTCGCGGCACACCTCGTCGACGAGTTCGGCCGTGAGCTGGCGGCCAGTGGGTGCACGCCTCCCGCGAACCTCGGGCCACGGGCACAGGCCCTCTATGCCGCGTACGTCGGGACGATGATCTCTGCCGCGGTACAGGGCCTGGACGACTTGCAGGAACTGTCCGAGCAACTACGCACGACATTCAAGGCCATCTGCGCCTGCCCGGAGGAATGACATGGCACTGACGCCGGACCCGTGGTGGGCCGCTGTCTCCCTCGCGATCGTGCTCATCGCCGACGCAGCAATGTCCGTGCGCCCGGCGGCATTCATCAGGGACTGTCTCGACGGGGTCGGTTTCCCCCGCGACTGGTGGTGGACGCTCATCGTCATCAAGCTGCTGGCCGCGACAGGGCTCCTCGCAGGGGTCTGGCTACCCGGCATGGGCAGTGCGGCCAACATCGGCGTCATCGCCTATCTCCTGACCGCCACCGCAGCACACATCCGGGCCGACTTCACCGGCAGGGAGTTCTGGGTCAACTGCCTGGGAATGCTCGGACTGTCCGTCGCGGTCTTCATCGTTGCTTTCGTGAACTGAGCACGAAGAAGAAGATCGCGCCCCATCCGACAGCGAGAACCAGATCCGCGCCCCTCGCCGGGCACGAACGCACTCACCGGCGCCCGGGCCGGGAGAGCAAGGCCGCCGCACCCGTGGACCGAACTCAAATGCGCCCAGGGGGCGGCCAGCCAGGTGACGGCCAGGTGCGATCGGTCTCGGTGGGGGTCTGTGCGGCGGGTAAGGCCCCGGGAATGGCTCAAGCCCGGCCCCCATGACTGGGGGCCGGGCTCGAGCGGAGTGGTTTG
>FUHX01000051.1 GCA_900163555.1 Actinomycetales bacterium JB111 | reverse complement strand
GCCGCTGCCGGCTCCCGTGGCGCCGTCTGTGCCACCACGGCTGCCGCTTCTGCCGGTGGCGGCGTTCGCGCTGCTGCCACCCGCTGCTGTGCGGGTGTGGGTCCAGCCGGGGTTCTGCTTGGTGTGGTTGCACCGCTCGCACAGGCCGCTGGCGTTGGCCTGACTGGTCGGCCCACCGCTGGCGTGGGGTGTGGCGTGGTCGATGTGCCGGATCGGGGCGTTGCAGTACGGGCTGGCACACACGTCATCACGCAGCAGGATGAGCTGGCGGAGCTGTCCGGTGAACTCCCGGGCCCGGCTCTCCGTACTGACGAGGCCACCTGCTGCGGGGTCGGTCCACAACCGCCGGTAGAAGGTTTTCGCGGCGGTGTGGACGTGGTGGCGGGCGATGGTCGCTGCGATCGGTCCGTGTCCGGGCAGCCAGGCCGGCTGGTCACTGTCACCGGCCAGGGTCTGGTCGGTCATCACGATCGTGAGGGCCACGTCCTGCGGGGTGTCGGCGGGTGTGCCGGTGAGGCGTTCGAGGAGGAGGTCGGCGGAGAGCTGGTTCTTCGTCCGCCCCTCGGCCTGCCCGGAGTTGATCAAGGAGAGTGACTGGGCGTGGAGTGAGGCGTAGGCGCGGACGGCCTGGGTCATGGGCAGGTACGCGGTCAGGTAGGCCATGTCACCCGGGGCCGGCCGCACCGAGACTCCGCGTTTCTTCATCTCGGCCTCCGCGCGGCGTAGGGCGTGGGACTCGTCGAGCTCGATCGCCAGCGCCTTCGCCCGGGTGACGACCTGGCGGTCACCGAGCAGTGGGAGGTCGTCGGCGAGGGCCTCGTCGACCTTCGTGCGATCTTGGGCGGGTAGGCAGGCGGTCTCCTTGACCATGAGGGTGGCTCGCCACTCGCTGGTGCGTCCCGCCGCGAGGTGCTCCAGTGTCTTCGGCATCTCCCTGGCGAGGGCCATGGCCATCCCGACATGTCGGGAGCCTTTGGCGGGTGAGTCCATGCGGGCGAGTGCGACCTCGCTGTCCAACCCCCGGCCCCGTCGTGAGGCGGGGATGCCCTGGCGTTCCTCGGCGTCATGCCTCATCCGCACGAGAGTGTCGGTCACCCGAGCTTGTGCTGCGGCGGCCGCGGACTTGACCTCCTCCAACGCCCTCAGCTGAGCGATCGCCTCCGCCTGCGAATCGGGTCCCACGCCGGCCAGCAGGTCCCGCACCGCCGCGATCTGACCGACCGACACCCGCGATGAAGATGCCGCGGAGGGGGCCAACGACGATGCGGAGGAGTCCGACGCGGGCGTCAGCGACGAGGCGAGTCGTGGTGCTACGGCGGGCGTCGAAGAGGAGGGACGGAGCGAGGCCGGACGCGTCGAAGTGGGTCGCGTCGAGGTGGGACGCTCAGTCAGGCGCTTCTCGCTCGCCCGGCGTGTGCGATCGATATCAGCGACTGCCATGGCCTCCACCCCCGTTCCGTGTGCGTCATCGAACCCGGTAGATCTCGATCGATCTCTTCCCCTCAGTGTAGAAGCGACCACTGACATTCAATACGCGTGCCCGGAGCATCTGTGGAAAGCGCAGTCCGTTCGCTATCTGTGGAAGGCTCGCGCCAGCCGCGGAAACAGTTCGCCGTCACAAACTGTGGAAAAGTCGAACCGCTAAACCCACTGACATCGACAACGATTGCCTGTGGATAAGAGCCCGCGAAAGCACCCTGTGGGCAGAACCTCGAGTACGGCGTACGGGCGCACCCGAAGTGGGGGAAGCGGGTGAGGGGATAAGAGTTGGCCGGGTGCAGGACCCGCAAGGGTCGCGTGTGGGGTACGTGAGAGGCAGTCCCGCACCAAGCGCCCTGCGGCATCCACAACCACCTCTCGATCTCGTCCGTCCACAGCTCCGGGCCGGCGCCGCGCACGGCGTCAGAGGTCTGCAGGACTCTGGTGCCATCCACGGGGCGCCCGTCCCGCGGGACGAAGGAGGGCGAGATGACCGACACCGCCGTCGGTGCCCGCGCGGATCGCGCGGCCCAGACGTTGACAGGCGTCCCCACGCAACCGGGGAACCGGAAGGCAGCGGACCAGAGTGCAGCGGACCAGAGTGCGGGGGACCGGAGCGTAGGGAACCGGAGGACTGGCGGCCGGCAGGCAGCCAGCCCGACCGAGATTCCGAGCGGCCTCAGCCCCGCGTACGGACCGCCGGGATGGACCGTGGTGCACGAGGTGTGGGAGGTGGTGGGGGAGTTCATGTCGGGCGGCAGTGCACCGTGGCTCGACGACGACGGTCACCTGGTCCCGCTCGACACCGCCAGGCAGACTCCGCGCCACTGCGCCCACCAGCCCTCGCCCCACTCGCGACAGGCACCCGTGCCTGTCGTCGAGTCCTTTCAACGCCTCGACGGCGCGGCGGCCGCCGTCCTCCTCGATCGCCTCACGCCGGCTCAGCTGCGCGCTCGAACGGCGGGAGCTCCGTCGGTCCAGCGTCTTCTCGAGGCCACTGCCGCGAACCCTGGGGACGTCTTCCTCGACGGCATCGCGGCGCGGCCCGGCTCCGCGTACGAGGGGATCGCGATCTCGTCGATCTGCGTCCTCGACCCGCACGCGGTGCACGACGCGTTCGATGTCCCGGACAGTGGCTGCCTCGGTGGCAGGGAACGGGACGAGGTGTGGGCCGCGGTCCGGGCGATGTTCGATCTCGGAGATGGCCCACCCCCGATGGTCACGGATCCGGTACGGACCGTTCCCGACGGCGTGAAGGGGTGGTGGCTCGGCTGGATCTAGCGCTGTCGAACGAGTTCAGGCCAAGCGCAGCGACCCAGGGTTGGACGCAATGGCCCGGGGAGAACGTGACGACCCGGGGAGAACGCGACGACCCGGTACGAGCGCGATGGCCTTGGGCCAATCGCGATGATCCAGTCCGCCGTGATGCCTCGGGGCCAAGCGCGATGATCGGAGCCGGCCTCCGGCGCACCGAGCCCCGAGCCTCAGGCCCCGCCCTCGTACCCGCTCTGGCGCCACGCCTCGTAGGTGACGACCGCCGCGGCGTTGGCCAGGTTCATGGACCGGATCCCGGGGCGCATGGGGATGCGCACCCGGCCGGTGATGCGCGGGTGGTGCAGGACGTCGTCGGGGAGGCCCACGGTCTCCGTGCCGAAGACCAGCACGTCGTCCGGACCGAACTCGACCTCGGGGAGCGACTTCTCGCCCCGGCCGGTGGTCGCCCAGGCGGCCCCGGCGCCTGCGGCGTCGAGCGCGGCCACGCACGCCTCGAAATCAGCGTGGACGTGCGTGTCGGCGAGGTCGTGATAGTCCAGGCCGGCACGCTTGAGGTGCGTGTCCGTGAGCTCGAACCCGAGCGGCTCGACCAGGTGCAGTCGCGCGCCCACCCCGGCGGTCATGCGAATGGCGTTGCCGGTGTTCGGCGGGATGACGGGATTGACGAAGACGACGTGCAGCACCAGGAGATCGTGCCAGGTTTGCGGCCCGGCGAGTGCCTACCGCTGGAACGTGGGCGCGACGATCCCGCGGGCGATCGTGTGGAACACGGCCGTGAAGTGCGCGTTCGTCGCGGTTGCGTCCTCGTCCAGCTCGAGCGTGTCGACGTCGAGTGCGTGCACGGCGAACACGTACCGGTGCGGGCGGTCTCCCTCGGGCGGGTAGGGGCCGAAGTAGTCGTGACCTCCGCCGTCGTGCCGGACGTGGAACGCGGCGCCCGGCAGCATGAGGTCGCTCTGGCCGGCGCCCTGCTCCAGCTCGGTGACCGCGGAGTCGAGGTCGACGACCGTCCAGTGCCACCAGCCCGCCGGCGTCGGCGCGTCCGGGTCGAAGCACGACACGAGGAAGCTCCGCGTCTCGTCCGGGAAACCGGACCACGACAGGTGGGGCGAGACGTTCTCGCCCGCTCCCGCGTACTGGGGGGCCAGTGGCTGGCCGTCCGTGAAGTCGTTCGAGGTCACCGTGAAGCTCGGCACGGCAGGCAGCTTGTCGTAGGGGTGTTGGGCCAGTGGACGATCGAGGTTCATGGCGGTCCTTTCCCTTGCGTGGACGCGCCCCTGGGCGCACGCACCAACCTACCCGTGACGGGCGCCCGTGAGCGGGGTCCCCCTTTCGCGGTGTCGGCCCCGAGGCCTACCATCGAATCGATCATACGTTCGAACACGGAGGGAGCGCGCGATGGCTGACGCCCGCATGGACAAGCTCGCCTCGGCGCGGGCAGCGCTCGCCTCCGCCGAGGCCAAGACCGGCCTGCGCGCCCGCCTGCGCGTGGTCGGCGGGGCAGGCGCCCCGGCCGATTCCTCGGCTACCGGTTCCCCCGACGACGACGCCCCCGACGTCGTGCCCACGCCTCCCGCCGTCGCCCCGGGTGGGGACCTCGAGCATCTCCCGGTCCCGGACGCGCTGCGGTCGCTGCTTCCGTACGGACTGCCGCGCGGGACGGTCACCAGGGTCACCGGTTCCGCGGCGCTCCTGCTGGCACTCGCGGGTTCGGCCTGCGGCGAGGAGGGGTGGGCGGCGCTGACCGCGATGCCCGACGTCGGCTGGCGCGCCGCGTCGGCCGCCGGGCTTCCGCTGGACCGGGTCGTCGTCGTGCCGGACCCTGGTCCCGGCGCCCCGGCCGTCCTCGGTGCCCTCGTCGACGGGGTCGACGTCCTCCTCATGGGGAAGTGCCCGGCGATGGCGCCCCGGGACCGGCGCGCCCTGCTGTCCCGGCTGCGTCGTCGCGGGTCCGTGCTCATCACCTCCGACCACTGGGAGGGGGCCGACGCCGTGCTGTCCATCCACGGGCGATCCTGGCGGGGACTGGCCCCCGGGTTCGGGGTGCTCACCGATCAGGAGGTCGAGGTCCGGCTCGGCGGGCGTCGGGGTGCCGCCGCCGGAGGGGCGACCACCGTTCTGCTCGGCGCCGGCGGGGTCGCACCGGCGCGACGCACCGAGCCTGCGCGCGGCGGTGCGGTCGGGGTCGAGCAGCAGGTCGAGGGTGAGCGGCACGAGGGGCCCGCCTCTGCGACCGATGGGAGGACCGGCACCTGGGCTCGGCCGACGCTCGCGACGGTGGGCGCGTGAGCAGCGAGGGGACCCTCCTCGACGAGCTCGGTTCGCTGCCCCAGGGCGGTTCCCAGGCCGACATCGCGGCGGGCGCACGGACATCCCGGGCCTCCGGGGGCGTCGTCACGGGCGACAGGTCGGGGGCGAGGTCGGGCGAGAAGGTGAGCGGCGGCGTCGGGTCCGGCGAGAGAGCGAACGACGACGTGCGACCCGAGGGATCGAAAGGCGCTGGGCCGGGCGAGAGGGTGGGAGACGACGTCGGGCGGCCTGAGGGGG
>FUHX01000054.1 GCA_900163555.1 Actinomycetales bacterium JB111 | reverse complement strand
TGTACTCGGCCAGGAGGTTGGTGACACTTCGGGCATGTTGTTGACGTAGCGAGGACCTCCGGGTGTGGTGGGCGATGTCTAGGTCGTCTACCTTCCGGAGGTCCTCGTGTCCCACCGTAATGCCCGGCTGAACGTCCGTGGCCGGCAACTTCTCATCGACCGGGTCTGCGAGCAGGGCTGGGCTGTTGCCCATGCCGCGAAAGCCCAAGGTGTCTCTCGCCAATGCGCGCACCGCTGGGTCAAACGATTCCGTGAGGAGGGCGAGGCAGGGTTGCACGACCGCTCCTCCCGCCCGCACCACTGCCCTTCCCAGACCTCGGTCGATGTCGAGGAAGCCATCCTGGCCAAGCGTCGCGTCGAGCGACGCGGACAGGACTGGCTCGGTCCCGAGCTCGGTGTCCCGGCGCGCACTGTGTCCCGGATCCTTCGTCGACACGGCATGCCTTACCTACGCGAGTGCGACCCGCTGACCGGCGAGGTCATCCGCGCATCGAAGACCACCGCGGTTCGCTACGAACGCGATCGCCCGGGCGAGCTGGTCCACGTCGACGTGAAGAAGATCGGCAAGATCCCTGACGGCGGTGGCTGGAAGGCACACGGACGGCAGATGGGCTCGACCGGAGCAAAGAAGCGAGCCCGGATCGGATACGACTACGTGCACTCCATGGTCGATGACCACTCCCGGCTGGCCTATTCCGAGATCCTGCCCAACGAGCAAGGCCCGACCTGCGCAGCGTTCATCCTGCGCGCGGCCCGGTACTTCGCCGCCAACGGTATCGACCGGATCGAGCGGGTCATCACCGACAACCACTTCTCCTACCGACGGTCCCACCACGTGCGTGACGCGCTGACCGAGCTGGGTGCGAAGCACAAGTTCATCAAGCCGCACTGCCCGTGGCAGAACGGCAAGGTCGAACGCTTCAACCGCACCCTGCAGAGCGAATGGGCCTACCGGCAGGTCTTCACCAGCAACGCCGAGCGAGCAGCCGCTCTTGCGCCGTGGCTGGAGTACTACAACAATCACCGGCGCCACACCGCAATCGGCGGCCAGCCACCGATCAGCCGACTGTCACCAACCTGACGGCCGAGTACA
>FUHX01000052.1 GCA_900163555.1 Actinomycetales bacterium JB111 | reverse complement strand
CCCACGCGCTCCCCCGCACGCCCGCCTCCCCCACCTGGGCGTTCCTCTACCTGCACGGCTGGAACGACTACGTCCACAACGCGGAGACTGCGCGCCGCGTCGCCGCGCTCGGCGGTCAGTTCTACGGCCTGGACCTGCGCAAGTACGGGCGCAGCCTGCGCGCCCACCAGACCCGCGGCTTCACCGAGTCGCTGTCCACGTACGACGACGACATCCACGCCGCCCGCGACGTCGTCCACGACGAGCTCGGCATCGGCACCGACCTGGTCCTTTCCGGCCACTCGACGGGCGGGCTCACCGCGGCCCTGTGGGCGCACCGCCACCCCGGCGCCCTGCGCGGCCTGTGGCTCAACTCCCCGTTCATCGCCCTCGGCGTGCCGAACTGGATGGGCGGCATCTCGACGTCGCTCGTGGACTCCGTCGCGCGCACGTCCCCGCGGACGATCGTCCGTGGCGGGAGCCCCCTGGACCTCTACCAGCGCACGATCGACGGCCTGGTCGACGGCGACACGGAGGTCCCGCCGGACGGCGAGGCGGCCGATCCCTTCTGGACCGGGTGGCGCCTCGACCGCCGGTGGCGCCTTGCGCCGGCCGGGCACATCCGGATGGGCTGGTTCTCCGCCGTCATGGCCGCGCAGCGTCAGGTCCAGCGCGGCCTGGAGATCGCGTGCCCGGTCCTGCTCATGAGCTCGGCCCGGTCCGCCGTGGGACCGCGGTGGCGGGACGACATGCGGTACGCGGACACGGTGCTCGACGTCGAGTCCATGCGGGCGGCGGGCCTGCGGCTCGGCCATCACGTCACGTTCGCGACGATCCCCGACGCCGTCCACGACATCACCCTGTCCGCCCCGTCCGTCCGGGCGACCGTCTACGACGAGCTCGGCCGCTGGGTGCGCGGCTACGTCCGCCGCTGACGCCCGCCGGCCCGGCGCGCCGCACCATCGACGAGGCACCTCGGTTCGCGAACAGAAACAGCGTGATCAGGCGCGGTTCGAGGTGTCTCGATGACGGGTGGCCACCCGACGCCGCCTACCCGGCCGACGTGCGCGAACGCCCGAGCAGGAGCTCGGCCAGGTGCACGCCGTCGGTGTCCCCGAGCTGCTCGGCCTGCGTGCGGCACGAGAACCCGTCCGCGAGGAACGTCGCGCCCGGGTGCTCCCGCAGCGCCGGCAGCAGGGCGTTCTCCGCGACCTTCGCGCTGACCTCGCCGTGCCCCTTCTCCATGCCGAAGTTCCCCGCGAGCCCGCAGCACCCGGCGAGCGACGTGACGGTCGCGCCGGTCGCCCCCAGCAGACGCCGATCCGCGTCCCAGCCCATGACCGAGTGGTGGTGGCAGTGCGGCTGGGCGACGACCTCGGTGCCCGTCAGGTCCGGCACCTCCCACCGCTCGCCGGGCCCGATGGGGTCCGGCGCCGTGAGCAGCTCGGCGAGCGTGTAGGTGTCGCCCGCCAGCATCGTCGCGCGCGGGTCGTCGGGCAGGAGCTCCGGCAGGTCGTCCCGCAGCACGGCCGTGCAGGACGGCTCCACGCCGATCACGGGGATGCCGTTCGCCGCGAACGGGGCGAGCACGTCGAGGAGGTTCCGCATCCGCCTGCGGGCGCCGTCGAGCTGGCCGGTCGAGACGAACGTGAGGCCGCAGCACACGTTCTGGTCCGGCACCACCACCGTGTAGCCGACCGACTCGAGCAGGTCGACCATGGCGCGCGCGCCCGAGGTGTCCAGGTCCTGCGAGAACGAGTCGGCGAACAGCACGACGTACCGCGGGCTCTCGCCCGCCCCCGACGACGACGCGAGCGCCTCCCGGCCCGCCTCCCGGGCCTTCGCCCGGCCGCCCGAGCGCTTGCGGAACCAGGATCCGAACCGCTCGGTGGCGAAGCGGGGCATGCCGCGGGTCGTCTCGACCCCGGCGAGCGCGAACGCGACCTTGCGGATCGGCGCGAGCCCCATGACCGCGTTGGCGACGCGCGCGAGGCCGGGCACCGAGGTGACGAGCCCGGTGAGCTGGGGCAGCCGGCCGAGCGTGTAGTGCGTGCGGGGCCGGATCTTCCCCTTGTACGCGCGGTACATGGACTCGGACTTCAGCCGCGCCACGTCCATGCCGGCCGGGCAGTCCGCCGAGCAGGCCTTGCAGGACAGGCACAGGTCGAGCGACTCCATGAGCGCCGGGTCGTCCCAGCGGCCCACCAGCGAGCCGTTCGTGACCTCCTGGAGCACGCGGGCGCGGCCGCGGGTGACGTCCTTCTCGTCGCGCGTGGCCTGGTAGCTCGGGCACATGAAGCCGCCCGCCGAGGAGTTGTCGGCCCGGCACTTGCCGACCCCCGTGCAGCGGTGGGCGGCGCGGGTGACGTCCCCGCCGTCCTCGCTGAACGCGAAGCCGCCGCCGATTGCGACCGGCAGCGGGGCGGCCGCGGGCCGCCGGAGGTCGGCGTTGATCGGCGCGGGGTCGACCAGGACGCCGGGGTTGAGCAGGTTCTTCGGGTCGAACAGGCGCTTGACCTCGCCGAACAGACCCATGACCTCGGGGCCGTACATGCGGTCCAGCAGCGCGGAGCGGGCGCGGCCGTCCCCGTGCTCGCCGGACAGCGAGCCGCCGTGCGCCACCGCGATGTCGGCGGCCTCGGCGATCGTGTCGCCGAACGCGTCGGCGCCGCGCTCGCGGTCGTCCAGCGGGAAGTCGACGCGCACGTGCACGCAGCCGTCGCCGAAGTGCCCGTAGAGCAGCCCGTCGAGGCCGCGCCGGTCGAGCATCCCCATGAAGTCGCGCAGGTAGGCGCCGAGGTTCTCCGGCGGGACGGCGGCGTCCTCCCAGCCCGGCCAGGCGGGCCTGCCGTCGGGGGTCCGACCGCCGAGGCCCGCGCCGTCGGCGCGGATGCGCCACAGCCGGTCGGCGTCGTCGCCGGCGGGCACGACGACGGCAGCGTCCGTCCCGCCCGCGGCGGCGAGCGCGCGGGCGCGCGCGAGGACGTCGGCCTCGGTCTCGTGCGCCTCGGCGCCGACCTCGACCATGAGCCAGCCCTCGCCGTCGGGCAGGGCGGGCACGGCGTCCGGGCCCTTGTGGCGGCGCACGACCTCGACGAGCCGCGAGTCGAGCCCCTCGACCGCGAGCGGGTGGTGCTCGAGGAGGGCGGGCACGGCGTCGGCGGCCGCGATCATGTCGGGGTAGCCGAGCACGACGAGGACGGGCCGCGCGGCCACCGGGACGAGCCGGACGGTCGCGCCGAGCGTGGTCGCGAGCGTGCCCTCCGTGCCGACGAGCATCTTCGCGAGGTCCCGGCCGTGCTCGGGCAGCAGGTGCTCGAGCGAGTAGCCGGAGACCTGCCGGCCGAAGCGGCCGAGCTCGGACCGGATCGTCGCGAGGTTGGCCATGACAAGCCGCTCGAGGCCGTCGACCGGCGCGAGGGCGCCCTTCCCGGCGCCCGCCGTGTAGCGGCGGCCGAGCCCGTCGACGACGTCGAGCGCGAGCACGTTGTCCGCCGTCTTGCCGTGCGCGAGCGCGTGCGGGCCGCAGGCGTTGTTCCCGATCATCCCGCCGAGGACGGCCCGGTTCTGGGTGGACGGGTCCGGTCCGAACCGCAGGCCGTGCGGCGCTGCGGCCCGCTGCAGGTCGGAGAGGACGACGCCCGGCTCGACGACCGCCGTGCGCGCCTCGGCGTCGATCTCGCCGATGCGGGTGAGGTGCCGGGACAGGTCGAGGACCACCCCGGGGCCGATCGAGTTCCCGGCGGTCGAGGTGCCGCCGCCGCGCAGGGTGACGGGCACGCCCGCCGTGCGGGCGACGTCGAGGGCGGCGAGCGTGTCCGGGACGTCCCTCGGCACGACGACGACGTCCGGCACCACCCGGTAGTTCGAGGCGTCCGTGGAGTACTCGGCGCGGCGGCGCGTGGAGGCGGAGACCTCTCCGTCCACCGCCGATGCCAGCGCCGCGGCAAGGTCCGCGGCGTCCGGAAGGCCCGACCGGGGTCCTCCCGGTGAGGTGCGCTCCGCCGTCGTCGTCATGGGGTCCAGTCTCTCCCCAGATCGGGCTCGCGCGTGACGGCGGGCCGACCGGCGGAACGCCGCGGCGCCTCAGCGGGTGGCGTCCTCGCCCCGGACGGCGGCGCGGCCGGCCTCCAGCCGCGCGATCGGCACCCGGAACGGCGAGCAGGAGACGTAGTCCAGGCCGACGCTCTCGAAGAAGTGGATCGACTCGGGGTCGCCGCCGTGCTCGCCGCACACGCCGAGCTTGAGCCCGGGCTTCGTCGCCCGACCTCTCTCGGCACCGATCCGCACGAGGGAGCCGACGCCGTCGGCGTCGAGGGTCTCGAACGGGGAGATCGTCAGCACGCCGTTGGCCAGGTAGTCGGCGAAGAACGCACCCTCGACGTCGTCGCGCGAGAAGCCCCACGTCGTCTGGGTCAGGTCGTTGGTTCCGAACGAGAAGAAGTCGGCCTCCTCGGCGATGCGCTCCGCGGTGAGCGCGGCGCGCGGCAGCTCGACCATGCAGCCGACCGGGATCTCCAGGCGGGTGCCGTGCTCGGCGTTGACCTCGGCGATGATGTCCTCCGCCTCGTCGCGCACGATCTGCAGCTCGCGGCGCGAGCCCACGAGCGGCACCATGATCTCCGGCTGCGGCGTACCACCCGCGACCAGGCGCCGGGCCGCCGCCTCGGCGACCGCCCGGATCTGCAGCGCGAACAGGCCGGGGATCTTCAGCCCGAGCCGCACCCCGCGCAGCCCGAGCATCGGGTTCGACTCGTGCATCCGGCGCACGGCCGCCAGGAGCGCGCGGCGGCGGTCCACGTCCTCCCCCTCCTCGCCGCGCTCGTCGGCGAGCGCCACCTCGACCGCGAGCTCGGTGAGGTCCGGCAGGAACTCGTGCAGCGGCGGGTCGATGAGCCGGATCGTGGCCGGCAGCCCGTCCATCGCCTCGAGAAGGGCCTCGAAGTCGCTGCGCTGCGGCTCGAGCAGGCCGGCGAGCGCCGCGTCCCGCTCCTCGGCCCCGTCGGCGAGGATGAGCCGCTCGACGAGCGTGCGCCGCTCCCCGAGGAACATGTGCTCGGTGCGGCACAGCCCGATGCCCTGCGCGCCGCGCTCGCGGGCCCGGCGGGCGTCGTCGGCGGTGTCGGCGTTCGTGCGCACGTCCATCCGACGCTGGGCGTCGGCGTGGCTGAGGACCCGGTGCACGGCCTCGACGAGCTCGCGCGTGTCGGCGTCGTCGCCGGCCGCGGCGAGGCCGGCATCCAGGCCGCCGGAGATGTAGGCCATGACGGGCGAGTCGGCGACGGGGACGTCGCCGAGGTAGACGTCGCCGGTGGTCCCGTCGATCGCGATGACGTCACCCGCCTTGAGCACCCGCTGCCCGACCGTGACGGTCCCGGCCTCGACGTCGACGTCGAGCTCCTCGGCCCCCACCACTGCGCAGGTGCCCATGCCCCGTGCGACGACGGCAGCGTGGGAGGTCTTGCCCCCGCGGGCGGTGAGCACGCCCTTGGCGACGATCATGCCGCCGAGGTCGTCGGGGTTGGTCTCGCGCCGCACGAGGATGACGTCGGCGCCGGCGGCCGCGCGGGACTCGGCCTGGGCGGTGTCCAGCGCGATCTCGCCGACCGCCGCTCCCGGCGAGGCAGACAGGCCGGTCGTCAGGTGCTCCTTGTCGGCGTGGGGGTCGAACTGGGGGAACATCAGCTGGCTGAGCTGCGCGCCGGTCACGCGACCGAGCGCCTCGTCCATCGTGATGAGGTTCTCGTCGACGAGCTGGGTGGCCACCCGGAACGCCGCGCCGGCGGTGCGCTTGCCCACGCGGGTCTGCAGCAGCCACAGCTTGCCCTGCTCGATCGTGAACTCGATGTCGCACAGGTCGCGGTAGTGGGTCTCGAGCCGGCGCATCACGCGCCTGAGCTCGCCGTACGAGTGCGGGTCCAGCTCCTCCAGGTCGGTCAGGTGCAGCGTGTTGCGGATGCCGGCGACCACGTCCTCGCCCTGGGCGTTGACGAGGTAGTCGCCGTACACCCCGGGCTCGCCGGTCGAGGGGTCGCGGGTGAAGCAGACGCCGGTGCCGGAGGTCTCCCCGAGGTTTCCGAAGACCATGGACACGATGTTGACGGCGGTGCCGAGGTCGTCGGAGATCCGCTCCCGACGCCGGTAGAGCCGCGCGCGGTCGGTGTTCCAGGAGCGGAACACGGCCTCGACGGCGAGGTCGAGCTGCTCGCGCGGGTGCTGCGGGAAGTCGCGCCCCGAGTGCTCCTTGACGATCTCCTTGTACTCGGTGACCAGCTCCCGGAGGTCCTCCTCGGTGAGGTCGACGTCCGCCTCGGCGCCGCGGGCCGCCTTCTTGCGGTCGAGTGCGTCGGAGAACAGGTCGCCGTCGATGTCGAGGACGGTCTTGCCGAACATCTGCACGAGGCGCCGGTAGGAGTCCCAGGCGAACCGCCCGTCGCCGGCGAGCGCGGTCAGGCCCTGCACGGAGGCGTCGTTCAGGCCGATGTTGAGGACCGTGTCCATCATCCCGGGCATCGAGAACTTCGCGCCCGAGCGCACGGAGACGAGCAGGGGGTCGTGGAAGTCGCCGAGCGACCGGCCCGCCTGGTCCTCGAGCTCGCGCAGGGCGAGGGTGACCTCGACGCGCAGGTCCGGGGGCACCGCGCCGTCGCGCAGGTAGGCACGGCACGCCTCGGTCGTGATCGTGAAGCCCGGGGGGACCGGGAGGCCCAGCTTCGTCATCTCGGCGAGGTTGGCCCCCTTGCCGCCCAGCAGGTCCTTCTGGTCCTTGTCGCCCTCGGTGAACCGGTACACGTACATAGGTCAGCCCGTCCTCGCGCTCGGTGTGCGCACGTCGCCCCGCGCGCATACGTGCACCGTAGACGCACGACGGGCCGCGAGCGGGCTCCTGGGTCCTGCGGATGGGGCCGGTGACCGCAAAGACCCCTGACGGGGGACCGTGTGCGCGCCTTACGGCACCGGCGCCGGCCGGTGGCCACATCGTGAGATTGGCCCGGTTCGGTGCCTCGCGGCCCGCCTGTTGCGGCAGGATCTCCTCGTGCCCGCCGATTTCCTCCTGCTCTCCTCGCGCCCCGAGCGCCGGGCCGCGGACGACGAGCACGCGGCGATCGCCCAGCACATGGGGATCCACGCCGACCGGATCCACCGGCTCTCGATGACCGCCGACCCGTACTCGCGTCCCGATCTGGATGGCTTCGCCGCGGTCATCCAGGGCGGGTCGCCGTTCAACTCCACCACCCCGCGCGAGACGCAGTCCGCGCTCCAGCTCCGCACCGAGGAACGCCTCGGCGACGTGCTCGACGAGGTCGTCGCCGAGGACATGCCGATGATCGGGCTCTGCTACGCCGTCGGCACGTTCGCCCGCCGGCAGGGCGCACACGTCGACACGACCTACGGCCGCGGCACGTCCGCCGTGACGATCGAGCTGACGGAGTCCGGGCGGGACGACCCGCTGCTGGACGGGATCCCGCCGGCCTTCGAGGCCTACGTCGGCCACCACGAGGCGATCACCGCTCCCCCGGCCGGCGCGACGGTCCTCGCGACGTCGGCGCCCACGCCGTTCCAGATGCTGCGGTTCGGCACCCACCAGTACGTCACCCAGTTCCACCCCGAGCTCGACCGCGCCGCGCTCGTGCGCCGGATGGTCGACTACCTGCACTCCGGGTACTTCCCCGCGGACCAGTTCGACCGCATCGTCGAGGACATCTCGCGCGCGACCGTCGACTCCGCCCACGGGATCCTCGCGCGGTTCGCCCGCCTCTTCGGCTGACGCAAGCCTCCCCCGACGACGGCGCCCGTCCCCCGCCGGCACCGGCCCCGACGACGGCGGCGCCGGTTCCATGACGACGCCGGCACCGGCCCCCGGCGTCCGCAGGTGACGAGGCGGTCACCGCTCGGCCGCAGATCAGATCTCCCCATGGCTCAACGCGGGTGCGGCTGTCACGATGCGGCCATGACCACGACCCCCCGCGCCCCCGCGCATCGCCCCGGCTCCTCGAGCGTCCACCGGCTGGCGGCCGTCGCCGCCGGCCTCACGATGGCCGTCGGCCTGGCCGCGTGCAGCTCCGGCTCGGACTCCGACGCCGGCGGGGACTACGCGCCCCAGGAGGAGTACCTCCCCCAGTCCGACGAGTCGGCCGTCGGGGCGGAGGGCGCCGCCGTCGACACGGCGGACTCCGCCGACGTCGACGGCGCCCTGATCACCGCCGACGGCGTGGACCGGGTCGTCATCACGACCGGCAGCGTGACGGTCCTCGCCGACGAGCCGACGGCCGCGGCCGAGGACGTGCGCGCCCTGGCCGACTCCCACGACGCCCGCATCGACAACCACCACCAGAGCACCGAGGGCGGTGACCCGTGGGTCAACCTGGTCGTGCGCATGGACCCGGCCGACGTCGACCCGTTCGTCGAGGAGCTCGGCAACGTCGGCGAGGTGGCCGAGATCGCGATCGACGCCGAGGACGTCACGGGCACCGTCCGCGACCTCGACGCCGAGATCAGCGCGCTCGAGGCGTCCGTGACCAGGCTGGAGGGACTCATGGCCGAGGCCGGCTCGGTCGCCGACCTGCTCGCGGCCGAGACCGAGCTGACCTCCCGTCAGGGGGAGTTGGACCAGCTGCGCGCCCAGCGCACGGACCTCGGCGAGCAGGCGGCCCTCTCCACCCTCACGGTCACGGTGACAACGCCCGACTCCGACCGGAACGTCGAGCCGCAGTCGGGCTGGTCGCGCATGTGGCACGACGCCGGGGACGCCTTCACCGGCGCGATCCGCGGGGTCGTCGTCGCCGTGGCCGCCCTCGCGCCCCTGATCCTGCTCCTGGGGATCGTGGCCGCCCTCGTCATCCCCGCCGTGCGCCGCCGGCGCCGGCGCAACGCCGGACGGCCCGGTCCCGCGGGCGCCCCGGCCGAGGTTCCCGCGCACGCCGCTGTGGGGTCGGCGTCCGCCCCGCCCGCACCCGGTGGCCCTGGAGGCCCGAGCGGACAGGGCGGGCCGGGCCACCTGAACAACCCGGCCGGGCCGGGCCGGCAGGGCGGGCCGGACGGGTCGAGCCGGCAGGGCGACCCGGGCCACGTGAACAACCCGGCCGGGCCGAACGGACCGGACGCTTCCCGCCCGGGCGACCAGCCGTCGTCGGGCGACCACCCGTCGTCGGGGGACTGACCGGCCGCCGGGCGACCGTCCCTCCGCACGCGGACAGACGACGGCGGGGCCGGCGACGATCTCTCGTCGCCGGCCCCGCCGTCGTCGTGGTGCTGGATCAGCCCGCGGGGATCAGCTCCCGGGCTGCATCTGGCCGGAGCCGCCGGCCCCGCCCACCGGGACCGCCGGGGGCAGCTGGCGGCCGGCCGACTGGGCGTACCGGTCCGCGTCCGCCTTGGTGGCCTTGAGGATCGGCCCGTCGTGCTCCTCGAACGTGAACGTGAGCTCGCCGAGGATGCCCTCGCCGCTCGCGTCCACCTTGATGATCTGGCCGGCCTTGACCTCGCCGAACAGGATCTTCTCGGACAGGACGTCCTCGATGTCCCGCTGGATGGCGCGGCGCAGCGGCCGTGCACCGAGAACCGGGTCGTACCCGCGCTCGGCGAGCAGCTCCTTGGCCGCGTCGGTGAGCTCGATCGTCATCTCCTGGTCGCGCAGGCGCTCGTCCAGGCGGGCGATCATGAGGTCCACGATCTTCACGATCTGGTCCTGCGTGAGCTGCGGGAACACGATCGTGTCGTCGACGCGGTTGAGGAACTCGGGCCGGAAGTGCTGCTTGAGCTCCTCGTTGACCTTCGCCTTCATCCGCTCGTAGCTCGACGACAGCGCGCCGGTCGCCTGGAAGCCCGTCTGGACGCCCTTGGCGATGTCCTTCGTGCCGAGGTTGGTCGTCATGATGATGACCGTGTTCTTGAAGTCGACGACCCGGCCCTGGCTGTCGGTGAGTCGACCGTCCTCGAGGATCTGCAGCAGCGAGTTGAAGAGGTCCTGGTGGGCCTTCTCCACCTCGTCGAACAGGACGACCGAGAACGGACGGCGGCGCACCTTCTCCGTGAGCTGGCCACCCTCCTCGTAGCCGACGTACCCGGGGGGCGCGCCGAAGAGGCGGGAGACCGTGTGCTTCTCGGAGTACTCGGACATGTCGAGCGTGATGAGCGCGTCCTCGTCCCCGAACAGGAACTCGGCGAGCGCCTTGGCGAGCTCGGTCTTCCCGACGCCGGTGGGGCCGGCGAAGATGAACGAGCCACCGGGACGACGCGGGTCCTTCAGGCCGGAGCGGGTGCGGCGGATCGCCTGGGACAGGGTCGAGATCGCCTCGTCCTGGCCGATGATCCGCTTGTGCAGCTCGTCCTCCATGTGGAGCAGCTTCTGCGACTCCTCCTCAGTGAGCTTGACGACCGGGATGCCGGTCGACATCGCGAGCACCTCGGCGACGAGCTCCTCGTCCACCTCGGAGACCTCGTCGAGGTCGCCCTCGCGCCAGGCCTTCTCGCGCTCCGCGCGGCGCTCCCCGAGCCGGTGCTCGTCGTCGCGCAGGGACGCCGCCTTCTCGAAGTCCTGGTCGTCGATCGCGGACTCCTTCTCGCGGCGCACCTCCTCGATCTGCTCGTCGAGCTCGCGCAGCTCGGGCGGTGCCGTCATCCGGCGGATGCGCAGTCGCGCGCCCGCCTCGTCGATGAGGTCGATCGCCTTGTCCGGCAGGTGCCGGTCGGAGACGTAGCGGTCGGCCAGCGTGACGGCGGCCGCGAGGGCCTCGTCCGTGATCGACACGCGGTGGTGCGCCTCGTAGCGGTCGCGCAGGCCCTTGAGGATCTCGACGGCGTGCTCGACGCTCGGCTCCGGGACCTGGATGGGCTGGAAGCGGCGCTCGAGGGCGGCGTCCTTCTCGATGTGCTTGCGGTACTCGTCGATCGTCGTCGCGCCGATCGTCTGCAGCTCGCCGCGGGCGAGCATGGGCTTGAGGATCGAGGCCGCGTCGATGGCGCCCTCGGCCGCGCCCGCACCGACGAGCGTGTGGATCTCGTCGATGAACAGCACGATGTCGCCGCGCGTGCGGATCTCCTTGAGGACCTTCTTCAGGCGCTCCTCGAAGTCACCGCGGTAGCGGGAGCCGGCCACCAGGGACCCGAGGTCGAGCGTGTAGAGCTGCTTGTCCTTGAGGGTCTCGGGCACGTCGCCGCGCACGATGTCCTGCGCCAGGCCCTCGACGACGGCAGTCTTGCCGACGCCGGGCTCGCCGATGAGGACGGGGTTGTTCTTCGTGCGGCGCGAGAGCACCTGCATGACGCGCTCGATCTGCTCGGCGCGACCGATCACCGGGTCCAGGCGGCCCTCGCGGGCCGCCTGGGTGAGGTTGCGGCCGAACTGGTCGAGCACGGCGGAGCCGGAGGGCTGACCCTCGGCCGGACCGCCGGCGGCGACGGCCTCCTTGCCCTGGTAGCCCGAGAGCAGCTGGATGACCTGCTGGCGCACGCGGTTGAGGTCGGCGCCGAGCTTGGTGAGGACCTGGGCGGCGACGCCCTCGCCCTCGCGGATGAGGCCGAGGAGGATGTGCTCGGTGCCGATGTAGTTGTGGCCGAGCTGGAGGGCCTCGCGCAGCGAGAGCTCGAGGACCTTCTTGGCGCGCGGCGTGAAGGGGATGTGCCCCTGCGGCGCCTGCTGGCCCTCGCCGATGATCTCCGTGACCTGGGCGCGCACGGCCTCGAGCGAGATGTCGAGCGCCTCGAGCGCCTTGGCTGCGACTCCCTCGCCCTCGTGGATGAGGCCGAGCAGGATGTGCTCGGTCCCGATGTAGTTGTGGTTGAGCATCCTCGCCTCCTCCTGGGCAAGGACGACGACGCGTCGTGCGCGGTCGGTGAACCGTTCGAACATGGGCGCTCCCTCGTGTGGTGCGGTCGCCGGAGGGGTCGCGGGACGACCCGCTTGCCGGCGTTCATCGAGACTAACCGCGCCAGGGTGCCGATCCTGCCCGTGTTCGCCATGGGCGTGAGGGAACGGTGGGGAGGTCTGACCGGGTACCCCTTCTTCGTCACACTCCTTGAGACTCCGGGGCCGCCGGGCTTTCATAGGGGGCATGACATCCGACGAGCAGCCCCTGAGCCGCGGGATTCTCATCCTCGTGGCCATGGTGACGGCTGCCCTGGTCGGCGCCCTCACCCTCGTCGTCCTCCTGTGGCCGTCCGACGACGCCACCCCCGGGGCGGACGGGGATCCGTTCGACTCGGGCGCACCGGCCGAGTCCGCCTCCGGCGGCCAGGAGGAGTCCGACGACGACGCCGCGGACTCCGACGGCGAAGACACGGACACCGAGGAGGAGACCGAGGAGCCCACTGCCCAGTCGCTCCGCGACCTCAGCGCGTCCGCGCTCGACGAGGCCGACCGCCTGCGGCAGCAGGCCGAGGAGGAGGCCCGCCGGATGCAGGAGGAGGCCGAGTCGCGGTTCTCCAACCCGCTGGACTCCCTGCGCGACCTGCTCGGGCTCGGCGACGACTCGGACGAGTCCGACGACGCCACCATCGACCAGGCGCCTCGCGACGACGACGGCGACCGCCGCGGCGACGACGACGGTGACAACGACAGCGACCGCCGGGGCAACGACCACGGGAACCGCGACGGGGACGGGCCGGGCCGCGGCAACGGCAACGGCAACGGCAACGGCAACGAGGACGGTCCCGGCCGCGGCGACGGCGGCCCCGACGAGGATGCCGACGACGACTCTGGGTTCTCGTTCGAGGACCTGCTCGAGGACGCCCGCGACCTCTTCACCCCGTAGACCGCCCACCTCTTTCACCCGGCCGCCCCCACCCATCACGCCACCCGGCCTGACGCGACGAAAGGGCGGTTGGTGGCACGGTCTCGGCGCAGAACGTGCCACTAGCCGCCCTTCCGTGGAGAAATGACCCGTGGAGAACCGGTCGAGTCAGGCCCGCGCTCCCCATGCCGTCCGAGGTGACGTCGGGTCGGCGCCCGACCCCTCAGGCCGGCCCCGCCTCGGACTCGACGATGACCGTGACCGGCCCGTCGGCCGCCATGTCGATCTGCATCTCGGCGCCGAACCGTCCCGTGGCCACCTCGAGACCGAGGTCGCAAAGGCGGGCGACGACGTCGTCCACCAGGGGCTCGGCGACCGGCCCTGGTGCGGCGGCCGACCAGGACGGACGGCGCCCCTTGCGGGTCGAGCCGTACAACGTGAACTGGGAGACGACGAGGACCGGCGCGGCCGCGGTGAGGGCGGAGGCGTCGTCGCGGAGGATCCTCAGCTCGGCGATCTTGCGGGCGATGACGGCGGCCTGCTCGGTCGTGTCGGCGTGCGTGACGCCGACGAGGGCGAGCAGCCCGGGCCGGTCGATCGCCCCGACGACCTCCCCGTCCACGGACACGGCCGCGCGGGTGACCCGCTGGAGGACGGCCCTCACGAGCGCCAGGCGGTCGGCGGGCGGTTGTCCCGTCCACCGCCCGGTCCCCGGCCGCCGCGGCGACGCGGGCTGTACCGCTTGACGGCGGTACGCACGTCGGTGAGGTACACGGCCCCGGCCACGATCGCGGCGATCGAGAGGATGCCCCCGACGCCGGTGCCGCGGCCGATCGGCGGCGGGACCGACACGATCGAGACGCCGACGGCGGCCGCCAGGATGATCATCCAGACCCGCCGGGCGAGCTTGCCTGCCGCGTCGAACGCAGCCTGCTTGCGCATGAGGCAGTCGACGAGGCCCCAGCCCGTGAGCACCACGGCGCCGAGGGAGAGCGCGAGCAGCACCCAGGTCTGCAGGTTGGCGAGCATGCCCCTACGGTAATCGCCCGCGGTGATGCTCAGTCGGCGCGCACCGCGTCGTCCGGAGCCTCGTCATCCTCATCGCCCTCGTCGCCGCCCTCTCCCCCGCCGGCCGCGCCCGTCGTCGCACCAGAGGCCGCCGGCCCCATCGCCTGAGGGTTGCCGGGCAGCTGCGCCCGCGCGCCCGAGGCGGTCATCCCCCCGATCTGCAGGACGTCGACCACGAGCGAGCGCAGCACCGAGACGAGGGTCTGGGTCGGCCAGCCGTCGTCTGCGTACGCCGCGGGGTCGAGGCCGCGCGCCGCCTCGACGATACGGCCGCGGGAGTCCGACGGCCGCTGCCCGCTGCCGAGGTCCACCGCGAGCAGGCGCAGGGCGCTGGAGAGCTCCTCGAGGGTCCGCCCGATGTGCACGTGGGGTCCGGACGCGGCCACGCTCTCGGCCTTCCTGGCCACCACCCGCGCGTTGCGCACGGCCCGGTCGGCGAGCACGGATCCGCGCGCGAGCCGCTGCACCTCGGGCCGGTCCCCGCGCAGGGCGGGGTTGAGGGTCGTGACCTGGCGGGCCGCCCGCACGGTCTTCTCCCAGTTGTCGAGGACCTGCTGGGTGTCCCGCCCCATCGTCAGGGCGTCGCGGGCGCGGTCGGGGTCGCCGAGGCGCAACGCCTCGCCGAGGGCGCGCAGGAGGTCGGACAGCTCGGTGAGCGCCGCCTGGGCCCGACGCCGGGGCCGCTGGATCGCGCGGACCGGCAGCAGGGCGGCCACGAACAGGGCGAGCAGGGCCCCGACGAGCGCGTCCGACCATCGCCCGAACCCGCCGTCGACCATGGCGCCGACCGGCATCGCGGTGACGACGATGGCCTGGACGCCCGCCTGGTACGTGAGCATCTCGCCGCGGTCGACGATGCGGGCCGCGAGCGCGGAGATGACGAGGACCGCGAAGATCTGGATGACGCCGGCCCCGAAGAGCCGGAGGAAGGCCTCGCCGAGTGCCACGCCGAGGGTGCAGCCGACGCCGAGCTCGGCGACGCGGCGCAGCTGCCGGTCGGAGCTGAAGCCGAGGCACAGCCACGCGGCGGTCGGCGCGAAGATCGGCAGCGTGTGGCCGAGCAGGTGCACCGAGATGAGGTAGGCGACCGCGGCCGTCCCCGCGCCTACGAGGGTGGGCGCGAACGCCCAGCGGGCGCGTCGCCATCCCTGGCGGAGCCGGACGCGGACGTGCAGGGAGAAGCGACGCCAGGCGCCACCCCGCCGCTCGTCCTCCACCGCGCTAGCCCCGGCGTCGGCGGAACTCGGCTCCGGGCCGGGTCTCGGGCCGTGCGTCGGAGTCGCCGGCGGGGTCCACGATGATCTCCTGGGCCGCGGCGACCGAGCCGATCGACAGCACGGCGTCGGCCGGCACGGACCGCTTGAGCACGGCGAGCGCGATCGGCCCGTCCGTCCCGTGGCGGACCACCGTGGTGAGCCGGCCGACCACGCGGCCGTCCAGCTCGACCTGGTCGCCGTTGTTCGGCGTGATGTGCTCGCTGCCGTCCAGGTGCAGGAGCGTCAGGCGCCGCGGCGGCTTGCCGAGGTTGACCACGCGGGCCACCGTCTCCTGGCCGCGGTAGCAGCCCTTGGACAGGTGGACGGCCGTGCGCAGCCAGTCCAGCTCGTGCGGGATCGTCTTCTCGTCGACCTCGTAGCCCTGGCGGGGGCGGTACGCGGCGACCCGCAGGGCCTCCAGCGGCCAGGTGCCGGCGAGCCGTCCGGCGACCCGGCCCTCCCCCTCGGCGAGCGCGGTAACGACTGCCTCCCGCAGGCCCTCCCGCGGGACCACCGCGTAGGACACGGGCGTGAGCCGGCCCGGGTGGTCGGCGTCGGGGGGACCGTAGACCGTGGAGCCGGTGGCCGTGCGCGGCCACGGGTCGTCCCACAGGACGATCGGACGCGTGGCGGCGAGCCGGTCGCGGCCGTCGCCGACGGCGGCAAGCACGGCGACGTCGTCGCGCGCGGCGACCTCGACGTCGAGCATGAAGCGCATGGAGGTGAGGAACTCGACGAGCCCCGCGGCGGCGGCTCCCTCGCCGATCAGCCAGGCGGTCTCGCCGTCGTCGACCAGTCCGTGCGCGAAGGCGATGTGCCCGCGGTTGTCGAGCAGGAGGATCTCGGCGGCCTGACCGGGCGCGAGGTCCTGGACCCGCTGGGAGGAGAGCGTGTCGAGCCAGCCGAGCCGGGCCGAGCCCGTCACCGTGACGACGCCGAGCTGCGACATGTCGACGACGGCGTCGCCGGCCTCGAGCGCCCGCTGCTCGTGGACGGGCCGGCCGTAGTGCAGGGCGACCCCGCGGTCGGGGCCCGATCCCTCGACGGCGCCCTCGGTGTCGAGCAGGACGGAGCGCGGGGCGTCCCAGGCCTCGATGTCCAGGGCCTCGGCGGGGGCGGTTCCGGGGAGGCTCATTCGACCCGCCCCAACCGTCCGGAGGAGTACGAGTCCAGGGGCTGCCCGAACGCGGCGATGTCCCGCGCCCACATGAGGTCGGACTGGACGAGGCCGAGCATCCAGGCCGCCGCCGTCATCTCGGCCGCCGACGGCGACGCGACCACCGCGTCCGTCGCGAGCTCGATGCGGGCCGGCTGGGAGCGGCCGACGTAGAGCGACAGGTGGCCGGCCGGGTCCGCGAGGAGGACCTCGAGCTCCGCGGTCTGCGGCGCCGGGCCGTCGGCCGAGGCCTCGGCAGGGACGGTGCGGATGTAGCCCGTCTCGGTCGACCAGATCCGGTCCTTGACGAGGCGGCCGTACCGCTCGAGCCCGGGCATCTCGTTGGCGACCGTCTCGGACTTCTCGGTGTCCGCGAGCCACATGGTGAGCGACCAGGTGAGGTAGGGGCCGCCGTCATGGTCGACGACGACCTCCTGGACGACCGTCTGCTCGTCGATCCCCTCGTAGCCGATGGCGCCGGAGCCGTGCCAGCGGCCGACGAGCCAGGCGATCGGGTAGTTCTCGGGAGCGAGTCCCTCGGGAAGCGCGAAGGTCATGGCTCCAGCGTAGGCGAGCGGCCGCGCGAGGCCGAGGGCGTTCGCCACGGGCGGCATCCGAGGCTCGATCGTGGCGGGCGAGGCCGGACCGGGTCCAGCCCGGGCCGGGTCCAGATCGTGTGGGGTCCAGACGGCGCCGGGTCGGGATCGTCCCGGGTCAGGAACGGGCTTGGTCAGGAGCGGGCTTGGTCCGGATCGCGCCGGTCTCAGCTCGTGCCGGGGCTAGATCGTGATGAGCACGGCCGCGCCGACGAGGGCGCCCGCGGCCAGCGGCGGGATGACGGCCGCGGCGAGCGCCGGCCGCACGAACGCGGCGCTCGGCGAGCGCGCCGCCGTCCGGTGCCCCGCCCCGGCGACCAGGGCGACCGCGAGTCCGAGGACCGCGCCCCGCAGGGGGCCCACCCCGTCGACGACGACGCCGAGTCCCGCCCCCGCGCCACCCCCGAGGAGGACGCCGAGCGCGACGCACCAGGCCGTCCCGACCGGCAGGAGCGCGCACGCCGATCCGATGACGAGCGCCGCGGCACCGATGAGCATCGCGCCATGCCCGTGCTCGGCCCGCGCCGCGGTGACCCAGCCGGTGCCGAAGGTGACGAGGACGAGCCCGATGACGTCGCCCGCGACGGACTCGGTCAGCCGGGGTCGCCCGTCCCGGCGGAGCATCTGGTGGAAGAACGCGAGGACCACGGCGCCGGCGATGGTGATCGAGGTGGCCTGCAGCCCGCCGAACCACTGGCCGACGATGATGACGGGCACCGCGCAGCAGAGAACCCAGGCGGCGCCGGTGCCGGCCGGGAGGTCGAGCAGTCGCGGCAGGCCGTAGCCGAGGGCCAGGCCGAGGAGGAGGACGACCGCAGCGGCGAGGTAGCCGCCGCCGATCACGGACAGCGCGAGCAGTCCCCCGGCGATCATCGCGGCGACCGCCCGAAGGACCGCGCCCCGACCCGGCGGGGCGAGGGAGGCCAGGGACGCCTCGGGCACGCGTGGCCGCGGCCGCGGAGCCGGGCTGCTGGTGGTCACGCCCCGATCATCCCAGAGCGAGCCCCGTCTGATGGTCAGCGCCGAGCCATGGAAGGGTAAACTTCCGGCAGAGACGAAAGGGTGTGCCGATGGCCGAAGTGGCGCTGGTGACCGCCGACTCGGGCGGGGTCGCGCAGGTTCTGCCCGCGCTCGCCCTCCTCCAGCACCACGTCACGCTCGCACCGATGACCACATCGGGGCTCGCCGCACAGGCGGAGGCGGACGTCCTGCTCATCGACGGTCGCCTCGACCTGGTGTCCGCACGTTCCCTGTGCCGGACCGCCGGCACGGAGGGGATCCTCGCCGGCGCGATCCCCGTCCTCCTCGTGCTCAGCGAGGGCGGGTTCACGGCCGTCTCCCCGTCCTGGGGCGCGGGCGATCTCATCGTCTCGACGGCGGGTCCCGCCGAGATCGAGGCGCGCATCCGCCTCCTCGTGGGCCGCGCCGCCCCGTCGCCGGTGACCCGCACCGGCAACGAGGTCGAGTCGGGCGACGTCCTCATCGACTCCGAGGCGTACACCGCGCGGGTCGACGGGCGCCTGCTCGACCTCACCTTCCGGGAGTTCGAGCTGCTCAAGCACCTCGTCTCGCACCCGGGGACCGTCCACACGCGCGCCCACCTCCTGCAGGAGGTCTGGGGGTACGACTACTTCGGCGGCACCCGCACGGTCGACGTCCACGTCCGCCGCCTGCGCGCGAAGCTCGGGGCGGAGCACGACCAGCTCATCAGCACGGTCCGCAACGTCGGGTACCGCTTCGACCCGCGCGGCAGCGAGCCGGCGTCGTCCGACGACGACGGCGACGCCGAGTAGCTCCGGCCACCGGGCAGCCCCAGCCACGCCGGGCCGTTCGACGTGACAACTCCCCCGTCGCGGGTTTACGTTGTCTGTCGACGGCGGGCCGCGAAAGCCCCGGGCTCCAACATTTGCCGCTACGAGCGGCCTTCGCGCCGACAGGCGCTCTCCGGTCCGTCGTCCTGGCCATCAGCCGGTCGACCGCCGGCACCGAGGACGGTGAGGCAGCGTCGCCCCACCACCCGCCCCACGCCGATCCACCCGGATCTCTCGGGCGGTCGGCGTGCCCTTCACCACCCGCCCGAGGCGGCCCCGTGCCCACGCCCGAATCCGCCCGGTTGCGCCGCGACGAGGGCTGTTAGGGTTCCGATCACCTGCCCGTCGCTACTCGTTCACCCGGAGGAGCAGTGCGCCTCTCGCGCCGCCCGTCAGTCGTGTCCGGCGACGGACCCAGCATCACCAAGTCCGCCCGCCTCACGGTCGACTCCGCCCACCTCCTCGTGCAGGTGGTCGGCGCGACGACCTCCCAGGTCCCGGACCTCGACGAGCGCCTCGGTGACCTCCACGTGACCACGGCCCGCCTGGCCGAGGAGATCAGCGACCGCCTGGTCTCCGATCTCGTCCTCCCGTTCGAGCGCGCGGACCTGCACCGGATCTCCCGGACCGAGACGCACATCGTCCACGCGCTCCTGCGCGCCTCGCGCACCCTTCTCGCCGACCGCACCCGGCAGTCGCCGGAGACGGTCTCGCACGGCGCGGACGAGGTCCTGCGCGCCACGGAGCTGCTCGTGGTGGCCACGGCCGCCCTGCGCAAGCCCTCGCGGCTGCCGAACATCGCCCGCGAGACCGGCCGTATCCACCTCGACCTCGAGCGCACCCGTCAGCACGTCATCGGCGAGGCCTCCGTGTCCTCGCACAGAGGTGGCGCGCGCCGGGCGGCCGAGATGCTCGCGGTCTTCGCGGACGTGGTCGCCGACATCACCGCCGTGATCGGCGACATGCGCATCCTCGCGGCGGGAGCCGGCCGGTTGTGACCACGGTCCTGCTGGTCACGGTCGTCGTCCTGGCGCTGGCCTTCAGCTTCTGCGTCGGCGTCCAGGACGTCCCGAACGCGATCGCCACGGCGGTCGCGACCCACTCGCTCGAGGTCCGCTCCGCGTCCTACGTGGCGGCGGGGCTGGCCTTCGTCGGCACCGTCTCCGCCTGGGCGCTGGACCTCACCGTGCCCGACGCCGCGGGCCTCCAGGTCGCACCTCCCCCACCCGGCGACGGCGGGCTGGTCGTCCTCGGGGCGGTCCTCGTCTGCGTGTGCGGCTGGCTGCTGGTCGCGGCCCGCTCGGGGCTGCCGGTGTCGTCCACCCACACGCTGGTGGCCGCGATGGCCGGCGGGACGTGGGCGACGGGCCAGGTCGTCGACTGGGCCGGTCTCGTGGCAAGGCTCCTGGTGCCGATGGCCCTGTGCGCCGCCGCCGCGTTCGTCATCGGTTGGGCCTGCACGGCCGTCGGCCGCCGGCTCGCGATGTCGGTGGACTCCACCGGCGTCGAGCCGGTGGCCCAGGTGATCCTGGCCGCTGCCAGCGCCACGACCGCGATGATGGTCGGCCTGCTCGGCTCGGCGAAGACCGTCCTCGTCCTCTCCCTCGCCCTCACGCTCGCGGGGCACGATCTGCGCACGGTCCCGGCGTGGGTCGTCATCTCCGCCGGCGCCATGTGCGCCCTTGGCATGGTGTTCGGCGGCCGCCGCATCATCGCCACCCTCGGCGAGCTCATGGTCGGCCGGTCGATGGTCCGCGGCGCCTCGATCCAGGGCGCCACGATCGTCACGACGGGCGTCCTGTCGCTCGGCCTGGGCGTGCCCGTGTCCACCACCCACACGATCGGCACGGCGATGATCGGCTCGAGCCTCGTCACCTGGGGGCGGATCCGCTGGCTCGCGGTGCGCCGGGTCGTCGTCGGCTGGCTCGCCACCCTTCCGCTGGCGGCCGTCACCGCCGCCCTCCTGGCCTCGGTCCTGCACCTCGCGATCCTGGGGTCCCCGACCGCGTCGTAGGCCCGATGGCCGCCGCCTTCCGGGGGCTCAACTCCCCATGGAATCGGCCGATTCGCCCGTGAGCCGTCCGCTATTGTGAAGGCGGTCGATTCGGCCGCTCCCGTCACTCTTTCGTCCCCCGGAAGGACACCTCCCACTATGCGCGCACGAAACGTCCGCCGCGCCGCTGCGCTCGCAGCCGGTGCGCTCGCCCTCCCGTTCCTCGCCGCCTGCGGCGCCTCCGTCCAGGAGTTCTCGGTCGGCGAGTGCCTCGACCTGAGCGACGCCCAGGGCGAGGTCTCCGAGGTCCCGGTCGTCGACTGCTCCGACGAGCACGACGGCGAGGTCTTCTACATCCACGACTTCGACGGCGACGACTACCCGGGCGTCCAGGCGGTCTCCGAGGAGCTGCAGCAGGCCTGCGTCGACAACTTCGAGGCCTACATCGGCGCCCCGTACGAGACCAGCGAGGTCTACATCAACGTCCTGCACCCGACCGAGGACAGCTGGGACCGCGCGGACGACCGCTCCGGCATCTGCATCGCCCAGATCCCCGGCCAGACGCTGACCGAGTCGCTGGAGAACCACGGCGCCTGACGCCTCCGCCGACCAACGGTCGGCACCCACGTACTGAGCCTCGGGCCCGGAAGCACCACATGCTTCCGGGCCCGAGTCGTCTGCGAGCGGCCTCCCGCACGACGACGCCGCCCCGCACCCGGGTGACCGGGTGCGGGGCGGCGAGGACCGTCGTCGGGGGATCTAGCCGAACCGGCCGGAGACGTAGTCCGAGGTCTGCTGGTTGGCGGGGTTCTGGAAGATCGTCTCGGTGTCGTCGAACTCGATGAGCTTGCCGGGCTTGCCGGTGCCGGCGATGTTGAAGAAGCCCGTCTTGTCGGACACGCGCGCGGCCTGCTGCATGTTGTGCGTGACGATGACGATCGTGTAGTTCTCCTTGAGCTCCGCGATGAGGTCTTCGATCGCGAGCGTGGAGATCGGGTCGAGCGCGGAGCACGGCTCGTCCATGAGCAGGACGTCCGGCTTCACGGCGATGGCGCGGGCGATGCACAGGCGCTGCTGCTGACCGCCGGAGAGCGAGGAGCCCGGGCGGCCGAGGCGGTCCTTGACCTCGTTCCAGAGGTTGGCGCCGCGCAGCGACCGCTCGACGAGAGCCTCGGCGTCGGACCGCGAGATCTTCCGGTTGTTCAGCCGCACGCCCGCGAGCACGTTGTCCGCGATGGACATCGTGGGGAACGGGTTCGGGCGCTGGAAGACCATGCCGACCATGCCGCGCACGTCGACCGGGTCGACGTCGGGGGCGTAGAGGTTCTGGCCGTCGATGTTGACCTCACCCTCGACGTGCGCACCGGGGATGACCTCGTGCATGCGGTTGAGCGTGCGGAGGAAGGTCGACTTGCCGCAGCCGGACGGGCCGATGAGGGCCGTGACGGACCGGGGCTCGATCGTGACGCTGACGTCCTCGACCGCCCTGAAGGAGCCGTAGTAGATGTTGAGGTCCTTGACCTCGATGCGCTTGGACACGCGGTCAGATCCTTCCGTGGGTCGCCGGCACGGTGTCGGCGAGGTGGTGCAGGGGGTGGACGGCCGGGGCCGCGGGCCGCGCGGCGGCGGCCGTCACTTCTCACCCTTCGGCGCGAACCTCGCGGCGACGAACCGGGCGATGAGGTTGAAGAGCAGGACGATGACGATGAGGACCAGCGCGGCGCCCCAGGCCTGGTCGAGGTTGCCCGCCTTGAACTGGTTGTAGACGTACACGGGCAGCGTCATCATGTACCCCTTGAAGGGGTTGAGGTTGTAGACGTCGGTGGACATCGCGGTGATGAGCAGCGGGGCCGACTCACCGATGACGCGGGCCACCGAGATGACGACGCCCGAGATGATGCCGGCGAGCGCGGTCCGTAGCACGACCTTGACGATGGTCAACCATTTCGGCACGCCGAGAGCGTAGGAGGCCTCGCGCAGCTCGTTCGGGACGAGGCGGAGCATCTCCTCGGTGTTGCGCACGACGATCGGGGTCATGAGCACGATGAGCGCGACGGCACCGACCATCCCGGAGCGGTATCCGGCCGCGTTGTTCACGCCGAACTGGCCCATGAGCAGGGTGACCATGGCGACCGCGAACAGGCCGGCGACGATCGACGGGATGCCCGTCATGATGTCGACGAGGAAGGTGACGATCCGCGCGAACGGGCCGCGGCCGTACTCCACCAGGTAGATGGCGGTGAAGATGCCGAGCGGCACCGCGATGACCGCGGTGAGCAGCGTGACGATGAGCGTTCCGGCGATCGCGTGCCCGAGCCCCGTGGCCGAGCCCTCGATCGAGAAGCCCTGGTGGTTCTCGGTGAGGAACGTCCAGTTCATCACCCCGAGGCCGTTGGCGACCGAGGTCCACAGCAGCGACACCAGCGGCAGGACCGCCACGATGAATGCGCCGGTGATGACGGTGGTGGCCACGCGGTCGCCGCCGTAGCGGCGCCCCTCGTAGAGGTAGGACACGACGACCATGACGACGACGTAGGTGACGACCGCGTACAGGCCGACGGTGAGGATCGGCAGCGAGTACTCGCCCTTGTCGAGCGACGGGGAGTACGTGGCGGTCCGGGACCCGAAGAAGAAGCCGACGGCGAGGCCCACCGCGGCCATCGCCGGGTTCACCCACTTGGGCAGCCGGCGGCCGTGTGCCTGCGAGCGGCCGACGAGCGGCGACGGCTCGGGCGAGCTCTTCGACGGGGACGTGGTCTCGACGGTGCTCATGCGTTCGCTCCCGAGAACTCGGCGTACCGGGCGACGATGGCCCGGGAGATGTAGTTCACGACGAAGGTCACGATGAAGAGCATGAGACCGATCGCGATAAGGACCTCCTGGCCGGCGACCGGGTTGCCGGTGGCGTGGGCCTCCGGGAACTTGGCCGCGATCTGCGAGGCGATCGTCGTGTGCTGCCCGGGTGACATCAGCCAGAAGTTCACGGCGAGGCCCGGCGAGAGCACCATGAGAAGGGCCATGGTCTCACCGAGCGCTCGTCCCAGTCCGAGCATCGCGGCGGACACCATGCCGGAGCGGCCGAAGGGCAGGACCGTCTGCTTGATCATCTCCCAGCGGGTCGCGCCGAGCGCGAGCGAGGCCTCCTCCTGGAGGCGCGGCGTCTGGAGGAAGACCTCGCGGCACAGCGAGGTGATGATCGGCAGGATCATGATGGCGAGCACGAGGCCGCCCATGAGGATGTTGCGGGCCGGCGGCGTGAAGTCGAGCAGGTTCGGCGTGAGCGGCCACCAGTCGTGGTGCTCCGCCATGTAGCTGAAGCCCGGCAGCCCGCCGTACCACTGGTCGGCGCTCTCGCCCGCGCGGCGGTCGCCGGGGTGGCCGGCGATCCAGGCCAGCAGCGGCTGGAAGGTCTCGGAGACCCACGTGAACGCGGGGCGCAGGAGCGGCTCGAGCACGTGCATGCCCCACAGGCCGAAGACGACCGAGGGGATGGCGGCGAGCAGGTCGATGATGTAACCGAGGACCTGGGCGAGCCTGCGCGGCGCGTAGTGCGAGATGAACAGCGAGATGCAGATCGCGAACGGGACGGCGATGATCAGCGCGATGATGGCGGCGAGCAGCGTGCCGAAGATGGTGATTCCCGCGAAGGCCCAGAAGCCGTGCCCGAGCGTGAACGGGGCGGCCGCGGCGACGTCCTCGCTCGAGGCGGTGAGCGCCGGGAAGGCCTTGATGAGCAGGAACAGCGCCACCGCGCCGAGCACGGCGAGGATGACCGCGCCCGCTCCGAACGAGACGCCCGAGAAGACCTTGTCCCCGGTGCGCACCTTCTTTCGGCCGGTGCTCGCGGAACGAGGCGCCTCGGAGGGCGGGGCCTCGGTGGGAGGGGCAGATGCAGACACGGATGGACTCCAGTCGCCGTGGCGGAGAGGGGGTGGGCCGTGGCGGCCCGGTACTGGACGGGCTCAACCTACCCGGCCACCGCGCGGGCCGACGGCCCGATCCCCTGAAGGATCGGGCCGTCAGCCGTGACGGTCGAACGAGATCAGCCGGCGGAGATCTGCTCGATGACGCCGTTCACGGTCTCGCGGAGCTCGTCCGAGATGGGGGCGACACCGAAGTTGGCGGCCGCCTCCTGGCCCTCGGCCGACGCGATGTAGGCGAGGAAGCCCTGGACGTTCGCGGCCTCGGCCTCGTCCTCGTACGTGAGGCAGGCGACGTGGTACGAGATGAGGACGATCGGGTACGCGTCGGCGATGGAGCCGTCGCGCAGGAGGTCCACGGACAGGATGGTGTCCGTCGCGGTCTCGTGCGCCGGCGAACCGTCGACGATCGCGGCGGCGGCCTCGGCCGAGTACTCGACGAAGCTACCGTCGGAGAGGCCGACGGCGGCGGTGCCGAGGTCGTTGATCTGCGAGGCGTCCGCGTAGGTGATGGCGCCCTCGGTGCCCTCGACGAGCTGGACGACACCGGAGGTGCCCTCCGCCGACTGGGTGCCCGAGATCGGCCACGGCTCGGCCGCCTCGTACTCCCAGCCCGAGCCCGAGTCCACGAGCCACTGGGTGAAGTTCTCGGTCGTGCCGGAGTCGTCCGAGCGGTTGACCGGGATGATCGGCAGCGCCGGGAGCTCGGCGTCCGGGTTCGCGTCCGCGATGTCCGGGTCGTCCCAGGTGGTGATGGTGCCGTCGAAGATGTAGGAGATCGTCTCCGGCGTGAGGTTCAACGTCTCCACGCCGGGCAGGTTGAAGGCCACGGCGATCGGGGAGACGTAGGTCGGGAGCTCGGCGATCGCGCCACCGCAACGCTCCTCGGCGGCGGCGAGCTCGTCGCCCTCGAACAGCGAGTCGGTGCCGATGAACGACACCTCGCCGCCGACGAACTGCTCGCGGCCGGTGCCCGAGCCGGTCTGCGTGTAGTTGACGGTCAGGTCGGTCGCCTGGGTGGCGAAGTTGTCGCGCCACGCCTGCATGGCGTTGCCCTGCGACGACGCGCCAGAGCCGTTGATCTCGCCCGAGAGGGTCGAGTAGTCGATGCCGAGGTCGGAACCGCCGGCGGCAGGCGCGTCGGAGTCGGACTCGGTGGGGGCGTCGTCGGACTCCGTCTCGGACGAGGTCTCCTCGGAGGGGGACTCCTCGGGCTCGGACGAGCCCTCGTTGTCCTCGGTCGAGGTGCTCTCGTCGTCGCCGCCACCGCAGGCGGCCAGGGTCATGGCGACAGCGCCGATGGCGGCAATGCCAGCCAGACGCCGGGAACCAGCAAGCTTCACGGTCATTCCATCCTCTACGTGTGGAGTCAGGTCCGGGGGTACCCCGACCGAGATGTCACGCTAAGGAGCGAGGGTGTACGCCTCGCACGGGCCTGGTGAACACTCGGTGAACGGGTCCATCGCGTATCTCACAGCGGTGTGCGGACCTTCTCGACGGCCACGACCGCCGGCCCGTGCTTGGCGCGGCGGGCGCAGTGGACCACGAGCATCTCGCCGGTCCTCAGGAACGGGTCCTCGTCCGGGACCCGCTTGCGGAGCCGGTTCGGCGCCCGCTCCAGCAGCGTCCCGACGACGGTGGGCAGCACGGGCCGGTGCGTGCAGATCGCCGTGGGCAGGTCGGGGTCGCGCAGGGCGCGGTCGACGAGCGACCGCACCGGCCGTCGGCGCTCGGCGTGGGCGGCCTCGGTGAGCTCGTCCTTGACGACGATCTCGATCTGACCGGACTCGGCGTAGGGGCGGACGGTGGCCATGCAGCGCTCCCAGGGGGAGCTGACGAGCCGCTCGACGCCGTACGCGGACAGCAGCGCGGTCATCCGCGCCGCCAGCTCGGCCCCGGCCCCGGTCAGCGGTCGGGTCTGCTCGTCACCCTTCCAGGCGCTGCGCTTCTTCGCACGCGCGTGCCGCACGAGCAGCACCGTCCAGGTCTCGAGCCGGGAGTCCTTCCACTGGTCCACGACGTGGCCGAGGAGGTCGCGGTCCTGCTGGTAGGCGAGCACGCGCGCCGCCTTCTTCACGTCGAACCACTCGGAGCGGTCGATCTCGGAGGCCAGGGCCGGCGGGGGGTCGGTGCGCACGCGCGACCAGGCGCCGTCGGGGGTGTGCTCGCGGGCGGCCCAGTAGCGGACCTCCTTCGGCTTGCCCGAGCGCAGCTTGTACCGGACGGTCTGCAGGGGCTGCCCGACGACGAGGCGTCGCCCGGTCTCCTCCGCCACCTCCCGCACGGCGCACTCCTGGAGGGTCTCCCCCTTGTCGACCTTGCCCTTGGGGAACCCCCACTCGCCGTAGCGCGGCGAGTGGACGAGCAGGACCTCCAGCGAGCGCCCCGCCTCCCGCCAGGCCACGAGCCCGGCGGCCCGCTCGACCGACTTCCCGGTCATCGCGATCCGGCGACCCGCCGTCGGGCCTCGCGCATGAGGTGCACCTGGATGTCGCGCAGCTGCTTGCCGTCCGCGTCTGTCGACACGTGGTGCCAGCCGTCGGCGCCGAGCCGCCAGGAGGCCGTGTCGTCGGCGACCGACAGGTCGATGATGCCGACGAGCCGCTCGATCTGCTCCGGGTCGGAGACCTGGATGAGCGCCTCGACGCGGCGGTCGAGGTTGCGGTGCATGAGGTCCGCGGAGCCGATGTAGCACTGCGGGTCGTCGTCGTTCGCGAACGCGAAGACCCGGGAGTGCTCGAGGTAGCGGCCGAGGATCGAGCGGACGCGCAGGTTGTCGCCGATCCCGGGCAGTCCCACCTTGATCGCGCAGATGCCGCGGACGACGACGTCGACCGGCACGCCCGCGCGGGCCGCCCGGTACAGGCCGTCGATGAGCGGCTCGTCCACGATCGAGTTCATCTTGAACTTGATGTAGGCGGGCCTGCCGGCCTCGTGGTTGACGATCTCCCGGTCGATGCGCTTGAGCAGCTCGGGGCGGATGTCGCGGGGGGCCACGAGGAGGCGGTGGTACTTCGTCTTCGGCGCGTACCCGGAGAGGTGGTTGAACAGCCGCGTGAGGTCCTGGCCGACGTCGCGGTGGCAGGTGAACAGGCCGAAGTCCTCGTACCCGCGGGCGGTCTTCGGGTGGTAGTTGCCGGTGCCGACGTGGCAGTAGCGGCGCAGGCCGTCCGGCTCCTGGCGGACCACCATGGACAGCTTGCAGTGGGTCTTCAGCCCGACGATGCCGTAGACGACGTGGACGCCGGCGCGCTCGAGCTGGCGCGCCCACTCGATGTTCGCCTGCTCGTCGAACCGGGCCTTGATCTCGACGATCGCGAGGACCTGCTTGCCTGCGTGCGCGGCGGAGATGAGGGCGTCGACGATCGGCGAGTCGCCGGACGTGCGGTACAGGGTCTGCTTGATGGCGAGCACGTGCGGGTCAGCGGCCGCCTGCTGCAGGAACTGCTGGACCGACGTCGAGAACGAGTCGTACGGGTGGTGCACGAGCACGTCCCGCTCGCGGATCGCCGCGAAGATGTCGGTCGGGGTCGCGGACTCGACCTTCGCGAGCCCGGCGGCCGTGACCGCCACGTACTTCGGGTACTTCAGGTGGGGCCGGTCGAGGTCGTGGATGACGTTGAGGCCGGTGAGGTCCAGCGGCGCGGGCAGCGGGAAGATCTCGTTCTCGGACACGCCGAGCTCGCGCGCGAGCAGGTCGAGGACGCGCGGGGAGATGTGCTCGTCGACCTCGAGGCGCACGGCCGCGCCGAACCGGCGGCGGGTGAGCTCCTTCTCCAGGGCCTTGAGCAGGTTCTCGGCGTCGTCCTCCTCGACCTCGAGGTCCTCGTTGCGCGTGACGCGGAACGTGTGGTGCTCGACGATCTCCATGCCCGGGAAGAGGGTGTCGAGGTGGTGGGCGATGATCTCCTCGAGCGGCACGTACGAGGTGCGGCCGCCCGCGTCCTCCGGGACCTCCTCGGGCCGGTAGGGCTTGCCGTTCTCGTCGACGGCGATGAACCGCGGCAGCAGCGGCGGCACCTTCACGCGGGCGAAGTGCTCGGTGCCGGTCGAGGGGTTGCGCACGAGGACCGCGAGGTTGAGCGACAGGCCCGAGATGTACGGGAACGGGTGCGCCGGGTCGACCGCCAGGGGCGTGAGGACGGGGAAGATCTGCTTGCGGAAGAACTTTCGCAGCCGCTCGCGCTCGCTGTCCGCGAGGTCGTCCCAGTGCAGGATGTCGATGCCCTCGTCCGACAGCCGCGGCTGGACGTCCTCGCTGAACACCTGCGCGTGGCGCTCCATGAGCTCCCGGGCGCCGACGAGGATGCGCTCGAGCAGCTGGCGGGGGTTGATCCCGGACGCGCCGGTGACGGCCATGCCGGTCTCGATGCGCCGCTTGAGGCCGGCCACGCGGACCATGAAGTACTCGTCGAGGTTCGAGGCGAAGATCCCGAGGAACCAGGCCCGCTCGAGGATCGGCACCGAGGTGTCCTCGGCCTGCTCGAGCACGCGCTTGTTGAACGCGAGCCAGCTGAGCTCGCGGTCGGCGAAGCGGTCGGCGGGCAGGCCGTCCTCGAGCTCGTCCTCGCTCACCGCCTCGTCGGAGGTGATGTGGAAGACCCGCGGCCGGGCGTCGGGGCCGGGGCCGGCGTCGGAGCCGGTGGTCGCCCCCGCGGCCTGCCGGGCCGCCCGCGCCTCGGCGTCCGCGGGGTCCTCGTGCACGTCCGGGTTCTGCTCGCTCAGAGCGGAGGTGGTCGCCATGCGGTTATCCAATCACCCAACTGTGAATGGCGGGTGCACACGGCTCGGCATGCGGCCCGCCGGCGGACGGGACGTCAGGAGTACTGCGCGTGCCGCTCGACGACGTCGAAGCCGGCCCGCCGGTAGGTGGCCAGGGCGGGCGCGTTGTCGCCCTCCACGTACAGGTCGATCTCGGTGCGTCCGCGCTCGGCGACCTCCGCCAGCCCGACGCCGGTCAGCAGCCGTCCGAGCCCCCTCCCCTGGGCGGAGGGGTCGATCCCGAGGACGTAGAGCTCGGCCTCCGAGGCCGTCTCGCCCGGCTTCATCCAGATGAAGCCGACCGGCGCGTCCGCGCCGTCGTCGAAGGCGAGGAGCAGGAGCGAGGGGTCGAACCAGGTCTGGTTCTCCCGCTCGCGGAGGTCGGCGAGGGTCATCGACCCCTGCTCGGGGTGCGAGGCGAACGCGGCGGCGTTGAGCCGGACCCATGCCTCGGCGTGCGCGGCGGGGTCGAAGGTCTCGATCCGGACGCCGGCGGGGGGCTCGGGCCGCGTGGCGGCCGCGAGGGCCGTCCCCATCCGCAGCAGCTCCCGGGTGCGGGTCAGCGAGGCTGACGCCGCGAGCGCCCGGGCCGCGGGCAGGTCGCCGTGCGCCCAGACCGCGGCGGCCGGGTCGGCCTCCTTGACGGCCCCGAGCAGGGCCCGGCCCCGGCCGTCCCGTCGCGCCGACGGCGCGACGACCAGCTCGGCCGAGCCCTCCGCGAGCTGGGCGTACCCGGCGAGGCCCGAGCCGTCGTCGTCGGGCAGGAGGACGTGCGTGGCGGAGCGGGCCGAACCCGGGTCGAGGCGCAGGAGGGTCTGCTCGTCGAGGGCGGCGGTGCCGTCGGCCGCGCGGGCGTCGTCGGCGAGCCGGCGGGCGGCGGCGGCCTGGTCGGCGGTGAGGCGGTCGGCGACCTGCGGGGTGTGCGTCATCAGTCCAGCTGTCCCGATCCGTGAAGGGTGGCGGCGTGCTCGAGGTCCTCGGCCGTGGACAGCAGCCCGCCGGCACGGCGCGTGATCTCGAAGGCGAGGTCGGCGCCGTCGCCCTCGTCGTCGGCGTAGTCGGCGTGCAGGGCGGAGCCCGTGGCGAGGACGCGGAGGAAGGCGGCGGCCCGGTCCAGGGCGACCGCGAGGTCACCGGCGTAGACGCCGGAGAGCACCTGGTCGACGACGCGGGCGACCTCCTCGGCGCCGTTCGGGTCGGCCACGCCGGCGACGACGCCCTCGACCTCGGCGCGAGTGAGCCCCTCGCGGTAGCGGGAGGCGATCGTCACCGGGTCGCGCCGCACCCACTCGCGCAGCAGGTACAGGCGCCACAGCGCGCCGGGCAGGGTGTCGGCCGGGCTGCGCGACCACAGCTCGGCGATCGTGTCGAGGCCCTCGGCGTCCACGAGCCGCACGAGGCGGTCGAGAAGGTCGGGGTCCGTGCCGGACTCCTTGCGGCCGCCGTCGACAATCGCGTGCGCGGTCGTGTGGGCCAGCTCGGACCGGGTCGCGGGGTCCTCGTCCCCGAGGATCTCCTCCGCCACGGCCGGATCCAGCATGGCCGGCCGTCGGTGCTTCCTGCTCTCCGCCATCTCGGCCTCCGATTCGACTGCCCGCCCCGCGTCCGCGGGGCGGTGTGCGGGTCCGCCGGTGAACGCGAGGATCCGGTCCGCCGGTGCGGCCCGGACCCATTGTCCACCCGATCGCCCGGGGCGCGCACTCCTGGCGGGCGGGGGCGGTGGTCGGGAGCAGTGGTCCGGTGGGCCGGGCATGTGTGGCGGGCGGGCGCGGCGACGCGACCGTCCGGCCGGCGGCGCTCGGCCGCCCCGGCCGGTGCGCGACGACGTAAGACGGGCATGGATATCGGCACGCGGCGGAGGGATCGCGACGTACCCTGGTCGCCGATTCAGGGGCCTCTAGCTCAATCGGTAGAGCAACGGACTTTTAATCCGTGGGTTGTGGGTTCGAGCCCCACGGGGCCTACCAGTTCTCCGATCAGCTGTAGCCACACGTGCAGCCACGGCCTCAGGTCGACCGCCGGTCGGCACCCCTCGACCACCGTCGTGCCCGCCCCTCGGTATCCCCCAGACACGTCATCCTGACACCCTCGCCTGGATGTAGCCTTATGTCCTAGGACAAAGCGAAGGTGAGGTGGCACGGGCGTGGTGGAGCACGGACCGATCGTCGGCGCGAGCGCCGGCGAGCTCGTCGGCTCGGTGCGCGACCTCCTCCGCACGGGCGGGCTCCACCCCGGGGACACCCTGCCGCCGATCCGCTCGCTCGCGGACTCGCTCGGCGTCAACCGGAACACGGTGGCCGCCGCGTACGGGCAGCTCGCCGCCGCCGGCATCGTGGAGACCCGGCGGCGCGGCGGCACCGTGATCCTCGGCCTCCCCGCACTGGACGGCGAGGGCCGAGGCGCACGGAGCGGCCTCGTCAACCTCGCCAGCGGCAACCCGGACCCGGACCTTCTCCCGGACCTGCGGGACGCCATGCGCGAGCCGTTCGCCGGATCGCTCTACGGGGCCGAGCCGATCCTGGCGGGCCTGCGCGACTGGTCGGCCGCGCACCTCTCGCCCGACGTCGCGGCCGACCACGGCCTGGTCCTCACCCACGGCGCGGTCGACGCCGTCGAGCGGATCCTTGCCGCGTCGCTCACCCGAGGGGACACGGTGGCCGTCGAGGACCCCTGCTTCCTCTCCAGCATCGGCATCCTCCGGCTCGGCGGGTACGCGACCGCCCCGGTCCCGGTCGACGACGAGGGGATGACGGTCGAGGGCCTCACGGCCGCGCTGCGGGCCGGGGCCCGCGCTGTCGTCCTCACCCCTCGCGCGCACAATCCCACCGGCGCCGGCCTGACCCCTGAGCGCGCCGACGCCCTGCGGACGGTGCTCGCCGACCACCCGGGCGTGCTGGTGGTCGAGGACGACCACTTCTCGGCGATCTCGGTCGAGCCGTACCTGCGCGCCACGCCGCCGAGCACGGCCCGGTGGGCGCTCGTCCGGTCGGTCTCGAAGTTCCTCGGCCCCGACCTGCGCGTGGCCCTCGTCCTCTCCGACCCGGACACCACCGCGCGCCTCGGGGCGCGCCTCGGCCCGGCGACCACCTGGGTGAGCCACATCCTCCAGCACCTCACCCATCGCCTGCTCACCGACGACCGGACGCCGGGCCTCCTGGACCGCGCCCGCAGCGAGTACGCCCGCCGCAACCTCCTGCTCGCCGATGCGCTGCGTGCGCAGGGACTCCCGGCCCCCGACCGCACGGACGGCCTCAACGCCTGGATCCCCGTCGTCGGCGACCCCACCCGCATCACGACGGCTCTCGCCGACCGCGGCTGGGCCGTTCGCCCGGGTGCGGACTTCGCGATCGGCGAGCGTCCGACGTCGGCGATCCGGGTGACGACGTCGACGCTCACCCCCGACCAGGCGGCCGCGTTCGCGGCCGACCTCGCCGCCGTCCTCGACACCTGACCCGAAGGGAGCACCATGGACTACCCGACTGCGCTCAGCGTCGAGGACTTCACCCGCAACCTCGCACGCGTCCGCGCGAGGATCGACGAGGCGGCCGGCCGCGCGGGCCGCGGCGCCGACGAGGTCCGCCTCCTGCCGGTGTCGAAGACCGTGCCCGAGGACCGGGTCCGCCTCGCCATCGAGGCCGGCTGCCACCGGCTCGGCGAGAACAAGGTCCAGGAGGCCGTGCGCAAGCACGACGCGCTCCTCGAGACGGACGTCTCGTGGTCGATCATCGGCCACCTCCAGAGGAACAAGGCGCGCGACGTCGTGGCGATCGCCCAGGAGTTCCACGCGCTCGACTCCCTCCGGCTCGCCGAGGCCCTCGACCGCCGGCTGCAGGCGGCCGGACGGGGCCTGGACGTCTACGTCCAGGTCAACACCTCGGGCGAGGAGTCCAAGTACGTGCTCCACCCCGACGACGTCCTCGACACCCTCGCGCGCCTGGCCGCCTTCGACTCCCTGCGCGTGCAGGGGCTCATGACCCTCGCCGTGTTCACACCCGACACCACACGCGTCCGCTCCTGCTTCCGCCTCCTGCGCGACCTGCGGGACCGGGCCCGCGACGTCGACCCCGGCCTGGTCGGTCCCGGCGGGCTCTCGATGGGGATGTCCGGCGACTACGAGGCGGCGATCGAGGAGGGCGCGACCGTCGTGCGCGTCGGCCAGGCCATCTTCGGCGAGCGCTCGACCCCCGACAGTCACTACTGGCCGACCCATGAGGCCTGAGCACTGAGCCCTGAGCCCTGAGCCCTGACCACCCCTCCCCCGAAAGGAAACCCCCATGGACCGCAGGCTCCTCGTCATGGACGTGGACTCCACCTTCATCCCCCAGGAACAGCTCGATCTCCTCGCGCTCGAGGCAGGAACCGGCGAGCTCGTCGCCGAGATCACCGAGCGCATGCGGCAGGGCGAGATCGAGTTCGCCGAGTCGCTGCGTCAGCGGACGAAGGCCCTCACCGGCCTCGAGGTCGAGGCGCTCGAGCGCGTGCGCGCGACGATGTCACCCACCCCGGGCGCGCCCGAGCTCCTCGAGCACGCGCGCACGAACGGCTGGCCGGTCTACCTGGTCTCGGGCGGCTACCACGACCTGCTCGACCCCTTCACGGCCGACATGCCGATCACCGGGATCCGCGCCAACCGGCTCGAGATCGCGGACGGCGCCCTCACCGGCCGGGTGCTCGGCGAGATCGTCGACCGCGCGGGCAAGGAGACCCACCTGCGCGCGATCGCCGAAGCCGAAGGGATCCCGATGGAGCGCACGATCGCGGTCGGCGACGGCGCGAACGACATCGACATGGTCCGCGCGGCCGGCCTCGGGGTCGCCTTCGGGGGCTCGACGAGCCTGACGGCGGTCGCCGACCTCGTCCTTCCCGGCCCGCGCCTCGACGCGCTGATCGACCACCTCTGAGCGGGGCGGTCGCGGAGCGCCTCAGGCAGCGGTGACGTCGGCGTGCTTCGCGCGGCTGCGGTTCCGCAGCGTGACGACGAGGATCGTCAGGGCCACCCCGACGAGCAGGATGCCCACGTTGACGAGCCCGTAGGCCCACAGCTCGCCCTCGTCGAACTGCAACGGGAGACCGCCGGTCGGGCCGGGACCGAACGCGCCCTGCTCGGCCGAGCCGCCGAAGCCGCCCTCCCCGCCGAGCCACACCAGGAGCACCGTGAGCGTCTGGAAGGTGAAGAGGATCGCCGCGATCGAGAGGTAGAGGATCGCCGCGAGGAGTCGGGACCGGACGAACAGTCCGATGAGGACGGAGACGACGGGCGTGACGAGGAGGTTCATGGGACTGTCCGATCGGGTGGGGACGCGGCGGCGCGAAGGTGTGGGCCGCGGGCGTCGTCGGTACTGGGATCGCCGCTAGGCGAGCGTCGCGAGGAGGCAGGCGAGGAGCATGCCGAACCATCCGACCGCTCCGATCAGCGCATGGAGCGCCGGTATCGGACGCGAGAAGCGGAGGAGCTCCCCCGCCGCCGCGAGGTAGCTCCCGACCCGGTCGACCCGGCGCCGCGCCCGGTAGCTCGCGAACATGAGCAGGTCGCCGACGACCTGGCCGGCCGTGATGACACCGAACGTGAGCCAGGCGAGCCACGGGCTCGTCGTGAGAAGGAAGACGACCCAGAGCGCGATGCTCACGACCTGGAGCGTGACGTGGGCGGCGACCTTCGCCGTCGGGAAGCCTGCGGCGCCGTGGCGCCGCCAGAGGACGAGCGACGTCACACCGAGGACCGCGGTCGCGACGAGCGCGACCAGTACTCCCCACGCGACGACGTCGAGCATGTCCATCTCGACACGCTACTGCGATCGTAGTTGTTCGTCACTACATTTATAGTAGATTCGGGGGGTGGCCACCACCCGCGACCGCGCGATCACCGCATCCGTCGATCTGCTCGCGAGCGGCGGGATCCGCGCGCTGACGCATCTGAGGGTGGACAAGGCGGCCGGGCTGCCGCGGGGATCGACCTCGAACGTCTTCCGCACGCGCGGGGCGCTGCTCCGCGGGGTCTGCGAGCACATGGTCGCCGGCGAGCGCCCGGAGATCGACACGGGGTTCGCCGCGGCCACGCCCGAGGAGCTCACCGAGTCACTCATCGCGCTCTACCGGTTCATGACCGGGCCGTCCCGGTCGCGGACGGCCGCGCGCCTCGCACTCATCGTCGAGGGCGGGCACGACGAGGCGGTCCGGGCCGCGCTCGCGACCGGACGCGTCGGCGTCGAGCGGGCGATCCTGCCGCCGCTCGTCACCCTCGGCGCGCCCGACCCGCTGCTCGCCGTCCAGCTGATCGCGACGTGCTTCGAGGGCCTGTTCCTGCACGAGATCGGGCGGCACGGTAGCGTCGACGCGGACGCGGTCATCGCGGCGACCGTGCGCACGATCTTCTCGCCCGCTCGACTCACGGAAGCGTCGACATGAGCAGGACACTCCAGATCACGTTCGACTCCCACGACCCCCGGGCGCTGTCCGCCTTCTGGCAGCATGCGATCGGCTACCTCCACCCGGCGCCGCCCGGCGTCGAGCTGCCGCCGGACGTCGACGGACAGGCCGCGTGGGACGAGTTCAGCGAGAGCACCGGAATGCCCCTCGAGCTGCGCAACAGCGCGTCCGCGCTCGTGGACCCGGACGGCGACGGACCCCGGCTGTTCTTCCAGCAGGTGCCGGAGGACAAGACCGCGAAGAACCGGGTCCACCTCGACATCCGCGCGGCCCCCGGCCTCGAGGGCGACGCGCGGATGGCCGCACTGGAGGCCGAGTGCGAGCGGCTGGTCGCCCTCGGCGCGAACCGGCTGGAGCGGCACGAGCCGGATCCGCCGATGAGCGGAGGGTTCATCGTCATGATCGACCCCGAGGGCAACGAGTTCTGCCTGGACTGAGTCCGCTGGAGGCGGAGGCACGGGCGGTGGGGCCGGACGTCTTGCCGGTCGGGTCTGCCCGACGGAGGTGCGGCCTGCCCCGTGAAAGACGCCCGAGGCCGGTCGGGCGTCGGGACGTCGTCGAGGACCGGGACGTCGCCGAGAGCCGCGGCTCCTAGACCGCCAGGTGCACCTTCGTGGCGCGGCGCTCGTCCATCGCCCGGTAGGCCTCGGCGGCCTCGTCCAGCGGGAGCGAGAGGTCGAAGACGCCGCCGGCGTCGATCTCGCCGGACATGATGAGGTCGACGAGCTCCGGCAGGTAGCGGCGCACGGGCGCCGGCCCGCCGAGCAGGTGGACGGTGGCCCCGAACAGCATCGAGCCGTCGAGCGTCACGTCGTGGGAGACGCCGACGAACCCGACGTGCCCGCCGCGCCGGGTGGCGCCGATCGCCTGCAGCATGGACTCCTGCGTGCCGACGGCCTCGATCGTGGAGTGTGCCCCGTACCCGCCGGTCATCTCCGTGATGCGTTCCACGCCCTCTTCGCCGCGCTCGGTGACGATGTCGGTGGCGCCGTACCCGCGGGCGAGCGCCTGCCGGTCGGCGTGCCTGCTCATCGCGATGATGCGGTCCGCCCCGAACCGGCGCGCGGCAAGGATGCCGAGCAGGCCGACGGCCCCGTCCCCCACCACGGCGACGGTCTTCCCGGGGCCGGCCTGGGCGGCGTCGGCGGCGAACCAGCCGGTGCCGAGGACGTCCGAGGCGGCGAGCAGGCTCATCTGCTGCGCGTGGGTGGGCGTTCCCGGGATACGCACGAGCGTGCCGTCCGCCCACGGCACGCGCGCATACTCGGCCTGCGTGCCGATCCCGCCCATGCCGACCACGTGGGCGCAGCGGGACTGGAACCCGGCCGCACAGATCTCGCACGTGTTGTCCGAGGCCATGAACGACCCGACGACGGCGTCGCCCACCTTCAGCGTGGTGACCTCGTCGCCGATCTCCTCGACGACGCCGATGTACTCGTGCCCCATCTGCTTCGGCTCGGTGATCTCGTTGTGGCCGCGGTAGGGCCACAGGTCCGACCCGCAGACGCAGGCCGCGGTCACGCGGAAGACGGCGTCGGTGGGCAGCTCGATCGCGGGGTCCGCGACCTGGTCGACCCGGACGTCTCCGGGTGCGTGCATGACGACAGCGCGCATGGGAATCTCCTTGGGATCGTTCGCGGGCGGCCGGAGAGCCCCGGCGAGACAACGTTACGCCGAGGGTTCCCGGTCCGGCCGGCCGGCCTGCGCGGCGGGCTCGGTCCACGCGCCGGACGGCGCGGGCTGCTCCGCCGTCGGGCGTGACCGTGCGTCCGCCGCGGCACCGGTCCGCGACCCCGGCGGCGGGAACTGGCCGGCCGCCATCGCGCACAGCGCGAGCGCGAACCCGATGAGCTGCAGCGCGTTGAGCGTCTCGCCGGCGAGGGCCACGCCGAGCGCGGCGGCGCCGAGGGGGATGAGGAGGTTGAGCAGGGAGGTGGCCGGGGCCGGGAGCACCCGGATGCCGGCGAACCAGAGCGTGTACGCGAGCAGCCCGCCGACCAGGCCGAGCCAGGCGTACCCGGCGACCGCCGTCGCGTCGATCCCGCTCGGCACGCCCTCGATCGCGAGGGTCGGGACGAGCAGGATGATCCCGCCCGCGCCGAGCTGCCAGCCGGCGTACCCGACCGGCGAGATCCCCTCGGGCCTGCCCCACTTCTTGGTGAGCACGATGCCGGTCGCCATGCAGGCCGCGCCGACGAGCCCCGCGACCATGCCGACCGGGTCGAACACGGCCCCCGGGCCAAGGACCACGAGCCCCACCCCGACGATGCCGACCACTCCCCACGTCAGCCGCCACGGGGAGAGCCGCTCGGAGAGGATGGCGACGGTCAGCAGGACCACGATGAGCGGCTGGCACGCGCCGAGGGTCGCGGCCACTCCCCCGGGCAGTCGCTCGGCGGCCGTGAAAAGCAGCGGGAAGTAGACGCCGATGTTGAGCGCGCCGAGCACGAAGGACTTCCACCACCAGGAGCCGGTGGGCAGCTTGCGCGCGATGAGCAGGGCGATGATCCCGGCGGGCAGCGCACGCATGAGGGACGTGAACATGACCGAGTCCGGCGGCATGAACTCCGACGCGACGTAGTACGTGGTCGCCCACGTCAGGGGTGCGACGGACGTGGCCAGGATGCGCCCCACGCGGATCTGGTCGCCTGCGGGGGCTGTCGTGGACGGGACTGGCACACGTGCACTGTGCCAAAAGACGGGCCGCCGACGTCAGGCCGTGTCAGCCAGAGAACGCCCGGCAGGCGGGCACCGACGGCCAGCCGCGACGCCGCGGCACGCGTGGCATGCCGGGGAGTTCTCGCCGCGCGGCCCCTCGCGGCCCGTGGAACGGTAGGTCCATGAGCGCACGAGGACGGCCGTCCGACGCCGACGGTCCCACTCCCGCCCCCACCCCCGACATCGAGGGTTCCGATCCCGGCTCCACCCGCGACGTCGACGGTCCCCTTCCCGAGCCCACCTCCGACGTCGACAACCTGCCCGCCCACCCGGCCGCCGACGACGGGGCCGCCGACCCGGCCGGGGCCGGGCCCGGCCCGTCCCGCCTGAGGCGCTGGGGCGCCGTCGTGGCCCTCGCGGCCCTCGCCCCGATCTGCGCAGAGTTCCTCGTCGCCTACCTGGACATCACCGGGAACCTGGCCGAGTCGCTGTTCGCCGTCGTGTTCTTCATGCCGCTGTACGGCGGGGCGGCGATCCTCATCCGGGAGGTCGCGCTCCGCGCCGGGCTGCGCTGGCAGGGGCGTGCGCTGCTCGCGGCGGCCTTCGGCCTGTCGATGACCGCGATCATCGACCTCTCGCTGTGGACGCCGACGAACCCGGACATCGAGTTCTGGGCGGACCTTCAGTCGACGACGCGCATCCCCGGCCTCGATCTCAGCGCCTACGCGTTGGTCACGTGGGTGCTCGGCCACGTCGTCATGAGCGTGCTCGTCCCCCAGACGGTCGTCGCCTCAACCGCGCGCAGCCTGCGCGGACGGCCGTGGCTCGGGTCGATCGGCCTGGTCCTGTGGTCCGCGGGATTCCTCACCGTCGCCGTCGCCATCCACCTCGGCGAGCGGGACGCGAACGACGTCGAGGCGGGGCCCGTCCGCCTCGCGGTCTCGGCCCTCGCGGTGCTCGCCGTCGTCGCCCTGGCGTTCACCCGGGTGGGCCGGCGGCCGGGCGGGGCGTCCGACGTCGGGGCGTCCGACGTCGGGGCGTCCGCTGCCCGATCGACCGACGCCGGGGTATCCGACGCGGGGCCGGCAGCCGTCGGGGCCTCTCCGCTCGCGCCCTACGCTCTCTCGCCGGAGCGAACCGGGGCCCTCACGCCACCCCGCCCGATCCTGCTGATCGCACTCGGCGCGATCGGGATGGCGCTCGTCGACCTCGCTCCGTTCACGTGGTGGGCGGTCGCCGGGATCGTGGTGCTGGCCGGCGTGGTGTCGTTCGCGGTCGGACGATGGACGCGGTCGGCAACGTGGTCACCGGCCCACGCGGCCGCGTTCGCGTGGGGCGCGTTGATGGGCCGCACGCTGCTCGGGTTCGCCTCCCCGGTCCCGCTCGGCGTGAGCGTGGCCGCGAAGGTCGCCCACTCGGGCGTGCTGACCGTGCTCGTGCTCAGCCTTGGGGTCCTCATGTGGCGCGGGGTGCGCCGGACGGGTCACGCCGGGATCGGAAGCAGCCACACGTCCTGATCGGGCCGCCCGCGTTACCCGACGACCGGCCGCGCCCGACCGGCGCGCGCGGAGAACCGGCCGTCCGACTTCTCGATGCGGATCGGGTACTCGAAGGCCTCGGTCACGAGCTCTGTGGTGAGCACGTCGTCGACGGAGCCGGCGGCGAGGATCCTGCCGTGGGAGATGAGGACGGCGTGACTCGTCGTCTCGGGCAGCTCCTCCAGGTGGTGCGTGACGAGGACGGTGGCGAGCGTCGGGTGCGTGCGGTGCAGCTCGTCGATCGTGCTGAGCAGCTGCTCCCGGGCGGCCACGTCCAGACCCGTCGACGGCTCGTCCAGCAGGAGCAGGGGCGGGTCGGTGAGCAGCGCGCGGGCGATGAGGGTGCGCCCCCGCTCGCCCTGCGACATGGTCGGCCACTCAGCGTCCCGCAGCGCCTCGAGCCCGAGCATGTCGATGAGCTCGTCGGCCCGCCGGACCAGCGCGGGGTCCGGCTCCCACCGGATCATGTAGTCGTTGGTGCCGGTCGCGCCGGTGAGGATGACCTCGCGCACCCCGAGCGCCGCACGGATCGGCTGCCGCGGGTTGACGTGCCCGATCGACTCCCGGAGCGTGCGGATGTCGACGCGGCCGAGCTGCCGCCCGAGCACGTGGACGGTGCCGCGCGTCGGGTGCCGCTCGGCGCCGCACATGGACAGGATCGTGCTCTTCCCGGCGCCGTTCGGGCCGATGAGCGCCCAGTGCTCGCCGGCCCGCACGGTCATCGAGATGTCGGAGAGGATCGGCTTGCCGCTCCGGACGAAGTCCACCGCGTCGAGCCGGAGGATCTCCTCGCCCACCTGCTCCATGACCATGCGAGTCACACCACTCCTCGTCCCGTGTCGATGTCCGTGGCGCCTACGATTCCACGCCCCGCCCCGACGACGGACCGAGGGCTACGGACCGAGACCCCGGCGCGTACCGGGCCCACACACTCGCCGAGACACCTCGAAGTCAGGCGTCACACGAGCCATAACACCTCATCTCGAGGTGTCTCGACGTGGGTGGGTGTGGCCGGTCAGCGGATGTGGGCGCCCGCGGACGTGTCGGAGGCCTCGACGTCGCCGACCGCGGCGGCGTCGTCGGCCGCCGGGGCAACCGCGCCGTCGGACTTGGCCTCGGCCTCGGCCGCGCGGGCGGCGCGCGCCTCGTCGGCGGCGACCGCCGCGGACCCGCGGTTGCCGGTCTTCCGCTCGAGCAGGCCCGAGGCCGAGATGATGAGCAGGCCGATGAAGGCCAGCCCCACCGCGACCAGCGCCGGCGCGCGGTAGCTGTAGCCGGCCGCGATGACGGCACCACCGGCGGCGGCACCGACCGCGTTGCCGATGTTGAGCACGGCGTGGGACATGGCGGCGCCGAGCGTGGATGCGTCGCCGGCGACGTCCATGAGGCGCAGCTGCAGGTTCGTGACCGTGATCGACGAGACGGTCGAGACACCGAACAGGCCGACGATCGCGAACCAGCCGTACGGCGAGGACACCCAGAACAGGAACATCACGCAGACGGTGCCCATGGAGGCGAACAGCAGCGACTTGTAGACGGACCAGGCGGCGAGCTCGCCACCGATCCAGGTCCCGAGCGTCATGCCGAGGCCGAAGGCGAGGAGGAAGATCGGCACCACGGACGAGCTGAGCCCGGAGATCGACGTGACGGTGGTGGCGACGTACGAGTAGATCGCGAACATGCCGCCGAACCCGACGGACCCCGCCGCGAGGGTGATCCACACCTGCGCGCTGGAGAAGAACCGCTTCGCGGCGCCGGTGCCCCGCCCCTCGTGCGTGGCCGGCTGCCGCTTGAGGAAGACCGCCACCATGGCGGCGGCGGCCGCGGCCAGCAACGCGCACGCGACGTACGACGCCCGCCATCCGAGGTGCTGGCCGAGCCAGGAGGCCGAGGGAACGCCGATGATGTTGGCGACAGACAGGCCCATGATCACCGAGGCGACGGCGCGGCCTCGGCGGATCGGCGGCACCATGTTGGCGGCGGCGAGGGAGGCGAGGCCGAAGTAGGCGCCGTGCGGGAAACCGTCGAGGAACCGGACGAGGACGAACACCTCGTACGAGTCGACGAAGGCCGTGAGCAGGTTGAACAGGCTGTACGCGGCCATGAGGCCGATGAGGAACGCCTTGCGGGGCAGGCGGGCGCCAAGGATCGTCAGCACCGGGACGCCCACCACCACGCCGAGCGCGTAGGAGGTGATGCCGTGGGCAGCGGTCGGTTCGTCGACGCCGAGCCCCTGGCTGATCTCCGGCAGCACGCCCATCGTCACGAACTCGGTGGTGCCGATCGCGAAGCTCCCGATCGCGAGGGCGAAGATCGCGAGCGCGATTCGGGAGCGGGAGTCCTGTTCGAGAGCATTCACGTCTCCAGCCAACCCACCGGCGGCCCAACGCGGAAGTCCTGGCCCCTGTGGGACCCGACACCAGCCCCGGACGATGCGCACGGCTGCCCGGTATCGCGCGGTTCTCCGCGGGGACCATCGCTATTCCCGTTGGGTCGGCGAAAACCCTCACGGTCCGGGCCGTCGCGCAGCCCGGGACCGACCGCCGGCCGCCATGGGTGCCGCCAGCGGATCCGGGTGGGCCAGGATGGGGCCATGAACCTCACCGACACCGGCCGTGGCCACCTCGATCGCGCCGTCGAGCTCGCCGCCGACGCCGTCGCCGCGGGCGACGAACCCTTCGGGTCGGTCCTCGTCTCCGCCGACGGCGAGCGCCTGTTCGAGGACCACAACCACGTCTCCGGCGGGGACCAGACTCAGCACCCCGAGCTCGCGATCGCCCGGTGGGCGGTCGAGCACCTCGCCCCGGCCGAGCGCGCGGCCGCCACCGTCTACACGTCCGGCGAGCACTGCGCGATGTGCTCCGCGGCCCATGCCTGGGTGGGGCTCGGCCGCATCGTGTTCGCCACGTCGACCTCGCAGCTGTCGGCCTGGCGCGCCGCCATGGGCGCACCGGCCTCGCCGATCGCCCCGCTCGGGATCGCCGAGGTCGCGCCGTCGGTCCCCACCGACGGGCCGTTCGAGGAGTACGCCGAGCGCGTCCGCGCCCTGCACGAGGCGCGCGCGGCGCGCGGCTGACGGGGACATGTCGCGTCGGGCCGGCCCAATGCCTCCCCCACGCGCCGAGCCCCCGACTGGTGGGACGCAACCGGCGCCCTCCCCGCCAGAAACCCGGCGAATAGGCCTCACCAGTTGACCAGAACCACCTGCACACCGACTGGTGGGACACAATCGGCGCTCTCACCGCAAAGAACCCGCCGATCGGGTCCCACCAGTTGAGTCGGACGCGGCCGGCGTCCTACCGGCCGACCTCCCGTTCGGCCTGCCGCCCCGCTCAGCGCCCGTCGGCCTTCCTTGCCTCCGCCGCCAGCCCGGCGACGATGCGCTCGGCCGAGCCGCTCGGCGCCTCACGCCAGCGCACCCCCGCCCACAGCGCGGCCCCCTCGCCGTTCCCCCGCGCCGCGCTCGCCGCGCGCACGGGGCCGGTCAGCACGTGGAGGGACGGGTACGAGGCGGGGGCGACGTCGTCGTACTCCTCGATGAACGCGTTGGTGAGGCCGCGGGCCGGGCGCCCGGTGAACGCGCGGGTCACGCGCGTCTCGGTGAAGCGCGGGTCCTTGAGGGCTGCGCGGTGGACGGCCGACGTCCCGGCCTCGTCGGCGTCGAGGAAGGCGGTGCCGAGCTGGGTCGCGTCAGCCAGGCCGAGCGCGTCCGCGATGGCGGGGCCGGTGGTCAGCCCACCCGCCGCGACGAGAGGGACGTCCACCCGACGTCGGACGTCGGCGAGCAGGTCCAGCAGCGGGATCCCCGGGGCCGGCTCCGCGACCGTGAACGTCGAGACGTGCCCGCCGGCCTCCGTCCCCTGGGCGACCACGACGTCGGCCCCCACCTCCGCGGCCGCGACGGCGTCGTCGGGCGAGGACACCGTGACCCACACGCGGCTGCCGGCCTCGCGCAGAGTGCGGACGTGCTCCACGGCCGGCAGGCCGAACGTGAAGGAGACGACCGGGACGGGGCGGGCGGCGAGGTCCGCCAGCTTGTCGAGGTAGGAGAAGGAGTCGTCGCGCGCGGCGGGGAGCTCGTCGATGCCGAGGCGTGCGGCCAGGGGTCCGAGGAGCATGCGGTACTCGGCGGCGGCGTCGAGGTCGGGATCGGCCGGGTCGGGGACGAAGAGGTTGACGCCGAACCGGCGCGCCCCGGCGGCCCGGTTGGCGTCGATCTGCTCGCGCATCGCCTCGGCCGTCAGGTAGCCGGAGCCGAGGAACCCCAGCCCGCCGGCGCGGTCCAGGGCGGCGACGAGCGCCGGGGTGGACGGGCCGCCCGCCATGGGCGCGGCGACGATCGGGACGTCGAGCTCACCGGGAACGACCATGGATCGACCGTAGCGCCCGACGTCGGCGCCCGCGTCTCCCGGCCCGTCCCGTCCGCCGCGGGTCGCCACGGCGGGCGGCAGTCTCAGTCGGCCGGGCGGCGCGGCGGCGTGAAGCGAGGCGTGCTCGCAAGCCACACGGCGATCGACACGAGGACGAGGCCGAGGACCTCAGCGAGCGACGGCACCTGGAAGAGCACCACGAGGCCGACCGCGAGCGAGGTGGCCGGCAGCAGGGCGGTGAGCAGCGCGAAGGTCGCCGCCGGGATCCGGGCGAAGGCGAGCTGGTCCACCGCGTATGGCACCGCCGAGGACAGCACCGCCACCCCGATCACGGCCGCGAGCGTGTCCCAACCGAACAGGGGCAGCGCAGCCGGCAGCGCGACGGGCGCGTAGGCGAGCGCGGCCACGGTCATCGCCAGGGCGAGCGCGTCCATGCCGGCGAGGCTGGTCGCGACGCGCCGACCGAGCACCACGTAGGCCGCCCAGAACGCGCCGGCGCCGATCGCGAAGGCGGCGCCCGCGATCGTGCCGGGGGCGGACAGGTCGAGGCCGAGGCCGCCGATCGCCCCCACGCCCGTGAGTGCCAGCCCGACCGCGACGCGACCGGCCCAGCCGCGGCCGCCGACGGCGGCCACGAGGACCGGACCGAGGTACTCCAGCGAGACCGCGGTGCCCAGGTGGATGCGGGCGATCGCCAGGTAGAAGGCGATGTTCAGGCCGCCGAGCGCGAGCCCGAACAGGACGACGAGCCAGACCGACCGGCCGCTGAGCCCGCGCCCGGAAGCTCCGCGCCCGGCGTTCCTGCCCCCGTCGGGCGTACGCCCCTCGGTCGTTCGCCCCTCGGTCGTTCGCCTCTCGGCCCTGCCCCCGTCAGACTTTCGCCCCTCGGTCCTCCCGCGCATCCACAGCCGCCACGGCCTGCGCCAGGCCAGGAGGACGAGCGCAGCGACCGCGATCCTCGCCCACGCCACCGCGAACGACGGCGCGGTGACGAACAGCCCGATCGCGATCGCCGCCCCGAGGTACTGGCTGAACCCGGAGGCCACGAAGAAGGCCGGCGGCGGCACGCGGTCCAGCCACCCGTGCGCCCCCGGGGCCGCGGCCCCGGGGCTCATCGGATGACGCCCGCGGCCAGCACGATGACCGGCACGCACAGCGCGGAGGAGTACAGGACCGCGCGCCGCGCCAGGTCCACGTGGACCTGGTAACGCATGGCGTAGACGAACACGTTCTGCGCCGTCGGCAGAGCCGCGACCGCCACGACCCCGAGGAGCAGGTCGCCGCGCAGCCCGAACAGCTCCCCGAGCCCGAGGGCGAGCGCCGGGGCAACCACGGTCTTGACGACGACCGCGGACCAGACGATCGACGTCGGGGCCCGGTCGCCCGGCTCGGTGCCGCCGCGGATCGACAGCCCGAACGCGATGAGCAGCGCGGGAACCGTCATGTCCGCCAGCATGCCGACCGGCATCGCGACCGGCTCCGGGAGCCGCGCCCCGGTCAGGGCGAGGACGAGGCCGGCGACGACGCCGAGCACGGGAGGGGACGTGATGGGCGAGAGGATCGCCCGGATCCCGGGGCCGCTGCGGCCGGTCGTGCGGTCGAGCAGCGCGAAGCTGACGGGCACCATGACGAGCAGCTGGAGCATGAGCGCGGGCACCACCGGCGCGGCCGTGCCGGCCACGAGCACGAGGATCGGCAGCCCGAGGTTGCCGGCGTTCACGTAGCTCGCGCTCAGGGCTCCGATGACGGCGCCCGAGCCGTCCGTGCGGCCGGAGAGTCGCGCCAGCAGGCCGAACGCGACCGCGATGGTCGCCGCGGTGCCGATCGTGACGACGGCCGCCGCGGAGAAGACGCTCCCGAGGTCCGCCTCCTCGAGGGTCGTCACCATGAGCATCGGCACGCCCGCGTAGAACACGATCCGGGTGAGGGTGTGCGCGGCTCCCGGCCCGACCACCTCGAACCGCGCGAGGACGTACCCGACGACAACCACGAGCCCCAGCCCCACGAACCCGGTGAGGACGTCCAGCACCCCGCTCACGGCCGCACCGGTCCCGCGTAGCCGGCCCGGTCGTCGTCGTCGTCTGGGGCGATCTCGTCGATCGTCGCGACGAGCGCCAGGTGGTCGGAGATCGGCAGGCGGACGGTCTCGCCGGTCCCGGCGAGGCCGGCCGAGCCGAGGACGTGGTCGATCTGGGAGCGGGGGGCGGGCGCCGGAAAGGTCGCGCCGACGGCGAGGGGCGCGAGCGCGCGTCCGCCGACCCGGTCGACGGCCGCCTGCACCGCGGACGGCGGGAGGTTGAGGTCACCGAGCAGCAGTCGCGCGCCGTCGGGCCCCGCGAGGTCGGCGAGCCGCTCGGCCAGCCGCCCGATCTGCACGGCCGCGGCACGCGGGTCCGTGGCGGCGTGGGTGGCGCCGATCGCCACCCGCCCGAACGGGGCGGCCACGGTGGCGAGGACGGCCGCGCGGGCCTCGTCGCGACGGACGACCCAGCGCCCCACGCGTCTCACCGGCCCGCTCGCCAGCCGATGGCCGACGGGCAGCACGCGGATGCGTCCCGGGTGGGAGACGGACGCCGTCCGCACCACGGGCAGTCGCGAGATCAGCCCGACGCCGTACGCCGGGTCCCACGGCAGGCTCGCCGCGGCCTCGGCGAGCCGCGGCGCCGCCCGGCCCAGCAGGCCGGCGAGCGGGACCCCGAACGCCGCGCCGCGCGGCCCGACCTCGGCGGGAACGAAGCGCCACCAGGTCGCGCCGAGGATGCGGGCGAGCAGCCGGGTCTGGTGGACGTAGCCGGAGCGGCGCTGGCCGGTGTCGGCCTCCTGGAGCGCGACGACGTCGAGGTCGAGGGCGCGCAGCGCCTCACCCGCCTCCGCGAGCGAGCGCGCGCTCGCGCTCCCGCCGCCCGCGGGCGTGGCGTGCTGAAGGTTGACGGTGGCGACCCGCAGCGCGCCCCGCCGACTCACTCCCCGTCAGCCGCGGCGAAGCTCAGCGACACCGAGTTCATGCAGTACCGGTCACCGGTCGGGGTCTGCGGCGCGTCCGGGAAGACGTGGCCCAGGTGCGACCCGCAGCGCGCGCAGCGCACCTCGGTGCGCACCATGCCGAGCGAGCGGTCCTCGATGAGCTCGACGGCGTCGGAGTCGCTCGCCTCGTAGAACGACGGCCACCCGCAGTGCGCCTCGAACTTGGTCTCCGAGCGGAACAGCTCCTGCCCGCAGGCGCGGCACGAGTAGATGCCCTCGCGGCCCTCGCTCAGCAGCTCCCCCGTGAAGGGGCGCTCGGTGCCGGCGAGCCGGAGGACCTGGAACTCCGCGGGGTCCAGCTCCGCGCGCCACTCGTCGTCGGTCTTGGTGACTGCGTAGGTTCCGGTCCGCTCGCTCATGGGTCCATGGTGCGCCCGTGCGCGCGATTCGTCACGCCCGACCATCTGGCGGGAGATCCCGCGCGTCGAACACGGCCGTGTGGCCGTCGTTGGGGGCCTGGAGTACCGGCCCGTGCGGGCCGCGGGCCCGGTGGTCGTCGTCGGGCGCGTCGCCCTCGTCGAGGTGCGCGTCGCCGTCGGGCTCGCCGGCCGGCCCGTCCGCCGCGGGGATCTCTCCCGTGACGACGTCGAACTCGTCCGTGGTCCCGCGGCGCCGCTCGGTCCGCTGGGCGCGCTCGGCGAGCTCCTGCTCCGACGGACCGCTGAAGGCCGCGTTCCGTTCCTCGTTCTCGGGGCTCCCGGAGAACAGCGCCGACTCGTACCCGGTGGGCTGGGTGTCCTCGACCGGCAGAGGGAGAAGGCCGAACCGCTTGAGCAGGCTCGTGCGCGCGGGTCCCTCGGCCGCCAGCACCTCCGCGACGATCGCGCGGGCCTGCGCCCGCTCGTCGTCGCCGTCGGGCGCGGCCTCGTCGGGCGAGTCCTCGTCGGCCTCGGCGTCCGCATCGGGCACCGCCCAGTCGGCGTCCGCCCCGTCCGACGTCGGCGCGTGCGCCCAGTCCTCGTCCTCGCCCGCGTCGGCCGGCGTCTCGGCGCCGGTCGAGGTCGCGCCTGCCTGCGCGCGGCCGGTGGGCCCCGTCGTCGTGCCGGCGTCCTGCGCGGGTTCCACGCCGTCGAGGGCGGCGAGGTCGTCCTCGTCCGCGATCCTCGGCGCGTTGCCCGGCTCGCCGATGATGGCGGCGAGCGACGCGCTGCTGATGACCTGGGTCTCCGAGACGGTGTCGTCGTGCCGGGCCACGTCCTCGCCCCGGCCGATGCCGCCGGGCCCGAGGCGCGCCCTGCGTCGGTCGTCGCGGGTCGCCCGGCGCCGAGCCCTGCGCTGCGCCTGCTCGCGCTGGCGTCGCAGCTCCCGCTCGGCCCGGGTGCTCGGCGTCTCGGCCGCGACCTCCTGGGTCGGCGCCTTGGCCCCGACGTCGAGGGACGCGAGCTCGGCGAGCTCCTCCGCGAGCTCGGCGGAGAGCTCCGGGTTCGGGGTGGGGACGGCGTCGAGCGGGGGCGCCTCCGACTGCTCGTACCGGGTCCTCGGCAGCGCGTACGGCGCGTGCACCTGCAGCCAGTCCACGAGCTGCTCGCGGACGTAGTACTGCAGGTCGGTGAGCGTCCCGGGGTCCTTGGCCGAGAGCAGGACCCGGAGCGTGATGAAACCGCCGCGTGCGTCATACACCTGCAGGATGCCGTTGCGGCCGTCCCAGAGCTGCGAGCCGGCGAGCACGCGGTCCAGCTCGGCCCGCAGCGCCGGGATCGGCACGCGCCAGTCCGCGTCGATGAGGAACGTCCCGAGCATCTTCGGCTCCTGGCGCGACCAGTTCTCGAACGGGTTGGCGGCGAAGTGGGACGAGGGGACGATGATGCGGCGGTCGTCCCACACGCGCACGACCACGTACGTCAGCGTGATCTCCTCGATGTACCCGAACTCCTCCTGGACGATGACGATGTCGTCGACCCGGATCGCGTCGGTGAACGCGAGCTGCATGCCCGCGAAGAGGTTGGCGAGCGTGGACTGCGCGGCGAGACCGGCGACGACCGACAGGATTCCGGCCGAGGCGAGCATCGAGGTGCCGGCCGCGCGGGCCTCCGGGAACGTGAGCAGGACGACCGCCAGCCCGACGACCCACACGACCACCACGCCGACCCGCCGGAGCATGACCGCCTGGGTCTGGATGCGCCGGGCGTGGGTGGTGAGCTCGTCCCCCTCGGCCTGCAGCCGCACCGTCCGCAGCGCCAGGTCCTCCAGCACCCGGAGCGTGGCGGCCACGAGCCAGGTGACCGAGATGATGACGGCGATGAGCAGCCCGTGCTGCGCGAGCCCCCGCCAGCCCGGCACCTGCGAGTCCGCGGGCAGGCGGGTGGTCCAGTAGAAGGCGATCCACGCGCCGACGACGGCGAGCAGGAGGCGCACCGCGCCCCGGATCCGCCTGTGGAAGACGGTCACGCCGGGGTGCCGCCGTCCCACGATCCCGAGGACCACGCCGATCCCCAGGGCGACGAGCAGCCCGACGACGGCGCCGATCGCCACGGACATCCCGATGCCCAGGGCATCGAGCGTCGTCTCGATCGCCGTGTCGTCGGATACGGAGGTGGTCATGGCTCCAGGCTATTGCCCACGCCCGTCAGCCGTGGGCGCGCGCCGCTCAGTCCCAGCCGAGCTCGTGCAGACGCTCGTCCGAGATACCGAAGTGGTGAGCGATCTCGTGCACGACAGTGACGGCCACCTCGTCGACGACCTGGTCGACGCTCTCGCACCAGCGCAGCGTCGGGCCCCGAAAGATCGTGATGCGGTCGGGGAGGGAGCCGGCCCATCCGTCGTCGCGCTCGGTCAGCGGCGTGCCCTCGTACAGGCCCAGCAGGTCCTCGACCTCGGCGTCGCCGAGCTGCTCGGCGGTCGGCTCGTCCTCGATGAGGACGACGACGTTGTCGATGGCGGCCGCCAGCTCCGGCGGGATGAGGTCCAGGGCGTCCGCGACCGCATCCTCGAAGTCCTGCTCGCTCATCTCGACCATGCCCCCATCATCCCGCGTGCCGGACCGCTCGGGGGAGACGGAGCGCACACCGATACGGTTTGGAGCACGGGCCCGGACACCCGTATGCTGTTCCAGGCCTCAGGACGACTGAGGAAACGGGAGTTCCGAGCCCCCATCGTCTAGCGGCCTAGGACCCCGCCCTTTCACGGCGGTAGCACGGGTTCGAATCCCGTTGGGGGTACGCTCCCGACCGGATGCTCTCGCCAGCGAGAGGATCCACCAGCAGTACACGCAAGGCCCTGTAGCGCAGTTGGTTAGCGCGCCGCCCTGTCACGGCGGAGGTCGCGGGTTCAAGTCCCGTCAGGGTCGCAGGCGAGCCGCCGGCAAGCCGGAGCTCGACGAATGGCTCTGTAGCTCAGTTGGTAGAGCGTCCGACTGAAAATCGGAAGGTCACCGGATCGACCCCGGTCGGAGCCACAGCCGAAGGGGCCGGATCATTCTTGATCCGGCCCCTTCGTTGTGTCGTCGTCAGGGACGCTGGGCGACGGGGCCCCTCCCCTTCTCGATGTTCCCGCCGCGGCGCATGCGCGCGGGCATCTTCCACCCTCGCGAGTGACTCTGCGTCGGCGGCCGAGATACTGGCTTGCTCGGCTCGATGGGTGACTGCACGTCGTCGAGTGGAGCGTTCAGTCGTCGGGTGGAGCGCTACGACACGCTCCACTCGATGACCAAGCGCTCCACTCGACGCTTCCGCGGGTCTGCCCGGCCCACCCTCAGTCGGGCACACCCCTCAGCGGCCCGATGGTCCGCACCCTCACGCGGGTCCGGCCCCGTCAGTCGGCGGCCCGCTCCCACACCGGTGCGACCCCGGGCTCGAGGACCCGGTAGTCCGGGTCGCCCTTCAGCGCCTCCTCGGCGCCGCCCGGCATGTAGATCGCGAGCAGGCGCATCTGCCGCCAGCCGGTGTTGAAGGTCGAGTGCTCGGTGCCGCGCGGGACGAAGATCGAGTCCCCCGGCCCCACCTCGAACTCGCCGGAGTCGCCGACGGTCTGCATGCCCGTCCCCTCGAGGACGTGGAGCACCTCGTCCGACTCGGGATGCGTGTGCCGGTCGTGGCCCTTCGTGGGGTTGATGACCACCTCGCCGAGCGTGAGCGGCGCCCCGGGAAAGTGCTCGCCGGTGACGGACCACTTGATCGATCCCCACGCGAAGGTCTCGGTCCGCAGGTCGGCCTGCCTGGTGTGTGTCGCCATGATGTCTCCTCCGTGTCTGACGTCGTCCTCGATGTCCGGTCCGTCCCGGCTCAGCCGCCGAAGGTGACCGCCTTGAAGGTCTCGACCTGCTCGCGGATGGCGACCTCGGTGGGCAGCCGCTCGACCGAGCTGGCGCCGTAGAAACCGACGACGCCGGTGGTGCGCTCGAGCACGTACTGCGCGTCCGCGGGCTCGGCGATCGGACCGCCGTGGCACAGGACGAGCACGTCGGGGTTGACCTCCTTCGCGGCGTCGTGGATCTCCTGGATCTTCTCCACGCACTCGTCCAGGGTCAGTGCGGTACTCGCCCCGATGCTCCCCTTCGTCGTGAGCCCCATGTGCGGCACGAGGACGTCCGCGCCGGCGGCCACGAGCTCACGGGCCTGGTCGGCGTCGAACGCGTACGGGGTGGTCAGCAGGTCGCGCTCGGCGGCCAGCCGGATCATCTCGACCTCGTGGGCGAAGCCCATGCCGGTCTCCTCGAGGTTCTGCCGGAACACCCCGTCGATGAGACCGACGGTCGGGAAGTTCTGCACGCCCGCGAAGCCGGCGGCCTTCACCTCGTCGAGGAACCGGCCCATCACCCGGAACGGGTCGGTTCCGTTGACGCCCGCGATGACGGGCGTGTCCTTGACGACCGGGAGCACCTCGTTGCCCATCTCCATGACGATCGCGTTCGCGTCGCCGTAGGCGAGGAGCCCGGCGAGCGAGCCTCGACCGGCCATCCGGTACCGGCCGGAGTTGTAGATGATGATCATGTCGATGCCGCCGGCCTCGGCGGACTTCGCCGACAGGCCCGTGCCGGCGCCGCCGCCGATGATCGGGCGTCCGGCCGCCACGGTTGCCCGCAGCCTCTCGAGTGCGGTCGTGCGATCCATGTGGTTCTCCTTCGTCGTCGTGGGAATCAAGCCGTTCGGCCGGTCGGTCGGTCGGCCGAACGGCCACGCAGTCGGTCAGCAGGCCGACCGGTCAGCCGGCCTGCTGGATGAGCGCGTGAAGCGTCCTGGCGGCGTCCCGGCCGAGACCGGGATCGTTGATGTGCTGCTCGGACTCGATGACTTCGACCGCCGAGCCGGCCACCCCCTCGCGGACGGCGGCGAAGGCCGCCGTGTCCGCCTCGGGGTCGTGGAAGGGCTTCCCCGGCGCGTCGATCCCACTCAGCCCGCCGGCCGGCAGAACGACGGCCACCGGGCCGGTCGCCGCGGCGAGCTTGGCCCCGATCCGACGCCCGAGCTCGGCGTTCTCCTCGACCGTCGTGCGCATGAGCGTGACGGTCGGGTTGTGGACCACGAAGTTCCGCCCGTCGAACCGTTCCGGCACGAGCTCCCGCGGCCCGAAGTTCACCATGTCGATCGCGCCGAGCGAGACCACCTGGGGGATCCCGACGGCGCCCGCGGCCTCGAGCCTGCGCGGCCCGGCCGTGAGCACGCCACCGACGAGGTCGTCGGCGAGCTCGGTCGTCGTGAGGTCAAGGACCCCGGCGAGCCGGCCGTCCGTCGCGAGCTTCTCCATGGCCCGCCCGCCCGAGCCGGTGGCGTGGAAGACGAGAGCCTCGTAGCCGAGCGCGGTGAGCTCGGCGCGGGCCTCGTCGACGGCCGGCGTCGTCAGGCCGAACATGGACATGCCGATGAGCGGCTTGTGGTCGCCCTCGGGGCGCAAGCGTCGCGCCTCCTCCTCGGCGGCCATGCCGGCGATCGCGGCGGCGGCGTTGCCGAAGACCTGTTCGGAGACGGAGTTGATGCCGGCCACGTCGACGACCGAGTACATCATCGTCACGTCGGACTCCCCCACGTACGGGGAGACGTCGCCGGCCGCCATGGTGGAGACGAGGAGCTTCGGTACGCCGACCGGCAGCGCGCGCATCGCCCGGGAGGCGACTGACGACCCGCCGGACCCGCCGAGCGCGAGCACCCCGTGGATCTCCCCCGTCCCGAACCACTCCAGGAGGATGGCGGCGGCGCCGTCGGCCATCGCGTCCATGGCCGCACCGCGGTCGTCGGCCGCGGTCAGTGCCTCGAGGTCCTGACCGCTGGCCGCGGCCACCTCGGCCGGCGTGGCGTCCGCGCCGTGCGCGGAGTGCGTCCCGACGTCGATCGTGCGCACCTCGGCTCCGTGCTCGCGCACCTTGTCCGCGAGCCAGTCGTACTCGGCGCCCTTGGTGTCCAGGGTGCCGATGAGAACAACGGTTGCCATGAGTACTCCTCCTTGAGTCCGGGGCCGTTCCCGTCAGTCTGGGACACCCGGAGGGGCGTCGTGTGGTCCACTTGGGGCGAACCGGTCCACCCGAGGAAGGGCGAGCAGTCGATGGCGTCGATACCGCCCACCAGGCTGGTCCGGCTGCTCGGCGACTGGGCGCCGCCCGGGAGCGGGACGTCGCGCGCGCTGGCGAACGGTCTCGCCGAGCTCATCGACGGCGCGCGCCTGCCCGCCGGCCACCGGATGCCCGGTCAGCGCACGCTCGCGGCCTCGCTCGGTATCGCGCGGGGCACCGTCTCGCGGGCCTTCTCCGACCTCGCGGACTCCGGTCACCTCGTGGCCCGGCCGGGGTCCGGCACGATCGTCCGGCACCCGCGGGCGCCTGGCCGGGCGGCCGAGGGCCGCCTCACGTCCTTCGACGACGACGGCTCGGCCGTTCTCGACCTCTCGTCCGGAGCCCTGCCCGGCTCGGCGGCCGTGGCCTCGGTCCTCACGGATGTGGCGGCGGCGCTGCGCGAGCGCCACGCGGACGACATGGGGTATCACCCCGCCGGCCTGCAGCCGCTGCGCGAGCACCTGGCGCGCACGACCACCGCGCAGGGCCTGCCGACGAGCCCGGAGGAGATCCTCGTGACGGCGGGGTCGCAGCAGGCGGTCTGGCTCCTGGCGTCCGCGCTCACCGGGCCCGGCAGCACGGTCGTCGTGGAGGACCCCGCCTACCGGGGGGCGCTCGAGGCCTTCGCGGACCACGGCGCCCTGCTGCGGGGCGTGCCGATGCGCCCGGGCGGCATCGACGTCGGGCTCCTGGCGAGCGCGGCGGCGTCCGCCGACCTCGTCTACCTCCAGCCCGCGCTGCACAATCCGACCGGCGTGCACACCTCCGCGGCCGCCCGCGCCCGGATCGCGGAGGCGCTGGCCGGCACCGACGCGCTCGTGGTCGACGACCAGTCCGGGGCGGACCTGTCCTGGACGCGGTCCTCGCGGCTGCGCGGCATGGAGGGGCTCGTCGATCCGGAGCGGCTGCTCGTGGTCGGCACGCTGTCGAAGCTCGTGTGGGGCGGCATCCGGGTGGGGTGGGTCCGCGGGCCGCGCGCGCTCATCGGCAGCCTGACCGACCTGCGTCGAGGGCTCGACCTGTCGGGCTCCGTGCTCGACCAGCTGGCGGCCCTCGCGCTCGTGCCCGGCATCGACGCGCAGCGCGACGAACGCCGCCGCGTCCTCTCCGAGCGGTTCGAGGCGCTGACGGCCGGGCTGGCCGGCGCCGTGCCGGACTGGACGTGGTGGCTGCCGGCCGGCGGGTCGGGGGTCTGGGTGGACACGGGCGAGGACGCGGTCGCACTCGGCCTCCGGGCACGCGCCCACGGGATCCGCCTGACGGCCGGACCGGCCTTCTCGCCGCATGACGGGCACGGCACCTTCCTGCGGCTGCCCGTCTGGCTGACGGACGACCAGCTGGACCGGGCTGTCCGCTTCCTGGCAGAGACCTCGCCGGGCGCGCCCCCACGCCATCGGGTGGAGTGTTGAGTCGTCGGGTGGAGCGCTACGACACGCTCCACTCGGTGACTCAACGCTCCACCGGGCGCATCCGCAGCCCGAAGGACCGCACGCCACTCGCCCGGACCCGACCACCCCGGGCCGAGCCTCAGAAGAACCGGTAGATGCCGAGGGTGTCGGCGCCGTCGCCGTCCCAGTCCCCCACGTAGGTCTCGTCGCCGACGCGCCCGTAGACGATCTGGACGTCGGCAGCCCCGCCGGACAGCGAGTTGCGCACGAAGTAGGTCGCCCCGCGGCGCACGGCGAACGAGTCGCTGCCGTCGCCGTCGAAGTCCCCGACGTACACGGCGTCGCTCGCCCGCCCGTAGCTGAACTCGACGTCCGCGGGCCCCGACCGGACCGTGTTGAGCACGAAGACCCGCGAGCCCCGTCGCACGGCGAGCGTGTCGGTCCCGTTCCCGTCCCAGTCGCCCACGAGGACCTCGTCCCCGGGCCGGCCGAACCTGAGCACCACGTCCGCCGGGCCGGAGGTCAGGGAGTTGCGCAGGTGGAACTCGTTCCCTCGGCGCACGGCGAGGGTGTCCGTGCCGTCGCCGTCCCAGTCCCCCACGAGCACCTCGTCCTCGGCGCGGCCGTAGGCGATCGTCACGTCCGGGTTGCCGGGCGAGTTCGTGTTCCGGATCCGGTAGACGGCGTCCCGGCGGTAGGCGAACGTGTCGGTCCCGTTGCCGTCGAAGTCGCCGACGTAGAAGCGGTCGTAGTACTCGCCGTACGAGAAGACGGTCGTGGCGGACGTGCGGAACGAGTTGGCCAGGAAGAAGCCCTCGTCGATGCCGCGCCGGACCCCGGCGGTCAGCGTCACGTCCGCGGCGGGCACCCAGCCCTCCGTGCCGCCCACGCTGATCCGGTACCAGCCGTCGACGAGCGCGCCGACCTCCTCGATCCGCGTCCCGGCGGACACCGTGGAGATCTCGTTGCCGGGGACGACCTGGCGGGAGGACCGCACGGTCGTCGCCCGCGCCGCCCGCGCGTCGGGCTCCCCGGTGCGCACGGGCGAGACGTTGCCGGCGTGCGCCCAGCCGGTCACCCCGCCGACCCGCACGTGCACCCAGTCGCCCGTCTTGTCCCCGGGCCACCCGGTCATCGCCGTGTAGTTCGCGGCCATCGTCAGCACGCTCGCGCCCGCCGACGGGGCGGACCGGATCGGCGTGGACCCGATCGCGTAGTACCCGCAGCTGGCGGGCGTGGTCTGCGGCAGCGCCCGCACGGCGGCGGCCCGGAGGTCCACGCCGCGCGCGGCGAAGTACGCCATCGGCTCCACGCGCGTGCCCCGGAGGTAGGCGTCCAGCCACATCTCGAAGTGCAGGTGGGGACCCGTGGAGACGCCGGTCGTCCCGACGTCGGCGATGCGCTGTCCGCGGGTCACCCGGTCGCCCGTGCGGACGTACCGGTCGAAGTCGGTCGTGTGCGAGTAGCTGGCGAAGACGTAGCGGCCGTCGATGACGTGCCGCACGAGCAGCCACTGCCCCGCGACGGGGTCGGACAACTGGTTGACGACCACGCCGTCGGCGATCGCGTACATCGGCGTGCCGGCGGCCGCGCCCATGTCGATGCCGCCGTGGCTCGAGGACCCGTAGAGGACCGGGATGCACCGCGGCCCCATGTAGGAGGTCAGCGCGTACGTCCCGTGGCCGAGCGGCCCGGACAGTCCGCCGCTCGACGGCGGCGCGTTCGTCACCGGGAGCGGCGCCGCGGGCGCAGCCGTCACGGCCGGCCGGAGCGCCCGCAGCGCGTCCACGAGCAGGGGGTCGTCGGACGGCGTCAGCTCGTCGTCGGACGTCGTCGCGTCCTCGCCACCCTCCCCCGACGTCGGGGTCTCGCCCGAGCCCGGTTCGTCCGGTGTCGAGGGCTCACCGAAGGCGGGGCCGGTGGCCCCGCCGAGGATGAGGACGAGCGCAAGACCCGCGAGGAACGATGTCCTCGCCCGATGGTTCGGCCCGGGGCCCGCTGCCCGACTCACGACGGTGTGACGTCGGCCCGGTCAGGGCCGCGTGTCGTCCCAGTCGTCGTCGGACGATTGAGGGGAGTCCCACGACCCGAGGTCGTCGGAACCGTCCCTGCGCGCACCGAGCTCCCGCTCGAGTGCCGCATAGTCAGTTTCCGGGCTGAAGTACTTCAGCTTGCGGGCAACCTTGGTCTGCTTTGCCTTTTGACGGCCGCGCCCCATGGAGCCGACCCCCTCCAACGTAGGAACCGGGGCAAGCACCGCGGAAGCGGTGGGGTCCCGGCTGAGTGGTCAAGTGTGTCGTGGGGCCACCGTACCCCGCGGATGCGGACGGTGCCCATTCCAGCAGGGGCGTCGTTGGGCACATTCGCCCACGACGCCCGGGGAGGGTGCCGGGCGGGCCCGCGCCCGGCGATGGGGGCGGGGGCGGGCCGATCAGGCGGTGCTCAGGAGTTCTTGCGTCCCCGCACGGCGGCGACGACGAACAGGCCCGCGACGGCGGCCACGGCGCCCGCGATCGACAGCGCCTTGCGGTCGCCCGCCTTCACGTCGTCCGCGAACTGCGCGGCCGAGTCCTTCAGCCCGTTCGCGGCGTCCCGGGCCCCGGCCTTGGCGGCCTCGACCTGACGCTTGGGGTTCACCTTGTAGGAGAGCTCGCCGACCGTCGCGGTCAGCTCGGCGCGCTGGCGCTCCAGGTCCGCCTTGATCTCCTCGGCGGTCATCTTCTTCGGCTCCGACGATGCGTCGGTCGAGTCGGTCGTCACTTGCCGAGCCCCTTCTTCAGCGCGTCTGCGGTCTCCTTGAGACCCTCCTGCGGCGCGACGTTGAACTTCTTGTGCTTCTTCAGCGTGGCGATGCCGGCGAGCGCGAGGATCGCGACCACGAGGAAGACACCGCCCGTCACGATGAGCGCGGACAGCCACAGGGGCAGCGCCTCGTTGATGCTCCAGATGATGGTGAGGAACGCCAGCCCCAGCCCGTACAGGGCGAGGACCCCCGCGACGGCGAGCAGCACGCCGCCGCCCGCGATCTTCGAGACCTTGGCGCTCGCCTCGGCCTTCGCGAGCGCGATCTCGCCCTTGACCAGGCCGGTGACCTGGGACGACATCTTGCCGACGAGCTCCCCGATGGAGGGCTCCTTGCCCGGATCGGTGGGCGTGGCACCCGGCGCGGTCGCACCGGACGCCTCGTGGACGCCTTCCTCAGCGGAATGGCTCACCGTGGATCAACTCCTCCGTGACGCGGCGATGTCGGCCTGTCGCCGACATCTGTGACTCGAGAGACAACAGTAGTTCCCGAGACGACGTGCCCCCAACCGTCGCCGCGGCGAATCCCAGCGTACGGGGTCGTCCCGGCGCCCGAGCGGCTTCCGCCCGCGGTCGCCGACCCCCACCCCGGCGTCAGGAGACGCGGTACAAGCCACGCATGTGCACGGCGCCCGCGGTGACGCCCTTGGTCCCGGCCACGACCCGGACGTCCGCCCCCAGCCGGGCGCCGTCGTCGGGCCGGACGGTACCGAGGATCGAGGTCTCGATGCCGGCGGCGGCGAGGACCTCGCCGGCCCGGTCGGCGACCGAGGGGTCGACGGCGGCGACCATGCCGATCCCGAGGTTGAGGGTGCCCTCGAGGTCGTCCCACGGCACGCGCCCGAGCGACTGCATGAGGCCGAACACCGGGGGCACCGTCCAGCTCGAGCGGTCGACGTCCGCGACCGCGCCCGCCGGCAGGACGCGCGCGAGGTTCGCGGCCAGTCCCCCGCCGGTCACGTGGGTGAGGGCGTGGAGGCCGTCGCCGAGGTCGGCCGCGAGATCGAGGCACGGGAGCGTGTACAGGCGGGTCGGCTCGAGGAGCTCCTCGCCGAGCGTGCGGCCGAGCTCGGGCACGTCCCGGTCGAGGGCCCAGCCGGCGTCGGCGACGATGCGCCGCACGAGCGAGTAGCCGTTGGAGTGCAGGCCCGAGGCGGCCATGCCGATGAGGACGTCGCCGCCGCGCACGCGGTCCGGTCCGAGCACGTCCTTCGCGTCGACCACGCCGGTGGCGGCGCCGGCGACGTCGTACTCGTCCGGGGCCATGAGGCCCGGGTGCTCCGCGGTCTCGCCGCCGAGCAGGGAGACGCCGGTCGCCTGGCAGGCCTGCGCGATGCCGCGGACGATGTCCGCGATGAGCTCGGGGTTCACCTTGCCGCACGCGATGTAGTCGGTCATGAGCAGGGGCCTCGCACCGGCCACGACGATGTCGTCGACGACCATGGCCACGAGGTCCTGGCCGATCATGTCGTGGACGCCCATGGCGCGGGCGATCGCGATCTTCGTCCCGACGCCGTCGGTGGAGGTCGCGAGCAGCGGCCGCTCGTAGTCCTTCAGGACGCTGACGTCCACGAGCCCCGCGAACCCGCCGACGCCGCCCAGCACCTTCTCCGAGAGGGTCGCCTTCACGGCGTCCTTCATGAGCTCGACGGCGCGGTCGCCGGCCTCCGTGTCGACGCCGGCGTCCGCGTAGGTCACGCCGGCGACGTCGCCCGCCCCGCCCGGGGCGGGGGCGGCGTGGTGCGCCTGGCTGCCGTTCGACGTCGGGGAAGTCATCGGGACACCTCGGTGAGCTCGGGGATCTCGTGGGGAACGGGGTACGTGCCGGAGAAGCACGCCGTGCAGAGACGGTCGGAGTCGATGGCGGTGGCCTCGACCATGCCGTCGAGCGAGATGTAGCCGAGCGAGTCGGCGTTCAGGGACTCGCGGATCTCCTCGACGCTCATGCCGTTGGCGATGAGCTCGGCGCGCGTGGCGAAGTCGATGCCGTAGAAGCACGGCCACTGCACGGGCGGGGACGAGATCCGCACGTGGACCTCCTTGGCACCGGCCTCGCGGAGCATGCGGACGAGCGCGCGCTGGGTGTTGCCGCGGACGATCGAGTCGTCGACGACGACGAGCCGCTTGCCCGCGATGACCTCGCGCATCGGGTTGAGCTTGAGCCGGATGCCGAGCTGCCGAATGGTCTGCGTGGGCTGGATGAACGTGCGGCCCACGTACGCGTTCTTCACCAGGCCCTGGCCGAACGGGATGCCGGAGGCCTGCGCGTAGCCGATCGCGGCGGGCGTGCCGGACTCCGGGGTGGGGATGACGAGGTCGGCGTCGACGGGGTGCTCGCGGGCAAGGACGCGCCCCATCTCGGTGCGGGAGGCGTTGACGGGCCGGCCGGCGATCGTCGTGTCCGGGCGGGCGAGGTAGACGTACTCGAAGATGCAGCCCTTCGGGTTCGCCTCGGCGAAGCGCTCGGAGCGCACGCCGTCCTCGTCGATCATGAGCAGCTCGCCGGGGTTGACCTCGCGGACGAAGGTGGCGCCCACGATGTCGAGCGCAGCGGTCTCGGAGGCGACCGCCCACCCACTGTCGAGGCGACCCAGGACGAGGGGGCGGATGCCCTGCGGGTCGCGGGCCGCGTAGAGCGTGGTCTCGGACATGAACGACAGGGAGAAGGCGCCGCGCAGGCGCGGGAGGACCGCCATCGCGGCGTCGCGCAGGCCGCCGTCGCTCGGCGGCTCGGTACCGATGAGGTGCGTGATGACGCTCGTGTCGGTGGAGGACCCCTTGCCGAGGTCGGCGGAGAGGTCCTCGCCCGTCCGGTCGTGGACGAGCCGCATGAGCTCGCGGGTGTTCGTGAGGTTGCCGTTGTGCGCGAGGGCCACGGTGCCGGTCGCGGTGGGGCCGAGGGTGGGCTGGGCGTTCTGCCAGGCGCGGCCGCCCTGGGTGGCGTAGCGGGTATGGCCGACGGCGATGTGGCCTGTCAGCGAGCTGAGCGCCTGGTCGTCGAACACCTGGGAGACGAGGCCGGTGTCCTTGTAGACGAGGATCTTCTCGCCGTCGGACGTGGCGATGCCCGCCGCCTCCTGCCCGCGGTGCTGGAGGGCGTAGAGGCCGAAGTAGGTGAGTCGCGAGACTTCCTCCCCCGGTGCCCATACCCCGAACACGCCACAGGCGTCCTGGGGTCCTTTTTCACCCGGAAGGAGCTCATGCGAGAGCCGGCCGTCGCCACGTACCACGGGCCCAATCTTCCCACAGGGCGCGGCGGCGCCGATGTGACGTCCGCGTCTGTGGGTGGGGTACGTGGGGGCCAGTGTGAGGGCGTGTGTGGGCGGCAGCTCGGGCGGGCGGCGGGCGCGGGTCCAGGCGGATGACGGACGTGCCGTGGCGGCGGCTCGGGCTCAGCGGACGAGCCGCGCCGCGTCCGCGAGCGGAACCCGGGCGCCGGGCTCGACGCCGAGGGTGCGGGCGAGGTCCGCATCCCTGATCGGGGCGGTGAGGTCGCCCTGCCGCAGGAGGAAGGAGACGTCGAGGATCTCGTGGCGGAGCCCGCCGTCGGGCAAGCGCTCGGCCAGCCGGGAGCCGCCGGGGACGAAGTCGCACTCCGCGAACGCGAGGGAGCGGCGGGCGCCGTCGGTCCGGTCGACGGCCCGCACCGAGGCGACGACGTCGGCCACGGCCTGGCCGTGCCGCGCCACGTTGTCCCGGACGGCGTCCGCGACGGTCGCGGCCGCCCCGTGGAGAAGCTCGAAGCCGGGCCATCCGGAGGCGACGGCGCGGTCGACGAGGTCGTCCCAGCGCACGTCGGCGGCGGCCGTGACCTCGACGCCGCCGCACTGGGCGAGGTCGTTCGGGTCGCACGCGGAGTCGTCGACGGTGATCGCCAGGAGCGGCGCGTCGTCCGCGTGGTGGGCGACGGGGAAGCCGCCGGGTGTCGTCGCCGAAGTCGTCGCCGGAGTGGTCATGCCCCCATTGGACGCCTCGGTCGGTGGGGTTTCAAGGGTGGGGGCGCAGCGCGGGCGGCGGCCTCACTCCCCTACCCGACTGGTGGGACCCAACTGACACGTTCTCGACGCCGGACGAACCAGTTCCGTCCCACCAGTCCGGCCCTGCCGGCTCGTCAGCGGTTCCCGCTGCCCCCCATCGAGGCCGCGATCTCGTCCGCGCACTCCCGCAGCGCCACAAGCTCCTTCGACTCGGCGCCGACGTCGATGACATCCCGGGTAGACAACAGGCCGAGCGAGGCGACCATCCGGCCGCCGACGATCACCGGCACGGCCAGCACCGCGATGCCGCGGACGCTGACGCGTCCGGAGTACCCGGAGGTGCGGACATCGTCGGCCGCGCGCAGCACGTCCTCCCGCTCGTCGGCCGACATGGCCTTCAGCGAGGCCCGGACGGACGCGTCGTCGGCCCGGAAGGCGTGGAACACCGCGGCCTGGGCCGCGGTGCTGCGCAGGTGCATCCCGACACGCACGGTCACGAGGATCTCCCGCCCCGGGCTCTCCTCGACGTGCGCGACGACGGGCGAACGCTCCCCCCACACCGACAGCACGGTCGTGATCGCGGTCCGCCGGGCGAGCGCGGCCATCGGCCCGGGCGCGTGATGCATGACATCCTGCTTGCCGAGGGCGAACGCGCCGAGCTGGAGCAGCATGGGGCCGGGGCCGTAGCTCCGCCCCTCCCTCGGCTCGAGGATGCCCGCGGTGACGAGCGACGCGAGGTACCGGTACGTGGTCGTCCGGTTGACGCCGATGAGCTCGGCCGCCTCAGCGGTGCTGACGGTCTCCCTGGTGGGACCGAAGAGGCCGAGGATCAGCCCCACCCTGCTCACCGCCTGGATGTCCACGCCGTTCGATGCCATGCCTCATTCTCCTATCGAGGCCGCGTCCGACGAAGTCACCGCGATGGCGATCGGACGCAACCGGGACGTCTCGCCGATGCGCACATAGTTCGGCCCCGCGATCCGTGCGGCGGGGTCCACGGCGACGGTATCGATCTTCCCGTCCTCCAGGAGGTCCTCCCGGATCTGGAATCGGACCACCTCCCCGACAGTGAACCGCGAGCCGGCGCGTCCGAAGCTGACGAACTGGTCGAACCGGCACTCGAGCGCGACGGGAACGTCCGCCAGCCTGGGCACGCCGACGACGTCGCTGGGCTCGGTCGCCAGCCCGAGACCCTCAGCCTCGTCGTGGCCATGCGGGTGCGCGACCGAGCTCTCGTGCACCTGCTCGTGCATCGACCAGGACGGGATGTTGACGACGTACTCGCCGGTGGCCTCGATGTTCGCCGCCGTGTCCTTCAGCTTCCCTGCACGCAGGCCGATGTTGACGCCGACCATCGGCGGGTCGTTCGACACGAGGGTGAAGGCACTGAAGGGCGCGAGGTTGAGCACGCCGTCGGCCGACCTGCTCGTGATCCAGGCGATGGGCCGCGGGACGACGACCCCGGTGAGCAGCCGGTACGCGGTCGACGCGACGAGATCGTCGGCGTCAACCGCGACGTACGACCTACTCACCGTAGTTCGCCGCCTCCTCGCGGACCTCGTCGAAGTCGAAGTCGTTGATGCCGTCGATGAGCGAGTCGTTCCAGAAGTCCTCGACCGGGACGGCGGTGTCGATCTCACCGGCGCTGAGCAGGAACTCGACGTTGCTCTCGAGCGCCGCGGGGTCGAACCGCCCGTACTCGGTCGCACCGTCCTCGATGCCGAGGTTCGCGAGACGCGCCTCGAGGACCGTGACGGCGCCCGCCACCGCCTGCTCCTCCTCGACGCCCTGCGGCATGGCCTCGGGGTGCTCCTCGAAGAGGATGCGGATGGCCGCCTCCGGGTTCGCCTGCGCGAACACGACGCCCCGCGCCACCGCCCGGCCGATCCGCTCGTAGAGGTCGGGGTTGCTCTCCAGCTCCGCGCTGGGGGCGGCCAGCCCGCCGGCCGTGAGGTTCTCGGTCGCGGCCAGCTCGATCGGGCGCAGCTCGATGCCCTGGTTCTGCAGGACCTGGAAGGACGTGTCGAGCAGGGCGGCGGCGTCGACCTGGCCATTCTCGACCGCGGCCGCCTGCTGCCCTCCGACGCCGATCGCCACGAAGGTGACCGAGTCGGGGTCGAGGCCCTCCAGCTCCATGGCGACCTGGAGCTGCGTCACCGAGTTGCTCGCCAGGGAGATCGCCCCGACCGTCGTCCCCTCCAGGTCCTCGAGCGACTGGATCGGGGAGTCCTCGGGAACCATGACCCCGTAGATGTTCGTCGCGTAGTAGTACATGAAGTACGACAGGTCGATGTCCGTGCCGTCCTGGTGCCCCAGGATGATCGGCTCCGGGCTGATCGCCCCGGTCGCAGCGTTGCCGGTGGCGACCTGGGTGAGCTGCGTCGTCGCGGAGTCGGTGAGGACGACCTCCATGTCGAGGCCCTCGTCCTCGAAGTAGCCCATGGCCTCCGAGACGGCGAGGCTCGCGATCCCCGCGTTCCAGGTGGGGGTCGCCACGGTCATGCTGACCTCCTCGAGGTCGGCGCCGTCGGCGTCGTCCTCCCCGGAGGAGCATGCGGCGAGGACGAGCGCCGTGACGGCCGCTCCGATGGTGATCGTCCGAAGTCGACGGTGGGTCGTGGTCATGGTGCACACCTCTCTGTGTGGTCGAGCTGGGAGACTGCGGGGGTGGGGGGCGACGTCGGGCGGTCAGCGCCTGGCGGAGCGGCTGCGCTGCTCCTCGGACCAGAAGGCCAGCCGGTTGCCGATGAGGACGACGGCGTAGTGCAGGACAAGTCCGATGACGGACAGCACGACGAGGACGGCGAACATCGTCGCGACGTCGAGGGTCGTGTTCGAGGCGAGGATGATGTAGCCGAGGCCGGCCTGGGCACCGACGAACTCGGCGACGATCGCGCCGATGACGGCCAGGACGACGGCGACGTCGAGTCCTGCCACGATGCTCGGCACGGCGGTGGGGAACCGGAGCCGCGTGAGGATCTGCCACTTCGACGCGCCGAAGGACTTCATCATGTCGACCTGCTCGGAGCTCGTGGAGTTGAAGCCGAGCGTGGCGTTGATGAGGACCGGGAAGAAGGCGATGAGCGCCGTCGTGAAGATCTTCGACTCGATGCCGAAGCCGAACCACACGAGGAACAGCGGCGCGAGCGCCACCTTCGGGACGGTCTGGAGGACGACGATGATCGGCAGGAACGCCTTCTCCGCCAGGCGGGACGAGCTGATGACGACCGCGACGACCATGCCGGCGACGACCGCGATCGCGAACCCGAGGAGGATCTCCTGGAGGGTGACCCACGTGTGCTCCCACAGGGGCCCGACGGTGAAGCCGGTCCACAGCGCGTCGGCGACCCTCGTGGGGGCGGGCAGCACGATGCTCGAGATGTCGAAGACGCGGACGCACACCTCCCAGACGACGAGAAGGGCGAGGACCGCGAGTGTGGCGAGGAGGACGCCGGGCAGGTCCGAGACGCGACGCCTCGGCGCACCGGACGCGGTGCGGCGCACGGTGAGGGTCTCGGCCGACCGCTTCTCGCGAGTGCCGGTCTGCTGCGCGGTCATGCGGCGACCTCCGTACCGTCGAGGACCTGGCGGATGTGGTGGGCGATCTCGCCGAACTCGGGCGTGTTGATCGTCTCGAGCGTGCGGGGCCTCGGGAGATCGACGTCGACGACGGCCGCGATGCGCCCGGGACGCGGGGTCATGACGACGACGCGGTCGGACAGGACGATCGCCTCGGGGATGCTGTGGGTGACGAAGAGGACGGTCTTGCGGTCGCGCTCCCAGATGTCGAGGAGCTCCATCGTCAGCTGGTCCCTGGTCATCGCGTCCAACGCACCGAAGGGCTCGTCCATCAGGAGGATGCGGGGGTCGTGCAGCAGGGCGCGGGCGATCCCGACCCGCTGCTGCATGCCGCCGGAGAGCTCGAAGGGGTGCTTGTCCGCGAAGTCGGACAGTCCCATGAGCGCGAGGAGTTGACGGGCGCGCGGGGTGTCCCGCTTCTTGTTGCCCCTGCCCTCCAGCGTGGACGGCACGAGCACGTTGTCGAGCACGTTGAGCCAGGGCAGGAGGAGCGCTTGCTGGAAGACCATCCCGGTGGCGCTCGCCGCCGTCCGGGCCTCGGCCGTGTACTCCAGGGTCCCGCCGGTCATGGGCTCGAGGCCCATGACGAGCTTGAGCATGGTGCTCTTGCCGCAGCCGCTCGGGCCGACGATGGAGACGAACTCGCCGTCCCGGACGTCGAGGTCGAAGTCCTCGACGGCGAGCGTGCCGTTCGGGTACTGCTTCGAGACTCCGTCGAACCGCATGGTGATGTCGGACGTGCGGGGAGGTGGAGTGTCAGGCATGAGCTGCCTCTTCCGTGGGGGTCAGGGAACGGATGACGTCGCGCGCCGCGGAGGCCAGCAGGGTGGCGTCGTTGGCGCAGACGACGAAGTCGAAGCCGGCGTCGCGCTGCGCGGCGGCGGCGCCGGGTGAGCAGGCCGTGCCGACCGGCACGCCCGCCGCACGGCCCGCGGCGATGACCGCGGCCGCGACGTCCTCGGCCGGACCAAGCTCGCCGCGACGAGGGTCGAGACCGAGGTCGGCCTGGCCGAGCAGGAGGGCGCCCAGGCCCTCGACGGCGGCGATCTCCCCCACCGCGAGCACGGAGGCGACGCTCTCGACCTGTGCGACCACTCCCCCGCCGCCGGCGAGGTAGTCGGCGCGGGGCGCGGTCCCGAACCGCCCGGCACGGGACGTGCCGCCCGAGCCGCGGGTGCCGCGAGGTGGGAAGTGGCTGGCGGCGACGACGCGACGGGCGGTCGCCACGTCGTCGACGTGCGGGACGACGACGCCGTGGGCGCCGCTGTCGAGCAGGCGCTGGATCGTCCCCTGGTCGGTCCCGGGGACGCGGACGAAGACCCGCATGCCGAGCGTGCGGCCGAGGACGAGATGGCGCTCGACGGCGGCCAGGTCGAGCAGCGTGTGCTCGGTGTCGACGACGAGGAAGTCGAAGCCGGCGTCCGCGAGGATCTCCGGGCTCTCGACGCCGGGGAGCTTGACCCATGCGCCGAAGGCCGTGCCCTCGCGGGGCGTGCCGTGGGGCGGTGGCGTGCGGAGGAACATCAGCCCACCGCCTCGCCGGGCGCGGGGTAGTCGGCCGCGTTGAGCACCCAGCCCTCGCGGGCCGAGAAGTCCGCCCGGGGGCCCGCGAAGATGTCGAGCATCTTGTTGGCCCCGGCGCCGACGGCCTCGCTCGTGTGGATGAGCGGCGGCGGGATGACCGCGATCGACGGCGCCGTGCTCGCCACGTGCTCGTCCTCCCGCCACTGCGTGCGGTCCTTGCCCCAGTGCGCCCGGATGTGGTGCACGTACTCGCCCTCGTACGCGAGGCTGATCTGCTCGAAGTCGTCGTGGTCGTGCGGCGAGAGGGTTCGCGGGTCGCGCGGGCCCGTACGCGGGTAGAGGACGTTCACCATGGCGTGCCTGTTGCGGAAGATCCGCCCCATACGGTCGGGGGACGGCTCGATCGACTCCAGGTCGGGGTAGACGAGAAGGCGGTGGCCTCCCGCGGGCGCCGGCCACGGCTCGTGGACCGCGATCGACCCCGGCGCCGGGTCGTACAGCTCGGCGTTCGCGGCCGCGGTCGCGAGGTCACGCGCCGTCGGGGCGAAGAGCCGGACGATCCGGGCCCCGCCCGAGGCCGTCAGCCGGGAGGTACCCGGCGGGATCATCGCGATCGACGTCGCCGTCAGCTCCGCACTCTCGGCCCCGGCCTCGACGAGAACCGGCCCCGACGAGGCGACGACGAGCATGACCTCGTCGACGTCGGTCCGTTCGACGACGTCCCCGGCCGCGAGGTCCGTCGTCACGACGACGACGTTCTGGCCCCGATGGATCCAGGAGGCCGAGCCGCCGGGCGTGACGTCGTCGGGCTGTGTCGCGCCCAGCTCGGTGTGCTGGAACGGGAGGACGTCGTCGCCGACCGCCCGGTTCGCTGTGGAGACGGCCGGCTGCGTCAGCTGCGCGCGCGGGTCGCCCGGCGGGTAGACGGCGGTCATGCCGCCACCGCCCGGGGACGCTCGTCGTCGAGGCCGAGGAGGAAGGCACCGTTGTTCGACATGAGCTGGCGGACCTCGGCCACGCTGACTCCGCGTTCGAGCAGCTCGTGCCCGACCCGCTGGAACGCGTCCACGGGCATGGGGCGCCCGCGCTGCCCGAGGTCGGAGGACAGGACGGTGCGGTCGGGCCCGACCCGGCGGATCCAGGCCACGAGCGCGTCCGGGTCCCACTTGCGGTAGCCGAGCGGGTCGTACATGCCGATCTCGTGCTCGATGTAGACGCCGAGGTCCGCCATCGCGAGGCACTGGTCGATGTCGGCGTCGACGACGAAGTCGGGGTGGCTCATGACCATCCGCCGCACGCCGCGCTCGCGGGCTGCGCGGGCGACCTGGAGGCTCTGGCTCGGCCTGAGGTGGCCGACGGACAGGAGTGCGTCGGTCTCGGCGACCAGGTCGAACACCTCGAACAGCTCGGGCACGAGCTCGCCGTCGGCGTCCACGACGTCGACGATCCGGTTGGGGATCTCGATGTCGGACTCCGGGAAGCCGTGGTGCTCGTTCTCGACGTGCTGCCGGCTCGAGAAGGTCGGCAGCCAGACGGCGCGGCCGCCCATCCGCAGGCACATCGCGACCGCGTACGGGTTGATCCCGCCGACCTGCGCGTTCAGCGCGATGCCGCCGAAGACCGGGGTCGAAACCTCGGCGAGCTCGCGCTTCATCGCGAGCAGGTCCATCACGGTGTTGTGGTGGTGCGACTTCACGAGGATCCCCCGCATGTGCAGGCGCTCGGCGTCCCGCGCGGCCTCGACGTGGTCGAACTCCCGCGCGAAAGGGTTCGGCCCGGAGTGGCAGTGGAGGTCGACGGCACCGTCGAGGACGTCGGCGATCGGGGGATGGGAGGTCACTCAGCGTCTCCTTCGACGTGGTTCGCGTCATCTGCTTTGATCGGATGACGAACAGGATGTTTGCATAGAGACTGAAACGTCGTCAAGGAGCGGCGGGGCTTCGGGCCGCTCGTCGCGCGGTCTGGTGGTGGCGTCCGGCGGCCGTAAACAGGTGGTCACCTTCCGCGGCGCGCTGGCATGATCGGGGCCGTGCCCGACGTCGATCTTCCGTTCCGGACCGCGAGCGGTGACCGCGTCACCCTGCGGAAGGCTGTCGACCTCGACCTCGAGCCGCTGGTCGACATGCGGTCCGACCCGGTCGGACGCCGCCATCTCGGCGGGCCCGTCCCGGCCGAGAGGGTGCGCGAGCTCCTGACCACGCGGAGCATCGACTGGTCCACCGCCGGCGCCGGGCAGTTCGTCGTGGCGGACGCCGGCACGGACGAGATGCTCGGCATGGTCGTCCTCGAGCGACGGCCCCCGCACCGGCCCGGACACGTCGTCGACGGCGGGAACGAGCTCGAGCTGTCCTACGCCCTGCGCCGCGCCCACTGGGGGAAGGGGCTGGCCCGCGAGGCCGCCGAGCTCCTGCTGCGCGAAGCGGCCGCCCACCTCCCCGACCAGCCGGTCGTCGTCGTCACGCAGGTGGCCAACTCCCCCGCGCTCGCCCTCGCCGAGCGGCTCGGCTTCGCGCACGCGGGCACGTTCGTCGAGTTCGATGCCGAGCAGTGGATCGGGAGTGCACCTTTGAGCACCTGGGCCGACTGACAGGCCGGGCCAGGATCGGCCGTCAGGCCGCTGATAGCCTGGAAATTCCTCCACGGATCGACGCAGGGACGAGATGGACAAGCAGCAGTTCGACGGGCTCGTGAATCTTTTCGAGTCGGCACGGGATCGCGACGGCGATCCGCTCAACATGCACTACCTGCTCGTCAAGCAGGGCGAGACCGAGCATTTCCACGCATTCGGAGGGCGCACCGAGCGGTCGGACATCCGCTCCCTGTCGAAGACGATCATGGCCCTGATCGCGGGCACGGTCGTCGAGAGCCGGGACGATGTCAGCGAGGACACGCCGATCTGGCCGATCATCGAGCCGCTCGTGACGCTCACCCACGAGGAGAACCGGGAAAAGCTCGGGCGGGTGAGGATCCGGCACCTGCTCAACCACACGATCGGTTTCGACCGGATTCTCATGATGCGCGGGGACATCGACGGGATGGATCCGGCCGACTACCTCGACTACATCGTCAACGAGCCGATCGTGCACGAGCCCGGCGACCACTACCTGTACTCGAACGCGGGTTTCTTCCTCCTCACCGTCGTTCTCCAGGAGCTGCTCGGCGAGGACCTCGAGGCCTACGCCGACCGCGTGCTCTTCGCGCCTCTCGGCATCACCGGCTACACGTGGGAGCGCTACGGGAAGTACGTCGCCGGCGCCACGCGGCTCTGGCTGACCCCGCACGACCTGCTCGCCATCGGCGAGGTCCTCCTGCACGGCGGGAAGGGCATCGTGACGCCGGGGTGGATCGAGCGGATGAAGCAGTTCACCGACTTCTCGCCCGGCGTCGACACCCCGACCAACCCGCTCTTCCGCCGCTGGGCCTACGGCTCCAGCCTCTGGCTGAGCAACCGCCGCGGCATCTTCTTCGGCCACGGGACCGACGGCCAGTCGCTCGCGATCGTCCCCGACCGCGAGGCCATCGTCATCACCACAGCCCACCAGGTCGACGTCGTCCGCCTCGAGGAGCTCGTCGACAAGGCGATCGCGCTCCTCGACTGAGCATCACACACGAACGAACGGCCCCGTCCGCGCCGGGCCTCGGATCTCTCCGAGACCGGCGCCGGCGGGGCCGCGGCGTTCCTACCGGGTACGGCGCCCGGCTCAGTCCTCGCCGCTGTGCCGCTTGTTGACCTCGGCGAGGTCGTTGTAGACGTCGGCGTTCGCGAGCGCGAGGAACGCCTTCTCGAACACCTGGAAGTAGTCGGTGTAGACGGCGTGCGCCTCCATGTCCGGCTCGACGAAGCCGTGCGTGTGGACCATCGCGTCGATGGCCGTGTCGACGTCGGCCAGCTCGCCCGCGCCCACGCCGCCGAGGATCGCCGCGCCGAGCACGGCGCACTCGGAGTTCTTGAGCCGCTCGACCCTGCACCCGTAGATGTCCGCCTGCATCTGCGTCCAGAACTGCGACTTCGCCCCGCCGCCGGAGAGCCGGATCGTGTCGAACGGGCGCCCGAGCGCGCCCTCCATCGCCTCGACCGCCATCCGCAGCTCGAAGATGACGCCCTCGAGCACGGCGCGCGCCGCGTGCTTGCGCGTGTGGATCTGGGTCAGCCCGAGCATGCCGCCGCGCGCGTTGTCGTGGAAGTGCGGGTTGGCCTGCGAGTTGAAGAACGGAAAGAACAGCAGGCCGTCGGACCCCACCGGGGCCTGGGACGCCTCGAGCGTGATGAGGTCGTACGGGCTGACGTCGAGCGCCTCCGCGGCCGCGATCTCGGGCTGGCCGTAGGTGTCCCGCCACCAGCGGAGGACGACGCCGGCCGCGTGGGCGGTGCCCTCCATGTCCCAGCGGCCGGGGATCGCGTGGGCGCCGAAGGAGACGCCGCTGTGCAGGTTGGCCTCCATGTCGGGTGCCTCGTCGAGCTGGGCGACCATGACCGCCGCGGTCCCGAGCGAGAGCTCCGCCATGCCGGCCTTGTTCACGCCGGACCCCACGGCCGCGCACTGCTGGTCGCCGCCGCCGGGGGCGAGCACCGTGCCCTCGGCGAAGCCCGTGGCCGCCGCCCCCGCGGCGGACACCGCGCCCACCGGGCGCAGCTCGTTCACGATCGGCGGCATGAGGTCCAGGTCGAGCCCGGCGCGGTCGAAGAGCTCGGCCGAGTAGTCGAGCGTGGAGATGTCAAACATCCCGTTGTAGTTCAGCGCGGACGGGTTCGCGAACAGCTCGGTCGACCCCAGCCGGTGGAGGATCCACTCGTGCCCGTTGAGGATCTTCCGCGTCCGGTCGTAGATCTCCGGCCGGCGGTCCTTGAGCCACTTGAGCTTCGGGTAGACCCACAGGCTCGAGGGGTTCAGGCCGGTGATGCGGCAGTAGCCGTCGTGCCCGAACTCGTCCCGGATCCACTGCGTCTCGGTGGTCGCGCGCCCGTCCGACCAGACGATCGCGTCGCAGAGCGGCTCCCAGTCCTCACCCACCGGCACGAACGACCCGCGCTGCGAGGACACCCCGATCGACACGATCTTGGTCAGGTCCCCGCGGAACCGGCTGGTCGCCTGCTTGGCGGCGGTGCACAGCCCGTCCCAGAGCTCGTTCATGTCCTGATCCACCCAACCCGGGTGGGGGTGCTTCGTGCGGTACTCGGCGTACCCACTGCTCATGACGGTGCCGTCACCGTCGAAGATCATCACCGTGGTGCCGGTCGTACCGGCATCGATACCGGCGAAGTACTTCTCCATTGGAGCCTCCCAGGCGTCGCAGCGTTGCGCGTCGAGGCTAGCAGCGGGCCTCGTCCGGCCCGACGGCGGACGCTCACCGAGGGCGTCGTTGCTCAGATGAGCAGATGGCCGGGTCGCCGGGACCGTCGGGCCCGCTGGGCCTTCCGGGTCACCGGGTGGCCCGGCCCTCCGGGCCCGCCACCTCCGCCCGGCCCTTCGGGCCGGCCGTCCACCCACCGCACGGGCTTGACGATTCGAGTGAACAGGTATGAACATGTTCAGCATGTCTCGTCCCAGTGTCGCGATGACCCAGCGCGAACGCATCGTCGCGGAGCTGTCCACCCGCATCAGCGGTGGCGCTCTGCGCGTCGGCGACCGCCTGGGCAGCGAGACGGAGATCGCCGGCGAGTTCGGCGTCTCGCGCGGTACCGTCCGCGCCGCCCTCGCCGAGCTCCAGCGGCTCGACCTCATCGCCACCCGCCCGGGACTCGGATCCTTCGTCACCTTTGACGGCCTCCCGCTCGACCCCGACGTCGGCTGGGCCCGCGCGCTGACCGACGCCGGCGCCGAGGTGGCCACCGAGATCCTCCGCATCGCCCTCCACCTGGACGGCGAGCACGACGGCACCCTGCCGGGCGAGCTCGCCGGCCGCGACGTCGTCGTCGTCTCCCGCCGCCGCCTCCTGCGCGGCCACCCCGTCTCCTTCGAGCACGCGGTCGTCCCCGCGGCCGGCCCCCTGCGGGACCTCCCGACCACCGGCCTGGTCGACGGCTCGCTCACCGCGTCGCTGCGCGCCGCCGGCCTGGTCGCCCACCACGGCCGCCAGGAGGCGCGCGTGGTCCCCACCCCCGACGACGTCGCCGCCTACCTCGAGCACACGCCCGGCACGGCCGTGCTGCGCACGACCCGGCTCTCGTTTGCCGCCGACGGCGGCGTCGTCGAGCACGTCGAGTCCTTCCTCGACCCCGACCACTTCAGCCTGCAGCTCACGTTCGGAGACTTCCCCGCATGACGACCCTGACCGACCGCGCCCTCGGCGCGCTGACCGGCCTCGCCCTCGGGGATGCCCTCGGCATGCCCACGCAGTCCCTCTCCCGCGAGCGGATCGCCCGCGAGATCGGCCCCGTCACCGGGCTGATCGACGCGCGGGACGACCAGCCGATCGCCCCCGGAATGCCCGCGGGCTCCGTCACGGACGACACCGAGCAGGCCCTCCTGGTCGCCCGGCTGCTCATCGACGGCGGCGGGCAGGTCACGCCCCGCGCGTTCGCCGACGCGCTCATGGCCTGGGAGGAGCGCATGCGCGCCAAGGGCTCGCTCGACCTCCTCGGGCCCTCCACCTCCGCCGCGATCGCGTCGATCGCGCAGGGCGCCGACCCCGCGGAGGCCGGGAAGGGCGGGACCACCAACGGCGCGGCCATGCGGATCACGCCGGTCGCGCTCGCCGTCCCGTCCGCGGACCCCGAGGCCCTGCTCCGCGCCGTGCACGACCTCAGCTTCGTCACCCACAACACCGGCCTCGGCCTGTCCGGCGCGGCCGCGGTCGCGGGCGCGGTCTCGGCCGCGATCGACGGCGCCGACGTCGATGCAGCCCTGGCCTACGGCGTCGACCTCGCCCGCCGCGCGGAGTCGATGGGTCACTGGATCGCCGGCGCCTCGATCCCCGACCGCGCCGAGTGGGCCCTGCGCACCACCCGGGCCATGGACGTCGGCGAGCTGGCGGACTTCCTGGTGGGCGTCGTCGGGACGTCCGTGCAGTCCCAGGAGTCCGTGGTCAGCGCGCTCGTCATCGCGAGCCGCTTCCGCGACGACCCGTACGCGGGCCTGTGCCTCGCCGCCACGATCGGCGGGGACACGGACACCGTGGCCGCGATGGCCGGCGCGATCCTCGGCGCCTGCCGCGGCGAGGCCGCCTTCCCGGCCGACGCCGTCGCGACCGTCGCAGACGTGTCCGGCCTCGACCTGGCCGGCACCACCCGCGAGCTGCTCGAGCTGCGCCGCTCGCACGCCCAGAGCTGACCGACCCTCCACCTGCCCGTACCCGAACCGACCCCGACCATCCCGCGCACAGACGCGCACTCCCGCGCCGCCCCACCACATACCCCCGGACCATCCAACGAAGGGTGCACCATGTCCCACGACCCCCAGGCCGCGCCGACCGCGGCCGCCGCGACGCAGGAGCGCATCCTGTCGACGTACGAGCAGCGCGGCATCGAGCCCGTGCCGACCGACGAGCAGAAGGGCAACCCGCTCGACCTGTTCTGGGTCTGGTTCGCCGCGAACCTCTCCATCCTCGGCATCCCCCTCGGCGTCACGCTCGTCGCGCTCGGGATGAATGTCTGGCAGGCGCTCCTCGCCGCCGCCCTCGGCGCGTTCGGCTCGTTCGCGATCGTCGGCGTCATCTCGATCGCGGGCCGCCGCGGCGGGGCGCCGAGCCTCACGCTGTCCCGCGCGATCTTCGGCGTCCGGGGGAACATCGGCCCCACGATCGTCTCGCTGGCCTCCCGCCTCGGCTGGGAGACCGTCAACACGACGACCGGCGCGTTCGCGCTGCTCTCACTCTCGACGCTCGTGCTCGGCACCAACCCGAACGCGAAGGAGACGCCGGTCCTCGCGCTGGTCTGCATCGCGATCTTCGTGGCCTGCACCGTGGCCGTGTCCGGCATGGGGCACGCGTTCCTCGTCCTCGTCCAGAAGTGGGCGACGTGGATCTTCGGGGCGCTCAACATCTTCGTCGCCGCCTACCTCGTCACCACCGTGAACTGGGACGTCGTCCTGGCCGCACCCGCGGGACCGGCCTCGGCCGTCATCATCGGCGTCGGCACCATCGCGGCCGGCACCGGTATCGGCTGGGCGAACGCGGGCGCCGACATGGCGCGCTACCAGTCGCCGCGGGTGAAGGCCGGGGCGCTCATCGCGTCGGCATCCGCGGGCGCCGGCATCCCGCTCGTCATCATCATCGGCCTCGGCGCGGTCCTCGGCGCCGGTGACTCCGGCCTCGCGAGCGCCGGCGACCCGGTCGCCGCCGTCCGCTCGGTCCTGCCCACCTGGGTCGCGATCCCCTACCTCATCACCGCGTTCGGCGGGCTCCTGCTGTCGAACCACCTGTCCGTCTACTCGGCCGGGCTCACGACCCTCACGCTCGGCATCCGCATCAAGCGCGTGAACGCGGTCATCCTCGACGTCGTCGTCACCACGATCGGCGCCATCTACTTCATGCTCATCGCGGAGAGCTTCTACGGCCCGTTCATCACGTTCATCTCGCTGCTGGCCGTGCCGATCACGGCGTGGGTGGGCGTGTTCGTCGTCGACATGATCAGCCGGCGCACCTACCACCCCGACTCGCTCATGGACCTGCGCCGCACCTCCGGCTACTGGTACACCGGCGGCATCGAGTGGCGGTCGACGTTCGCCTGGGCGGTCGCGATCGTCATCGGGTACCTCTTCAGCGAGGCGAAGGTCAGCGACCACGAGGTCTGGTTCACCGGCGCGCTCGCGGAGACGTGGATCGGGTCCAACGGGCTCGCGTGGGTGGCCACGTTCGTCATCGCCGCCGGGCTGTACGCCGCGCTCGGCGGTGCCCGCGCCGGCCGGCGCGACCCGTCCGCGGTCTCGTCATGACGGGCGGTCCGGCCGGCTCGGCCGGTCCGGGGCCGGTCGGCTCGGCCGGCTCGGTCGGCTCGGTCGGTCCGGTCGGTCCGGCCCCGCCCGACGACGACGCAGGCCGGGTCGTGCATACCGGGCAGGCGATCGTCGACGTCGTCATGCAGGTGCGCGAGGTACCGCGGCCGGGCGAGGACGTCTTCGCCCGGGACCACGCGCTCGAGGTGGGCGGCGGCTTCAACGTCATCGCCGCCGCCCGCCGCGAGGGCGCCGACGTGCTGTACGTCGGCGGCCACGGGACGGGGCCGTTCGGCGACCAGGTGCGCGCGGCACTGGCGGCCGAGGAGGTCGAGCTCCTGCTGGAGCCGCACCCGGGCCTGGACTCCGGCTTCTGCGTGGCGATCGTCGACGACGACGCCGAGCGCACCTTCGTCTCCACCCTCGGCGCGGAGGGGCACGTGCCCCTCGACGCCCTCGACGGGCTCCGGGTGCGGTCGGGCGACGTCGTGTACGTCAGCGGCTACTCACTGCTCCACCCGGACAACGCGGCCATGCTCGCCCGGGCGCTGCCCCGGTTGTCCGGGACCGCCCAGGTCGTCGTGGACGCCTCGCCCGTCATCGGCGAGATCCCCGACGACGCGCTTGCCGCGGTGCGGCGGGCCGCGGCCGTGTGGACGGTGAACGAGCGCGAGGCCGGGATCCTGGCCGGACGCGTGGTCGGGGCGGACGCGCCGTCGGGCGGCAGGGAGGCCGCGGCGGCTCTCGCGGAGTCCTTGGGTGCCGTCGTGCTCGTGCGCGTGGGCGCGGGCGGGTGCTGGGTCGCCCGGCCGGGCACGACACCCGAGCTGGTGCCCGGCATCGAGGTCGAGGCCGTCGACACGAACGGCGCCGGCGACGCCCACACCGGCGTGCTCTGCGCCGACCTCGCCGCGGGCGTGCCACTGCTGGAGGCGGTGCGGCGGGCCAACGTCGCCGCGGGCATCGCGGTCACGCGCCGCGGCCCGGCGACCTCGCCCACCTCGGACGAGATCGACGCGCGGCTCGCGCGGGCCTGAACGGACGACGCCGGGGCGGCCAGGTACAGCACGAGGTCCGCCACCTCGACCGGGTCGCCGAAGCGGCCGAGCGGGATCTTCGCCTTCATCGGGTCGCCCTTCTCCGGCGGCCCCCAGACCTGCTCGCCCATGGGCGTGAGGATGACGGTCGGCGCCACGGCGTTCGCGGTGACGTTGTGGGGGCCGAACTCGGCGGCCTGCACCTTGGTCAGCGCAATGAGCCCGCCCTTCGACGCGGCATAGGCGGCGTGGTCCTCGGCCGCGATGACGCCGGTCTGCGAGGCGATGTTGATGATCTTCCCGTGGCCCTGTTCGATGAGGGTGGGGGCGACCTCCTGCGTGAGCGCGAAGGGGGCCGTGAGGTTGACGGCCATCGTCACGTCCCAGTCGTCCTGGGTGAGCTCCCCGTACGGGGCCACCCGCGCGACGCCCGCGTTGTTGACGAGGACGTCCAGCCCACCGAGGATCTCCAGGGCCTTCCGGCCGAGCTCGCGGGCGCCGGCCGCCGTCGTGAGGTCCGCGGGCAGCGTGTGCGCGATCGCGCCCTTCGCCTCGACCTTGGACTTCGTCTGGGCGAGCGCCTCCTCGTCCCGGCCGGTGAGCAGGAGCTCCGCGCCCGCCTCGGCGAGCACCTCCGCGATCGCCTCGCCGATGCCGCGGGAGGCTCCGGTGACGATGACCTTCTTCCCCGTGAGCGAGAACCGGGTCTTGATGTCCGACATGGGCAACTCCTTCGTCGCGTTGACTGCACGATGCCGCCGGGAGGGACCGGGTGCCCGCACCTCCCCCGAGGCGGTTCGAAACTACCCCTGGAGCCCGCGCGCATGCGATCGGGTCCGCGAATCGCTCATCGGAGCGCGCAGCGCCCGCACCCCCGACGACGACCGCCGGCCCGGGCGGACCACGTCAGGACAGCATGACCTCGAGCGTGCGTGCGAGGTGGGCCGACGTCGCCGTCCGGGCGGCGTCGCGGTCCCCGGCGCGCAGGGCGTCGACGATCGCGCGGTGCTCGCCGAGCACGTGCCCGCTGCGGCCGGTCGAGGCCTTCACGGCGTGCAGGCCCATCCGGATCTGGCGGTCGCGCAGCTCGGCGTAGAAGTGCTCGACCACCTTGTTCGACCCGACGCCGACGATCAGCCCGTGCAGGTCGGAGTCCAGCTCGATGAAGCGCTCCGGGTCGGCGATGGCCGACTCCTGGGCCGCGATGATCGCGTCCAGCCGCTCGGTGGCCTCCGGCCGGGGGCGGAGCAGGAACTCGTCCACCGCCCACAGCTCGATCATCTCCCGGGCCCGCATGACGGACCGGATCTCGGTGTCGGACAGCGGCGGCACGAACGCCCCGCGCTTCGGGATGCGCTCTACCAGCCCCTCGGCCTCGAGCCGCATGATCGCCTCGCGCACCGGGGTGCGGGACGCGCCCGACTCCTCCGCGACCGCCGCCTCCGTGAGGAACGTGCTCTCGTCCTTCGGCATCGTCGTGATGCGCTGCTTGAGCCAGTGGTAGGTGGCGTTGCTGACCTCGCTCAATGCACTGCTCCCGGACTTCCGCTCGTCACCGGCGCGATCGTTCGGCGATCGCGAGACGTTCGCAGTATGCCCTGATCGCCCGCTCCCCGCGGTCACCCGCGCCCGCTCCCCGCGGTCACCCCCGGCCCCCGCACCCTTGACACGCTGTTTACTCACATCGATCATCGTTTAGGTGTGCGAAGCGGCGGAGCAGATGTCCCTCGGTGGTCGGATCCGTTCCGCGCGCGAGGAGCGGGGCCTCTCGGTCCGCTCGCTCGCCGCGAGCGCCGGGGTCTCCCCCGGGTTCCTCAGCCAGCTCGAGCGCGGGCTCGCCGACCCCAGCCTCGAGACGCTCAGACGGATCGCCGTCGCGCTCAGCCTGCCGCTCTTCGACCTCTTCCGCGAGGAGGTCGCCGTCCCCGCGGTCGTGCGCGGCGACGCGCGCGCCCACATCTCCTCCCCCGGCGGCAGGATCACCTACTCCCGGATCTCCGCGGGATCCAGCCGCGTCGAGGTCCTCGAGGGTGTGGTCGAGCCCGGCGGCAGCTCCTCCGACGAGCCTCGCTCCCACCCTTCCGACGAGTGCGTCGTCGTGCTCGTGGGACGGCTCGACGTCGAGGTCGACGGCACGACGACGACCCTCGCCGAGGGTGACTCGTGCTCCTTCGACTCCCGCCTGCCCCACCGCTACCTCAACCCCGGCCCGGACCCGGCGCGATTCATCGTCTCGGTCACCCCGCCCAGCTACTGACCGGCGGCACCCGTACCCCTCACCACCAGGAGACCCCATGACCAGCCCCACCCCGGCCGCAGCGGCCGCACTGCCCGACTCGATCCGCGACCGGTTCCCGATCTTCGAGAACCTGACCTACATCAACAGCTGCTCCCAGGGCGCGCTGTCCGACTCCGTGCGTGCGGCCTACGAGGACTACCTCACGAACCTTCGGACGAAGGGCTCGGACTGGGACGCCTGGGTGGGCAAGCAGGAGGAGGTGCGCGGGCTTGTCGGCCGGCTGCTGAACACCGCGTCCGAGAACGTCGCGCTCACCGCGTCCGCCTCGGTCGCCCTGAGCGCGATCGTGAGCTCCGTTGACTTCTCCGGCGAGCGCAGCGTCATCGTCACGACCGACCTCGACTTCCCCACGGCCGCGCAGGTCTGGCACGCGCAGGAGCGCCGCGGCGCCGAGGTCCGCACCGTCGCCACGGATGCGTCCGGCGTGCTCGACCTCGACGAGCTGGACCGCGCGGTCGACGACCGCACCGCCATCGTCTCGGTGCCCCACGTCTGCTACCGCAACGGCGCGCACGTCGACCTCGCCGCCGCGGTCGAGATCGCCCACCGCCACGGCGCCCTGGTCGTCGTCGACGCCTACCAGTCCGTCGGCGCCCGGCCGATCGACGTCGAGGCCCTCGCGCCGGACTTCCTCGTCGGCGGCGCGCTCAAGTACCTCCTGTCCTCGCCCGGCACGGGCTTCATGTACGTCAACCCGGCAACGACGGCGGACCTCGTCCCCACGAGCACCGGCTGGTTCGCGGCCCGCGACATCTTCGCGATGAGCATCGACGCCTACGACCCGGCGACCTCGGCCCGCCGCTACGAGGCCGGCACGCCGGCCGTCCCCAGCCTGTACGCGGCGGCCGCCGGCATCGGCCTCCTGCTCGAGGTGGGCGTCGAGGCGACGGCGGAGCACGTCGCCGGGTTGTGCGCCCGCCTGCGCGCGGGGGTCGCCGACCTCGGCGGGACCGTCGTCACCCCGGCGAGCGCGCCCGGCCCGCTGATCGCGGTGCGATCGACCGACGTCGACGCCCTGGTCGCCTCCATGGCGGCGGACGAGGTCGTGGTCAGCTCGCGCGACGGGAACCTCCGCGTCTCGCCCCACTTCTACAACTCCGGGGCCGACATCGACCACGCGCTCGCCGTGCTCCGCGACCACAAGGAGCTGCTCGCATGAACGCCGAGAACGCACCCGCCGCGACAGATCACGCGACCGCCTCCGAGCACACGCCCTCGACCGGACGCGAGCCGCTGACGTTCCGAGTCGGGCTGGTCGGCGCGTTCATCGCGCCGGTCATCTTCCTGGTCGGCGTCATCGCCTACTTCGTGATCTACGGCGTCTTCGACATGAACGCACTGACGGCCTCCGGTCTCGTCGGGGTGCTCGTCGCCGCGCTCTTCGCCCGAAGCTACGGCCGGTTCTGGGACTGGGTGATCGCCGGCGTCTCCTCACGCACGTCGATCACCCTCCTCCTCATCCTCCTGTCCGTCAGCCTCATGTCGGCGCTCATCAGCCAGACCGACGTCGCCGGCGGGTTCGTGTGGCTGGCGGGCCAGATCGGGATCGGCGGCGGTGGTTTCGTCGCCGTCGTCTTCCTCATGGTGTGCGCGATCGCGATGTCCACGGGCTCGTCGATCGGGACCCTGTTCACGGCCTTCCCCATCTTCTACCCGGCCGGCGTCGTCCTCGGCGCCGATCCCCTGCTGCTCGCGGGCGCGATCCTCTCCGGCGCCCTGTTCGGGGACAACCTCGCGCCCATCTCCGACTCGACGATCGTCTCCGCCTCCACCCAGCGGTACCGGCGCCGGTCGGGGGTCGCGGAGATCGGCGGCGTCGTGCGCAGCCGGGCGAAGTACGCGCTCACCGCGGCCGCGATCAGCGCGGTGCTTTTCCTCGTCCTCGGGCTGGCCCTCGCCGGCGACGGCGGTGTCGCCCAGGTGGGCGGCGCGGACAACGACCCCCTCAGCCTCGTCATGCTGGTGCCGGTCGCCATCCTGCTCCTCACCGCCTTCTGGAAGCGCGACATCTTCCTCGCGACGACCGTCGGCCTGCTGAGCGGCATCGTCGTCGGGCTGCTCGCCGGACTGCTGAGCCCGGCGGACATCATCTCGGCCAACGAGGACGACACCGCCGGCGGCTTCCTCGTGGCCGGCATCGCCGACATCCTCCCGCTCATCGGCCTGGGAATCGTCGTGTTCAGCATCATCGGCATCTTCCAGGGAGCCGGGATCTTCGACCGGATCGTCGACGCCGCCGCCCGATCGAGGCTGACGAACACCCCGCGCGGCACGGAGCTCGTCATGGGGCTCGGCGCGGCGCTGACCGCGGGGGTCTTCGCCGGCGTCAACGGACCGAGCATGCTCATGTACGGCCCGGTCGCCGACCGGGTCGGCTCCCGGGTCGGGCTCCACCCCTACCGCCGCGCCAACGTCATGGACTGCTTCACCCTCGGCATCGGTTCGGTCGTCCCGGTCGTCAGCTCGTTCCTGCTCATCGCCGGTCTTCTGACCCAGGGCTACGGCGACGGCGTACCCGCGCTGTCCCCGGTCGCGATCTTCACGACCGCGTTCTACCCGCTCGTACTCACGGTCGTCATCCTCGTCGCCATCCTCACCGGATGGGGCCGGAGCTTCGAGGGCGAGGACGGCGCCGAGACGAAGGACCCCCAGCCCACCCCTCCAGTCTCTTAA
>FUHX01000055.1 GCA_900163555.1 Actinomycetales bacterium JB111 | reverse complement strand
GGCTCTTCCCGGTTCGTGGTGATGGGGAGCGTCGCGTCGTTGACGTAGAACGGCTCGTGGTCCTGCTGTGATGGGTGTTGTCAAGACATCCGAATCTCAGAGGACCACGAGCCTGTGCACGAGAGTACTGGTTCGCAGCGTGATGCTGCGAGCACGATCTTCAACTTGCCCAATTACCGCGTCATCGATGCCGTCGACCTGCCCGACGGGGGCCGGCGGGTGGTGATCGCCTCGACCGTCCCGCCGGGCTGTCCGTCCTGCGGCGTGCTGGCGACGAAGGTCCATTCCCGCCGGTCACAGCAGGTCCGGGACGTTCCCGTCGCTGGCGCAGCGGTGGTGGTGTGGGCCAAGCGGCGCTGGTTCTGTCTGGAGCCGGCCTGTGCCCGGGGCACGTTCGCCGAGGCCACCGAGCAGATCCCGCGATACGCACGCTCGACGACCCGACTGCGGGACCAGGTCGTCTCTGCCGTGATCCGTTCCGGCCGTGCAGCCTCCGAGGTGGCCCGGGCCCACGGCGTCTCGTGGTGGCTGGTCCAGGCCGCCCTCAGCGCCGCCGCAGTGGTCCTGCCTGACGTCGACGACGTGCGGGTCAGGCGTCTGGGGGTCGATGAGCACCGCTACCGGTCAGTGCGCTGGTTCCGCACCGACGAGGGCGCTTGGAGACGGTTCGAGCCGTGGATGACGACGCTGGTCGACCTGGCCACCGGGCAGGTCCTCGGCATCGTCGACGGCCGGGACTCCAGGACCGTCGGGGATTGGCTCGCGCAGCGCTCTGAGCAGTGGCGGGAGCGGATCGAGATCGTCGCGATCGATCCCTCGGCCGCGTTCCGCAAGGCGCTGCGGACCTGGCTGCCTCGCGCCGCGGTCTCGGTCGACAAGTTCCACCTGGTCAAGCTCGGGAACGACATGGTCACCACCGTCAGGCAGCGCCTGGCCCGCACCCATCGCGGTCGTCGGGGCCGCAAGGACGACCCGGCCTGGGCCCACCGGATGCTGCTGCTGCGCGGCGGCGACACCCTGACCCCGAGGGCGTGGGAGCGGTTGGAGAGGGTGTTCCGCACCGACGACCCCACCGACGAGCTCTCGGCCTCCTGGGGCATCAAGGAGCAGCTCCGACGCCTGCTGGCCACCGACACTCTCGCCCAGGCCTGGCAGGAGCGGATGCGGATGGGCTACTTCGTCCAGATCGCGAACATGCCCGAGGCCACGAAGCTCTACGACACCGTCGTGACCTGGTGGGACGCCATCGAGGTCCTCATCGTCACCGGCGCAACCACCGCGAAGGTCGAAGCGGGCAACACCGGCATCAAGAACATCAAACGCACCGGCCGCGGATTCCGCAACGCGGAGAACTACCGGACGCGTATCCTGCTCACCAGCGCCGCGAGAACCGTAGCGTGAATACCCGCCACAGCAGGGTCATTCACCACGAACCGCGAAGAGCC
>FUHX01000056.1 GCA_900163555.1 Actinomycetales bacterium JB111 | reverse complement strand
GCGCCGGGCGCCGTCCCGCCGGTCCGCCACCCCTCCGACCACCAGCTCTCCGACCTCATGAACCGGCGGGACGCGGCGCTGATCGCATCCGACCCAGCCGCGCTCGAGGCGGTGACCGCCCCCGGGTCGCCGGCACGGGACGCTGACGCGGCGCTTCGCGCCGCGCTGGTGACGACCGACCTGGTGGGCCTCGAGACGAGGGTGAGCGACGTCGTCGTGCGGGAGGGCGCCGTAGCGGCGGGGGAGTTCACGGCCGAGGCGGTCCTCGCCCAGGCGGACTGGCGGGCGGTCGACGGAGGGGAGCTGAGCACCTATCCGCCCGGCGAGGCATGCGCGGTGCTCCGGATCGTCCGCGAGACGAACGGCTGGGCGATCGCCGAGTCGAGGCCCTGCGCGCCGAGCGGCTGACCAGCCGGGACGCCAAGGGAGCGCGCGCGGGACGGGCCTATGCTGGCACGGGCCCGGACGGGCCGACGAGGCGTAGCGCGAATGGAGTAGATGTCCCGGTGAGCAGCGCGACCCAGGGCGGGCAGTCACGCAGGAGCATGCGACCACCTCGCCCCGGGGCCGTCGTCGCGGTGCTCGCCGGCGCGGGAATGACGGCGTCGTTCATGCAGACGCTCCTCATCCCCATCCAGTCCCGGCTGCCGCAGATCCTCGACGCCCCGCGTGAGGAGACCGCGTGGGCGGTGACGATGACGCTGCTCGTGTCCGCCGTGTGCACCCCGATCTCCGGGCGGCTCGGGGACATGTACGGCAAGCGCCGGATCGCCCTCATCCTCATGGGCGTCCTCGTGCTCGGTTCGGTGATCTGCGCGATCTCGTACTCCGCCGTGCCGCTCATCGTCGGTCGCGGGCTCCAGGGCGCCGGCATGGGTGTCATCCCGCTCGGCATCTCCATCCTCCGCGACGTCCTGCACCCGGACAGGATGGGCGGGGCGATCGCGCTCGTCAGCGCCACCCTCGGCGTGGGCGGCGCGCTCGGCCTGCCGATCAGCGCGTACATCACCGAGACGGCCGACTGGCACGTGCTGTTCTGGTCGGCCGCGATCCTCGGTGTCGTCGTGCTCGTCCTCATGGCCCTCGTCGTGCCGCCGAGCACGCTCCGCACGGGTGGGCGGGTCGACCTCGTCGGCGTCGCCGGACTCTCGGTGGGGCTGACCGGCGTCCTCCTGGCCATCTCCAAGGGCGCGGACTGGGGCTGGACGTCCGTGCCGACGATGGGTTTCGGGCTCGGCGGGATCGCCGTTCTCCTCGCCTGGGGCGTGTGGGAGCGGCGCGTGACGGACCCGCTCGTCGACCTCGTCGTCAACGCGCGCGGGCCGGTGCTCATGACGAACCTTGCCTCCGTCGCGATGGGCTTCGCACTGTTTGCCGCCAACATCGCCTTCCCGCAGCTCCTCGAGCTGCCCGAGGAGGTCGGCGGGCTCGGCCTCTCGCTCGTCCAGGCGGGCCTCATCCTCATGCCCTCCGGCGCGATGATGCTGCTCATGGCACCGATCGCGGGTCGGCTCCTGCACTCGTGGGGGCCGAAGCCGCTGCTCATCATCGGCGCCCTCATCATCGCCGTCGCGTACGCGATCTCGGTCTGGGTCACGCTGGGCGCGTGGGTGGTCCTCGGCATCAACATCCTCGTCGGGATCGGCATCGGGCTCGGCTTCGCGGCCATGCCGACCCTCGTCATGCGGTCCGTGCCGGCCTCCGAGACCGCTGCGTCGAACGGCTTCAACACGCTCATGCGCGGCCTCGGTACCACGAGCGCCGCGACCGCAGTCGCCGCGATCCTCGCCCAGTACACGCGGGAGGTCGACGGCGTTCCGCTGCCCACCCTCGAGGGGTTCCGGATCGCGTTCGTGCTCGGGCTCGCGTGCGCGCTCGCCTCGGCGGTACTTGCCGCGCTCATCCCGAGGCCCACGCCGCGCGCCGGGGAGAGGCCCTCCCTGCCCGAGGACGCCGTATAAGCGGGCGGGGGGCACCGGACGGCGGGCGTCTCTCGCCCGAGAAGTGGCGAAGCAGGCACGATTCTGTTGCCCATTGCATCGATCCGATGCGACTTCGTGTCTTAACCTCGAGTTAACCCACCGGACTCTCATGGGAAGGGCCCTCGTTGGCCATCGACGCACCGGCGCCGCCCACCGACTCGGCGCCAGCAATCACCCGCAACGACACGTGGCTGCACCTGTTCTTCGGTCTGCTGCTGGTCGCCTCGGCGGTGACCTTCACGCTGTGGTCGATCGGTTGGATGGGCGACGGCGCCAGCCGCTCGGTCCTCATCGTCGCCATCGTGTTCGGCCTGTTCATGGCGTTCAACATCGGCGGCAACGACGTGGCGAACTCGTTCGGCACGTCGGTGGGCGCCGGCACGCTGACCATGAAGCAGGCACTGCTCATCGCGGCAGTCTTCGAGCTCGCGGGGGCGGTGCTGGCGGGTGGCCGTGTGACCGAGACGGTCCGCAGCGGGATCGTCGACCTCGACGCCCTGGCGGGGGATGCCACGCACCTCGCCTTCGTCATGATGGCTGCGTTGCTCGGCGCCGGCATCTGGCTGATGCTCGCGACGCGCTTCGGTCTTCCCGTGTCGACGACGCACGCGATCATCGGCGGGATCGTCGGGGCGGCGGTGACGATGGGCATCGCGACGGGTGCGGGCGGCCCCGGGATGGTGCAGTGGGGCGGCATCGGCACGATCGCCATCTCGTGGGTCGTGTCGCCGTTGTGCGGTGGTCTGCTCGCCTTCGCAATCTACTGGATCATCAAGCGACGCATCCTCGGCTACAACGAGCGCGCCGACGAGGCGATCGAGGCGCTGCGCACCGAGCGCGACGCACATCGCACGAAGCACGAGGCACGCCGGGGCCGGCTGACGGAGATGCAGCAGGAGTCCTACCGGCTCTCGATGGAGCAGGACGCCGCCCTGGTGAGGAAGGGAACCTACGACCCCGCCGCCCTGTCCACCGAGTACTACCGCGAGCTGCACGAGATCTCGGCGAAGGAGCGGGAGGTCAGGCCGCACCGGGCGCTGGAGCTGTGGGGTCCGATCCTTGCCGGCGGCGGCGCCATGATCATCGCCGGGATGCTCGTCCTCAAGGGACTCGGCAATCTCGATCTCCCCATCGGTGTTGCCGCGCAGGTCGCGATCGTCGTGGTGATCGGGGTGGCCGCCTGGCTGATCGTCCGTGTCTTCACCACGAAGCTGCGCGCGCAGACGCTGCCGCGCGCGACGTTCGTGCTCTTCGCCTGGATGCAGGTCTTCACGGCCAGCGCGTTCGCGTTCAGCCACGGCTCGAACGACATCTCCAACGCGGTGGGCCCGTTCGCCGCCGTCCTCGACACCCTGCGCGACGGTGCCGTGACCGCGCAGGGGGCGGTCCCCACGCCCGTGATGGTGGCCTTCGGTATCGCGATGCTGTCCGGGCTGTGGTTCATCGGGCGCCGCGTGATCACGACCGTCGGCGAGAAGCTGACGAAGATCCACCCCGCCAGCGGGTTCGCCGCGGAGCTCGCCGCGGCAGCGGTCGTCATGCTCGCGACCTTCTCGGGCCTTCCGGTGTCCTCCACCCACACGCTCATCGGCGCGATCCTCGGCATCGGGCTGGTCAACCGCACCGCGAACTGGCAGCTGATGAAGCCCATCGGCCTCGCCTGGATCGTCACGCTGCCCGCGACGGCCCTCATGGGCGCCGTCGGTTACGTCGCCATCAGCGCGATCTTCTGACCGCCGGGTCCCACCGCGCCTCCCGGTCCACTCCTCCCACCCCTCCCGTGAGGTAGGAACGGGGAGCCCGAGGTAGGAACTCGGAGTCCCTACGTCGCGGGTTCCGTTCCTACCTCGCGGGTGTGGGGAAGGTGCAGGGGTCAGACGCCGTCGTGCATGAGTGCGCGAGCCGCGGCCTCGGGCGAGGTGTGCGAGAACCCGAACCCGGCGCCCTCGAGCGCCAGCGGGCGCATCCGCTGGGAGGCGAGGACGTCCTCGGCGAACTCGCCGAGCGCGACCCGCAGCGCGAAGCCGGGCACAGGCAGTCCGAACGGCCGACGGAGCTCGCGTGAGATGGCCCTGAGCACGTCCTTCTGCCGCGCCTCGCCGGGCGCCGCGAGGTTGACCGGACCGGCCAGGGTCGAGTCCGCGAGGAAGAGCTGCGCCCGCACGTGGTCCTCGAGCGTGATCCACGGCCACCACTGCTCCCCGCCCCCGAGGGGGCCGGACAGGCCGAGCCTGGCGAGCGGCAGCACCCGTCCGAGCGCACCGCCCTTGGAGGACAGCACGATGCCGGTGCGCAGGTAGGTCACCGAGGCGCCCGCATCCGCGGCCGGGCGCGCGGCGGACTCCCACGCCTCGCACACCTCGGCCAGGAAGCCGGATCCCGCGGGGGAGTCCTCGGTGAGCACCTCGTCGCCACGGTCGCCGTACCAGCCCACGGCGCTGCCCTGAAGGAGTCGAACTCCTTCGTCGACGGTGCCGGCGCGGAGCGACTGCGCGAGCGTTCCGGCTAGCAGGGACGTCGCGGACGTCCGGGAGAGGGTGATCGTCGCCTTCCGGGCCTCGGTCCAGCGCTTGTCCCCGATGCCCGCGCCCGCGAGGTTGACCACGAGCGACGCTCCAGCGAGTGAGTCAGGGTCGAGGGAGGCGGTCGCCGGGTCGCACACGACGTTCGAGACATCTCCGCCGCGCCGCTCATGCCCCGTCGACCGACTCCCCGGTCGCACGAGCCGCCGGACCCGCCACCCCGACTCCAGCAGCGCGTCGACGAGCGCCGATCCGATCAGCCCCGACGATCCCGCGACGACGGCCACCCGCCCGCGGCCCGAGCCAGTGCCCGACCCAGCCCAGTCCGTCGGTGACGAATCGGGCGAGGGGGTGACGTCGTCGTCGGGCATGGGGTCCTCCGGGTCAGAGCCTGGACAGCAGGGAGGAGGCCTCCTGGCGCGAGGACCGCTCCTCGGTGAGGTGCATGAGGTTCTCCGGCACCTGCTCGCCGCGGCGGAGCATGGCCTGGCCCCACAGTCGGCCGGCGCGGTAGCTCGAACGCACGAGCGGCCCGGCCATGACGCCGAGGTAGCCGAGCTCCTCGGCGATCGTCGACAGGTCGACGAACTCCTGCGGCTTCACCCAGCGCTCGACCGGGTGGTGGCGCAGCGACGGGCGCATGTACTGGTTGATCGTGATGAGGTCGCAGCCGGCCTCACGGACCATGCCCAGCGCCTCGACGACCTCCTCGAACGTCTCGCCCATGCCGAGCATGAAGTTCGACTTCGTCACGAAGCCGTCCTCGCTGGCCGACTTGATGACGGACAGCGACCGGTCGTAGCGGAAGCCCGGCCGGATGCGGCGGAAGATGCGCGGCACGGTCTCGACGTTGTGCGCGAGCACCTCGGGCCGCGAGGAGAAGACCTCGGCGAGCTGGTCGGGCTTCGCGTCGAAGTCCGGGATGAGCAGCTCGACGCCCGTGCCCGGGTTCATCTTCTTGATCTGCCGGACGGTCTCGGCGTACAGCCACGCGCCGCCGTCGTCGAGGTCGTCGCGCGCGACGCCGGTGATGGTCGCGTACTTCAGGCCCATGCGGCGCACCGAGCTGGCGACCTTCAGCGGCTCGGCGCGGTCGAACGCGTCCGGCTTGCCGGTGTCGATCTGGCAGAAGTCGCAGCGGCGCGTGCACTGGGAACCGCCGATGAGGAACGTCGCCTCGCGGTCCTCCCAGCATTCGAAGATGTTCGGGCAGCCGGCCTCCTCGCAGACCGTGTGCAGCCCCTTGGAGTGCACGAGATCCTTCAGCTCGTTGTACTCCGGGCCCATCGTCGCCCGCGTCTTGATCCACTTCGGCTTCGACTCGATCGGGGTCTCGGCGTTCCGCTTCTCCAGGCGCAGGAGCTTGCGTCCGTTCGGAGCCAGCTTCTCCCCGACGGCGGAGCGCGGGGCAGAGGAGGCCTCACCGTCGGAGGTGGCCGGGTTCGCGCCCTGGGCGGCCGGGGCCGCCTCTGTGGACGCCGGGGCCTTCTCAGCAGCGTCGTCGCCCAGGCGGATGGCCGACGCGCCGACATGTCCGGCGGGCGTGTCGTCCGCGTGCCCGCCGCAGCCACAACCGCCGCCCCCAGAGCCGCATCCGCAACCGCCACCCGAGGGCGCGCCGGCCGCCGTGAGCCCAAGGTCGAGCCCGATGTACGGCGTGCCCGCCGCGGGCGCGGCGATGGACGCGTCGGCCGGGGGAGCCACAACGGCGCTCGGCGTGGCCGGGCGCGCCGAGGTGTCCGCGAGGATCGAGGTTCGGTCGACCTTGGCGTCCGGGAGTCCCGTGACGTCCATGATCGGGCGGACCGACGGCGTGAGCGGGGCCAGGTGGCGGGACAGGGCGGCCTCGAGGACGTCGGCGACCTCGGTCAGGGTGAGCTCGCGGCCGAGCTCCTTGACCAGCGACGTGACGCCGGCGTCGGAGATGCCGCAGGGGACGATGCGGTCGTAGGCGGTGAGGTCCGGGTCCACGTTCAGCGCGATGCCGTGCATCGAGACGGACTTCGCCACCCGCACGCCGATGGCGCAGATCTTGCGGTCCGGCCCGTTCTCGTCCCCGGGGACCCACACGCCGGTGCGCCCGGGCACGCGGGTAGTCGCCAGCCCGAGGCGGGCGCACGTGTCGATGACGGCATCCTCGAGCGCGCGGACGTAGGCGACGACGTCGACGGGTTCCCCGAGCCTGACGATCGGGTAGACGACGATCTGGCCGGGCCCGTGCCACGTGATGCGGCCGCCCCGGTCGACGTCGATGACCGCGCTGCCGTCGATCGGCCGGTCGGAACGGGCGGTGCGCTTGCCCGCCGTGTACACGGGCTCGTGCTCGAGGACGAGCAGCGTGTCCCGGGCGGTCCCGGCCACCACCTCCGCGTGGACGGACCGCTGCAGGTCCCATCCGTCCTGGTAATCGATGCGGCTCTCACCGAGACTGACGCGACGCAGGTCCATGCACCGATGCTAACCCGCGTCCGGCGTCGGCCCGTTCCCGTCTCGTACCCCGGGAGGGGTATCCGCCGGCTCGCATCAGGCAAAGCGACCCCGCCGGCGGCAGCACGCGTGACCTGGGTGAACGCGCCCACCAACCACAAACGGTCCGGCCCCGACACCCGCTGGGGGTGTCGGGGCCGGACCGTCGCGCGTGGGCGGCGAGCCCGTCGCGCGGGAGTCGCTCAGAGGCCGAGCTCGGCCTCGAAGGCGCCCTCCTCGACGCGTGCCTTGATCGTCTGGAGGAAGCGGGCCGCGTCGGCGCCGTCCACCAGGCGGTGGTCGTAGCTGATCGCGAGGTACATCATCGAGCGGATGCCGATGGTCTCGTTGCCGTCCGCGTCCGGCACCACGACCGGCTTGCGCGTGATCGTGCCGGTCCCCAGGATGCCGACCTGCGGCTGGCTGAAGATCGGGGTGTCGAACAGTGCGCCGCCCGAGCCGGTGTTCGTGACCGTGAAGGTCGCGCCCGACAGGTCGTCGGGGGAGACCTTGTTGGTCCGGGTGCGGTTGGCAAGGTCGGCGATCTGCTTGGCGATGCCGCCGAGCGTGAGGTCTCCGGCGTTCTTGATCACCGGGACCACGAGGCCGCGCTCCGTGTCGACTGCGATGCCGATGTTCTCGGAGCCGTGGTAGACCACCTGGTCGCCGTCGATGGAGGCGTTGAGCTTCGGGTGCGCCTTGAGCGCCTCCGCGGCCGCCTTCACGAGGAACGGCAGGTAGGTGAGCTTGACGCCCTCGGTCGCCTGGAAGGTCGCCTTGGCGCGGGCGCGGAGGTCCGCGACGCGCGTGAGGTCGACCTCGATGACGGTCGTGAGCTGGGCGGCGGTCTGGAGGGACTCCACCATGCGCTCCGAGATGACCTTCCGCAGGCGGGAGAGCTTCTCGGTCGTGCCGCGCAGGGACGACGTCTCGGGGATCGTCGCCGGCGCCTTCGGGGCGCCCGCGGGAGCAGCGGCGGGTGCCGCCGCAGCGGGGGCCGGGGCCGGCTTGGCGGCCGCCTCGACGTCCTGCTTGCGCACGCGTCCCCCGACGCCGGAGCCCGTCACGGTCGACAGGTCGACACCGAGGTCCCGGGCCAGCTTGCGGACGAGCGGCGTGACGTAGGACGACGCGCCCTCGACCTCAGCGGCCGCCTCGGCCGACGGGGCGGCGGCGGGTGCCGGTGCGGGCGTGGGCTCGGGCTTCGGCTCGGGCTTGGGCTCCGCCTTCGGCTCGGGCGCCGGTTCCGGCTTTGCCTCGGACTTCGGCTCGGGCGCCGGTTCCGGCTTTGCCTCGGGCTTGGCCTCCGCCTTCGGCGCCGCCTCGGCGGCGGGGGCGCCGCCGCCGATGCGCGCGAGAACCGTGCCGACCTCGACCGTCTCGTCCTCGGGGACGAGGATCTCGGTGAGCGTGCCGGAGAACGGCGAGGGCACCTCGGTGTCGACCTTGTCGGTCGAGACCTCGAGCAGCGGCTCGTCCTCGGCGACCTCGTCGCCGACGGCCTTGAGCCACTGGGTGACCGTGCCCTCGGTGACGGACTCGCCGAGCGCCGGCATCGTGACGTCCTGGCCGCCTCCGGAGGACTCGGCCGCCGGCGCCGCCGGTGCCTCCTCGGCGGGAGCCTCCTCAGCCTGCTCGGCTGCCGGAGCCTCCTGCTCAGCCGGAGCCTCCTCGGCGGACTCCTCGGCCGGCGCCTCCTCCTCGGCGGGTGCGGCCTCGGCCGCGGGCGCCGAGTCGGACTCTCCGCCGCCGGAACCATCTCCGATCAGCACGAGGTCGGTGCCGACCTCGACGGTCTCGTCCTCCTCGACCAGGATCTTCTCGATGACCCCGGCCACGGGCGAGGGCACCTCGGTGTCGACCTTGTCGGTGGAGACCTCGAGCAGCGGTTCGTCGACCTCGATCGAGTCACCGACGGCCTTGAGCCACTGGGTGACCGTGCCCTCCGTGACCGACTCGCCGAGGGCGGGCATCTTTACGGCTTCAGACATCTTTCGTCCATCCTCCTTGGGCGGGCCCTCAGTTGTGAGAGTGGAGCGGCTTGCCGGCCAGCGCGAGCGCTGCCTCGCCGACGGCCTCGTTCTGGGTCGGGTGAGCGTGGATGAGGGAGGCGAGGTCCTCGGGGTACGCCTCCCAGTTCACGGCGAGCTGGCCCTCGTTGACGAGCTCGCCGACGCGGGTTCCCACGGCGTGGAACCCGACGATCGGGCCGTCCTTCTCGCGGACCAGCTTGATGAAGCCGGTCGTGCCGAGGATCTGGGACTTGCCGTTGCCGGCCAGGTTGAAGTCGACGGTCTCGACCGAGTCCTTGCCGTACTTCTCCTCCGCCTGCGGCTGCGTGAGGCCGACCGAGGCCACCTCCGGCTCGCAGTACGTGACGCGCGGGATGCCGGACTCGGGGACGACCACCGGGTTCAGCCCGGCGATCTCCTCGGCCACGAAGATGCCCTGCTGGAAGCCGCGGTGCGCGAGCTGCAGGCCGGGGACGATGTCGCCGACCGCGTAGATGCCGGGGACGTTGGTCGCGAGGCGCTCGTTCGTGAGGACGAAGCCGCGATCCATGGCCACGCCCTGCTCCTCGTAGCCGAGGTTGGCGGTTGCGGGACCACGGCCGACGGCGACGAGCAGGTACTCGGCATCGATCGACTTGCCGTCCTCGGTGCTGACGGTGACGCCGGAGTCGGTCTGGGTGACGCCCGAGAAGCGGGCGCCGGTGTGGAAGGCGATCTTCCGCTTGCGGAAGGCGCGCTCGACGGCCTTGGAGACGACCGGGTCCTCGTTCGGGACCAGGTTCGGCAGACCCTCGATGATGGTGACGTCCGCGCCGAAGGACTTCCACACGGAGGCGAACTCGACGCCGATGACGCCGCCGCCGAGCACCACGACGGAGCTCGGGACGTGGTCGAGCTGGAGCGCCTGCTCGGAGGCGATGACGCGGCCCGTGATGTCGAGGCCCGGGATCGACTTCGAGTAGGAGCCCGAGGCGAGGATGACGTTGCGCCCGACGAGGCGGCGACCGTCGACCTCGACCGTGTTCGGGGCGACGAGCCTGCCCCAGCCGGTGACGTACTCGATGGAGGCGGCGGAGACGAGGCCCTGCAGACCCTTGTACAACTTGCCGATCACGCCGTCGCGGTAGGAGTTGACGCCTGGCATGTCGATGCCCTCGAGGGTCGCCTTGACGCCGATGCCGGCCGAGTGGCGGATCTCGTCGGCCACCTCGGCGGCGTGGAGGAGAGCCTTCGTGGGGATGCACCCACGGTGGAGGCAGGTGCCTCCGAGCTTGTCCGCCTCGACGAGCGCGACGCTCAGACCGAGCTGGGCTCCGCGCAGTGCTGCTGCGTAACCCCCGCTCCCTGCGCCGAGGATGACGATGTCGTACTGCTGGTCTGCCACGTGCCTCTCCTTGCCGAAGGCTCAGCGGTCGCCGGTCGGGACCGCGATGTCTCTATTCAACCGTAGTCGCGCGCCGCAACCGACACACGGGGGTCGGTCGGTTGCGAGACGCGCGGCACGATTGCGTCGTGCGGAACGTCCTGGTCGCCGCGCACTACACGGCGGACCGCTGCTCGAGGTAGGTGAGCAGGGTGCGCACGCCGAACCCGGTGCCGCCGGCGTGCGTGTAGCCGTAGGCGCCGTGCTCGTTGTAGCTGGGGCCGGCGATGTCGACGTGGGCCCACTCGGTCTCCCCGACGAACTGCTGGAGGAACACGCCCGCGCGGAGCATGCCGCCCGCGCGGTCGCCGGAGTTCTTCAGGTCGGCCACAGGGGACTTGAGCCCGTCGAGGAGCTCGGCGGGCAGGGGCATCGCCCAGGCGTCCTCGCCCGCGTCGTCCGCGGCCGCGACGACGTCCGCCCGCGCCGAGTCCGTGCCCATGATCCCGGCGGTGCGGTCGCCGAGGGCGACCACCTGCGCGCCGGTGAGGGTCGCGATGTCCACGACGGCGTCGGGGGATAGGGCGACCGCGTCCGCGAGGGCGTCGGCGAGCACGAGGCGACCCTCGGCGTCGGTGTTGGTCACCTCGACGGTCGTGCCGTCGCGCTGGGTGAGGACGTCGGACGGGCGCTGCGCGGTCCCGGACGGCATGTTCTCGGCGAGCGCGAGGAAGCCGGTGACGGCGACCGGCAGCCCGAGCTCGGCGGCGGCGAGCACGGTGTGCAGGACCGCGGCGGCCCCCGCCATGTCCGACTTCATGGTCTCCATGCTCTTCGGCGGCTTGAGCGACAGGCCGCCGGAGTCGAACGTGATGCCCTTCCCGACGAGCGCGTAGTGGCCGGCCGCCCTGCGCGGCTTGTAGGTGAGGGTGACGAGCCGCGGGCCGCGGGGGGACCCCTTCCCGACGCCGACCAGGCCGCCGTAGCCGCCGGCCGTCAGCGCGGCCTCGTCGAGGACCTCGACCTTGACGCCGGTCTTCTTCGCCAGCGCCTTCGCGCGGTCCGCGAACGACTCGGGGAAGAGCTCGCCGGGGGAGAGGTTGACCAGCTCGCGGGTGCCGTTGACGGCGGCCGCGACGGTCGCCGCGCGGCTCACCGCCGCCGCGATCTCCTTGCCCTTGCCGCCGACGACGGTCGCGGTGGCGAGCGGAGCGGTGGGGGACGAGTGGTAGCTGCCGACCGAGAACGCGCCGAGCAGGACGCCCTCGGCGACGGCGCCGGCCTCGGCCGGTGTCGATGCCGGCAGCGCGAACGCGGCGTGGGCGACGCCCCCGAGCGAACGGGCGGCGGCGCCGGCGGCGCGTCGCAGCGCCTCGGCGCTCTGCTCGGACAGGTCGCCGAACCCGGTGAGGACGACCGTGGACGCCGACCACTTCGCCGGGGCGGGGACGCGAACGACCTGGTCGGCGGCGCCGGTGACGCCGAGCGCCTCCAGCCGGTCGGCGAGCTCGCCGACGTGCCGGCCGAGCGAGTCGGCGCCGAGCAGGACGGGGCCGGAATCGGTGGCCGCGACGCCCAGGACGAGGACGTCGGCGCGGATCGAGGTGGCGGATGCGGTGCTGAGGCTCAGATCTGTCACCCCTCAAGGGTAGGACGAATCCGTCGGCCTGCCGACCGGCACCGTATCCTCGGGGCTCGTGCCCGCCGACGCGATCTATCCCGCCCTGTACCGAAGCCTGATCTCCCGCATCGACGCGGAGGACGCCCACGTCCTCGCGGTCCGGGCCATCGGATGGGCCGGGCGCTTCGAACCGACGCGGCGCCTCCTGCGCGCGACCGTCGGCCGCCGACCGGCCGTCCCCGTCGCCCCGGCCCCGCACGGGCCGTTCGCCCGGCAGCTGCCGTCGATCGTCGGCCTGGCGGCCGGCATGGACAAGAACGGCACCGCGATCCTCGGGATGGACGCGCTCGGCTTCGGCTTCGTCGAGGTCGGCACCGTGACGGCGCGGCCCCAGCCGGGCAACGACCGTCCCCGCGCGTGGCGGCACCCCGAGATAGACGGCCTGCGCAACGCGATGGGGTTCAACAACTCCGGCGCGGACGACCTGGCCGCCCGGCTGCGCGAGCTGCGCTCGACCCGGCGTGGGCGCGCCGTCGTCGTCGGGGCGAACATCGGCAAGTCCAAGGTGACGCCGGTGAAGGACGCCGTGGCCGACTACGCGCACTCCGCGCGCGTCCTCGCGCGCTGGGCCGACTACCTCGTCGTCAACGTGTCCTCGCCGAACACGCCGGGGCTGCGCAGCCTGCAGTCGGTGGACTCGCTGCGGCCGATCCTCGCCGAGGTGCAGGCGGTGGCCGACCGCGCGGCCCACCGCCGCATTCCCCTGTTCGTGAAGATCGCGCCGGACCTGGCCGACGACGACGTCGACGCGGTCGCGGCCCTCGCCGTCGAGCTGGACCTCGCGGGCGTCGTCGCCACGAACACGACGATCGACCACGACCTCGGCGCCGGCGGCGTCTCGGGCGCGCCGCTCACGACGCGCTCGCGTGAGGTCGTCCGTCGGCTGCGCGACGGGCTCGGCCAGGGCCGCACGATCATCGGCGTCGGCGGGATCTCGTCCCTCGACGACGCGCGGGACATGCTGGATGCCGGCGCCGACCTGCTGCAGGTCTACTCGGGGTTCGTCACGCGCGGCCCGTCGCTGCCCGGCAGGCTCTCGCGGCTGGTGCGCTAGCGCGCGTCCGGACCCGGGTGACCGCTCGGAGCGGACCGCTCAGCGCGGCTCGCCGCCGACCTTCACCTGCGGCTTCGGCTGGCGGAGGAAGCGCGGGTACATCGACCGGATGAACGAGTACCAGACGACGCCGCGGACGTTGCCGGCGCCGTGCTTGGCGATCAGCTGACGCTTCATGACGTGGACGGCGATCGCCGAGACGACGATCGCGAGCAGCAGCATGAGGTACATCGCGAGAACCACGTAGCCCTCCATGCCGGGCAGCCACCGACCCACGATGAGCATGCCGATCATGATGACGAACGCGCCCGGCAGGAAGACCTGCGACGGGAGGAAGCGGGAGTCGATCCAGTTGCGGGCGTCCCGCCGGACCGGGCCGCGGTCGCGCTGCGGGAGGTACTTCTCCTCGCCGGTCCGCATGGCCTCCTGCTGGAGGGAGTACATCTTTTGCCGCTCCGACTTGTTGACCCGGCGCGCGGTCTTCCGGTCGTAGACGAGCGGCCGGCGGTTGCGCTCCTCGGCCTCGGCGCGAGTCGTCGTCGGGCGGCCCTTCTTCGGGGTCACGCCCGGTCGGCTGCTGCCCTCGCCGGGGGTACGGCCGTCGGTCGTCTCGGCGCCTGCGGCCTCGGTCGGGCTGTCGGCGGCGTCGGTGCTGCGGAATCTCACCCCCTGAGGTTAATGGACAACCGATGCGGCGCCCGCGCGCGCCCAGCGTCTAGCCTCGAGGGGTGACAAGCGACCCCACCGAAACCATCGCAGCCATCACCCGCCGTGCCGCCGAGGACTACGCGCGCGTCCTCGACGAGCTGATCGACCTCGTGACGATCCCGTCGGTGTCGAACGCGTCGTTCGACCCCGCGCACCTTTCGACCAGCGCCCACGCCGTCGCCGACCTCCTGCGCGACGCCGGCCTGGACTCCGCCCGCGTCGTCACCGCGACGACGGCGGACGGCCGGGTCTCCCGGCCCGCGGTGCTCGCGCACCGCCCCGGCCCCGACGGCGCACCCACGGTCCTGCTCTACGCGCACCACGACGTGCAGCCCCCGGGCGAGACGGCGGACTGGTCGATCGACGATCCGTTCATCCCCGAGCGGCGCGGGGAGCGCCTGTTCGGGCGCGGCGCGGCCGACGACAAGGCCGGGATCATGGCCCACGTCGGCGCCCTTCGCGCCCTCGGCGACGACCTCCCGGTCGGGGTGACGGTGTTCGTCGAGGGGGAGGAGGAGATCGGGTCGCCGACCTTCCACGACTTCCTCACCCAGTACCAGGACGACCTCGCGGCGGACGTCATCGTCGTCGCCGACTCGACCAACTGGGCGATCGGCACGCCCTCGCTGACGACGTCCCTGCGCGGCATGGCGCAGGTCGAGGTGACTGTGACGGCCGCCCACCACGCGGTCCACTCGGGCGTGTTCGGGGGGCCGAGCCTCGACGCCGTCACCCTCGCCTCCCGCCTCATCGCCACGCTGCACGACGACGACGGCTCGGTCGCCGTCGGCGGCCTGCACGCGGTCGAGAACGACCTCGTCCACTACGACGAGGCAGAGTTCCGACGCGGCGCCGGGCTCGTGGACTCGCTCCGGCTCGCCGGGACCGGGTCGATCGCGTCCCGGCTGTGGTCGAAGCCGGCGCTGGCCGTGATCGGGCTGGACGCCACGTCGGTCGCTCGGTCCTCCAACACGCTCATCCCCGCGTGCACCTTCGTGCTGTCGCTGCGCGTCGCCCCCGGCCAGGACCCCCGCGAGGCCGCGGACATGCTCGTCGCCCACCTGACCGCGCACGCGCCCTTCGGCGCGGAGGTCGCCGCCCGGATCACCGAGGCGGGCCCGGGCTTCGACGGCTCCGAGCGGACCGAGGCGCTGGACGCGGCCGAGTGGGCGCTGGCCCAGGCGTGGGGATCCGCGGCGGTCCACCAGGGGATGGGCGGCTCGATCCCGTTCATCTCCGACCTCAAGCAGGTCTTTCCGGACGCCCAGATCCTCGTCACCGGCGTGGAGGACCCGGACTCCCGCGCCCACTCGGCCGACGAGTCGCTGCACGTCGGGGAGCACGCGAAGGCCGTCCTCGCGGAGGCGCTGCTGCTCGCCCGGCTCGGGGGCATCGCCTGACGTGAGGGTGCTGGTGGCCACCGACCGGGTCGGGGCCCTCCCGGCCGTCGAGGTGGCGGCGGCGCTCGGCGCGGGATGGCGCACCGAGCGCGACGACGACCTTCGGAGCCTCCCCATGTCCGACGGCTCGGGCGGGGTGCTCGCCGTCCTCGCCGACGCGAGCCGGGAGGTGCATCTGGTCCCGGGACCCCTCGGCGGCACGGTCCCCGCGACGATCGCCCGGCGCGCGGGCACCGCGTGGATCGACGCGGACGAGGTGCTCGGTGCCCACGTCGTGCCCGGTCGGATCGGCGAGGCGCTGTCGGCCGGCTCGTCCACCGGCCTCGGCGTCCTCGTCGCCCGAGCCGTGCGCGAGGGGGCCACCCGCGTCGTGGTCGGCATGACCGCCGCCGTCGTGCACGACGCCGGTGCCGGCCTGGTCACGGCCCTCGCCGAGGCGGCCCACGGCCGGGGCGACCGCGCCCCCGACGACGACCCGCAGGCCTGGCCGGAACGGTTCGCCGCCGCGCGGGGGCTGCTCACGGACGTCGACGTCGTCGTCGCCCGGGCGGTCGACGATCCGCTCACCGGTCTGCACGGAGCGGGCGCCATGCTGACGGAACGGTTCGGCGTGGATCCCGCCGACGCCCAGCGCCACGACCGTCGGGCCGGCTCCCTGGCCGCCGAGATCCTCGGCGCTCGTCGGGCGAGCGACCTGGCCCGCCCGGCCGTGACGCCACTTCCGGTGCTCGGCGGGGGGATCGGGGCGAGGGCCGGGGGAGGGGCGCCGTCGGGCGCGCACTCCCACGGCGACGAGCCCGCGCGCCTGGACCCGTCCCGCACACCCGGTGGCGGAGCGGGGGGCGGCGCCGCACTCGCGCTGGCGGCCCTCGGCGCGCGGCTGTTCGACGGCGCCGACGTGGTCGCCGCCGAGCTCGGCCTCGACGGCGCGCTCGACGTCCTCGGGCAGGACGGCGTGGTCGTCACGTCGGCGACCGAGGTCGGCTCCGACGAGGCGCGCAGCTCGGTGATGTCGGGCGTCGGGCGTCGGGCGGCCGAGCGGGCGCTCCCGGTCGTCGCCGTCGGGCGGACCGTCACGGCTTCCCGGCGCGAGCTCGCGCCGTCCGGCATCTCGGCGTCCGCCGCCCTCGTGCCGGGCAGGCTGCCGGACGAGGAGCCGGCCGCGGCGGACCCCGCCGCCCTCGGGCGAGCCCTCGAGGACCGGGGTGCCCGCCTCGCCCGCACCTGGTCCCGGCGCTGAGCGCCGGGCCGCCGACGACCTGCGACGTCGACGCGGGCCGGACCTCGGGTCTCACCCTCCCGGCCCGTCGTAGAAGGTGAGAGGGGAACCTCTCCCACGCTTCGGCGTCGGGGACGTAGTGTTGGGCCAGCGGGAACAACGCGGCAGACGCACGCGTTGCCCCGACAGCGGGCTGATCAGGTGCCCGCACGCGATGGAAGGACGTCCCATGACGGACACGATGACCGAGGCCACGCACGGCGTGAACCTCTCCGACGACGCCGCCGCCAAGGTGCGCAGCCTCCTCGAGCAGGAGGGGCGCGACGACCTCCGCCTGCGCGTCGCGGTGCAGCCCGGCGGTTGCTCCGGCCTGATCTACCAGCTCCACTTCGACGAGCGACTGCTCGACGGCGACGCCGTGCGCGACTTCGACGGGGTCGGGGTGGTGGTCGACAAGATGTCGGCCCCATACCTCGACGGCGCGTCGATCGACTTCGCCGACACGATCGAGCAGCAGGGTTTCACCATCGACAACCCGAACGCCGGCGGCTCCTGCGCCTGCGGCGACTCGTTCCACTGATCCCACACGTTCGGCGCGCCGGGCAGCCTCGGCGCGCCGTTCGTATGCCCTCGTCGGCCTCCGGCCGACTGAAGACGGGCATCCGAACACGACACACGGAGGCCGCATGCGCCGACCCACACGCTTGATCCCAGCAGCCGTTCTCGGCGCCGCCCTCGTCCTCGCCGGGTGCTCCGGCGGCGACGACGACGGTGACGAGTCGGGCTCCGAGAGCTCGTCCGAGGACGCCACCGCGGCGGGGGAGGACCTCCCGACGGTCGACCCGGCGTTCGGGGGCGACCCGACGATCGAGTTCCCCGGGTCCGGCGCGCCCGCCGAGCTCATGACCGAGGTCCTCACCGAGGGTGACGGTGACGAGGTCGGGGCGGACGACGTGGTCGTCGCGAACTACGTGGGACAGGTGTGGGACGGCGACGTCTTCGACTCCTCGTTCGATCGGGGGGCTCCGGCTGCGTTCGGGCTCAACCAGGTCATCCCGGGGTGGAAGGAGGCGCTCACCGGCACGCACGTCGGCGACCGCGTCATCATGTCCATCCCCGCGGACCTCGGGTACGGCCCTGGGGGCGGCAACCCGAACGCCGGTATCGAGGCCGATGACACCCTGGTGTTCGTCGTCGACGTCATCGACTCCTTTGCCCCGGACGCGCAGGCACAGGCCGACGCGACCGTCGTCGAGCAGGACGGCGAGCTGCCCGTCACCATCTCCGGCGACCTCGGCGCCGAGGCGACCATCACGATCAACGAGGGCGCCGAGGAGCCGACCGAGCCGACGGCGACCGTCATCGCCGAGGGCACCGGCGACCCGGTGTCGTCGACCCCCGGCACCTCCGTGCTCGTCCAGTACGCGGCGGCCACGTGGGACGGGGCGACCACGGAGTCGAGCTGGCAGGCCGAGGGCCTGCAGTCGCAGATGATCGGCATGGGGAGCGTCGTCGACTGGCTCGCCGACATCCCCGTCGGCTCGCGCGTCCTCGTGACCGCTCCGGCCAGCGAGGACGGCTCGCAGCCCGCGGCCGCGTTCGTCATGGACATCGTCGGCTCGGTCCCCGGGCCGGAGATCGCCGACTCGGGCGAGTCGAGCTCCGAGTCCGGCTCCGAGTCCGGTTCGGAGTCGGCCTCCTGACCGCCACCTGATCAGAACCGTCTCGGCCCCCGGTCGCGCCCCTCGGCGCCCGGGGGCCGAGGCGTGCGCTCAGCGGCATCGTGCCTGGTCAGGCCTTGCGCGGGCGGAGGACCGGGGGAGGGGTCCGAAGGTGGGATCAGTCCCACCGACACGGCGTGAGAGTTGGCGACACCGCGTCGTCATGCCGGGGTAGGCTGCCCCACGAAGGACCGAGATGCTGCGTGCCCGGATACGAAGGTGCCGGACGCGAGCCTCGCGGGTCCGGGGAGCATCGAAAGACGTCAGGAAGGCCAATCCCGTGCGGAGTACCAAGCCACAGAAGCGGCACAGGCCGCTCCTGGCCCTAGCGGTCGTCGCGAGCATCGTCCTCGCCGGCTGCACCGGCGGCGCCAACGCCCCGTCCGAGGAGGGACTGGGTGTCGACGTCGGGTTCCTGCCGTCCACGCGGGACATGACGGACAAGACCGACCAGCTGATCTCGTTCTGGAACGGCACCTGGATCGCCGCCCTCGCGGTCGGCGCAGCCGTCTGGCTGATGATCCTCGTCTGCATCGTCGTCTACCGGAAGCGGAAGAACGACACCCGGCTCCCCGTGCAGACTCGGTACCACGTGCCGCTCGAGATGATGTTCACCGTCATCCCCGTGATCCTGGTCGGCACGCTGTTCTACTTCTCCCAGGAGTCCACCGCCGTCATGCAGGACACCTCCGAGGAGGAGGACCTGGTCATCGACATCTACGGCAAGCAGTGGAGCTGGGACTTCGTCTACACGACGGACGGCGTCTACTACTCCGGCGGCCGCGTCGAGCTCACCGGTGAGGTCGGCGACGAGGAGCAGCTGCCCACCCTGTACCTCCCGGTGGGGCAGACCGTCGAGTTCCACGTGCACTCGCGCGACGTCAACCACGCCCTGTGGATCCCGGCCTTCCTCTACAAGGTCGACATGCTCCCGGGCCGGACCAACGTCTTCGAGGTCACCCCGCAGCGCGAGGGCACCTACTCCGGCAAGTGCGCGGAGCTGTGCGGCGAGTACCACAGCGAGATGCTGTTCAACGTCGAGGTCGTCTCCCAGGAGGAGTACGACGCGGTCATGCAGGAGTACCGCGACAACGACTGGGTCGGGGACCTGCCCGGCGAGCTCGGACGCGAGTACGACCTGCCGCGGTACCCGGCCGAGAGCGGGAGCGAGGAGCACTGATGGCAACCACGATCGAGCAGGGCACCAAGGGCGCCGAGGACGGCGGCGAGCTCGTCCCCGGTCTCCGCCCGCACAAGCAGTCCGCCGGCAAGCTCTTCGTCTCCTGGGTGACGTCCACGGACCACAAGGTCATCGGGTACATGTACCTGATCACCGCGTTCTTCTTCTTCGCGATCGGCGGCATCCTCGCGCTGCTCATGCGCGTCGAGCTGTTCTCCCCGGGCCTCATGCTGCAGTCGGCCGAGCAGTACAACCAGCTGTTCACGATGCACGGCACGATCATGCTGTTCCTGTTCGCCACCCCGCTGTTCACGGCGTTCGGCAACATCATGGTCCCGCTGCAGATCGGCGCCGCCGACGTCGCGTTCCCGCGGCTGAACATGTTCGCGTACTGGCTGTTCCTGTTCGGCGGCCTCGTCGCCATCGCCGGCTTCCTCACCCCTCAGGGAGCGGCCAGCTTCGGCTGGACCGCCTACGCCCCGCTGTCGACCGAGGCGTTCTCGCCCGGTCTCGGCGGCGACCTGTGGGTCATGGGTATCGCCATGACCGGTTTCGGCACGATCTTCGGGTCGGTCAACTTCATCGCCACGATCATCTGCTACCGCGCGCCTGGCATGACGATGATGCGCGTCCCGGTGTTCACGTGGACGATCCTCATCACCTCGCTGCTCGTCCTCATGGCCTTCCCGGTCCTCGCGTCGGCCCTGTTCGGGCTCGGGTTCGACCGCGTGCTCGGGGGACAGATCTTCAACCCCGAGGCCGGCGGAGCCATGCTCTGGCAGCACCTGTTCTGGTTCTTCGGGCACCCAGAGGTCTACGTCATCGCCCTGCCGTTCTTCGGCATCGTCTCCGAGATCGTCCCGGTGTTCTCGCGCAAGCCGGTCTTCGGCTACCAGACCCTGGTCTACGCGACGATCGCCATCGCCGCGCTGTCCGTCACCGTGTGGGCTCACCACATGTTCACCACCGGCGGCGTCATGCTCGACTTCTTCTCGCTCATGACGATGCTCATCGCGGTCCCGACCGGCGTGAAGTTCGTGAACTGGATCGGCACCATGTGGCGCGGCAAGCTCTCGTTCGAGACGCCCATGCTGTGGTCGCTCGGCTTCATGACGACCTTCGTCTTCGGCGGCGTCACCGGCGTCATCCTGGCCGCCCCGGCCCTGGACTTCATCGTCCACGACACGTACTTCGTCGTCGCGCACTTCCACTACACGGTGTTCGGCACGGTCGTGTTCTCGATGTATGCGGGAATCCACTTCTGGTTCCCGAAGTGGACCGGAAGGAAGCTCAACGAGACGCTCGGCAAGATCACGTTCTGGCTGACCTTCATCGGCTTCCACACGACGTTCCTCATCCAGCACTGGCTCGGCGCGCAGGGCATGCCCCGCCGCTACGCCGACTACATGGTCGAGGACGGCTACCAGTTCTACAACCAGATCTCCACGGTCGGCGCGTTCATCCTCGCCAGCTCGACGATCTTCTTCTTCATCAACGTCTACGTTACGATGCGCGGCAAGATGAACGCCACCGAGAACGACCCGTGGGGCTACGGCAACTCGCTCGAGTGGGCCACCAGCTCGCCCGTCCCGGGCCACAACTTCGTCTCCCTGCCGCGCATCCGTTCCGAGCGACCGGCCTTCGACCTGCACCACCCGGAGGTCACCGCGCTGGAGCACACCGCACCCGACGAGGCGTTGCTCGTGGCCGCCGGCCGCGGACGGACCTCCGACGACACCAAGGAGAACCAGGCATGACCGCCCAGCAGCCCGACGGCAGCCAGGTCACCGCGGTCGGGACGACCGAGACGCAGACGCGCATCCGGCCGCTCCACGCGGAGATCGTGCTCTTCGTCTGGCTGACCGTGTTCTTCCTGGTCGTCGCCATCGCCTACATGCTCGTGGCCGACTACGAGCCCGTCGGCACCACTGCGCTCTTCCTGTCCGCCGGCCTCAACGGCTTCACGGGCGCGTACCTGTGGCTCACCGCGCGCCGCACCACGCCCGAGGCCCGCTGGGAGGACAACCCGAACGGTGAGATCGCGGACCGCACCGGCGACCTCGGCGAGTTCTCGCCCGGCTCCTGGTGGCCCCTTGTCCTCGGCTTCGCCGTGACGCTGGGCTTCCTCGGCCCGGCCGTCGGCTGGTGGATGACGGGCCTCGGCCTCATCGTCGCGCTCGTCGGCCTTGCGGGCCAGATGTACGAGTTCAACCGCGGCATCCACGCCCACTGACCCTCAGCACATTCCTTCCGCCCTCTCCTTCCCGGTGAGGGAGGAACGCAGCACGCGAGGTCGGAACGTCGAGTTCTGACCTCGCGTGCTGCGTTCCTCCCTCGCGGGAGTGGGCGGGGGAGAGGGACGGGGGACCGTCAGTCGGCGAGGGAGCGGGCCGTCCGCTCGTCGGTGACCAGGACGTCCACGAGGCCCAGACCGAGCGCGATCCGCACTGCCTCGTGCTTGGACTCGCCCCCGGCCACGCAGATCTTGGTCGGGATGGACGACAGCTCGTCCAGGGTGAGCGAGACGGTGCGGTCGCTCAGCTCCTGACCGCAGGTCTCGCCGTCGGCGTCGAAGTAGGCGAGCGAGATGAGGTCGCACTGCGCGCCGGAGTCCCGCAGCTGCTCGATCTCCTCCGCCGTGAAGTAGCCGATCTTGCCGAGGGTCGTGCCTGCCGCGAACGGGGCGCCCACGCTGAACAGGACCGCGTCGGCGCCCGCCGCACGGGCGAGCGTCTGCCTGACCGATGCCGAGCGGACGAGCGTGTCCCGCGCCTCGACGGACTCGGCGATCGCGGGCGCGAAGATGCGCATGGCGGATCCGCCGGAGCGTGCGGCCATGACCTCCGCGATCGAGTTGGCGTGGACGTCGAGACCCGCGTGCACCTGCCCGCCGAGGAGCGGGACGAAGGTCGTGGCCGCGAGGGAGTCGTCGAGCCGCTCGGCGACGGCACGAAGCGTGGTGCCCCACCCGATCGCCAGGCTGTTGACGTCGCGGAGCGTGTGGGCCAGGTAGTGGGCCGTCGTGGCGCCCAGCGAGGCCGTCAGTGCGTCGGTGGAGCCGTCGATCGAGTCGCTGACGACGATCCGCGTGTCCGGGTAGATCTCGGAGAGCCGCACCTCGAGCGTGGGGTCGAACCGGCCGTAGTCGATGGTGATCGTGACGGTGCCGTCCACCCGTGCCTGCTGCAGGATGCGCGAGACCCGGATGCGGGACAGCGACGTCTCGTTCGCGATCTGCTGCTGGGTCAGGCCCTGCTCGTAGTACATGTGGGCGATGCGCGCGGGACTGACGTACATCCGGTCCTCCCCGGTCGTGGCGTGGTGGGTGCGGCCGTGATCGGCCCGTCACAGCCTATCGGGCAATCGACCGGCAACGATCATATGTACACCGAGCGGGCGTGCCCGACCGTACGCACGAGCGGGCGGGGCGAGTAGATTCCTCGCCCCGCCCGCCGCGTCACTGACCGCCGGTCGAGTCCTCGACCGCCGGTCGTGCTCAGAACTCCGCGAGGATGTCCCGGGTGCGGCTGATGCCCCAGCGGTCCGCGCCCTTGTCGAACACGGCCTGGACGTCCGCGCGGGACTTCAGTCCGCCGGCCGCCTTGATCTTGGTCTCCGGGCGGGTCGAGGAGCGCATGAGCCCGATGTTGTGGGGCGTCGCGCCGGATCCTGCGGCGAAGCCGGAGGAGGTCTTGACGAAGTGCGCGCCGGCCTCGTCGGAGAGCTCGCACGCGCGGACGATCTGCTCGTCGGTCAGGTAGTCCACCTCGAAGATCACCTTGACGAGCGCGCCGCCTGCGGCCTGGACGACGGCGGCGATGTCGTCGCGCACCATGGCCTCCTCGCCGCTCAGCATGGCGCCGATGTCCATGACCATGTCGAGCTCCGTGGCGCCGTCCTCGAGCACCTGCGCCGTCTCCGCGACCTTGACGCGGGTGGCGTGCGTGCCGAGCGGGAAGCCGACGACCGTGGCGATCTCGACGTCGGTGCCCGCCAGCACCTCCGTGGCCAGGCCGAGACGGTGTGCCGAGATGCAGACGGCACCGCAGCCGGTCTCCGCGGCGAGCTCGAGCCCGGCGCGGACGTCGGCAAGCGTGAGGGTGGGCTTGAGCAGCGAGTGCTCGTTGTTCTTCAGGAAGATCTCGCGGGTCAGTTCCATGGGTGTTCCTTCGTGTTCGGCGTGCGTGTGGTGGACGGGGGAGGAGGGGCGGCTCAGGGGACCTTGTGGCCGGTGCAGGCCACCCAGATCCGGAACCACTGCTCCTTGCTGAGCCGGTACCTCAGCGCCTCGAGCGGGCGGCGGATGAACTCCAGCTCGCACGCGCCCGTGATGGGGATGAGCCCCGACGGGTGGGTGTAGAGCCAGGCGAACGCGACGTCGTCGATGGCCTCGGCGCCGATCTCGTCGCGCACCTTCTCCAGCTCCGCGCGCACGCGGACCGCCGCCTCGTCCTCGCCGAAGAAGATGCGACCGCCGGCCAGCGGCGACCACACCATGGGGTGGATGCGCCGGGTCTGCGCGTGCTGGATGGTGCGGTCGTCGAAGTTCTCGTGCGCGAGCACGGACACCTCGATCTGGTTCGTGATGAGCGGCAGGTCGCTGTAGGACTGCAGCATGTCGAACTCGAGCGGCTTGTAGTTGGAGACGCCGAAGTGGCGCACCTTGCCGGCTGCGTGGAGCTTCGCGAACGCGCTCGCCGTCGACTCCGGGTCCATGAGGGGGTCGGGCCGGTGGAGGAGGAGCAGGTCGATGTAGTCGGTCTGCATGTGGCGCAGCGACTGCTCGGCGCGCGCGATGATGTGCTCCTCGGACGTGTCGTAGTGCTTGAGGGTCACGCCGTCGCCGGGGTAGTGGATGGTCGACTTGGTGATGATCTCCATCTTGTCGCGGAGCGAGGACCTGCCGCCGATGGCCTCGCCGAAGGCGATCTCGGCGCGCCCGTCGCTGTAGCCGTCCGCGTGGTCGAACGTCGTGATCCCGAGGTCGAGCACGCCGTCGACGAGCGAGCTCAGCTCGTCGATGCTGATGCCCCACTCGTCCCACCGCCAGTAGCCGTGCGCCACGCGCGAGAGCGAGAAACCGTCGGTCAGCTCGATGCGCGTATCCGGCGTTGTTGCCGCTTCGTCATGCGCCACCGTTGCCATCTCCTTCGCTTGGGAAGTCGTCCGCACCAACCGTGCGGTCATCTGATCGTACCCTGATCAGAAGTCTCCTCGTCGACTCTCGCCGTTCGTGGTCGGAGGTGGACGCGGAGGCGATCGTCGGGCAGGCTTGGCGGTGATCGAATGATCGACGCGGGATCATCGGATCCCGCCCATCAGCCAACAAGGTGGTTAGCGATGAAACTGGTAGCAGGAATCGACTCCTCGACGCAGAGCTGCAAGGTTCTCGTCGTCGATGCCGAGACGGGAGCGGTCGTCCGCGAGGGGCGTGCGCCCCACCCGCCCGGCACCTCGGTCGACCCGACGAAGTGGTGGGAGGCACTGCTTTCCGCCGTCATGCAGGCCGGTGGGCTGGAGGACGTCGAGGCGATCTCCGTGGGCGCCCAGCAGCACGGGATGGTGTGCCTGGCCAAGGACGGCACGATCGTCCGTGACGCCCTCATCTGGAACGACACGAGCTCGGCCCCGCAGGTGAAGACCCTCAACGACGAGCTCGGCCGCGACGAGTGGATCCGCCGCACCGGCCTCCCGCTGACCGTCTCCTTCACCGTCACGAAGGTGCGGTGGCTCAAGGACAACGAGCCGGAGAACGTGGCGAGGACCGAGGCTGTCGTGCTCCCGCACGACTACCTCACCTGGCGGCTCAAGGGCTTCGGGCCGAACAACCCCAACCTCGACGAGCTGACGACGGACCGCTCGGACGCGTCCGGAACGGCCTACTGGTCCGGCGAGACGGAGGACTACACCCCGGACCTCTTCGAGTTCGCGTTCGGGAAGTCGGCGATCCTCCCGCGGGTCCTCGGGCCCACCGACCGCGCAGGCGTGACCGGCAACGGCATCCCCGGCGTCCGCGCGGGCATCCCGATCGGTGTGGGCGGCGGCGACAACGCCGTGGCGGCACTCGCGCTCCAGCTCGAGGTCGGCGACGCCGTCATGTCGCTCGGCACGTCCGGCACCGTGTACGCCCGCACTCCGGGCGCGGTGCAGGACTTCTCGGGCATCGTCTCGAGCTACGCGGACGCGACCGGCGACCACCTCCCGTTGTCGGCCACGCTCAACGCCGCGCGCGACCTCGACGCCGTCGCCGGCCTGCTCGGCCGGGACCACGGCGAGTTCGGCTACCTCGCCCAGAGTGCGCGACCCGGCGCCGAGGGCCTCACGGTCCTGCCGTACTTCGAGGGCGAGCGGACTCCGGACCTGCCGACCGCCAAGGCCTCGATCACCGGGGCCGACCTCGCCAACCTCACGCGCGAGAACCTCGCGCGCGCCACGGTCGAGGGCATGCTCGCCAGCCAGGTCGTCATGCTCGAGGCGACGAAGGAGCTCGGCGTTCCCGTCAACCGCCTGTTCGTCATCGGTGGCGCGGCCAAGAGCGCGGCCGTCCAGCACGTGCTCGCCGAGATCGTCGACGTCCCGATCGCGATCCCGGAGCCGGGGGAGTACGTCGCCAAGGGCGCCGCGATGCAGGCCATCGCCGCGGCGACCGGCTCCTTCCCGAGCTGGACGCGCAGTCAGGAGGACGTGCCCGCCCGCGAGCAGCAGCCGATCATCATGGAGCAGCACGAGGCCGCCAAGAAGGCCCTCGGTTACGTGTGAGCGGGAACCGCGCACGCGGATGACGGGAGCAATCCGGGCGGCGCGCGCACGCGGATGACGGGTGGCCTCCTGCCCGACGGCGCACGACCCGACGGCGCCACGTACGCGGCCGCGACCCGCACCCCCTCAGGGGGTGCGGGCCGCGGCCGTCTACGTGGGACTGGTCGTCAGGCGACGATGAGACCGGAGGCGCCGGCCTGCACGCGGCCGAGACGCTCGGCGACGTCCTGCCAGTTGGCGATGTTCCAGAACGCCTTGACGTAGTCCGCCTTGACGTTGAGGTAGTCCAGGTAGAAGGCGTGCTCCCACATGTCCAGCATGAGGAGCGGGAAGACGCCGACCGGCACGTTGCCCTGCTGGTCGAACAGCTGGAAGATGACGAGCTTGTTCGAGATCGAGTCGAACGCGAGCACCGCCCAGCCGGAACCCTGGATGGTCGTGGCCGCAGAGGTGAAGTGGGCCTGGAACTTCTCGAACGAGCCGAACGAGTCGTCGATGGCGGCCGCGAGCTCGCCCTCCGGACGCTCGCCGCCCTCGGGGGAGAGGTTCTTCCAGAAGATCGAGTGGTTGGTGTGGCCACCGAGGTTGAACGCGAGGTCCTTCTCGAGCTTCGGTACCACGCCCAGGTTGCCGGAGTCGCGTGCCTCGGCGAGGGCCTCGAGCGCGGCGTTCGCGCCCGTCACGTAGGCCTGGTGGTGCTTGGAGTGGTGGAGCTCCATGATCTTGCCGCTGATGTGGGGCTCGAGCGCCGCGTAGTCGTAGGGGAGCTCGGGAAGCGTGTACGTCATGTGTGTCCTCCATCTGTTGCCGACCACGCCGGCCGGCATCGTCTGCCCGCGGGCGGTACGCCCGCATACCTGGTCCAACAGGACCTGATCGATATTGTTCCCCGTCACAGGTCCTGTCCGCATCCCGGACCGCTACGCGGTCCGGGATGGGCCACGGCGGGTGCCTCCGACGTCGGGTCGCGGTTGCACGGTGCGTACGCCGCGGAGCGGCGCGAAGCAGGGACGACGACGGCGCCGGCCCCGTGGTGGGGGACGGCGCCGTCGTGGTGGTTTTGACCTACTTGGTCAGCAGCTTGGCCCGAGAGTCGGAGATCGGGGCGTGACCGTGGTCTGTCGGGTCCTCGCCCTCGACGAGGCCGTGGCGGTGCTCCTCGGCCTCGACGAGCTCGGACGGGGTGACCGGCTCGACACGGTCCTGGTAGAACCAGCGCGAGACGCGGATGGCCATCTTGCTCGGGCCCTTGTAGGGGCTCTGGACGCCGTTGGCGTCGACCTCCGGCTCCGCGACGAGCGGCTTGCCGGCCTCGTAGCCCACCAGTGTCCACCGCTCGTGCTCGTCGAGCGGGCGGTGCCACGCGTGCATCGAGCCGTCGGGCAGCTGGACGAGCCGACCCGTGTTGTGGCCCTCGAGCACGAGCTCGCGGTCGCGGCGCTGCAGCGAGAAGCAGATCCGACGGACGAGCACCCAGAGGATGACCGGCAGCAGGAAGAACAGGATCCGGAACACCCACGTGATCTGGTTGATCGACAGGTGGAAGTGCGTGGCGAGGATGTCATTCGAACCCGCGGCGACCAGCAGCGCGAACTCGGCAAGGATGATGACGCCGATGGCGGTGCGGGCAGGCACGTTGCGCGGCCGGTCGAGCACGTGGTGCTCACGGCGGTCGCGGGTGATCCACTGCTCGAGGAACGGGTAGATAGCGAGCACCGTGAAGAGGATGCCCGGCACGACGACGCCAGGGACGAGGATGTTGAACGGGATCGTGAAGCCCCCCACGACGACCTCGGTCTGCCCCGGCATGAGTCGGAGCGAGCCCTCGAGGAACAGCATGTACCAGTCGGGCTGCGCGCCGGCGCCGACCGGTGAGGGGTCGTACGGGCCGTAGTTCCATACGTTGTTGATCGACATCGTGGCGCCCATGAGCGCGATGACGCCGAACACGACGAAGAAGAAGCCGCCGGCCTTGGCCATGTACACGGGGAACAGCGGGAAGCCGACCACGTTCTCGTCGGTGCGACCCGGTCCGGGGTACTGGGTGTGCTTGTGGACCACCATGAGGATGAGGTGGACGGCCACGAGCGCCAGGATCAGGCCGGGGATGATGAGGATGTGCACGGTGAAGAGCCGCGGGATGATGTCCGTGCCCGGGAACTCGCCGCCGAAGAGGCCGAACGAGACGTACGAGCCGAGGATCGGGATCGACTTCGCGACGCCGTCGGCGATGCGCAGGCCGTTGCCGGACAGGACGTCGTCCGGCAGCGAGTAGCCGGAGAAGCCGGCCAGGAGCCCGAGGATCATCAGTCCGAAGCCGACGAGCCAGTTGAGCTCGCGGGGCTTGCGGAACGCGCCGGTGAAGAACACGCGGAACATGTGCGCGACGATCGCGGCCATGAACAGCAGGGCCGCCCAGTGGTGGATCTGCCGCATGAGCAGACCGCCCTTGACCTCGAACGACATGTGGAGCGTCGAGGCGAAGGCCTCCGACATCTCGACGCCCTGCATCGTCACCGGGAGCGAGTCGACGGGGTAGTGCACCTCGCCCATCGACGGTACGAAGAACATCGTGAGGAAGATGCCCGACAGGATCAGGGTGATGAAGCTGTAGAGCGCGATCTCGCCGAGCATGAACGACCAGTGCTCGGGGAAGATCTTGCGTGCGAACTCCTTCACCGCCTTGCCGGCGCCGACGCGCTCGTCGAGAGCGACGCCGAGCTTGCCGGCCCGGGTGGTGGGCGCCTGCGTGGGCAGCGCGTTGCGGGATTCGGTGGTTGTCACTTCAGGCGCTCCCAGTAGCTCGGCCCGATGGGCTCGTCGAAGTCAGCCGTGGCGATGAGGTAGCCGTCCGTGTCGACCGCGATCGGCAGCTGCGGCAGCGGCCGCTTCGCGGGGCCGAAGACGACCTTCGCACCGTCGGTCATGTCGAACGTGGACTGGTGGCACGGGCACAGCAGCTCGTGGGTGGTCTGCTCGTAGAGCGCGACCGGGCAGCCGACGTGGGTGCAGATCTTGGAGTACGCGACGATGCCGTCGTAGCTCCAGTCGCGGCGGTCCGGCGCCTCCGTGAGGAGGTCCTGGTCGAGCCGGACGAGGATGACGACCGCCTTGGCCTTCTCCGAGTGCCAGTTCTCCTCCTCCTCGATCCCCTGCGGGATGATGTGGAAGACGGAGTTCCGGGTGACGTCGGCGGCGCGCACCGGCGTGCCGGTCGGGTCCAGGGCGAGTCGGCGGCCGACCCGGCCGTCCGACGTCTCGCCGAAGTACTCCGGGTCGGCGTCCTCCGGGGTGTCGCCCCAGACGGTGTGGCGGAACTTGTCGATGTCCCAGTCGCGGCCGAGGTTGCCGATCAGCGGGACCACGAACGGCAGCGGGGCGAGCGCGATGGCACCCACCAGGGCGCCCTTGAGGAGCGGGCGGCGCGCGATGTTCGCGTCCTTCACGCCCTGCTCGATGATCTCGACGGCCTCGGCACGCTCGACCTCGTTCGAGGCCTGCGGGTGCCGCATCTCGACCTGTTCCTCGTCGTTCATGAGCGACTTCGCCCAGTGGATCGCGGCGAGGCCGATGCCGAGGAAGCCGATACCGAGCCCGAGACCCAGGGACAGGGTCGAGAGCCGGATGTCGGCGAGGTTGGTCCCCACGGGGATGATGACGTAGAGGACGACGCCGGCGATCGAGGCGAGGATCGAGATCGTCAGCAGGAGGACGACGATCGACTCCGAGCGCTTCGCGGCGGCCTCGTCGTGGTCACCGAGCCGGTGACGGTGGGGCTCGATGCCCGGGTTCTCGAAGCGGTCGGGGCCGTCGAGCTCCGCGACCTGTCCGGTCGGGTCGTTGTGCTGGTTGCTCACGAGGACTTGGCTCCGATCCACACCGAGATACCGACGAGGAGGCCCATGCCGACGATCCAGACCCACACGCCTTCGGTGACGGGGCCGACGGAACCGAGGCTGATCCCGCCGACGGAGGTGTCGCGCTGGGCCATGAGGTAGGAGATGACGTCACGCTTCGCGTCCGGGTCGATGTTCGCGTCGTTGAAGACGGGCATCGACTGGGGCCCGGTCTGCATGGCCTCGTAGATCTCGGTCGGGGTGGACTCGAACAGGCTCGGGGCGAAGCGCCCCTCGGACAGCGCGCCACCGGCTCCGACCGCGTTGTGGCACATGGCGCAGTTGGTGCGGAAGATCTGCATGCCGTTCGCGGCGTCGCCGAGCTCCGGGTCGACCTGCTCCGTGGAGGGGATCGACGGGCCGGGGCCGAGCGAGGCGACGAACGAGGCGACCTGGGAGATCTCCTCGGTGGAGAAGCTGGGGTTGCCGCTCTCGGCCTGCGGGCCGTTGATGCGCATCGGCATGCGACCGGTCGCCATCTGGAAGTCGACGCTCGCCGCGCCGACACCGACGAGGGACGGGCCGACGTCGTTGCCCGTGGCGTCGAGTCCGTGGCAGGTGGCGCAGTTCGCCTGGAAGATCCGTTCGCCCTGTGCGACGTCGTCCGCGACGTCCTCGCTGGAGGAGGCGTCCGCCGTCCCGGAATCGACGAGAGCGAGCATTCCCCCCGTCAGCAGCAGTGCGAGCAGGAGCAGAATCACCGGTGCGGACCGGCTCCTCCTGCGGGCGGCGAGTGCCTTCACGATTCTCGACCTCTCGATGGTGTGGACGGGGAAGAAAGTGGGGGTGCCGGCTCTGGCGGTTGCCTCCGGCGACGCCGGGACGCTAACGGATGATGTAGATGACGATGAACAGACCGATCCACACGACATCCACGAAGTGCCAGTAGTAGGAGACCACGACGGCGGCGCCCGCCTCGAGGTGGCCGAAGACCTTGGCCTGGTAGGAGCGGCCCAGGACGTACAGGAAGGCGATGAGTCCACCGATGACGTGCAGCGCGTGGAAGCCGGTCGTGATGTAGAAGACCGAGCCGTAGCTGCTCGCCTGGATCGTCACGCCGTGGTGGATGAGCTCGATGTACTCGGTGGTCTGGCCGGCCACGAAGATCGCACCGAGGACGTAGGTGGCCGTGTACCACTCGTTCATGCCCCAGCGCCGGACGTCGAGGAGGCTGCCGGTGCGCCGCTGCTGGAAGCGCTCGGCGGCCCACACGCCCATCTGGCAGGTGAACGAGCTCGAGACGAGGATGATCGTGATCGTCAGCGCCCAGGGGAAGTTGAGGACGGACGCGAACTCGGTCCAGGCCTCGGGTCCCGCTACCGCCCGGTGCGTGAAGTACATCGCGAAGAGTCCCGCGAAGAACATGAGCTCCGAGGACAGCCAGACGATGACACCGACCGACAGCGGGTTCGGACGATTCACCGTTCCCGTTGCATGCGTGGGCGCAGAAGTAGACGACACGCGGTCATTATGTCCCATCCCCGGAGTGGCGCGAGCCGATTGAGACGGCGAGCCGCGAACGATTCGTGCCGTCGGATCCACGAAACGGTGTCGCGGTGCGCGAGGCGGCGCCTGCGTCCCGATCGAGTGTGTGGCCGACGACGCAACGGACACGGCGTGGCTCGGGTCGACATGCGGGCTCGAGCGCCGGCATCCGCGCATCGGCCCAGTTCAGGGGGACGCCCCGTGACGGTGACTACGATGGCAGGGCGGCGTCGCCCTTGTCACCGATCGGGCGGCGCGGTTCGACGCCAAGCGCCCCGAGGAGCAGTGAATGACGATCAGCAGCGCGCACAGCGGTGCGCCGGAAGCGCCCACGAGCGACGAGGGTCGACTGACCGTGCTCGTCCACTCCGACGACTCCGCGACGAGGGCGGAGATCGTCCGCTCGATCGGCCTGCGACCCGCGCGGGACATCCCCGCGGTCGAGCTGGTCGAGGTCGCGACGCCCGCGGCCGTCGTCGAGCGGGTGGAGGCCGGCGGCATCGCGGCCCTCGTCCTCGACGGCGAGGCCCCGAAGGAGGGCGGGATGGCCCTGACGCGACGACTGAAGACCAGCGTCTTCCAGTGCCCGCCCGTCCTGCTGCTCATCGCGCGGCCGCAGGACCGATGGCTCGCCACGTGGTCCGAGGCCGACTCGGTCGCGTCCTACCCGATCGACCCGCGCGAGCTCCAGGAGTCCCTCTCCTCGCTGCTGCGCGCGCGTCTGTCGTGACGGTGACCGCGCCCACCTGGCCGGATCTCCTCGCCCGTCTCACCGACGGCGAGGACCTCACCGCGGCCGAGACGAGCTGGGCGATGGACCAGGTCATGGCCGGGGTGACGGAGCCCGTGCACCTCGGCGCCTTCCTCGCGGCGCTCTCCACGAAGGGCGAGTCCGTCGAGGAGCTGCGTGGCCTCGCGGACGGCATGCTCGAGCACGCGATCCCGATCGACGTGCCGACCGACGTCGTCGACATCGTGGGCACGGGCGGGGACCGCCTGCGGACCGTCAACATCTCGACGATGGCGTCCCTCGTCATCGCGGGCGCCGGCGTGCCGGTGGTCAAGCACGGCAACCGCGCGTCGTCCTCGGCGTCCGGGTCGGCCGACGTCCTCGAGCACCTCGGGGTCGCCCTCGATCTCGACGTGGCGACGGTCGAGCGCGTCTTCCGTGAGAACGACCTCACGTTCTGCTTCGCGAACGTCTTCCACCCGTCGTTCCGGCACGCGGCACCGGTGCGCCGCGCCCTCGCCATCCGGACGGCCTTCAACCTGCTCGGCCCGCTGACGAACCCGGCGCGTCCCCGCGCCGCGGCGATCGGCGTCTCGTCCGCCCGGAGCGCGCCCCTGGTCGCGGGGGTGCTCGCGGCCCGCGGCGCGTCCGCCCTCGTCTTCCGGGGCAGGGACAACGGGCTGGACGAGCTCTCGACGACGACGGTCAACCAGGTCTGGGAGGTCGCCGACGGCGAGGTGACGCCCCACGAGATCGACGCGGTCGCCGAGCTCGGTCGCATGCCGTCCACCGTGGACGACCTGCGCGGGGCGGACGCCGCCTCCAACGCGGAGGTCGCCCGCCGGGTGCTCGCGGGCGACGAGGGGCCGATCCGCGAGGCCGTCGAGCTGAACGCCGCGGCCGCGATCGTGGCGGACGGGCGCCTGCCCGGCCTGGACCGCGCGACGACCCCGGACCTCGTCGAGCGCCTGCGCGTCGGCATCGACCACGCGTCGCGGGCGATCTCCTCCGGTGCCGCCGCCGAGCGGCTCAAGAACTGGGTCCGGATCTCGAGCAGCCGCTGAGCCACCGCTCCGGCAGGGGCCCGCGACCGACACGGTCGCGGGCCCCTGCCGTGCTCGGCCCGGTCGAGCACGGTGTGGAACGTCAGTCGAGCCCGATGTGGAACGCCTGCTCGAGGTCGTGCCGCGAGTAGGCGTTGAACGCGATGTACGTGGTCGTGGCCAGCACGCCCTCGACCTTGCCGAGGCGGTCGGCCACGACCGTCGCGAGGTCGTCGTGCTGGGCCACCCGCGCGATGGCGATGAGGTCGACCTCCCCGGTGACCGAGTAGACCTCTGCGATCCCCTCGAGGTCGGCGACCTCCTGCGCGACCTCGGGGATGCGGGCGACGTCGGCCGAGATCATCACGATGGCGGTGGGCATGTTTCCTCCTGTGGCCGTGCGGTGGGTGCGGCCCGGCGTGGACGCCGGTCTGGCCGCGGGCGCGTCATCGGCGTCCGGGTCCATCATCCCCGATGAGCGCCTCGGGGCCGGGAGGCAGCGGGTACGCGTGCGCACCGGCCACGGGCGCGCCGAGCGGGCAGCCCGGCTCCGGCGTGACGTCGACGAGGCGGCTCCCCGGCCGCCACAGCCAGTCGGCGAGGATGTCGGTCTCCTCGGCGGAGGCGACACCCCAGGAGCCGCTCGGGGCGGGGACGTGCTCGGCGGTCGCGGTGAGCGCCTCCACGGCGTCCATCGGGTCGGCGCCGGCGGGGGAGAGCGCCACGCCCGCGAGCCTGCCGTGCCGCACGACGGCCAGCTCCCAGCCGCCGGCGTCCAGCCGGCGGGCGGCGACGATCTGCGGGGTGGCGACGAGCGGCCGGAGGGCCTCGGCCCGGCGTGCGCCCTGCAGCAGCGCGCGCAGCCGGTCGCGCTCCGTGCTCGCCTGCTCGTACCGCTGCTCCGCCGCCAGCCGGCCGATGCGCTCCATGAGGACGGACCGGGCGTCGCCGACCGCGCCGGAAAGCAGCTCGCGCGCCCGCCGGACGGCGTCGGCGGGGTCGCCCAGCTCCCGCGCCCCCTCGGCCACGACCCGGGGTCGGATCTGCAGCAGCTGGGGCGCGTCGATGCACGGCGCGGCGCACGCGCCGAGCTCCGCGAGCGCGCACGCCCGGGCGTCGGCGCGCGGCACCTCGGGCAGCCGGGTCGTGCAGCGCCGGACGGGGATCGCCGCCTGGATCGCTTCGAGGGCCGCCTGGGCGGCACGCTGCGACGTGAACGGACCGATCGCCCGCACGAGTCCACCGGCGGGCAGGGAGCGGACGATGCTGAGGCGGGGATGCGCCTCGGCGGTGAGCGTGATCCACGGCTGCCGACCCGGCCTGCGGGAGCGCCGGTTGTATGGCGGATCATGCTCGGCGATCAGGCGCAGCTCCCTGATCTTTGCCTCGAGGACGGTCGTGCACGGGATCTCCTGCACGCCGGTGGCGAGGTCGACCATCTCCCCGATCCGGGCGCGTTTCTCGGCGGCCGTGAAGTAGGACTTCACGCGCTGGCGCAGGTTGGTGGCCCGGCCGACGTAGAGGATCTCGTCGTTCGGCCCGATGAACCGGTAGACGCCGGGGCCGCGGCTGAGCCCGTCGGCCAGCGAGGACTTGCGGCGGCGGTGCGCGGGCACGCGCTCCTGCAGGCTCGGGAGGTCCTCCCGGTGCGTGACGCCGAGGGGCGCGAGCCGCTCGAGCAGCCCGTGCAGCACGTCCACGGTGGCCCGCGCATCGGTGAGCGCGCGGTGGTCCGGGGTGACCTCCGTGCGGAAGTACCTCGCGAGCGTGCCCAGCTTGCGGTTGGGGACGTCGTCGGAGGTGAGGACGCGCCGGGCGAGCTGGACCGTGTCCACGACCATCGGGCCCGGCCACGGGCGCCCGGCGCGCCTCATCGCCTCCTTGAGGAACCCGACGTCGAACCGGGCGTTGTGCGCCACGAGGACGGACCCCGACTCGAACCCCGCCATCTCGAGCAGGGCCGGGAGGACCTCCTCGATCGGTGGCGCCGGCAGGACCATCGCGGTCGTGATGCCGGTGAGGACCGTGATCTGCGGGGGGACGGGGATGCCCGGGTTGACGAGCGTGCCGAGCTCGGCGAGCACCTCGCCGCCGCGCACCTTGACGGCGCCGACCTCCGTGATCCGGTCGGAGCGTGCCGCTCCGCCCGTGGTCTCCAGGTCGACGACGACGAACGTCACCTCGTCCAGGGGCGTCCCGATGTCGTCCAGCCCGGGCTGGTACGGCGTGCCGCCCGCGCCGACCTCGCCGGGCAGCGTCGCCCTCCGGCCGGGGGAGGGAGCGAGGAGGTTCGGCACGGACGGCAGGCTACGACCGACCCCCGACACGAGCCGGGAGCCGACCCCCGCCGGCTGGCGCCGGGGGCGTCGAGGCTCAGGCGTCCCGTCGCGCGCGGGCCTCGTCGTAGAACGTGGCGATGAGCTCCGCGTAGTCCTCGATGACCTTGTCGCGCTTCACCTTGATGGACGGCGTCAGGTAGCCGTTCTCCTCGGTGAAGTCCTCGGGCAGGATGACGAAGTCCCGGATCTGCTCCGCGCGGGAGAACCCGCGGTTGACCGTCGCGATGGCGGCGTTCAGCTGCTCGGCGACGAACGGGTCGGTGCGTGCCTCTGCCGGGCTCAGGGCCTCGCGGCCGTGCGTGGCGTACCAGCCCGGGAGCATCTCCTCGTCCAGCGTGATGAGCGCGGCGATGAAGGGCTGACGATCCCCGACCACCACGCACTGGGACACGATCGGGTGGGCGCGCAGCGGGTCCTCGAGGAGCGCCGGGGCGACGTTCTTGCCGCCGGCGGTCACGATGATCTCCTTCTTGCGCCCGGTGATCCGCAGGTGCCGGCCGTCGAGCGACCCGAGGTCGCCGGTCCTGAAGAAGCCGTCGGACGTGAACGCCTCCTCGGTGGCCTCGGGGTTGTCGTGGTATCCGCGGAACACGGGGAGGCCGCGCACCTCGATCTCGCCGTCCTCCGCGATCCGGACCTCGGTGCGCGGCATCGGCGGGCCGACCGTGCCGATGCGGATCGACTCCGGCCGGTTGACCGCGAGGGGCGCGGTCGTCTCGGTCAGCCCGTAGCCCTCGAGGACCGTCACGCCGACGCCGCGGTAGAAGTGGCCGAGCCGCTCGCCGAGGGGAGCACCGCCGGAGACGGCGTACGTGAGGCGGCCGCCCATGAGCGCCCGGATCTTGCTGAGCACGAGACGGTCGAGGAGCCGGTAGCGCAGCCGGAGCCCGGCGCCGGGGCCGGACGGCGTGTCGAGCGCGCGCGAGTACTGCTCGGCCGCTGCGGACGCCGCCGTGAACAGGCGGTGCTTGATGCCCGTGCCCGCCTTCTGCTCGGCCGAGTTGTAGACCTTCTCCCAGATGCGCGGGACGGACAGCAGGACGGTGGGCCTGAAGACCGCCAGGTCCGCGACCGCCTGCTTGGGGTCCGGCGCGTGCCCCATCGGCACGCCACCCGCGAGCATGAGCACCTCGACGAACCGGGCGAACACGTGCGCGAGCGGGATGAAGAGGAGGGTGCACGCCCCCTCCTGCGTCGCGAAGGCGCTGAGGACGTTCGTGATGGCCTCGACGGCGAGAACGGCGAAGTTCTCGTGGGTGAGCTCGACGCCCTTGGGCCTGCCGGTCGTCCCCGAGGTGTAGATGATCGTCGCGAGATCCGCGAGGGAGACGGCGGACTGCCGCTCGCGGACCTCGATGTCCTCGACCCCCGTGCCGCGCGCGACGATCGTGTCCAGCGCGCCGGAGTCGAAGGAGAGGACCTCCCTCAGGGTCGGGGTCCCGCCCTCGAGCTCGGTGGCCTCGGCCAGGACGGCCGCGTTCTCGGCGCTCTCGGTGAACGCGATGGTCACGCGGGCGTCGTTGACGATCCACTGGGCCTGGGCGGCGGCGGAGGACTCGTAGATCGGCACGGGGACCGCGCCGACGTACCAGCAGGCGAGGTCGACGAGCGTCCACTCCAGCGTGGTCCGGGCCATGATCGCGACCGAGTCACCGTGCTCGACGCCGGAGGCGATGAGTCCCTTGCCGATCTCCTCCACCCGCTCGAGCGTCCACACGGCGGAGCGGTCGACCCATCGTCCGTCGACCTTCTCGCGGTACAGGGTCTTCGCGGGGGTGCGCTCGGCGTGCTGGAGGAGGAGCGACGTGATCGACGAGCTCGCATCGAGCTCGATCTGCTGCTTCGTCTCCGCGGTCGGACGGTCGGACTCGCTCGCCATGGGGGCCTCCGTTGGTCCTGGCAGGGGCGGGTGGGACACCGAAGGATATCCCGTCATGGGTGCTTCAGACGACGGCCCCGCCGTCGCCCCCGGGGGACTCGTTCGACATGCGGCGCACGAGCAGCACGACGCCCGTGATCGTCACGGCGAGCCCGAGCAGCATCCAGGGGACGGTGAGGCTGCGGCCGAGGACGCCGAGGACGATCCCGAGCGCGACCGGCCCGACGGCGAACAGCCACCCGAGCATGAGCCCGGGGTCGGAGAGGTCGGGGCCGGGCGGGTCCGGCTCGACGAAGCCGTCGACGCCCCAGGAGGGGTCCTCGGGGTGCTCGTCGACGACGTGGTCGCGCGGGCCGAGCTCGCGCGGGGTGAACGACGGGTGCGCGGCGCGGGCGGCGGCCGAGGGGTTGGACGAGCGCGGGGGAGCGGCGGGCCGTTCGACGGGCGCCGTCCCGAGTGCGGACGCCCGGTAGGTGTCCTCCGGATCGTCGCCCAACTGCCCGAGGATCTGCCGGAACCGGCGGTCGACCTCGTCGTCGTCGAGGTCGTCGTGGCCCGACACGTCGACGGCGTCGTCGTCGGCCCGCGAGGCCGCCGGGGCGAGGGCGGGATCGTCGTCCGCGTCGTCGTCGGGAGCGGTGTCGGCATCCGACCCGGACGAGGGGTCCGCCGCGTGAAGGCCGGCAGGATCGGCGCTCGTACCCGTGCCGTCGGAGTGGTCGCTCGCGTCCCGCTCGGCGGGCCCGTCCTCCTCACGGCGAGCGGACGTCGACGCACCGCCCTCGGCGTCGAGGTCGCGGCCCCCGTGGGCGGACGGTTCCTCGGCGTCGTCGGGCACGCTCGGCTCGGTACTCACGTCTCCACGGTAGCCCCGCCGCGCGTCGAAGTGCCGGTCGGCCCGAACGGGATCCGGCCGCCCCTCGGCTCTCCTAGACTTCACACGACAACCGCACTCGCCCGAAAGGTTCGACAATGTCTGTCCGCCGCATTGCCCTGCTCACCGCGGGTGGTTTCGCCCCGTGCCTGTCCTCCGCGGTGGGGGGACTCATCGAGCGGTACACGGAGATCGCGCCCGACGTCGAGATCATCGCCTACCAGCACGGTTACCACGGCCTGCTCACCGGGAACTCGATCACGATCACCCCCGAGGCCCGCGCGCAGGCCCCGATCCTCCACCGCTTCGGCGGCAGCCCGATCGGCAACTCGCGCGTGAAGCTGACCAACATGCAGAACCTGGTGGACCGCGGCCTGGTCAAGGAGGGCGAGAACCCGCTGCAGGTCGCCGCCGACCAGCTCGTCAAGGACGGCGTGGACGTCCTGCACACCATCGGCGGCGACGACACGAACACCACGGCCGCGGACCTCGCGAAGTTCCTCGAGGACACCGGCCACCACATGACGGTCGTCGGCCTGCCGAAGACCATCGACAACGACATCGTCCCGGTCGCGCAGTCGCTCGGCGCCTGGACCGCGGCGGGCGAGGCCGCGCAGTTCGCGGCCAACATCATCGGCGAGCACCGCTCGAACCCGCGGATGCTCATCGTCCACGAGGTCATGGGGCGCCACTGCGGGTACCTCACCGCGGCCGCCGCGCGCCGCTACCGCACCTGGCTCGACACGCAGGAGTGGGCGCCCGCGCTCGGCCTGACCCGCGAGCGCTGGGACGTCCACGGCGTGTACGTCCCGGAGGCGGCGCTCGACATCGACGCCGAGGCCACCCGCCTGCGCGCGATCATGGACGAGATCGGCAACGTCAACATCTTCCTGTCCGAGGGCGCCGGCGTCCCCGAGATCATCGCGGAGCTCGAGGCCCGCGGCGAGGAGGTCGAGCGCGACCCGTTCGGCCACGTCAAGATCGACACGATCAACCCGGGCGCCTGGTTCGCGAAGCAGTTCGCGGCCAAGCTCGGCGCCGAGAAGGTCATGGTCCAGAAGTCGGGCTACTTCTCCCGCTCGGCTGCGGCCGACGCGGACGACCTCCGCCTCATCAAGTCGATGACCGACCTCGCGGTCCAGGTCGCCCTCGAGGGCGGCTCCGGGCTCATCGGCCACGACGAGGACGCCGACGGCGTGCTGCGCGCCATCGAGTTCGAGCGCGTGGCCGG